>JAOMDP010000017.1:0-40130 GCA_028345515.1 Nitrospinota bacterium
GCGCTTTACAATTTTCACTGATTTCATTTCTATTCGTTCATCTGGGTTATCTCCAGAATCACGCGGAGAATTAACAATATTGTCCGCCACATCCATTCCTTTGACTACCCGGCCAAAGGCCGTGTACTGGCCATCCAAAAAATGAGAGTTTTTCACAACAATAAAAAATTGTGAGCCTGCACTATCGGGATCTTGCGAGCGCGCCATCGAAAGAATGCCGCGGTCGTGAGGGGTATCATTGAACTCTGCTTTAATAGTGTAACCTGGCCCACCCGTTCCATGCGACGAACGGTCTTCACTTTTAGAGTTAGGGTCACCACCCTGAATCATAAAACCTGGAATTACTCTATGGAAAATAGTTCCATCGTAAAAACCCTTATTCGCCAGTTCTTTGAAATTTTTAACATGCCCGGGAGCTACATCCTCCAGAAATTCCAATTCAATATTTCCCATGGTGGTTTCTATGACAGCGATTTCCCCACCCTGTGAGGCAGTCCCGGTCATCAATACTCCCATTAAACTTGCGGCAATGCCTTTGACAAAAATGTTCATGGAACCTCCAGATAAAATTAGCGATAATATTCAAGTTTATTTCAATAAAAAGCAAAAAAATAACTCAGGGCGTATTCTAACAAGCCTTACTATAACTGCTCATCACTCGCCAAATTGAAATAACGTCTAAAAAAATAGGATATTCTAGATAATAGGATTTGGATTGTCAAACTTCACCATTAACCTTCTTAATCGGTTTCTAAATCATCGGTTATCTTTTATCAGGGTCAACTTTGATCCATTTAATGCTGAATAAATTGATATTCTATTTCATTGGTATGATGATAAGGCTTATTTCTTTAACATTTCCTAATGTTTTATAGGGTAAAGTTTTTTTAATCTAGATTTCTAAATACTTCATTAACTTCCTCACCAATAACGGTGAGCATGCCCACGGCTCCTTTATTTATTCTAGATATACTGTGATCGACCAACAAATAATTACCAGGAATGTCGACCTTAAACTCCACTATTGTAGCACCGCCTGAAGGGACCAAAGTGGTTTGCACGTTTTTGTTGGTAATTCCGTTTAGGGCACCTTCCAAATAAACCTGATCAAATATTTCTCCCATAATATGCAATGAAGATGAAGAGTTTGGCCCAATATTGCCAAAGTAGATTCTTACTTTATCCCCCGCTTTTGCCCTCAAAACGTTTTCTCCCATCAATGCGCCTGATTTCCCATTAAACACAATATAATCTGGTTTCTCGGACATCCCTTTTTCAAGTGAAAACTCCATAACACCTTTATCTGCTGAAGGCTGAGCAAAAAACTCACTCTGAAAAATATAAAATTCATGATCGACCCTAGACAAACCGTGTTTAGGCTCAACCAAAATCAAACCATACATTCCGTTGGCAACATGCATAGGAATGTTGGGGACAGGCGAAGAACAATGATAAATATAAAGCCCAGGGTGTAAGGTTTTAAATTGAAAAACTTTTTTCTCACCAGGAGCTACCAGCGTGGCTGCTGCCCCTCCTACCGGTCCGTTAACGGCGTGAAGTTCTATATTATGCGGAAACTGATTAGAATTATCATTGAAAAGATGAAATTCCACCGTATCGCCAAGACGAACACGTATCATAGGGCCGGGAACTTTTCCATTAAAACCCCAGAGCTTGTAATCCTTTCCGTCTCCTAAAGGGCCGATAAACTCTTTCGCATCAAACTTGATAACTACGATTTCCGGCATGATTCTAGAGATACGCGGGGGTACATTAGGAGCGTCAGCCATATTTATCTGTTCGGCTCTAACAATCTCCGTTAATAAAATTAATAAAACCGAAGCTATAATCAAAAAGTTTTTCAATATTACTAATCGTTGCAAGTCGGTTACCCCTCATTTCAATCATCATGAACACCACCCCGCTTGCTTTAACCCCCAACCATAAGATAAGGAAAAGGGTTGACAGGGCAGAGTGGCTGCGAAATAATAGCCTAATACACACATTTTTAATGACTTAAGCGCCGAAGTGACTGCTGTCCTTGTTCGGCCTTCATTATACAAGGTTGCGTGCTTTTTATGGATGTTTATTGGGAACAATTCAAAACTCCTTTTTTATGTTTTGCTGGGTTTTCAGGGGTTGGAAAAACCACTTTACTTGAGCGCTTGATTAAGCGGTTTGCCGAAGAGGATATTCGTGTAGGTTATTACAAGCACGATGCGCATCGCTTTTCAATCGACCGGGAAGGGAAAGATACAGCACGCGCTAAGGAGGCTGGAGCCGGTGTCATTACTATTAATGACCCTAAACATTTTGCCATCGTCGCTAACAATGCCTTTAAAAAACGTTCGATCACTCATGCTCTGGAACAATGTGACTGCATTCTGATCGAAGGCTACAAACAATCCCCCTTTGATAAGATCGTTTTTCTTGATCAAAAGGGACGGCTCCCTATTTCCTCCGAAACCCCCGGTATCAAGGCCGTTATCCACCAAGGATTAACTACTAGTGGTCTGCCCGATGTCCCGCGTTTTCATCGAGATGAAATCGAGCCTATCTACCAATTTGTCCGTGACCATTTCAAAAGATGTGCCAGCGAACTTTTTGGAGCTGTTTTTGTAGGCGGTGACAGCAAGCGAATGGGAAAACCAAAGTTTTCGCTAACCTATGATGGTGTATCGGGAACAGAGAAGGCGGTCGAACTGCTGAGTAAATTTTGCAATAAAGTATTTCTTTCCTCGCGGGCCGATCTTGATATGGGTTCTTTGGGCCACATAGCAAACGTGGAACGGGTTAATGATGATCATACTGGACTTGGACCCGTTGGAGGACTAGCGACTTTGATGGGACGTTACTCTAATAATGCTTGGATGATAACCGCATGCGATATGCCCTTTTTAAAAGAAGAGGATTTTGAGGCAATAATACAAAACCGAGACCCATTAAAATATGGTACTTGCTATGTTCAAAAAGGTAGTTTCGGTTATGAGCCCATGTGCGCCATTTACGAACCCAAATTTATCGTTCCTCTTTTTGAAGCCATGTCAAGACGAGAGCTCTCCTTGTCCAGAATTATCGCTGGGTCTGCTTCTATTGAGGCACTCCCATTTAAAAAATTAAAGATCAACGAAGTGGATCGATCCAAGTTTATGAACATCAACACAACGGAAGATTACGAGAAGAGGAACTTAAGATTAGTCGTGTATCAAAAGAGGGAAACATTATGAGCATGATTCAAGTCCAGGAAGCGCGAGACCAAATTCTTTCAAAAATCAAAGTCAAGGGAGTCGAGAAGGTTTCTCTTGATCAAGCCCTGGGCAGAGTCCTGGCAGAAGATGTCATTTCTCGAGTTAATAATCCACCCCTCGACAACTCCGCAATGGACGGCTATGCCTTGATCGCGGAAGATATTTCTGCGGCCACCCCTGAATCTCCTGTAAAACTTGAAGTAGTGGAAGAAATCGCAGCCGGTTATTCTGCAAAAGGGATCTTAAAATCGGGTCAGGCCATGCGCATCATGACAGGTGCACCCATTCCAGGCGGCGCTAATGCGGTTTTAATGCAGGAAGATACTGATAAAAAGGGTAATTTTATCCTAGCCAGGGATCGGGCTGATGTAGAAGAAAACATCAGAAAAGCCGGGGAAGATGTTCAAAAAGGGGAAACCGTAATAAAAAAAGGTGTCACCCTCAGTCCCGCACATATCGGTATGATGGCCGTAGTGGGCAGATCGCAGGTGGCAGTGGGCCAACGACCAACAGTTTCCATCCTTTCCACAGGAGATGAGATACTCGAACTCGATCAGACACCAGAAGGCCCGCAAATTTATAATAGCAATGGGCATATGCTTGCGGCGCAAATCCGCTCGGCTGGAGGTATCCCAACTTATCTCGGGATCGCCAAGGATACTGAAAAAGATCTAATGGAAAAATTTGAATGGGCACTTCAAGCAGATATCGTAGTGTCATCGGGCGGAGTGTCGGTAGGAGACTATGATCTGGTCAAAACCAGTCTCCAGAAGATGGGACAGGAAATGCTTTTTTGGAAGGTTGCCATGAAACCTGGTAAACCGCTGGCTTTTGGTCGCATCGGCGATAAACCGATTTTTGGACTTCCGGGTAATCCCGTGTCTTCTTTTGTCTCTTTTGAGCAGTTTGTCAGACCTTCCCTGAAAAAAGTTATGGGTTGCTCGGATTTAATGCATCAAACCGTGCAAGCTAAACTGACGCGTACAATCCATAAAAAACCTGGGCGGCTTCATTTTTTAAGCGCAATTGTGTCATCGAGCCAGGGAGAATACTCTGTTACTCCGGCGGGAGAGCAGGGGTCTGGAATATTAAAATCGGCCGCTAACGCCAATGGACTTCTGATTTTCCCTCTCGAGGATGCTGAGATTAAAGAAGGCTCGCAGGTTGCCGTTCAGCTACTGGATACGTAATTAACCCTCAGGGTTGGGAAATTTTCAAAAACAAATTAACTCTTAATGATTTAAAAGTATGTGCAAATTAAAAGGCAAGACTTTAAAGGTAGCTTTATTTGCCAGCTTTTTACTGGCAATCATTTTCCCACGCCTTGCCCTAGCCCAGTCCGATACGACTTTGGACCGGATCGTCTCCCAAATTGAAGCCCTGTATCCTCCGCTGGAAGGCTACGTGATAGCCGTAGAAGGTAGCGGCCTGACCCTGGACCTTAAGCGCGGTATGGCAGTGAAAAAGGGCGACCGCTTAAAACTGATTCGATATGGCAGGGAGCTTTTTCATCCTGTCACCAAAAAGAAAATCGGGCGCAAGGAAACCGATCTGGGTGAAGTTGAGATACTTGAAGTTCGAAAAGATTTCTCACATGCACGGGCCCTTAACCCGACCGTGCTCGCAAAAGAGGGGGATGGTGTGAGAAGTCCTTTCCAGAAGCTCACCTTCCTGGTCGCACCACCAAAAATTAAAGCTCAAAAACAAATTGATGCGGATCGGCTTCGTTTTAATCTTGAGAAGAAACTAAATAAGCATCCGCGATTCCAGGTCCCTGCCTTTGATTTTGGATTGTGGATGGCGGATCAAAAACTCAGCGAAACTTCTGCCCTAAAAACAAAAAACCTCTCTAGATTAAAACGCAAAGTCGATGCCGATCTTATTTTACTTCCCAAAGTTCTCTTTGTTCAGGGGAAAACGGTTTTGAGCTACAAGCTGGTTTCTGCCAAGGATGGTTCCTTACAAAAACAAGCCGAGGTATTATCAGAGGACTTCAACACCGCTAAATTAAGCAGGGAAAGGGAAACAGGCCTAACCAGTTTTGATAAGAAGAAAAGTTTTTTCGAGTTTATCAAGACAAAGAAATTCCCCTACGAGGTGGTGGATTTTGATGTCGGAGATATAACCGGGGACGGCCGTAACGAGTACGTTCTCATTGGTCATCGTCGGGTAATGGTCTACAAACAAGAAAAAGGTAGATTAAAACAAATTGGCCAGATAAGCGGCAAAAAGGGGGTCGATCAATTCTTAGGCGTGGATGTGGGGGATATCAACGGCAATGGCCGCGATGAAATTTTTGTCACTAACCAAAAGGGTGACAAACTTGCGTCTTTCGCTCTTGAAAAACCACGAGGGAAAAAGCGCTTAAAACATGTCTGGAAGAACGTAAACCTTTATTTCCGTATTATTCGTCCCTTTGGGCAAAAACCAACCCTGTTGTCCCAGAGCCCAGGGTTTGAGACCCCTTTTCAAGGTCTGATAAAAAAGGTCGTTTATAAAAAAAGACGCTATATCCAAGGCCGTAAACTGAATACTCCAAATGTTTATGGCACGGATTTTTTTCTGTATGGACTGACACAGGTCGACCTAATCGAAAATAGGGGTAAAGAAACAGTAGTTCTTGACAACGAGTACCACTTAAGGGTATATTCTCAAAACGGCACAATACTTGTAAAATCAGATGATTATTACGGCCACGATCCTCGTTTTATCGATGTTGGAGTCGTAGACGAGGGATTTGGAAATCTGACAGGCGGCGTTACCAATATTTCCAGAGGCAAGGCATTTAGGTTCAAGGGGCGGCTTCAGTTTGTTAAAAATGGTGGTCGCCGCTATTTGGTGATCCCTAAAAATTATACGGCGGGAGGCGGCCTATTAAGTGACCTCGTACTGGTAGATAATTCTGGTATCGCCATATTAGGCGTAAATCGGGAAGGATTTGAGAGGTTTTTCGAGTCCAACAAGCAAAAGGGTTTCCTTGCAGCTTTCAGGGTTGTGCCGAGAAAAGACAATACAGGCGCGGATGTATACATTTTAAGGACGAACAAAGACTTTGCCTTGAGTTCATTTACGAAAGGCACAAGCTCTTTTTCGACCTACTTTTGGAAGGCTGAATAATTTTTTATTGAGCATTTTTGTTAGAGATCAAATCAGGTAAACCTCGCGGCATATAAAAAGTAGTTTAATTGTCAAATAACCTTTGATTTTTTTATTTTTTAGTGGTATCTTTTCAGGGATTTGAGAGCATGATTCTATAAAATGGTTAATTACGTAAGATTTCAATAACTTACTTAAGATTTTGTTTTAAAAGTTTAAGCATCTTTTAAAGAATTAATTAGGTTAATTTAAAGTAGTTAGTCACCAATTAAAACTTGGAGGAGACAAGCATGAAAAAGAATTTTTTGACTGTAGCCGCAATGATGGTCGTAGCGTTTTTCGTATCGACTGAAATTGCCAAAGCAGCCGACGTCACATTCAGCGGGCAGATTCGGACTCGTTGGGAAGCAGTTGAGCAGTTTGGTGGAGCCAGCACACAAGAAGCCACTAGTACAGTATATGGCGGAAACAACGAAACAGATGATCTTGTGTTTAGTTCCGTTCGACTTGCTGCAAAAGCCAACATCAACGAAACCACAAAAGCATTCATTCAATTACAGAGCACACGTAATTGGGGTGAAACGGGTACTGGAACCATAGCCACTGGCGCTGGTGAAGGCAACGCTTCAGGAACTGTAAATGATAACGATTCTAGTGTGGGTGTGCATCAGGCCTATATGGAGTTTAAAAATTTCCTAAACCTGCCCATGGGTTTTGATGCAAAAATCGGCCGGCAGGAAGTTCTCCTGGATGGCTGGCGTCTATTCGGTAACACCATATGGACACCGGGTATGCAATCTCATGACATGGTGCGATTGGATCATAAGCATGATAATGTTGCGGTTACCTTGGGTTATATCCTCCATGCAGAATCAGGCCGATCTGCTGATCCTGCTGATAACAACGACCAGGATACTTGGTTTGCTTATACAAACATAAAGGGCGTACTGGGCGGTCAATTCTCCGGTTACTATATCTACTGGGATGACCAAACGGGGACCAACCAACAAGCTCATCAATTTCACACCATCGGTGGTCGTCAGGCCGGTAAGTTTGCAGGGTTCGATTACCGTGCAGAGTTTTATTACCAGACTGGTGGTGAGAATGGCGGCTGGGGTGGTAGAGCAGCCACCGGAGCCGGGTCTGGTAGAGACCCAGCTGATTTCGACATGGATGCTTATATGTTCGGTGTTCGTGTAGGTAAAACCGCTACAAGCATGGCTTCAAAACCTAGTCTGACACTCTTTTATGACTATCTTTCTGGTACCAGTGATAATGACGCTAGAAACGGTACTGTTGGAAGTTTTAATACCATTTATGACACCGGCCATAAATACTATGGTTTGATTGATATGTTCCTCGGTGTTGGTGGTGGTGGAGCAAAAGGTACACAGGGCATGGGTCTGCAGGATCTGGCTATTAAAGGAAAGATCAAGCCTATGGCGGGTTGGACTTTAAAGGCAGATTACCACTGGTTCTGGACCGCTGAAAGTGTCTCGGCTAACCGACAAACCAACGGTTTGGCTGCTCCTACGGCAGGGCATGATTATACGAACCTGCTAGGTAACGAACTGGATATAACTGCCGTTACCAAGATGAATGCAAACACCAAAGTAATGATTGGTTACTCGAACTTCACTACCTCAACAACTATGAGAACAATGAAGGCCTTGGGTGCTAATGATATAAATTGGGGTTACGTACAGTTTGATGTGAAGTTCTAAATTTGTTTCTTCCAAAACCCTCCGGCCACTATTGGCTGGGGGGTTTTTTTTTGCCTTTATCCAAGATGCTAAAAGTATATGACGTTTTAAAACTATGATATTCTTACCTTAGGTTTTATCATCGACAAACTAAAACCCAGAACATCATGAAGGTTAAATTACTACTCTTAATTTTGTTACTTTTTCCAAGCCTCGTTGCGGCAAAATCTGGTGCTTTTAGGCTAAACGGAAAACCTGTCCCGGCTGTAGTGGCAAAGGTCAATGGGAAATCAATAAGCTCTGCTCAATTGGAAAGCGATTTAATCACTTTTCGATTGCGTGCCCAGGCTCAGGGAAACAAAGTTTCGCCTTCGGCAGAAACTCTAGTTGCCCGTGAAATGCTTAAAGCTTTAGTCATGAAAGAGATAATCACTCAAAAAGCTTTATCGCTCAACATCAGTATCTCTTCTGAGAAAATTGATCTGGAAATAAAAAACATCGAGGATAAATTTCCCAATCACACCGCATTCGTCAAGGCCCTGGCCTTTCAGCGCATGAATATTAAAGGACTCAAAGAAAAAATTAAAAAAACCCTTCTGGAAGACGAGTTGATTCGCCTGGAAATCGCCCCTCAAGTAAAAATAAAAGATGAGGCTACAAAGAGTTTCTACAAGAAAAACAAAGAAAAATTCTCAAAGCCTGTCCTCTATCAGGTAAGACATATTTTAATTGGTACTATCCAACCTCCGGAAAATCTAGAAAACAAGGCCGACCAGCAAAAGGCCTTACGGATGGCGAAAATGATCAATGAAGAAGCTAAGTTAAAAGCTGAAGATGTTTTGCTAAAGATTAAATCTGGGGGGAATTTTATTAAACTTGCTAAAGAGTATTCAGAAGATGAAGCTTCTTATAAAGAGGGGGGTATGCTGGGGCATCTGCATCCGGATAGCACAATCCCAGAAATTGCCGCTGAAATGGTTAAATTGGAGGAAGGAAAAACTAGTAATATCATTCAAAGCTCATTCGGTTATCACATCTTAAAGCTGGATGAAATCATTCCAAGCACGCTCATGCCTTTCGAAAAAGCAGAGAGCGATATTTTGAATATCTTGATGAAAAGAGAATCACAAGAACTGTTCAGAAAATATCTGATCGAGCTCGAAAAAAAAGCCAAAATAGAGATTTTCATATAATACGATCCGCAACAATCTGTGAGCAATAGAATCTTTTACCTCATTTTCATTTCTTAAATAAATGAAAATCCGTTCTCGTAAAAAAAAAGTTAATCGCCCTCCGTCTAGGAAGACCAGTAAATCCCTAAATTTTATAATTTGTATCTTTTTGGTGATATCAACACTTGCAGTTTATTGGCAGGTGCAAGACCATGAGTTTGTTAATTTTGATGATGATTTATACATTACAGATAACTTAAATGTACAAGCTGGCTTAACCAGTGAAAGTTTAAAATGGGCATTTACCACATCGCACCCTCCATACTGGCATCCTATAACCTGGCTTTCACATATGCTTGATTATCAACTTTATGGATTACATCCAAAGGGTCACTACCTGACCAATTTATTCCTACATATTTCTAGCGTCCTAATACTATTCATAATTCTTTTTCGGATGACAGGAGCATTGTGGCCAAGCAGTTTTGTTGCCGCGATGTTTGCATTCCATCCTCTGAATGTTGAATCTGTTGCATGGATAGCAGAACGCAAAAACGTTCTGAGCACTTTATTTTGGCTAATAACCATGTTGGCTTACGTCCATTATGCCGAAAAACCAACTGCCAAGAATTATGGTTTAGTTTTTTTATTTTTTGCCTTGGGTTTGATGTCAAAACCCATGTTAGTCACTTTACCATTTGTACTTCTATTATTAGACTACTGGCCCTTGAGAAGATTGAAATTGTGGAAGGAAACAGAAAGCAATGAAATTTTAGAAAAAAATACCTTTCAGAGATCAGAAGTTTTTAAACTTGTGCTCGAAAAAATCCCCTTATTTTCACTCACAATTGGTTTAAGTATTTTAACTGCCTACTTACAAAATATAGCAGGTGCAGTATGGTCTTTGAAACAAATTCCATTGCAGGCACGCCTTACCAACGCGATGGTTTCATATCTTGAGTATCTGGTAAAGATGATATGGCCGAGTAATCTATCGGTTTTATATCCGCACCCTGAAGGTGCATTACCGATTTGGAAAGGAATCCTCTGTGGCATGGTGCTAATAGGTATTACCATTCTTGCGGTTAAGTGGATCAGAAAGATTCCTTATTTAGCCGTGGGCTGGTTTTGGTACCTCGGAACTTTAGTGCCTGTAATAGGAATTGTGCAGGCAGGAGGACAGGCAATGGCAGACCGCTTTGCCTATATACCCCTAATTGGAATATTCATTATTGTTGCGTGGGGAGTGCCAGCACTTATATCAAAATGGCGCCACAAGGAAAAGGTGTTGTCTATTTCAGCAGGAGTAGTAATCCTTGCATTATTAATAACAACGTGGAAACAAGTTAGCCACTGGAAAAACAGTATCACTCTATTCAAACATGCCGTTAGCGTTACCGAAAATCAGTACCCGAGTTTGGCTATCGCCTACGTAAATCTAGGTATTGCCATAGCAAAACAAGGGGATATCGGTACAGCCATTTCCCATTATAAAACCGCTATAAAGATTAATCCGAACTTCGATAATGCTTATAACAACTTGGGATTTGTATTAGCCCAACAAGGGAGTTTGAAAAAAGCCATTTCCCATTATAAAACTGCTATAAAGATTAATCCGAACTTCGATAAGGCTTATAACAACTTGGGATTTGTATTAGCCCAACAAGGGAGTTTGAAAAAAGCTATTTCTCATTATAAAACTGCTATAAAGATTAATCCGAACTTTGCTAAGGCTTATAGTAATCTGGGCATTGCCTTAGCAAAACAAGGGGATATCGGTACAGCCATTTCCCACTATAAAACTGCTATAAAGATTAATCCGAACTTTGCTAAGGCTTATAGTAATCTGGGCATTGCCTTAGCAAAACAAGGGGATATCGGTACAGCCATTTCCCACTATAAAACTGCTATAAAGATTAATCCGAACTTTGCTAAGGCTTATAGTAATCTGGGCATTGCCTTAGTAAAACAAGGGGATATCGGTACAGCCATTTCCCACTATAAAACTGCTATAAAGATTAATCCGAACTATGCTAAGGATTATAGTAATCTGGGAATTGCCTTAGGAAAACAGGGGGATATCGGTACAGCCATTTCCCATTATAAAACTGCTATAAAGATTAATCCAAACTCCGCTGAGAATTATAATAACTTGGGAACTGGCTTAGCCCAACAAGGGAGTTTGAAAGAAGCCATTAACCATTTTCAAGAAGCACTAAGACTTAAACCTGATTTTATATCGGCTCGCAGAAACCTTGAAATGGCTATTCATAAATACGGGAAAGCGGGTGAATACAAGTAACCAACTCCAGATATATATGAGTCTATCTCTCCACAAGATTTTCATTACAAGGAAAATTCCTTTTATTTATAATTAAGTGCTTCATTCGTTTTCTTTAACCCGTCTAAAAAAAATATATGACCACATTAGTAACAGGAGCCACGGGATTTTTGGGTTCAGCCATCGCGCGCGAGCTGTTAAAAGACGGCCGTAATATCAAGTTGCTCGCCCGTGATAATGCAGATCTTCAAAATATTAAAGGATTGGACGCGGAAATAGTGTTAGGAGATCTGCGGGATCGAGAATCACTAAAGTCTGCTTTTAAGGGTTGCTCTAAGCTCTACCATGCGGCAGCTTTT
The DNA here is from genome assembly GCA_028345515.1 of Nitrospinota bacterium. Taxonomy (GTDB): domain Bacteria; phylum Nitrospinota; class Nitrospinia; order Nitrospinales; family VA-1; genus UBA8687. Next base: position 11,860 of record JAOMDP010000017.1, read on the forward strand.
TATAGTTTATGGAGTAAAGACAAGAAACTTATTTACGATATCAATGTTCAGGGAACTCGGAATATTCTGGAAACGGCATTGGATTTGGGTCTCGAAAGCGTGGTTTATACCAGCACAGTTGGCTGTATCGGTTTATCGAAAGACCGTACACCCACTAATGAGGATTATCCAATGGATCCCGCTACGCTGAGTAACGATTATAAATTATCAAAGTTTCAGGCAGAAAAAATCGCATTGGAGATGCACGGCAGGGGGCTTCCAGTTGTCATTGTTAACCCCAGCACTCCTATAGGCCCTCGCGATATCAAGCCAACCCCGACCGGCAAAATCGTTCTTGATTTTTTAAATGGTAAAATGCCTGCCTACTTAGATACGGGGTTGAACCTGATCGATGTAACGGACTGTGCCCGTGGACACATTCTAGCTGAAGAAAAAGGTAGGCCGGGTGAGAGGTATATTCTTGGAAATAAGAATATGTCTTTAAAGGACATCCTTCTGGCCTTGGAAAAGATTACAGGGGTCAAGGCTCCGTCTATCAAGATACCCCATTGGGTCGCCTATACAGCCGGCCTGGCTTGTGAAACTCTATCCAACCTAATTACTAAAACCCCCCCTGCTATTCCGCTTGCAGGAGTGAAAATGGCAAAATACTTTATGTATTTTGATTCTTCCAAAGCCATTAAGGAATTGGGGCTACCGCAAAACTCTGTTGAAAATGCACTGAACCAATCCGTAAAATGGTTTAAGGAAAACCATAGCTGATATATGGAAATCCTTTCTTTAATTTGGGGCACCATATTGCTTCGTCCCTATGTTTTTATATTCCTTGCGGTTTATCTGACAATTTCTATTTTAAATATGGGCGTACTGCGTTCTTTCCTCTTCACCATTCTTGCCTATAGCATTGCATTTATCTGCGAATATTCTTCAACCCGGAATGGCTTTCCTTTCGGATTTTATACTTATATCGATACGACCCGGGACCAGGAGCTATGGATCAGCAATGTACCCTTTATGGACTCTCTTTCCTTTTCCTTCCTGATTTATGTGAGCTATACGCTGAGCTTATTTTTGTGGGGGCCACTGATTAAAAATGGATGGGACATTCGATTAGGCAATATTGATCCTATCAAACACTCTTTTAAGGTGATCGCTTCAGCATCTGTTCTTTGTATGTTGATGGACGTGATTATTGATCCGGTTGCTTTCCTCGGTGACCGCTGGTTTCTTGGAAAAATCTATTTTTACCGAGAACCTGGAGAATATTTTCATATTCCTTTAACGAACTTCGCAGGATGGTTTTTTGTTGCCGGATCAACACTTACCTGCTTTGCGGTTTTGAACTCCTGGGTGGATTCTAAGGTACCGCCTAAGGCAAAACAAATTGCAGGCCAGGCCCTTTTAGGGCCCAGCTTGTTTTTCGGGGTACTGGTCTTTAACTTGGGAGTGACTTTTTATATTGGTGAGTTTCTACTAGGTTTATGGGGAACTTTTATTTCATTTGGGATTTTAGCCTTGGTTGGATTTAAGATCCAAAAACAAAAAACGATTTAACTACATGGTCTTTGAACCCATATATATCCCGTAGACAATAGCCGCGAAAACGATCCCCATTAAAAGATTATCAGTGGCCACTGCCTGCCAATCGGGCACGCGCTCCCAACTGGCCCAGGGAATGATTACGATAAATAAAGAAAGGAACCCAAACACCAACAAACAGCCAAGGATGATTATTAGTTTTTTTTCATCCATAAAGATGCGGAATTTTTAATGCATTCGTGTGTTCATATAGAAGCCATATACAAATAGCCCTATAGCTACCATTACGATTCCACTATCTACTAAAGTTTCTCTCCAATTAGGTAACAGGTAATTAGTAAACCAGGGGATCGCAATGAAAAGGACCGCTATAAAACCGATTCCCAAAAGGCCTAAAATAGAAAATATTAATATTTTATCGTTCATAATTTAATTTTTGTTTCAATCTATTGGTTCTAAAAAATTTCCAAAATGATTGTAGCAGTTAAATCGAAAGTATGAAAATATTTACGCTCTTTTAAGGATTTAGAAACGATTGCAGGGTTGAGTCTTAAACAAAAAGATGCATTCCAGCCGTCACCCATTCAAGGCAAAAATCGATTCACCAACCCTCTTAAACCAACATTAGTAACCCCACTTACCTAGCATTTCCCTCCTATTTGACAAAAAAAGTCTTTGCACACTCATTTGGCTAATTAACCAAATTGACCAAATCTAATTCTTTAGCCAATCTATAAATGTATAATATTTTATACATTAGTAGTTATTTATTGTTAATTAACTTCGTAAAACTAATTTTATTTATACAATAAATTCAATTTTATTATTTTAAACCTTTTATTTATAAAGGTTTACGATATTTTTTAAATTTAATACCATTTTTGGCCTAAAAATTGCTTTTATATAAGTCCAATGTAAAAAAACGGGCTAATGAGGTAATAATTATGAATTTAAGCAGAAGTTTTAAAAAGGGTGAAACCATTTTCCATCAGGGCAGTCCTAGCGATTGTGCCTTCATTATCGGCTCCGGATCCGTTGAAATACTTCAAGAAACAACGGAAGGCAAAAAAGTGATTGGGGAATTAAAGGAAAACGAGATTTTTGGTGAAATGGGTTTGATAGATGGACAACCTCGATCAGCAACTGTCAGGGCTATAGAAGATTCTGTAATGTACTTAATAAATCGCAATAATTTTGACATTCTTGTCGAGAAAAATCCAAAAGCCCTACTACCTATATTAAAAGTCTTGACCGGCAGGTTAAGGGAAACAATGGATTTCTTGAAACAAGGGACTAATTTTATAACAAAAAAACATTCTTCGAAAATGCATACAGAATCCATTAATCCAAAACTAACGACTTATTAAAACAACGAGTCAGACAATGAAAAAGCAAAATTATAAAAAATATGAATTTATTTTTAACGAAGGAACCTACGGAGATAGTGCCTATATGATTGATTTTGGGAAAGTGGGGATTATTTCTTTAACTAATCAAAATGATAAACGCAAATTAATCGCAACTCTTAAGAAGGATGATATTTTCGGTGAAATGGGGCTCATTGATAATAAGGTAAGGACGGCAACTGCCATTGCTTTAGAAGAAACCCAAGTCTCTGTAATCAGTAAGAAAACCTTTGATTATCTATTAAAACACGACCCACTCGCATTAAGACCTTTGATAAAAGTTCTATCCCATAGATTAAGGAATACCACAAACTTGCTTCAAGAATATTCCAGAATGCCTTTGTTGAATGCCAACCATTAAACGGTAAACATTATGGAAACAACCAAAACATTTGTAAAAGAAGAGATTATTTTCCAGCAAGGGGAAAGAAGTAAATATGCATATATAATTGAATCTGGAAAGGTCGGAATTTATAAGGAAAACAAATATGGAAAAAAATCTCTCATCGGAATTTTAAAAAAATCGGATTTATTTGGAGAAATGGGACTGATCGATAAGTACCCCCGGTCTGCCACAGCGATTGCAATGGAAAAATCTAGGTTAACCTTAGTGGATGAATCCCGTTTTTCTTTCCTTTGTGAACACAACCCCAAGTTTATTGTCACTCTTATCAAAACTTTATCCAGTCGGCTTAGAGACACTTTAGGTCAATTAAAACATCAAGAAGGCAAGTTGAAGGTTTAAAGGGCACTTTTAGCACGTTGCAGAAAAATAGAAGCCATAAATTAAATCTCCGGCAGAACGAAGTCGGGAAATTACCTAGACCAGTAAATTTAAATAATCCATATTCAATACAGTATAAAAATCATAAAGTTTTTCTGAATTTTATCCCTCTTTCCAAACCCCTCCAATAATCCATAAAGCTATTATTTACAATGGCTTATATTTCCTATAGAATAGAAATCGAATAAAGGTCAAGTTTATTCAAATAATAACCGTTTTAATATTCGTAGATCCAAAATTTTAAAGGCTGAAAGAATTTGTTACTTATAAAATGACAATTTTTTTGCACCCTTTAAGGTGGTTGGTGATAGTTTTTAACACTTAGAAATCCTGTTTGAATGAAAACCCTCAGTTACCAGGCGCCAGAATCATCGTTAAAACAGGATACCGTAGTTATACTGGAAAACGATGAATTAGAAACCACTTTCATCAGGGGTCCTTTGAAAGGCCATCCCAAAACCTTAATAATTATCCCCGCTTACAACGAAGAAAAAAATATAGGAGCGGTTTTAGAGTCTATCCAACAAAAAGTACCAGAAATTCCAATTTTGGTTATTAATGATGGCTCTGCAGATAACACTGAAAGTGTAGCCCGCAGTCATGGTGCCAACGTAATTAGCTTGCCCTACAATTCAGGCTATGGTGTGGCATTACAAACAGGGTTCAAGTATGCGGCCAAAAAAAACTTCTCTCTTGTTATCCAAATGGATTCAGACGGGCAACACGACCCAAAAAATATACAAGAACTTATTAAAGAAGTTCAACAAGATGGAATCGATGTGATTATTGGTTCTAGATATTTGGCCAATAATTCTTACAAAACATCTTTTGCAAGATATATAGGGATTTTTATTTTTGGAAAAATTGCATCATTATTTTGTGGACAAAAGGTTACCGATCCAACTTCAGGATTCCAAGCACTCAAAGGTAAAGCCATTCATTTTGCTGCAAGTGATCATTATCCACCAGATTATCCGGACGCCGACTTTATCATTCTGATGCACCGTCATGGGCTAAAGGTCAAAGAAATCCCCGTCACTATGCATGCTAGTCCTGATAAAGTATCAATGCACCATGGCCACAAAACAATCTATTATATTTTAAAAATGTTTCTATCAATCTTTGTTACCGTGCTAAGAAACGTTTCCAAGAGGTAAATTCATGCCACCTAGAATTCAAATCATATCGATTTTAATCTGTATTTTTCTTGTTGCCTACGTTTTTGAACTAGTTAGAAGAAAACACCTAAGTGAAGAATATTCGATGGGCTGGCTCATCACAGGAGCTTCTATGCTGGCCTTATCAGTATCCGAGGGATTACTGAAATGGGTATCTGAGATAGTGGGGGCAACTCTTTTTACCTCTACTTTATTCTTTTTTGGATTACTATTTCTTATGGTAATTTGCCTTCACTTTTCGATTCGAATATCTGCCTTAACGAACCAGGTTCGCAAACTAACGCAAAGTATAGGTATACTTGATCTTGAAAAAAAAACATTGGAAAGACAAATTAAACATCCCAATTGGCGGTCCGAATCCTCAAATATGGAGCAGTTTTGAAGGTTTTACGTACTATCGAAAGTTTTTTGCCATATATTTGTGGGCCGGTTAATCAGGCATTTCAAATATCAAACCGACTGGAAAAACATGGAATTTTTTCTCCCATCTACACCACATATTCAGATGTATCCTCCAAGCTTCCCAAACAGGAACAATTCGATCAAGTATCTGTCTACCGCTTCCCTTCGCAATTAAAAGTAATGAGATATTTGGTTAGCGCGGGAATGCTCGCTCATTTTAAAAACTTCGACATCATTCACAGCCATAACTACCGTAATTTCCAGACAGATAGCGGTTTTTTTTTTCGCTGATTAAAAGAAAACCCTTTGTTTTAAATACTCATGGCTCTCTTCTCGGTTTTAAAAATTATCTTCCATCTCTAAAACAAAGATTACCCTATCACTTTTATGACATCCTCACCTTAAAGGCCTCCGCAAAAAAGGCGCATGCAATTATTGTATCTTCAAAATTAGAGTATGAAGACGCCTTAGAATTTGGAATTGCAAAAGAAAAGATTCACATCATTCCCATGGGGATTGAAGTTGAAGAAATTAAGAAGGAACAAAACACATCCAAACTTAAAATTTTGTTCGTAGGCCGTATAGCCCGTGTCAGACGAGTCGAACTCTTGCTTCAAGCGGCCAGCCAACTGACTATCCCTTTTCATCTCACTATTGCAGGAGGGGAAGAAAAAACCAGCAGTGTTACACGAGGTGGATATCTTGAAGAATTAAAACTGTTTGCAAATCAATTAAACCTTAATAGTAATGTAACGTTTACAGGGAAAAAAAATCCGGCAGATTTAAAACTTCTTTATAAATCTTCTAATATTTTTGTTTACCCGTCATTATACGAAAATTTTGGGCAACCGCTTATTGAAGCTGCTGCCCATGGTTTACCATTAATTTCAACTCCAGTAGGGATCGCAAAAGACATAGTTATTGATGGCGAAACTGGTTATCATGTAACTGGTAAAGCCGAAGAAATAAAAGATAGAATTGAATCTTTAACAGATTCAAATTTAAGGTTAGAAATGGGACACAAAATCCAGGTTGAAATTAAAAACAGATTTGACTGGGCAAAAATCATAGATCAATATAAGAGTTTGTATCAAACTTTATTATAAAAACCCTATGTCCGAATCATTCGATCCTTATTCTAAAAATTATAATGAATTGGTAGATCAGGCCATACGTCATACAGGTTATGATGCAGACAACCTTGTTTCTGCAAAGCTCTATAAATTAAAAACCCTTTTTCCACACCTGTCACAAAAACCCTTTCAATTGTTGGACTTTGGATGTGGAGTCGGTAATCTTTTTGGGCACCTTAAAGAATTCTTCCCAAACACGGTTTATACTGGAGTAGACCTCTCTAAGGACTCTCTTGAAAAAGCTCGTTCGCGTTTTCCCGCTCACGCAAATTTTCAGGAATATGACTCCCTTAAATGGAAAAATTTTCAATACGACCTGATATTCTCAGCAGGTGTTTTCCACCATATCCCTCATAATGATCATACAAAGATTATCAATAAACTTTACTCACTCTTAAATCCACAAGGAAAACTAGTCATCTGGGAACACAACCCACTTAATCCTGTTACACAAAAAATTGTGAAAGATTGTCCTTTTGATAAAGAAGCAATATTAATTCCCTCGAAAACCCTGAAGCATCAATTTAACCGGGCTTCCTTATCAAATGTTCAGATCATTTATACGACATTCTTTCCTAGGTTTTTATCTTTCCTAAACTTTTTGGACCCTTATTTAGGCTGGCTGCCTCTGGGAGGCCAATATTTGGCAATAGGCCAAAAGGATTAAGTTTTTTTTGTTTGAAAAGCTAAAATTCCCTCCTCCATTTTTCTAGGATTATAAGAAATGATGGCCTGAGTTTTATTTATTGTTCTATCTTTATCGCATAAAAGTCGGGGAATCTGATCCGAAAAGATAACACCCGGTTTTACAATTGATGTAAAAGCCACCACTAGTCTGACAAGCCATGTAGGTAAAAATATTTTTTTTCGTTGAACCCTATAAATTTGGGTGAGCCGATCAATCAATTCATTCATTGTCATTTTTTCTGGTCCGCATAAGTTTAAAGTTTCTCTTATAAGCAAATCATCTTTAATAATTTCTACCATCACATGAACAATATCGTCTACATAAACCGGACTCAAATAATAAGCTCCATCACCAATAACAGGAATAACTGGAAACTTTTTTATCCAATAAATTAGTTTGCCTATTCCCTCTTCCATATTTGGCCCATAAATCTCTGAGGGTCTTAGAATTACCCAATCCAAGGCTGAGTTTTGAACTCTTTCTTCGCCTCGAAGTTTACTCACCCCATATTTTCCACCTTGTTCAGATGCTGCAGAAGAACTTATAAATATAAACCGTCTCACATTTTTCTTTTGGCAAGCTGCTAGTAAAGTTTCTGTCCCAGCGACATTGACATTAAAATAGGCTTTAGAAGAACTAGAATGAGTCAAGGCCGCTAGATGAATTACTATATCTACGCCAGCACAAGCGTTTACTAAATTGTCAATATCTTGAAGGTCGCCTTTAAAAATTTCACAATTTTCATTTGAAACAGGCGAGTGATGTTCAAGCAGTCGGATGGAGAATTTACCAATTTTCAATAATTCTGAGGTGAGGTTTTTCCCTAGAGTACTTGAGGCCCCTGTGATGAGAAGATTCATACCAATACCAACTGATTATTTTTTTTTTACAAGAAATTCTCTTATTCGATAATTAAACAGGTTAAACAAGAATTCAAGAATAGACAGAGGTTTCACAAACGAAGGACGTGAATCCATACTATGAAAAATGGTTTCAATTTCTCCTATTTTTATATTTAACCGCCTTGCCAAAATCATAATCTCTGCATCAATGAACCATCCATTGGATTCTAAGTTTATTTTTTCATAAAACGCTCGTGTCATGATTTTGGGTTTGGAGTTCATGTCTGAGGCTTTAATTCCTGGAAACATTATTTTAAAAAAAATATTATAGACGCCGGAAATCAACTTTCGATAAAAACCATCATTTCTTTTAGCCCGGTAGGTTTTTGCAAGATCCAATCCATTTTCTTTCATTAATTGATATACGCGGACAACATCCCCACTAGGCATTTGTCCGTCCCCATCTATAACTGCCAATAATTTACCATTAGCAGTTTGCAACCCTGTTTTCATATCCCAACCCATCATCCCCTTTTTAACTTCAGTGACCACCTTAATTCGAGGTTCCTGCGATGCAATTTTATTGATCACCTCTGGGGTCCGATCACCCTCCCCTTCAAAATAATTACCCACGAGAACAATTTCCCACCGCAGATTATTCTTTTCCAAGGAATGGACGAGAGATTCTACGAAACTGGTTATCGTTTCAGCACTTCGATAGGCTAAAACTATTACAGATATTTCAGGAGCATCCATTTTTATAAATTTTTTAGCTAATATCAGGGTATTTTTAAGCCGATAAATCTAAAAATGCGATCATAACATAGGGCTACATATTATCTAACCGTATAATTCTGCTGCACCATGAATGAACCTGCTACGAACCAAGTTTTGATCCCGACAGGACAGACTCTTGGGTATAATACTAAAAAAGAAATTTTTAACTAACTGAGAATATGGTCTCTTAAAGTGACATCCATCCGTTTTATCTTCAAATCCCACCTTGCCATCACCTTTATCCTAGCTTTTGGATTTTTATTAATTTTCACAGGCTTGGATGATAGCGTTTTACAGGTCGATGAAGGAGGGGATACTTTTATTTCAACCACCATATTAAAGTATGGGTTTCCAATGCATTCCGATGGCCTTAATGCAACCATGCTCTTTGCAGATATTTTAGATGGTGTTTTCATATATAGAACCTGGGTGCCCTACTACCTTCAGTCTATTTCATTATATTTTTTAGGAAATAACACTTTTGCAGCCCGACTTCCGTTTGCTATCGCGGGTCTCTTTTCTGTATTTTGCCTGTACCATTTAGCAGTTCGACTTACAGAAGAAAAATCTATAGCTGTTTTTTCAGCAACCTTGCTAGCCACATCTGTACCAGCTCTCCTTTACTTCAGAACCTCTCGTTATGTTGCCATTCCTATTTTATTAACACCTATATTGCTTAATTTTTATATCAAAATTTTTGATAAGAAAAAATGGAACTCCATTCCATTTACTATTACAGCAATTATTTTTTTTCATACCATGTACGTTGAATTTGCAGGACTCATAATGGGAATGCTGACCCACTTGTTTTTGTATAGAAAAGAAGTGGAACCAATAAACCTAGGGAAGATAAAAATTCCCGCAGCCATAACCGCCACATTATGTTTGCCTTGGCTTCTATTTATACCTACTCTATCAAAAAGAATAGCCGCATTTTACACATCTACTAGCCCTTTAATAGATACTTCTTATTTAGGTTATTTGAAGAATTTGTTGGGTTTTCTTTTTCAAATTAATAATTATCTATTCCCGTTTATATTAATTCCATTTTTATTACTTGGACCTTTAAAAAAATTTAGCAGGCCAGTTTCACTTTTAGTTATTTCTGTTTTTTTTATTTTGCTGACTGCTTCACTGCATTCCATTCCTTTATTACAATATATAGCAGCCTGTATTCCAATATTCTTTCTTCTATTAGGGTGGCTGGTTTTTTACCTCTTCAATGGTTTTATTATTAAGCAATATATTTTTTTAGGGTTCCTAATTTTTTCCAACTTTATTCACATTGGTCCTTTGTTTCCCATTAAACAAATACTCCCAATTCCTCAAACTGAAGTTCAAACGCATTTATACTTGCATGGTATCCATAAAACCTTTATGCGAGAAATCCAATTCAAATCTATTTTTTTTCAATACTGGAGAGAACTTGCCAACCCATATCAAGGACCTTTGGATAAGATTGTCAAATTTTTTGAAACTCATGGGAAAAAAGAAGAAACATGCTATATTGATAACGAGTTGGAATCTTTGACTTTTTATACTGGGTTTAAGATGATTCACAATAAGGAATTAAGCATGAAAAGTAAACCGGATTGGATTGTTTTGAGAGGGGATCAATGGGATATCAATTCAACTATACTAACGAGTCCCCTAAAGGATAAATTGAAGTTTATCCTTGAAAATAATGAATATGAGAAAATTGTGCTCGATGCCCCGGTCAAAAGAATCAACAACTCATACGAAATTCAGATCCACCTTTTCCAAGCTCAATCTTCCGCCGATAAGGTATCTATATTTCATCGCTCCGGCATCATCTGAAAAATACTATAATTATTCCCGTGAAACTAATTATTCAAATCCCTTGTTTAAACGAAGAACATACACTTCCTAAAACTCTGGCAGACCTACCGAAAAAAATTGAGGGTATAGATAGTATCGAAATTCTTGTAATTGATGATGGGAGTACAGATAAGACTTTTGAGGTAGCTAAAAGATTGGGTGTCCATCATATACTTCAATTCACCAATAATAAGGGGCTAGCAAAAGCCTTTATCTCTGGAATTAACGAATCATTAAAACTTAATGCAGATATTATTGTCAATACAGATGCTGACAATCAATATTTTGGTGGTGATATAAGTAAGCTGATTCAACCTATTTTGAGAAAAGAAGCAGATATTGTTGTAGGGGACAGGCAAGTGGAAACAATCCGTCACTTTTCGCCTATAAAAATATTCCTCCAAAAATTTGGTAGTTGGGTAGTGCGGCAATTATCTGGAACCCTCATTCCAGACGCAACAAGCGGATTTCGCGCTTATAGCAGGGATGCCGCACTTCAACTTAATGTTGTTTCAGATTTTACCTATACCATCGAAACCATAATTAGTGCGGGCAAAAAAAATCTAGCGATTACACATATTCCGGTAAAAACAAACAAAAAGTTACGAGAATCGCGACTTTTCCCCAGCATTAAAGTCTATTTGCAAAGATCTTTTATTACGATGCTAAAAGTTTACTCGATGTATCGCCCTTTAAGGCTTTTCACTATTGCAGGAGGCGCTACATTTATTTTAGGCTTTGCTATTGGTTGTCGATACCTTTTTTTCTTTTTTATAGGACAAACTGAAGGCCATATTCAATCATTAATCTTATCTGCAATCCTACTTATAGTTGGTTTTCAAATTATAATGATGGGTATTGCAGCAGAACTCATTTCCGTAAACCGACAACTTTTAGAAGATATTCAGTTAAGAATAAAAAATCAGGAAACCCAACCAAAAGACTAAGGTTTTATTAAACTTTGGCTCTCTATTCCTCCTCAATTAAATTGTCATGCTTCATGTAATCATAGGAACTCGTGCCCAAATAATCAAAATGGCGCCCGTCATGAAAGAACTTGAAGAACGGGGAATTGATTATAATTTTATTTTCCTAGCTCAGCATAAGGATACAATGTATGAAATTTTTTCCCAATTTGGAATAAAGAATCCAAATATTGTGATTGGAGATTTGAATAAGGATATTACTAATATAAAAGATATGATTCTTTGGTCACTCAGGACCCTCATTTATGGCTTTTTAAGAAGAAAAAAAATATTTCAAAACGACAAAAAAGGATTAGTACTCATCCACGGTGATGCGCCTCCTTTATTTTTAGGGGGAGCCATAGCAAAGTTCCAAGGATTGAAGGTCGCACAAGTGGAAGCGGGATTAAGGTCATTCAATTATTTCAAACCATTTCCAGAGGAATTAACCCGTGTCTTTTCAGCTAAAATAGGCCTGATAGACATATTTTTTTGCCAAAATGAAAAAGCTACTCAAAATGTGAAACCATATAAAAAAACCGCTTTTTGCACCCACCACAACACCTTGTTGGATTCTCTTAGACTAGCCGAAAAAGTGAGCTTGGAAAATACAATAGTGGAAGCCTCAGGAGAGTTTGCCATTGCCAGTCTGCATAGGTTTGAAACAATCTCTAAAAAAGAAAAACTGGAAAAAGTCGTCAAAGAATTAATAAAAATTTCCAAAGAAATAAAAATTCTTTTTATACTTCACCCTCCAACCCGAGTTGCTCTTAAAAAGGCAAACTTATATGGTTTACTTGAAAAAGAGTCTGCCTGCCACCTGCTACCTCGATTAGGATTTTTTGAGTTCAATAAAATCCTTAGAAAGGCTGCATTTATTATTACCGATGGCGGAAGCAATCAGGAGGAATGTTCTTATTTAGGAATTCCCTGCCTTTTGTTCAGAAACGAAACCGAAAGAATGGAAGGCTTGAATACCAATGTCGTATTATCCAAATTTAATTCGGAAATCATTGAGGATTTTGTTGCCAATTACAAATCATATAGAGTAAAACCGGTTTCAAAAAAATACTCTCCAAGTTATTTTATTGTCGATCAACTAAAGGAATTCATTTAAGTTCATGCCTTCAACCCTACTGAATTGGACAAAGGGTTTGATCACCCTTACAATTGCAATAATATCTTTTTATTTGTTTTATCAGTATAGAGAAGATTTTTATTTAATTTCACAAGTAAACTCGATTTTATTTATCACCCTTTCTTTACTTTCCATTTTATCAATTATCATAAATGGCAACAAACTACGGATCATCACCGAATCTTTCAATATCAAACTGAAACTTAATGAATGGGTAGGGCTTTCTTTTATTTCTTCATCCCTCAACGGAGTAGTCTACAAATCGGGTTCCCTCATTACATCAAACTATCTCAAAAGACAGCATAATTTTCCATATACTTCTTTTGTAGGGTCCTTAGGAGCAGATCATTTAATAATGATACTGATTAATGCTAGCATTGCTTTTGGCATTTCTTTTTATTCCATAACTCTTTCCGTAAAAACCCTGGCCCTTGGACTTCTGTTTCTAGGAATGATAATTACGATTCTCTATCTTGTTAAAAACCCCTCAAGATTTGCTAAATCCGAAAACAGGTTTTTTAAAGCTTTTTTACAAACAACTAAAATTTTGAATAATATTCTTCAAAACAAACCACTATTTAGAAAACTTATTCTAAATAATTTATTTTTATTTATTGTAATGGGGTTACGCTTTTATTTTGCCTGTAAAGCAATTGGTATAAATATTGATATTTTATATTGTTATATATTTACAACCGTATCAGCTTTTGTTCGCCTTGTTCCAATGTTACAAAGCGACATTGGGTCGAGAGAATTAGTAGTTGGCTTCTTATCTCAATCCTTCGGGTCAGGTTTCAAACAAGGAGTTTTAGCAACAGCTGTGGATAGGGTATTTGAGATGATTTGGGCTTTAATAGGTATGGCTTTTTTTAAAAATCTTCTTATTAGCACAACCCTTAACACCAGCGAAGAAAATTTTAATTAGAAATGATAATCCTGCAAATCACAAAACCTGTATTACCTAATTTTTCAGAGTCCTGCTCAAAACACAAATTAGCACCATCACCAGAAAAGGCTACCGCATATAAAGATGTTTCAATACTAGAATTATTCTTACCATCATAAAAACCTTCATCGCCAAAAAAATACACCTTTCTTGGATACAATCGTTGAATCACCACAGATCTATTTGAACCAAACTCCCAATTATCGTTGGGCATCAAAATTATTGAATCGTTCGTTGTAGTTTTACGTATATAGTTAGCAACTTTATAGGTTTTCGAATACTGATTAGGTATATCCATAACTCCCTGAATTTCCATCAGAGCCTCAGGAGTGGATCCCCAATGATCAATCATAAATTGTGCTCGTGGAATTAAAAACACATAAGCCAAAATAAATATATTAAACGCCAATATTCCTAAAACTATATTTTCAACCCAATTTTGCTTAGTCATTAAATAGCTTTTGCCTTACAAAAGATAGTGACGAAATAAAAAATATGAAAACAGGATAGAAAGACATCATTCCACGAGTATCGGATAGGTTAACGCTATTTCCGGGTTGAATAAAAGTCGCATAAACAAACTCACCGAGAGTTGACCATTTGGGGTTAGCGTATGTAAATATCGCCAAATGGGTGAAAAGAAACAAAATCAAAAAACAACCTAAGTATTTTTTTACTTCCGACAACACTTTTAGATCCTCAAAATATATAAAAATAGCAAGAAAGGACGTAAATAAATAAAAAATATGAACCGTTGAGGTTCTATACAAACTAATCACAATTTTCTTCCAGACAGGAACAGGCCCTATTCCAACTATTAGAAGCAAAACAAAATAACCGATAACCGAAGCAGCAAATGCCCAAATAATATTTAGTTCAGAAATTTTCCATTTGCTGAATTTTAGAACTAAAGCAAGGACCCATAATAAAATACAAACTCCACCCACCATTTCCGTTTGACTCAATAGATTTATTTCAAATGTGAGTAAATTTAAAAACCAAATCGAAGGAAGAAAAAGAAGTGCTATAAAAAATACTCCTAAAGATTTCGGATTCGCATTTTCATCTTGATATCGACTATAAATATAAAGTGTCAAAAAAATTGGAACCAAATCATATAAAAGAAATTCTATTCGGGTCCAAGCAGCCAACCCCAATAAAACCCCGCTAACCAAGGCATAGGAACTACTTTCAATAAATGAAGGGTTTTCTATTTTAGTTTGAATCCAAAAATACCAGTATAAAATTCCAGTTGAGTAAAAAACTGCCGTTGTCATATCAAGAAAAGGCAAAACACCATGCCACCAAAAATAAGGAGTTGTTGCTAAGATCATTGTAAATAAGCAAGTCGTCTTTTTGTTTTTAGTTAAAGAAAAAACACGCGAGTAAAAAATAATATTAAGGCAAAGATATAAAAGAGGAAAAATTATTTTTAAAAACTTTACTTTAAAAGAAATGAAATAAGCAAACAAGAGAGGAATGAAAGGAGGATATTGTTTAAGTTGCGGAACAACCCAATCAGAATCAAACCCGACTTCGTTAAAAAAGGTCATACCTCTAATATGATACCAAGTAGCATCCGACTGGGTTATCGGAAAAAACCATGCGTTGATCATAGCAAAAATAAAAAGCCCACCCACACAAAGTAGAGTCAACGAGAACATTCCCCGGTCCTCGATCGGTGCTTCTTCGAATCCTGTTCTTGCCCTTAGAAACAAAGCAAAAATCAAAATTAATATACTTGCACTTACCTGGATAATTACGCTCGGCTTTATACCCAAACGAATTAGGAAAAATAAAAGCAGGCTTTTCAATGCCAAGGTACACAGAAAAGCCAAAGCCAGTTTCTCCCACTTGAGCGCCCATTCACACCAGTTAAGACAGGCCCGAAACGAGGCATACCACAATAAGGCAAAATCAATCCAAATCATCAAATAGATTCTTTAAAATTATTTTCAAAACTGAACTTGTTTTAACAGGCTTGAAAAATAAAAAAATCAATTGAAGGTTCATTGATTTTTGACTTATTTTTCGGCTGATTATTCTTGATAGTGTCTTTTAATTGCCAGTCAGGAAACCATTTTTCAACATCGCGGGTAAACCTTCTATGCCGCACATGCCTGGAGTGTAATATCTGAGGAACCTCCTCATTAGTAGAATAAATAACCACAAATTTCTTCGCGGAGCTAAATACATTTGTGAGATATTTACGATATACATCATCCTCTACTAGATGATAAATAACATCTAAAGAAAGAACTAACTCGGCGGAAAAAATTTTCTGATTAGTTTCAAATTGGTTGGGGTCGTATACAAAAAAATTTTTGGCGGGGTCCTCTGAAAAAATTTTAGATGCGAGCTTTACCGCCTGCTGAGAGATATCCAGACCAATATATTGAGGGTACTTTGCATAGGTAAGCTGGTTTCCATCTCCACATCCGTACTCTGTAACCAAATCGATACAATTTTCGCGAACAAATTCATTCACAATCTCAGATTTAAACTCCGCGCTTTTGCCGTAAGAACCTTCGCCTGAATTTCCACCTAAAGAATAACGTTTCTCCCAATAGTTTTGGGAACCAGGAAAAATAAGTTGCCTAAAATAAATCAGAAGTTGGGCCAGTTTAGAAAGTCTAAACTTATCATATGAAGATTTTTGTAACATTTGAATCCTTAAAATTCTTTGAAAAAGCGACATTTCTAAAAGAATGAGAACTCAGGGTCTATTTTTTTATGAGAAAAGCTACCTATGTGCCACGAAAAGCTTTTTCTGCTTCTTCATAAAAACGCTCCCGGTGAGACATATGCTTACGCGAAAAGTGAAATACGCTGAGTTTTTTGGCGCAGGCCTCTCGCGCTAATATTCCAGCCTGATGAGAGGTCAGGTGAAACCTTTCCTGTCCACGCAACTCTTCGTCGGCAAGAAATGGAGATTCGCAAAAAAATATATCAGCAGATTGTACCAAATCTATAATTTTTCTTTTATTTTGTTCGTTGTAAACCGTATCCACAACATATGCAATTTTTTGACCAGGTGTAATATCTATCAATTTTTCTTTCAACTCACCTAATGTCAATTGATGCTGCCCTGATTTACCATTCCCCTCGAAGGGAACATCGATTGCATGGGAATCCGGTCTTCCTTTCAATACGGATTGTTTTAATTCATTTAACCATGAACCTTTAACAATCTGCATAGTTTCTAATCGGTCTTTTTTAATATTTACATGAAGGTTTTCCTGTAAGGAAAACCCCAAGCACGGAACTCGGTGTTCCAGAACTGCAGCACTTACTGTAAATAGAGGGTCCTCATGAATGATCCCATTCTTTAATTCAATCCCTTGCTCATCAACCCTCTTAAACTTATCGATGGCCTTAAAGGTGGCTTTTAACAACCGTCCCTCTCTCACCTCGACCACCTTAAAGGTCAAAGATTCTTCGTACCGATCTACTAGGTTCCAGGTAAAACCAGTCAGTTTTCCTTCCACATTTTTAATAAAGTTTTCAGGCCCAAAAAAGGTGATTGTTTTTTCACGCCCGAAAACCGTTCTTAGCAGGCGGTCAAAACCAATAAAATGATCGATATGCGTATGACTAACAAAAACATGTGAAACTTTCAAAAGCTCCGCATTACTTAGTGGCGAAATATCCCCCAAGTCAAATAATAGAGATCGTTTTTGAAATAAGAATTGGACCAAAAGGCCGGGGTCACCAAACGGGTCGTTGACTAACGTTGAGTGTAGGCAGGACTTCATTTTGCAGCACCACCCGGTTCTGAGCTAAGAAAACGTAGAAACGCTTGGATAAAAATATCCAGGTCGCCATCTAATACCGCATCCACATTTCCGGTTTCCACATTCGTTCTCAGGTCTTTAACCAGCTGATAAGGGTGGAGAACATAAGAGCGAATCTGGCTTCCCCATTCAATTTTCTTTTTTTGTTTTTCCATTTCCTTTTTTTCCTCTTCCTGCTTTTCCTGCTCAATTTCATACAAACGAGCCTTTAATACCTTGATTGCCGAAGCTTTATTTTTATGTTGTGATCTTTCATTTTGACACTGAACCACTATTCCTGATGGTACGTGGGTCAAACGAACTGCTGAATCAGTTGTATTGACACCCTGACCACCAGGACCTGAAGCGCGATAGACATCAATTTTAAGATCTTCTTCTTTTAACCCGACTTGAATATCTTCATCCGCTTCGGGGTAAACAAAAATCGAGGCAAAAGAAGTATGTCTTCTCTTATTAGAATCAAATGGAGATATTCTTACCAGACGATGCACTCCAATCTCCGCTTTCAAATAACCAAATGCATAATCACCAGAAAATTGTACAGTAGCACTTTTTATTCCAGCTTCATCTCCATATTGAGTGTCAAGAACCTCAGTTTTGAATCCGTTTCGATCACCCCACCTTAGGTACATTCGAAGTAACATATCAGCCCAGTCCTGAGACTCTGTACCCCCTGCACCAGAGTTAATAGCCACGAAAGCGCTATTGAAATCATTTTTTTCTGAAAGGAGAGCCTTGAACTCGGCCCCAGCAACCTGCGCATCAAGATCTTTTAACGAGGATTGAACTTCGATCAGCAGGGAGGGATCATTTTCTTCTTGCGATAACTCAAGCATAGCACCAATATCATCACTGGCACTTTGAAGGGTTTTCCAAATTTCAACTTGGCGTTGTAACGCAGACCTATTTTGAAGAGACTTCTGCGCTTCTTGGTTATCTTCCCAGAATCCTGGCCGGGTAATTATTGCATCCAAAGATTCAAGGGTTTTTATTTTGTTTTCAACGTCAAAGAAACCCCCGGAGCTGATCTATTCTAGTTTCGATATCTTTTAAATGTTTGGTTTGGTCTTCTTGCATTTGTTTCTCCGTTTTCGTAGACGTCGATGTTATTTTCTCCAATCCTTGTGAGAAAAGCAAGCCGTCGAAGCAATACCTTTGAATCTGAAAAAATTAGCTTTGCCATTTTGGCGGTTGTTTTTTAAACTACCTTCCTGTCAGGCAAAACCATTCTGTTATACAATTCAATACAAGCGATTTCTCCTTGATGTTTTATAAAAAAAACCGAAAAGAATTGCATAAGTAAGGGTCTCTGAAAATAACCAAAGTTATGCAATTAACCAATTTGGAGCATTTATCAATATGATTCCAGAGGATATTTTAAAAGCCGACCATTGCATTCATGATCTAGACGAATTGACCTTAAAGCTTCATAACTACCTAACAAATAACCCGGGAAAACCTATTGCATTTTGGGGTTATACCTACCAGACAAAAAAACTTATTATTGATTTTAAAAAAATGCTGGGTAGCAAATTTCTTCCAACTTATATTATTGACAACTTCTTACATAATGAGAATTGTTTTCTAGACCACATTCCGGTTATCTCCTTTAAGGAAGCGCAAGCAAATCACGAATACTTTGATTTGATTGTAGTCATGGTCGACTCACCATCTCTCTTCACTATTCTTGAGCAAATATCGGAATCAGCGCTTTCAAAAAAAGAATTGTGGACAATCCATCGAGATACAAACCCTTTGACCGAAGTGGAATTTCGGTCCCTTTGCAAAAAAGCGCAGTCTTTTTTAGTCCAGCAAGGCGTTGTCTGGTACACCACTGAGGAAAATTGGTATAGTTGCTATCAATTTTTAAAACAGGTTGCACCTCTGGAAGGACATGTGGCTGAGTTTGGAGTTTTCCAGGGAGGCAGCGCTTATTTTATGGCATCTGTGATGGAACATATAAAAGTGGATCAAAAGAAAAAACTTCTACTGTTTGACAGTTTTTCCGGGCTACCTGATAAAAACTCTGTGGATTATTTTGAGAAAGGTTCATTTCGGTCTGGAATAGGGCCGGAACAATTAAAACATCTACTTTCCGAATTTAATCAGGTAGAAATTTTTGAAGGGGCCTTTAAAGATACCCTAGAGAATTCGGGAATAGAGAAACTATCTCTAGCGCATATTGATTGCGATCAATACGCTCCAACAAAATATCTCTGTGAACATCTTTATGAAAAAATGGTACCGGGAGGAATAATGATGTTTCAGGATTATTCCTTAGGCATAACTTATGGCGAAAGAATTGCTGTAGATTCATTTTTCAAAGACAAACGGGAAAGCGTTCTATTTGGTTACGACAAAGCAGCTTTTATAATCAAACATTAGAACCTGCTCTCATTTGGATTTTCGGCGTAATCCATCCCAAATAACCTCTTACGTTTTTTCTTCAAAAAAGCTCCTGCAAAATACTTCTCACTCAATTATCCCCTCAAATTTTATTATAAAATAATAATTTTAAACTATAATCAGACAGTTGAATTCAATGCCAAGACCTTAGCTTGTCATAAACTGTGTTTAAGGCTAGTGCCTGAAAAGACCACTAACAACTTAGGCAATCTCAAGTTTTTACCGATAAGTACTATATTGGGTAAATAAGCTCAAATAAAAATCTACTGACCATCTCTATTAAACAGGGCTAACTAAAAGCACATATGTATACCTTAACAACATTTCATATCCTGTTTGTTATCGTCTCAGCATTTCTTTGTCGACTGCCCTTTCTAAAATTTCCATTGGACGATGATTTTGCTATTTATACCTATCGTGCCCAGTTCATGAAAAAAGGTTTTAAGTGGAAGGAGGACCTTCAGATCATAGGTCTACCGGTATGGAAGATGATTTTGTTCGACAAGGTTTTTTCTTCTTCCGAAAAAGGTCATTTGCGAATCCGTAATTTACAAAGTTTTTTCCATGCAGCAGCCTGCATTTCCATTTACTGGGTTGTTTTAGTTATCACAAAAAATCCATGGGCTGCATTTGCAGGTGGAATAATTTACTCCTTTTATGGAACATCACCAGACCTGACCGCAGGCTCTTTTAATTTTGAACAATTTTATATTCCTTTTATTTTTTCAGGCTTGGCGTTTCTTTTAAATGGATCAGTTTTTTATGCAGGGCTTTGCTTTGGTTTTGCCGCCATAGCTAAGTGCAATATGATCATTTATCCTGGAGCTATAACCCCTTTAGTTTGGATATATAATGGCGGATCATCCGCATTGCTTTTTGCCATTGCAACCACAGGCGTAATCGTTATTTCCAATTTAATTGATTGGAAGCTCGGGTTTTGGGATGCCCAATCTCTAAAACAAATAAAAACTCGAATGGCAACTACCCTACGAATTACCAAAACCAAAACCCTGCATTTCAGTATTTGGTTTGAAATAGTTTTACTCATAAAACAATCCCTCCCTATTTGGATAGGAGGAATAGCGGCGCTAGCATTCTTTATTGCTGAAGAAAAAATCTTTTGGCTTACTGCTTTCACTTTGATTACCTTGAGTACTATTATTTTACAGCGTGCCTTTTCCAGATATCACTATCTCCCCTGGTTTGCATTACTTTCCGCAGGATGTGGTTTGGGAATGCATTGGGTTATGCAACAGAAACCTGCTTTGTCCATAATAGTCGCTGTCATTTTTTTAATGCTCCTTATCTATAATATAAAGTCTCTTCTTTTTTATTATTTAAAACCCACTAATCGCACAACCCTAGCGCAATACGAAAAATATGATCAATATTTGTATATCCCAAGATTGGGCAAAATTCTTAAACGGCTAATGAGAATGCGTGGAGAGTCTAACGAACGAATTTTTGTGTGGGGAACTTTCTCTCAACTCTATCATTTGACCGATTGCTCAGCAGCAGATAATTTTCTCCACTACACAATAGGTCCCTGGGATACAAAGGACCTAGAAGGTTTTTACGATAGCATTGTAGGTGGACTAATTAAGTACAAACCAAAATACGTTATTAAAACATTTCCAGATCTCGATATGGAAAAGTTGGAAGAAATTACTGGTTTAAAATATGAACTCTTAAAAGTAGTATTGGCAAGATTTCCTGTTTACCGCCTTAAAAGTTCAACTCCTATAGCACTAAACCCAATTTCATTACCGTGGCAGAAAAAAATGCGGCAAATGGAGGATCTGACTCAAGCCGATTGGCATGCCCCGGCCTTGAATCGAAAAGATTTGGAGAGAGGCAAATTAAAAATAGCATTTAAGGAATGTCGAAACCTATTACGCTTGAACCCTAACGATAAGGAAGGAAACGTTTATTTAGGAGAAATCTATTCAGCGCTCGACTTGCCTCATGAAGCTGAAAAGGCTTTTGAAAAAGCTATTGCATTATCTCCCAAGTGGTCAGATTTGAGATTTCATCTTGCCGCAATAAAAATCAAATTGAATAAGTTTGATGAGGCAATGCGACTATACCAGGAAGAGGTCAAATACTTTGGGCTAAACCATAAACAATCCATGGTAGTTGGAGTTCAGTTAAAACACGAGAAAAAATACCAAGAAGCCCATGAAAGCTTCGACAGTATTAGGAAACAATACCCCAACCGCTATGATGCCTGGGAACTCTGTATCGAATGTTTGTTAGCAATAAAAAACCGTGAAGGGCTAAAAAATTTATTGGATGAATCCCAAGAGATTGAATCTCGAAAAGATAGAGAGTGGATATATACTATGGCCGTAAAAGCTTTCGCAGAACTGGATATTGAAATAAGGCCGAAACATGACACTTTAAGTCTGTATTTGGAAAAAAATCCTGACAATGGAATTCTCAAATATGCCAAAGCCTCGGCTCTGGAAAATTCAGGCAGTCAATCTAAGGCCTATGCCTTATTTAAAGAAATCACAGATTCTTCCGAACAATTTTTACATATTCAAAGCAATGCCTTCTTTAGAATGGCTCGGTTGGCGCCGTTTAGAGAAAAACAAGAGCTATTAAAAAAATGTGTAAAACTCAACCCTTCCCACCAAGGAGCTCAATTTATGCTGAGTGAAGCTCAAGAAGCCCACAGTTCAAAAATTGATTCCAGAATTGATAAGAATGTAAAACCTGAGCTACCCCAACGGATCCGTCCCGAAAACCCTGTTGTGAGTGTCATTGTCCCCAACTGGAATGGTATGCGTTTTGTCAGCATGTGTCTTGATTCTTTAGATCAACTCTACTTTGAAAACTTTGAAGTTATCGTCGTTGATAATGGTTCGACAGATGGATCCCGTGAACTAATTGAAGAAAAATATCCTTGGGTGAGATTACTAAAACTTCCTCATAATAAGGGTTTTGCCATTGCCTGTAATGAAGGTATTAAAAACTCAAATGCTAAATATATAGTCCTACTGAACAATGATATAGAAGTCGCCCCCGATTGGTTAACAGAGCTTTATGAAGGCATGGAACGACACCCTGAATGTGGAATGGGAACCACAAAAATGATGTTCTTGGATAATCGGGATGTTTTCTATAATACAGGCGACCTATTCCATGCCTGGTCGTCAGGAGGAGGCCGGGGACAGGGAGAAAAAGACATTGGTCAATATGATCTGGAAAATTATGTTTTCGGGGCCTGTGCCGGAGCAGGAATTTATCGCAAAGAGCTTTTTAATCAAATCGGCCTGTTCGATGAGGACTTCTTTATTTTTGCGGAAGATGTCGACCTGAACATGCGTAGCCAGCTACAAAGATTTCAAGCCGTCTATCTACCAAAATCAAAGGTTTACCATATTGGAACCGCCACAGTAGGTCTATATAGTGACCGCTATGTTTATTTATGTAAACGCAATGACATCTTGGTTTTCATTAAAAACTACTCTCTTAAAATGTACTTTAAATATCTCAGTTCTATTTGGAAGCACCAGTTTGCAGATATAAAATATTTCACCTATCGAGGCCAAGGCCGTGTTTTGTTTAAAAGTAAATGGGGTGCTCTAAAATTATTACCTAAAATGCTCTTTCGACGATTCCAGATACAAAGGACCCGAATCGCCTCCGATTCTGAAATACAAAAACATATCATTATTGATTAATACTATCCGACCCTAAATAAAAACGATAATATTCCATATTGGCACTTAAAAGCCGGTTCCAACTAGATTATAATCAAGTTCAAAGAATGGGTCGCTGAAGCCAAAGGTAGACTTACCAATAATGCCCCCCCCTACCGTTTAATATTTAAGCTGAAAATACCGTTATGAAAAGAGTGTCTATATCGATTAAAAATTCATGAAAAACTCAATACTTTTATTCAATCCAAGACCCGACCCTTATTACAAACCGGTCGATCTTCCGATTTCGCTGATATGCGTTTCCCGCTTTCTTGACAAAGAAGGCTACCCAATAAATATCATTGCTGAAAATCTGTATCCTGATCCTTATGAGGAAATTCGAGAATCTGCCAAAGACGCCTTGGTTCTAGGGATATCTGCAATGACCGGACTGCAAATCAAAGGGGGACTCAAGGCGAGCCAGATCGCCAAAAAGGCAAATAAAAACATAAAAATCATTTGGGGGGGGTGGCACCCATCAGTTCATCCCTATCAGGTCTTGGAAAGTCCCTATATTGATATTGTCATCAAAGGACAGGGAGCTCGGGCCCTGCATGATGTCGTAAAACGAGTTGAGTCTGGTGAGAACTACAAAGATATTCCAGGAGTAATATGGAAAGAAAATGGAGAGGTGTTTACCAATGCCGATAGAAATCTTGAATCCATTGATGACTGGCCAGCTCTTCCCTATCATTTAGTTGATATAGAAAAATGCGTGATGGTCACAGAATTTGGAAACCGAACCATCAATTATGTCTCCAGTTATGGTTGCCCCTACCGGTGTGCCTTCTGTAGTGAGGTCACCGTGAATAATAGAAGCTGGGTCGGATTACATCCAGAAGCTGTTCTTGATGATCTAGAAAAATTGCAGAACAACTACAACGTTAACGGAGTAAATTTATACGATAGCTTGTTTTTCGTGAATATAAAAAGAGCAAAAGCTATCCTGAGGGGGATTATTAAAAGAGGCCTAACCCTAAGACTCGGCAACCTGGATGGCAGGGCCAAACAATTAGCAGAAGCCGACGATGAATTGTGGGAGTTATTGAGAGATTCTCGTACCTATAGCATTTTGTGTGGTGCTGAATCTGGCGATCAAGAATCTTTAGATGTGATCGATAAAGATATGGACGTTGAAGACAATTATAAGTTTGCTGAAAAATGCCGCCAGTATGGCATTAAAGTCATATTCTCAACACTGGTTGGAATACCCATGTTAAATCATACTCATCAGGAACTAACCAAGAAGACCAACGGTCAAATCGATGCAACAATTAAGATGCTAGATAAATTTCTTTCTTATGATAGTCGCAATCGAGGACAAATGTTTATCTACATGCCCTACCCAGGAACCCCTCTATACGATACTGCCGTTAAACTAGGTTTTCAAGAACCCAAACATTTGGATGGCTGGACACATATGAGGCTTTACGAAAAACAAACACCCTGGGTCACCACAAAACAAGCACAATTGGTTTCCATGATATCAAGTTATATTTTTATGTTTCTCGATGCCGATACCATAGTCTGGGCAAAAGGAAGAATTAAAAATCCAATAAAAAAATTACTTTTCGTATGGGCATACGAAATCTTTGCAAAAATTGCCAAATTCAGGTGGAAACACAAGATGTTTGGATTTCCGCTGGATTATCAGTTATTTTTACTCGCAAAGAGAAACAATAAAACCATTTAAAACACAAATCGTGCTTTAAAACCATTCCTTTACAAAACGTACCGTTGGTCATTATGATCGCAGGCAAAAATAATCTCGAAGCTTTGCACCTATATCTATCTATATAAATAAGAAAAAACACTCAAACCAGTCCGGTAATAAAATTTTAGACATTTTCTGTTATTTTCACTTCAATAGGTCGATTGAAATATCACAGCTTTTGTGATTAAATGCGGCTTGACTGAAAAGGCTTACAGTTTTTTAACAGCCTCCCTTCCGTTTCATCAAAGGCTATCATGACCTTCGTTTTTCCGATAAATTTCGATACTGCATATAGAAAAAAAGAAGAAGGAGAGGAGGAATTATCGCCTCCTTCAGGATTGTGCCTCACCCAAGAGGGAAATATTCTGTTAGCGGATGATTTTAATCACCGTATTCAAATTTATGATCAGCAATTTAATCTGGTAACCAGTTTTGGTGAAAAAGGAAAAGACATCGGCCAACTTCAATACCCAAAAGGTCTCGCTTCAGATAAAGAAGGAAATATTTTTGTCGCAGACAGTTGGAATCATCGAGTACAAAAATTTGATCCGCAAGGTAAGGCGCTGCAATCCTTTGGCTCCTGTGGAGATGATAAAGGGGAATTGAACGAACCTTACGATATCCTCGTAGATACCTCTGGCACTCTAATTGTAGTGGAAAGATACAATCACCGTATTCAATTCTTCGATATGGATGGTAAATCCTTGGGTTGGGTGGGACAAAGAGGGACCACTCTTGAAGAAAAACTAGCAGACCTTTATGAAACCCCCTCAGATTTAATAGCGCCGCCGTTATTCGAGTTTCCTACATCTATCGCCCGCGACAGCTGTGGAAATTTTTTTATTACGGACAGTGGGAATCACCGTATCCATAAATTTAATAACCGATGGCAGAAAATTTTAACTTTTGGCGAACCCGGAACCGAGCCTGGACAATTCCAATATCCACTTTGTATTTCAATCGCATCGAACGATTTCCTATATATTGCCGATCTTAACAATAATCGAATCCAAATATTTACATGCTTCGGTCAATACTTGCAAGCGATTGATAGTGCGGATATAGCTCTGGAAGCACCTTGCCTTACGTTAGTGGACTCTGCGGGAAATTTATTTGTCGGCTCAACCTTTGATACTCAAATCGCGAAATATCAAGTTTCATTAGAGGGCGAAGTTATTCTATCTGAAAATCTTTCAAAACAGGAACCCCCTTCCCCAGAGTTTTTTAATTACTATTCCCTCGTGCAGGAAAAAAATAAAAACAAGACCAAATCATTTACTGCATTGGAAAAAACTTTGGAACTATTGGATGATCCTGCCAAAGATATCAGTATGCAATGCCCACTTCGTTTAGGACGACTAGCCTTTGCCGACAGAGAAATTACGGAATCAAGTTTAAACCTTGCCATCCCCCTGATAGAGCAAAGGCTCGATAAATCCAGAATAGAAATGTTATCCTCTTTTGAAATCTGGCAGGAGAAAGCCCAAAAATATAATGAGCAAGAGATAAAGGAACAAGATTTAATACAAAAAGATCCACAAGGACTTCGAGATTTTAATCACGATCTTTATATTTACGAGCAAGAAGAGAGAAAATACTTCCGCGACACCCGTTCTAAATTCAATTCCTTTCGAAAAACATCACAACAACTTTACGATTTTATTTATCATTTTTCTGAAAGCAAAATCAGTGAGGCCCAGCGGGAGAGCATTACTCAACTTATGTGCCGCCAATGGGAAGCTTCAATAGACATTATTAAAGATTATTTTGACAGGAAAGAAAAATCGGAAGAATCTATGGTCAAAATTTTAGGAAATCAGGGAAATGACCAGCTCCCTTCATTCCTTATTAAGTATTATTACAATTGCAGGATTATGGATCTTCTTCTGCAGTTACAATTTCCTCTAAAAGCTCATTGTCAAATTGTCAAGGTTCTGGCGCGGCAAGCTGCCAACAACGAGAAGATACAGAAACTTGTTCGCGGACTAACTTCAAAATCTGTTTTCACTGAAAATGCTATAAGAATATTGATTCGTTTCCATGAACAATGGCAAATACTTGAAAATCTAGAACCACAGTTTCTTGAAACAATGGATGTCACTTTACCCTATTGGGTGAATGAAGATATCACTCTACTTGAGCCCAGCATTGATGATATTTCACCAGTCGTTTTTGATTCTGAAAATCTAGATATAACAAAAGTTTCTCAAGTTCTCCAGGCTCAAGCCTGTGAAATTAAGTTCGAGGATGGAATCTTATCCTGGGGACCTATTCAATATAAACTCGATTCCCTTACCAATAAAAAAAATGAACTTATCCCTAAGGGTCTGGCCACACTTGAAGCGCAATCAGTTTTTCAAGATAAAACCGAAGAGCTATTGAATCAACTCGATGAATTGGGCCAACAAAGAAGGGGTCTCGATGCACAACTGAAACAAGTCGGTATGGAGGACAAAACAACCCCTATCAGCATCTACAATAATATCGCCATCATAGAATTCCAGTTAAATCTAATGCGAAGAATGATTAAGGGAGTTGAAATTAATGAAAATCTCAATTTGCATCAACTTGTTATAGGCGCTGCAATTGTCAAAACATTAAACCCAGCCCAGCAAGACTCACAGTTGTTTGATGCACTGGAATCTTATGACGAAAAAATAAAAACACAGATTCAAGAAATTTCCCGAGAGAGAAAATCCAAAACTTTTGAAATGCATGGACACATAAAAAAGCAAAAGCAAACAACTTCTGCGTTTGAAATTTCTAATATTGATGAATCCATAAGGATAGAAGCTAATATTAAAGAAGTGCAAACAAAAATTGAAAGATTGGAATTAGAATTCAAAAGGCTTGCAAAAATAAAAAGCATGCTCAATTTGATTCTTAATTTTGCGAAGGCAAGCTCTTCCGCACAGCAGACTCAACTAAAACAAGTCTTTTCATTTAGCAAGGTAGGCTCAGAAATCGGATCACCTTTAACCCCACAAGGTCTTACTCATAATAGCAAAGGAGA
>JAOMDP010000018.1:0-35857 GCA_028345515.1 Nitrospinota bacterium
TGCCGCCAGGAACGATGCCACCGGGAGCTGTACCTCCGGGAACGATGCCACCGGGAGCTGTACCTCCGGGAGCTGTACCACCAGGAACAATGCCTCCGGGAGCAGTACCACCGGGAGCGATGCCGCCAGGAACAGTACCTCCGGGAGCAGTACCTCCGGGAGCTGTACCTCCGGGAGCTGTACCACCAGGAACAATGCCTCCGGGAGCAGTACCACCGGGAGCGATGCCACCGGGAGCTGTACCTCCGGGAGCGATGCCTCCAGGAGCAGTACCACCGGGAGCAGTACCACCGGGAGCGATGCCGCCAGAAACGAGGCCGCCGGGAGCTGTACCTCCGGGAACTGTACCTCCGGGAACAATGCCGCCAGGAACAATGCCGCCAGGAACAATGCCGCCAGGAACAATGCCGCCGGTGACAGACGATCCAAACATGCCGCCGGTAACAAACGATCCAAACATGCCTCCGGTGATGAATGATCCAAATATGCCGCCTGTAACAAACGATCCAAATATGCCTCCTGTGACAGACGATCCAAACATGCCGCCGGTAACAAACGATCCAAATATGCCACCTGTGACAGACGATCCAAATCAAATTGATCCAGCGTTAACAGATAACCTGACAGATCCAGCGCTAACAGATAAACTGACAGATCCAGCGCTAACAGATACAACAACGGATACGCCTACAACAACAGATACTCAAACGGATCCCGCTCTAACTGATAACCTGACAGATCCAGCGCTAACAGATAACCTGACAGACCCAGCGCTAACAGATACAACAACGGATACGTCTACAACAACAGATACTCAAACGGATGATCCGGCTCTGACAGATACAACAACGGATACGTCTGCAACAACTGATACTCAAACGGATCCCCCTCTAACAGATAACCTGACCGATCCCGCTCTAACAGATACAACAACGGATACGTCTACAACAACTGATACTCAAACGGATGATCCGGCTCTGACAGATGCAGAAACTGATGACCTAAGTGATCTGGGTTTAAATGAAGATATGAGTGAGGAGGATTTGGAAGCGTTTTTTGAAGCCCCAGAGGGTGCGCTAGATGATTTGCCGCCACTGGATGAAGGTGACTTGCCGCCACTGGATGAGGGTGACTTGCCACCACTGGATGAGGGTGACTTGCCACCCCTTGATGAGGGTGACTTGCCGCCACTGGATGAGGGTGATTTAGCTCCATTACAGTAATTTAATGTGAGAATAAAACGCTTTATGTATTTCAATATTTATCTAAAAAAAAATAGAGGCAATTAAAAATGTTACAAAAATACCGACTCGTTTTTAATGCAGTGATATTAATCGCAGCTACATTTTTCTTTACACCCTCTCAAGCAAGTGCTGCACCTGCTTGTCCGGAGTATATGCCTAATAAATATTGTAATACCTTTAAGACTAACTGTGACAGAGGAAAGAAGCCAGCTTGCAACCAACTCATTAGGCAAAAAAGAGCTGAAAACAAAATGAAATATGTTTGTAAGCGATCTCGAGGCAAACATAAGTACTGCAATGTTCTCCGGCACCAAAAACAAAGAAAACTGGCTATGGACAGAAGGTCTCGAAGCCCTCGTGTAGCAAGGGGTTGTGTCGTTGGTAACAGTTGCCGTATTGAAAACCAGCGTTGTCAAAATGCTTATAAAAATAAAAAAAGAATACGGGGGCAATTTGTCTGCAAATCGATTAGAAATGTTAAACAATGGACGCGTGTTTTACCCCCCCGTCGAACCGTCGCCCAAAATAGACCAAAGGTCCCGAAAAAAAGCCCTGATGAAATAAAGTGCGATGACTTGGACCGGCGGTATAGACAAAGAGAGGAGCTCTTGGACCGAAAGACGTATACGGGTAGTAGAAGTCAATTAAGAGAACTAGCTACAATTGATTTTGACATTAAAGATGCAAGAAAGGCCTGTGAGAAAATAGCCAAAGCGGAAAAAACAAAAAAGGGGAAAGCTGATCGGGAACAAGCAGCAGCTGATCGTAGGGCCGTTGTGACGGAAACTCTAGCAGGATTGGAAAAGAGATATGGTGGGCCGTGGGCCAGATATCTAATTAAAGATAACGGAGGATTTAAACTTTGTAAGAAATATTTGTACCTAAACAGAGATGTGATTTTAAAATATGAAAGCATAGAGGGTCTCGAGACTTCCAAGAAGATAGATAAATATGATTTTACTGAAATAGATATTGTATGCGCAAAGAAAGTTTTTGAGAAGGAAAACCCCGAGGGATATGCTGCTTGGCAGGCTCAGGTAGCCCAGGAAGAGGGAGATAAGCGGTTGGCAGCAGCAGCCAAAAATCAAGCCAAAAATGAGAAGCTCATAAAAAGGCACCTTGATAAAAATAAATGCGATGGCGCTGGACTACTCGGTGGAGAGTTTAGCGATAATTTCTATCTGCTACAGCATAGCATCCGCAAACCAGCCCGGAGCGGCACGATTGGCGGCGCCACAACTTTAGTAAAAGGCTTTGGTTGGAGCGATTCCATTGAGCACTGCGATACGTCGTGTGACTCCAAAGAGGAAGCAAACAAATGCAAAATGGATTTTTGCCAAGCCACCGAGAGGGGTTGCTTGTACCCAACCCATGATGGGAGTAGGGACCTGCGATTTAAAGGATCGATTATAAACGTCAGGAACAAGCCAAATAAATGCAGAAATTCTTGGAAGCGGAAACACATGCCAAAATATTGTCAACAACTTCTAAGGGTAGGAGATTGGATACCAGGCAGAAAAGACGAGGCCGTTGCAGAACCACAATCTCCCTGTACAAACGAAGAGTGGAAAGTTTATTTAGAATTTGAAGCGCAAAAGGATCGAATAGACAAAACTAATGCTACGGGTCTGGGTGATTCGTACACCGCAGGAACCGAAGGCAATTGCATGCAAGGCGAATTAGCAGGCCTAGTTGGAAGCGCAGCATGCGATAGGGCGCCTGAAAAATTGTCGGGTGGTGGATACATGTATACCTTACCCGGCAACTTTAGGCAATGCCCTGATTTTGGTTCGCGACCAGGTAGATGATAAGTCATTCGATTTAGGGCAGTCTGGTAGCGCATAAGGCTGGGGAAGGAATACCCATGCTATTTTGTTACTCAGAAAAAATATAAATAGGTGCTAATCGGGACTGTGAGAATAACGCAGCAACTAAGAACTAGCTGCTAAATTATTTTGCCGGAAGAGCTATGAGAAGATACTTTGCTTGAGTTTTTGGGGCTATTTCTAGCCCCTTAGGCTCAAAGCTTTACTCTATTCCTGACTTACCTTAACAAAGCTGATCCCTTCATTAAGTTGTATCTATCTCAATAACTTTTATTGATTCTATTCAATACGAGATTTTAAGCCTCATCACTCAAAGCAACTACGAATGTGTAAACCACAAATAGGATCGCGCATATAATTATTAGAGGGATAACCCATTCCATAACACTACCTCCTCCATTCTAGGATATTATTAAAAAGTGAATTTTAATTGGGTGGAACAGCTAAACTAGAATGGCGGCTTGTCCATTTGGAGGTAACCTCAAAAATGAGTTGGTTCAATCATAGCATTTTTCAAAAAAATTAACAGTCCTTTGGGATAGTTTTGAGAAAACCTATAGGCAATTTCTATTTTGAAAAAGTTGGAAATTAATAATGAAGAAATTTAAATCTAATAAAGTATAAAGATTCAGTTATTTGAATAATATGCATTATGTATTGGCACATTCAAAATGGCCTGAGCGCACCTCTAATATACAAACACAGGCTGAAGACTTACCAGCAGTTACAGGTTTTAAACTTACAATTAAGCTTGGCTGACTTTTTCTTTTAAAAAAATCAGGAGAAACTAAATTTCGTATTTCTTTCAGGAAAGTTCTGCTGGGCAGCGGATTTCGAGGTGGTTACCATCAGGGTCCTTGAAATGGACAGACTCCCCTTTCCCCAGGATGAGTGGCCCTCGAAAGGGAATATTATTATTTTTTAGTTCTGCCATTACCTGGGGAAACCTCTCCCTGCTTGTTCCAAAAGCCATGTGGGCATAGCCATCTTCACTAAGACGATGAATTGCTTCATCAAACTTTAGGTCCGTCGACTCAAAAAGATGGATTTTTGCGGCACCTGTGTCCAGCATGGAATGACGAATTTCTTCCTGGTATCGATCGATAACTTTAAAACCGAGGACCTCAGTATAAAAGGCTTCAGCTCTATCCAAATCACGGACATTAACTCCAATATGATGCACGCCATCTAATTTCATATCTCGTGTTTACCCTCTAAACAACGAATTAAAAAGGTTTATTTTTATAAAAAACCCTTGGGACGATCGATTGGGTTGCCTGTATCCAATTTAATTTGTTAGCGTTATTGCATGAAATTTATACAATTGAGATGTTTACAGTGTATATCGTTTTTCAACTGACTTGAAAATTCCCTAGCTTGAACCCTGAAACTATTTTGTCATAAATCTATAGAAAATTAATAATTTTACTAAAATTTTTTAGGATTTAATTTGCAGGATTTTTTAAGTTACTATAGTTTAATAAGAGTACGTATTTACACAAGCAATCCGTAAGCAAAGGCTGTTAAGAATAGAAATTAAATAGCGTTGCTTATGTAAGCTTTTAATAGTTCTGGTCTGGTTAAATTTTTTATCTACATTTAAAGGAGTTACCGATGAAAAAATTATCTACCGTTTTAGCCATATTTACAGCATCTATGTTTTCTTTATTTTTCCTTTCAGCAAATGCTTTTGCTGGCGAGGGACCAATGAAACTTCCTGAAAATGCAAAAGCAGATGCCAAGATGCATAATAAAGAAGGGATCAAGCATTGGGGTATGGGGCATCACGACGAAGCCTTGAAACACTTTAAGGAGGCATCCAAAATAGATGGTTCTTCTGGAGAAATCCATTTCAACGAAGCAATCTCCTACGATAAATTGGGGCAGCACGGAGTGGCGACTAAGCATTTTGGTGTTGCTAAAAAGAAAGCAAGCGGAAAAAATAAAGAGAAACTTTTAAAATCTAAAATTTTGAATGGCCATCTCGGTCACTAATCAAAACTGTTTTAGCAAGGGGTCGATAACTCGGCCCCTGTTTCAATTCCTGCAAACCCTGCCTTAAAATCTCCGAAAGGAGTTTGCCGTGAAAAACTTAAAATATATCTTGGCCGTATTATTTTTTTCATCTATTGCATCATGTGTCTCTACTACGGATTCTGCCTTAAAACTTCCTGAAGGAGCAAACGCAGAAGCTAACCAGCATAATGAGGAAGGCATCTCACATTACAATCAAGGACATTATGATACAGCGTTAAAACATTTTCACATGGCATCCGAAGTTGATCCAAGAATTGGAGAATCACACTACAATGAAGCAATTTCACTGGATGCGCTAGGGCGGCATGGCGATGCCACAAACCACTTTTTCGTTGCAAGAAAATACGCAAAAGGAAATCTAAAGATTCTTGAGTCCGTGATCCTAAACGCACATGCTCCGATGAAAAGAGAAGGTTCTTAGCAGCAGTCTTTTAAAATAGATCGAATAGAAAATCCCTCTAAAAACCCACCTTTTTATTATCAGGAACTATCAGGTTAAATTCTGATCCCATATCTATGAACCCGTTTTTACCTAAATTTTGTGTTATTCTTACTGCTATAAAATTTAAATCTAAGGTTTATAAACTATGCGAAATTGGTTCATGCTTTCATTAGTGGGGCTAGATCAACCCAGCATTGTTGCGAAGTTGAGTTCGGGTCTTTGTAATAATGGCTGTAATCTTGGCGAGTCCTCCATGGGTCGTTTGGGAAATTATTTTACTATTATGCTGATGGTCGAACATGAAGGCGATAAAAAATCACTTGAAACTATTATTTCATCTGTCTGTGATCCCCTAAACCTGGATTCTCACCTGATAAAACTAGAAGATGGCAATCAACAACACTTTGAACCCGATGTACGGATAAGCCTGTTTGCCGAGGACAGATTAGGGGTTGTGGAGGATGCCACGGTACCCTTGGCAAATGCGGGGTTAAACATTCTGCATCTTGAATCCAACCTTGGAGAAAACGATACAGCGGTAACCTATTTTATTCATCTAGAGGGAACTTTGTCGAAGGGACTCACACCGATCTACGGTGTTTTGGAGAAGTTGGAGGAGAAGAAAGGAATCAAGTCCCATCTCATTCCGGTTAATCGTTCAGGTATTTCACAAGTTTAAGAAAGAAAATGCGGAGCGGGAAAAGCAGCCTTATAGCAGATCATCGCCGCCACCGCTGATCATGATTTTACCTTCATCTTCGAGTTTCTTACAGACTGCAATGATTTTCTGCTGGGCTTGTTCTACATCACTTCTCTTCGTCGGACCCATAGCTTCCAAGTCGTCTTGAAGCATGGTTGCAGCACGCTCGGACATATTGTTATACAGTTTTTCTTTTAGATCATCGGAAGCGGCTTTCAATGCAATTACAAGATCGTCTGTATTGATTTCCTTCATAAGTGCCTGAATTCCATTGTCATCAATTTTGAGGATATCTTCAAAGGTGAACCGAAGGTTTCGGATTTCATTTGCAAGATCTTGATCGATTTCATCCATCGAAGTAAGAATTTCTGTTTCAACCTGGCGGTCCAATGTTCCCATTACCGCCGCCGCAACTTCAACACCGCCCAGTTTATTTCCAGAAACCGCACCCGAGGTTCTAAACTCCGCCTGTAAAGCTCGGTCCAGTTCACGTATTACGTTTGGGGAAACCCTTTCAAGAGTCGCCAACCTATGAACGATTTCCATCCTTTTTTCTTCAGGAAGCTCACGGATAGTTGCACTCGCCACAGGCGGATCCAGATGCGCCAGAATTATGGCCGCGGTTTGGGGATGTTCATTGATAATAAAATTAGAGATGATTTTGGGGTCAAGCATACGAACGGTTTCCAATCCACCGCCCAACTCTTCGCCCGGAGTTGTAATATTATTAAGAATGTCTGTTGCTTTTGCCGGGTCCATTGCCTGCATAAGGGCTGTTTTGAGAAATTCCACGCCTCCTATGCCCAATCCTCCGCCGCCGGATTCCAATAATTCAAAAAATTCTTTAGTTACGGCATCCATGACTTCAATATCCACATCTCCTACCGCGGACATATAATTTCCCACACTCTGAATTTCGCGCTCTTCAAGGTTGGATAGAACAGCTGCCGCGACGTCCTCTCCCAAACTCATCAATAAAATTGCTGCTTTTTCAGGTCCCGAATATTCTTTTGCCATGGCCTTTAAATTCGCATCCGTTAATAATTACTATAGTAATATTACTCGCAACACACTAAGTGTCAATATCATTTCCCAATTTTGTTAACCCATAAACCGTGTTTACAATGTCTTTGAATCACTCTGAAATCTTTAAAATATAATAATTTATGTAATTGTAGAATTCTGGTAAAACTGTAAACTGACAAATAAATGTTTGCTTTTAAAGACTTATCGTCAACTTATTATTAAATATTTAGCTTGTGAGCTTAAGAATCGCAGATTTCTTTATTGGGGCCCTTTCGGGTGCTTTGATGGCGTTTTGTACTTATCTTGTCGTCTCCCCAAATTTGAATATGCTGCTTGGAATGCTACTAGGCGGGCTGATTGGGATGAGTTTAATGATGATATTAATGGTCCTTTTGATGCCTTTTTGCGGTGCTTTTGAGGTTATGATCCCTCTTCATATAAATGCAATGCTGGTAGGCATGCCGGCAGGAATGTTGTCCACCCTCCCCCCCCTAGCATTATTTGACGTCACCTTGGGAGGAACGGTAATAGGATTTTTCGTTGCGTTACAGGTTTATCTATCTAACAAGCGGCTGACAGAGTTATGAAATCAAAAAAACCGTCTTATGATCGAGTGGCCAAATTTTTTGATTTTCTAAGAAAAGGCGATATGCGTCGCTGGAATATCCATCAAAAATCGCTTTTCGAAAACCTGTCCGGAGAAGTTCTATATATCGGAATAGGAACCGGACTCGAAACTGTAAACTTTCCCGCTGACCTGAAGATAACCGCCATCGATATTAGCGCCGCCATGCTCCAACAATCCAAAACAAGAGCCAAAAGCTATCCAGGAAAAATAAACCTTTGCCTTATGGATGCAGAATCCTCTGCTTTTCGAGATCACAGTTTTGATAGCGTGGTTACCGTTTGTGTACTCTGCTCGGTTAAACACCCAGTAGCTTGTCTTGAAGAAATCAAAAGAGTTCTAAAGCCTGAGGGTAAACTGGTCATGTACGAGCATGTGCTAAGCAAGAATCCACTTTATGCCATCGCCCTTAAAACCATGTCGAATTTAACCGAGTTTTTGGAAGGTACTTATTTAGACCGGGACACCGTATGCAATGCAGAGAAGGCAGGGTTTAAAATCTTCTCCCATAAGAACGTTTACCTTGATATTGTAAAAGCTCTCATTGCAAAACCAATTTAACCAGATGGCTCTTTTGAAGTTTCTTCTTTGCCAGGTTCTTCTTTATAGAATTCAAACTCGCAATTGGAATAAATAAAGTTCATCGTCTTTTGTCCCAACAGCTTAGTCGTCGTTTGACTCAAAGATTCCGGGTTTGACATAATTCGCTTTTGAATATCTTCAACTTTTTGTTTAGTTTGCTCGGCTAGCAACTCATATTCAGCTTCCATATCCTGTTGAGTAATATGGATATTCTCTACCTGCGCGATAGATTCGAGAGCCAGATACCCTTTCGTATTGAAAATGGCCTTTTCTCTCCACTCAACCATCGCTTTTTCAGGTTCAAAGCCAGAGTCCTCTATCTTCATACCCGATTGGGCAATCTGGAACTTGGTTCCTTCAATCATGAATTTCAGTTCACGTTCAATAATGGATTCAGGTGGTGCGACATCTGATTCCTTAACCAACATATTAAAAATATCTTCTTTTATTCTAAGTTCTTCTTGTTGGTCTTTATGACTTTGAAGGTCTACCTTAATAGCTCTTTGCAACTCGTTCACTGTATCGAAACCTTCACGCTTGGCAATCTCAGTAGTCAACTCCGGAAGTCCTAATTGTTTAACTTCCTTTATTTTGATTTTAAATGTAGCGCGATCATCTTCCTGTTCTTCGCTGGCACCGGGAATAGGGAAGCTGACACGACGGGTTTTATTGTTCCAATTAGGAGGAAGAATAACCTTTATCTCAAACTCCTCCCCCGCCTTATGGCCTATCAGTTGGTCTTCAAAACCATCCAGCATTTTCTTGTCACCTATACGCAACTCAAAGTCATCCGCTTTTTCATTTTCCATCGGCTGATCCTTGACGAAGCCCCGGAAATCTATTTTTAAAATATCTCCATTAACAGCGGCGTAATCTGCTGGCATTAAATCTAATGAACCATGTCGGCTAAGAACCTTCACCAGGGTCTCTTTTACTTCTTCCTCGTTAACAACCGCCTCTTTTTTCTTGAATTTTAAACCTTTGTAATTCTTAATTTTAATATCTGGCTTAACCTCAAGAATGACAGAAAACTTTAGAGGTTCATCTTTTTTAATATCCTGTAAACCCGTATGGTCTATTTCCGGTTGGCCGGTGGGACGCAGTCCCGTTTTGTGGAGAGCTTCTTCATAGTATTCTTGCATCAACTCCTGGAACATCTGCCCAAATGATTGCATGGGAACTTGTTTTTCTAAAACCTTTTGCGGAATTTTACCGGGTCTAAAACCCGGCATCTTCATTTCCCGGTTCAATTGTTTATAAGCGTCATTAATTCGCTTAGACACCACCTCTTCGGGAATAGTTATATTAAGCTTACGTTTCTGCTCTTCTAATTCTTCTACGTCGTAATCCATCATTTCGCCTTTAAATTTTCTTACTTAATTAGGTTGAAGCTCTCCGTATTTTTCAAGAATCATTTGATCAATTTCTTTTTTTAACTGTGCGAGAATTTCTTCATAGGAAAAGGAACCCAATGTCTCCGTACCTTTTTTTAAATTAACTCGCGTCGGCCCACACCAAAGACCTAAATCTGCATCATCGGTTTCCCCCGGTCCATTTACCCGGCAACCCATCACAGCAATGGTTAGTTTGTATTTTTCTGCGTATTCTGTCATTTTGCGGACATCCTGCGCGAGGTCTACAAATTTATCATTTTCGACGCGGGAGCAACTCGGACAGGCTATGATATTTAGTCCGTCAAGAAAGTTTTCGGGTACCGAACGGAAGCGACCCTCTGAAATATCCTTCAGAAGTTCTCGACCTACATCGATTTCCTGGCCCTTGTCATCATTTGGCAAAGTCAAAGAAACTCGGATCGTATCGCCAATACCAGCCGAAATCAATTGCTCAAAGGCAATACGAGTCTTAATAATACCCTCAGGCGGAAGCCCTGCTTCCGTCACACCTAAGTGCAAGGGCACATCTGGTCTCTCTAAAGCAAACCTTTTATTAGCATCGATTACCTTGTCAGAATCAGAGTCTTTCAACGAGACACAGTAGTTTTCGAATTTCATCTCATCGAGCATCTGGCAATGGTCTACGGCACAACGAACCATGGCCTCTGTAGAATCATCTTTATACTTTTCCTTATAATCAGGATCCACCGAGCCGCAGTTGACACCGATTCTAATAGCACAATCATTTTCTCTTGCCGCTTCGACAATAAACTCTACTTTTTCTCTTATTGTTTTTTCTTTTTCAAGGTGGAATAAGTGGCCAGGATTGTAGCGAATCTTATTTACCCATGGAGCAACAAGGGGTGCTAGCTTATAATTTTCCTGTAAATCAACAGACCAGGTACTGTCTGGAAATTTTTTCCTCAAAACTTTTAAAGCTTCAACATCTTTTTCGTTATCAACGGCGATTCGTATAACATCCGCTTTAGCTTTTTCAAGTACTTCTATCTGTCTTGCAGTTGCATCCAAATCTTGAGTTTGTGTCGCGGCCATACTTTGAACAGCAATTGGAGAATCCCCTCCAATCACTACATTACCAATGCGAATCTTTCGAGTCTTTCTAGGCTGCATTATTTTATCTTTTCTAATTTAGGATAGTTTTTAGGTAAAAATACTGAGCATGAAACAAAATTTAAATGGCCTAAATCTGCCTGGTTGAAGCAGACCCGGTCACTCTGCTTTAAGTTTGGCAGACTAACCTGAGAC
Organism: Nitrospinota bacterium; assembly: GCA_028345515.1. Lineage (GTDB taxonomy): Bacteria > Nitrospinota > Nitrospinia > Nitrospinales > VA-1 > UBA8687. Next base: position 11,143 of record JAOMDP010000018.1, read on the forward strand.
CATTGAGCCCCAAGATTAACAAATAAGGCATACCATAACAAGGCAGAGATTGAATCAAATATACATTATTATCTAAAACAAACCGGTTGACCCACTTGCCGGCAGGAATGTTAAGATATTAGTTAGAAAATGAAATCCTGTCACTGAATCGAGATATATAAACCATGAGAATTATTTTAAATACAACCATCGGGTTGCTGTTTTTTGCGCATCAGGTAATGGCGGCACCTCATCACGGGCTCTCCTTATATGGCCCTCAAGGTCTTAAATACAAACAAGGCGAAACCTATATATATGCTAATCCAGAGGCACCCAAAGGCGGAAATCTGACACTGGCGGATTTTGGTGCATTTACCAAATTGAACCCCGGATCTTTGAAAGGTGTCCCCGCTCCAGGCATTGGTCAGCTCGTTTTCCAAAATGCCATGGACAGCTCCGCCGATGATAATGAGCCCTTTTCACAATATGGAAATCTGGTAGAAAAAGCAGAGGTTTCAGATGACCATTTATCATTAACTTATTATCTATATAAACAGGCAAAGTTCTCCGATGGACATCCCTTAACCGCAGACGATTTCGTTTTTTCTTTCAACCTGATTCAAGACCCCCAGTACCACCCAATTTATAAAGAGTATTTTAAAGATATAAAATCTATTGAAAAAATTAATGAGCATACGATCCGTTACCATTTTGCGGTCCATAATCAGGAGTTACCATTGATCACCGGGCAAATGATCATATTCCCCAAGCATATTTATAACGCTAAGGGAAAATCCTTTGGTTCGGATTTTGATGATATGGCTGTAGGAAGCGGCCCCTACACAATAGAAAAATACGAATATGGAAAATATATCAGTTACAAACGCAACCCTAACTGGTGGGCGAAAGATATTGCTGTCAATAAAGGACGATACAATTTTGATCGTGTCACCTATAAAATTTATCTTGATCCGGTTGCGCAACGCGAAGCTTTCAAAGGTGGAGAATTCGACATGCAACTGGTAAATAGCTCCCGCGACTGGGCATTAGACTATAAAGGAGATTTTGTAAAAAAAGGTTACTACCTAAGACAGGAATTCCCGCATACGCGTATTGCGGGAATGCAAGGGTTTGCCATGAATACGCGAAACAAAATCTTCAAATCCCGTAAAGTACGTGCGGCACTGGCAATGGTTTTTGATTTTGAATGGAGCAACAAAAATCTTTTCTATGGGCAATACACTCGAAATGATTGTTATTTTGACAACAATCCTGAAATGAAAGCCCAAGGAGTTCCAGAAGGCGAAGTAAAAGCTATACTCGAATCACTACGTAAAAAATATAAGAAGTTCGTTCCCAAGACTGTCCTCACAAAACCGTTAGGTGCTCCGGGACAAGGACTATCAGCTGAAAGAAATCTCAAAGTGGCAAATTCTCTTCTCGACTCCGCGGGTTGGAAGATCGGAAGTGATGGGATTCGAAGTAAGGGGAATAATCGCATGGAATTTGAACTTCTGTTAGCTGGCCCCGGGTTTCAGCGAATCGCAGAACCCTATAAGAATAATTTGAAAAAAGTGGGTGTAAAACTGGATATCAAGGTTGTCCAGGTCGCCGAATATGAGGAGCGTCTGCGAAACTTTAAGTTTGGGATGATCGTCGCCGGTTATCCACAAAGTCGTTCCCCAGGCAACGAACAAAGATATATGTGGAGCAGTGACGCCGCCGAAACCCCGGGAACAAGAAACTATATGGGCATTAAAAATCCAGCTCTTGACGAGTTAATAGAAAAGATTGTCTCAGCAAAAACACGGAAACATCTAGTATTAAACATTCAAGCATTGGATAGGATACTCACCCATCAATATTACATGGTGCCGCATTGGTATATCGCATATGACAGAGCAGTTTACTGGAATAAATTCGGCAGACCAAAAATAAACGCCTCACAAAGTTTAGTTATTAATAATGTTCTGGAATGGTGGTGGTTGGATAAAGCGAGGGCAAACAAACTTAAAAAAGCACGCACAGCCGGAACTACTCTCAATTGAAACTTTACTTTGTGAAACTCTTCAAATGAATCCTATATTCTCTTGCGCTGATATTATTTTAATATGACCTCATACATTATACGTCGTCTGCTCTTGATGTTTCCGACCCTGATCGGGATTATCACCATCACCTTCATCGCAACCCAGTTTGTGCCTGGTGGTCCTATTGATCAAATGAAGTCTCTATTAATGGGCCATGGAAACACTCTCACCGAAGCAGGTGGAAATGCCATGACAGGACCAGCCAGTAAGCAAAGAGAATTGGACCCAAAACATTTTGAAGAGCTTAAAAAGATTTATCACCTTGATAAACCACTTTGGGAAAGGTACTTGAGAACATTCATATGGTACTCGCCGCAAAACAAAAATTCGCCTTTTCTCGAATCTGTTTTCAAGTACGATAATTGGGAAGGGTTTCTGGTTTTTAAATTTGGAAATTCATTTTATAGAAATAAATCCGTTTTATCTTTGATTAAAGAAAAACTTCCTGTTTCCGCTTCATTGGGTGTCACCAGTTTTTTTCTAACCTATACCATTTGCATTATCCTGGGCATCGCTAAAGCAGTAAAAAACGGTACCCGTTTTGACACAGGCACAAGTCTGATTGTGTTAATAGGTTATAGCGTACCGGGCTTTGTGCTTGCTATTTTTCTTATAGTCCTTTTGGGTCCGGGTGATGGAGCTATAACACATCTTATACCAATAGCAGGATTAACCTCTGCGGGTACTCCTGGCTATGAGAGCTGGACATTGTGGGAAAAGCTTTTGGATTATCTACATCATCTTGCAGCACCACTTTTCTGCTATGTACTCGGCGGCTTCGCAACTTTGACTCTACTGACTAAGAATGCTTTCTTGGAAGAAATGCGGAAGCAATATGTCCTAACAGCACGTGCCAAAGGCTTACCGGAAAAAAAAGTACTTTTTAAACATGTACTGAAAAACTCACTTATTCCATTGGTCACTGGTTTTCCTCTTGCCTTTCTAGCCATGTTCTTTACCGGATCACTCTTGCTTGAGCAGATTTTTACTCTAGACGGACTCGGATTACTTTCTTATCAAGCGGTAATACAAAGAGATTATCCTATTGTTCTCGGAACCCTTTTCATTTTTTCATTGATGGCATTGATTGGTCAATTGTTGACCGACCTATCCTATGTCTTGATAGATCCTAGAATATCTTTTGACGAATCCCAGGGATAATATGCTGCGTTTAAATAAAGAATGGAAAACGAAGCTGGACATTTTTAGAAATGACCGGAGGGCTTATTACAGTTTTTTAATATTAGCTTTCCTTTTTTTCATCTCTCTCCCCGCAGAGTTAATTTGTAATATCAGACCGATATTACTTGTAGTAGATGGAAAATCTTATTTTCCTATCGTAATTACTTATAGCGAAAAAGACTTTGGTGGAGTTTTACCTAGCGAACCCGATTACAAATCAAAAAATTTTATTAATCTTTTAAGTGGCATAGAATCCAGTTCTATTTATACAGAAGAAAAAGGTTTGGGCCTAGATCTTGGAGACTTCGAGGACGAGGAAGATGAATCAACCCCTGTAATACAAAACCAACCCGAACCGACAAACAATTCCCCAAGGGAATATTCGATGTTTTGGCCTCCAGTACGTTATGACTATAAATATATTCCCACAGAATCGACCACGGGTAATGTCGTACTCGCTGCACCCTACCCGACTGAGACCCATGACGGAGATGGCTTCCATCCATCTTCCTGGGAAGATGGTCATTATTTAGGGACCGATGACCGCGGCCGAGATGTGCTAGCGCGTTTGGTTTATGGATTCAGAATATCCATGCTATTTGGAGTTTCTCTTGCCATAACGGGAACCCTGATTGGATGCCTTATTGGTGGAACTCAGGGGTTTTTTGGTGGATGGGTTGATCTTTCAGGACAAAGAATAACGGAAATCTGGGGGTCGATCCCTCGACTTTATATCTTGATTATTCTCAGCTCATTTTTAGTACCTTCAGCTCTACTCCTCTTTTTAATTTTAAATCTGACCGCATGGATGGGGATAGCTGCATATATACGTGCGGAATTTTTAAAAATAAGAAATTATGAGTTTGTCAAAGCAGCAAAAAGTCTGGGGGTTTCGAATTTTACAATCATGCGCCGCCATATTTTACCCAATGCCTTAACCCCGGTCGTAACTTTTTTTCCCTTTGAGGTTACAGCAGGAATTCTGGCATTGGTTAGCCTCGATTTTTTAAATCTTGGTGTACCCAGTCCTGCGCCAAGCTTGGGGGAACTGTTGGCTCAAGGGAAAAATAATCTCCATGCGATATGGATATTACTACCCACATTCATAACTCTTAGCTTAACGATCACACTCCTTACCTTTGTAGGGGAAGGAATAAGAAACGCATTCGATCCACGAAAAACTCTTTAAAAAAATGCTTTTATCTGTCAAAAACCTCTCTACTCATTTTAATGTCGGGCGCGGACAAATTGCCCGGGCCGTAGATGGAGTTTCTTTTGATCTGGAGCAAGGTAAAACCCTGGCATTGGTCGGTGAGTCAGGTTGCGGGAAAACACAAACAGCGTTTTCCATTATCAAACTGATTGCAGAAAACGGCTTTCATCCTTCAGGAAAAGTTTTTTTCGAAGACCGTGACCTATCCAAACTCGACCAGGAAGAAATGCGTTTATTACGTGGTAATGATATCGCCATGATCTTTCAAGAGCCTATGACCTCCCTCAATCCTCTTTTTCGAATTGGTGATCAATTGCAGGAGCCCTTAAAACAACATATGAAAATTGCGGAGAGCGAGTCTCGCAACCGTGCCATTGATTTACTAGATCGTGTTGGGATTCCTGATCCTAAAAAGCGAATCGATGATTTTCCACATCAATTATCCGGAGGAATGAAACAAAGAGTAATGATTGCCATGGCACTAGCATGCGAACCCAAACTACTTATAGCAGACGAGCCGACCACTGCCTTGGATGTCACGATTCAGGCCCAGGTATTACGTTTGATGAGTGACCTACAAAAACAAACCGGCATGGCGATATTACTCATCACGCATGATATGGGAATCGTCAACCAGATGGCAGACGATCTTTGCATTATGTACGGAGGCCGCATCGCAGAATACGGTAGTCGGGAACAAATATTTAAAAACATGGCACACCCCTACACTAAATTACTTTTTAGTTCCATACCCAAATTGGAAAAACCTGCTTTTCTACTTGATACCATACCCGGAGTGGTGCCTTCAGCAACCGATTACAACGAAGGGTGTCGGTTTTTGGATCGTTGCCCCGCGCAAATGGAGATTTGTAAAAATGAAAGTCTGCCTCACGTTTTAACTAAAGGGCATCACGTCACCTGCCATCTTTTGGATAAAGAAATTAATTCAAAATGGGATTTAAATTCTCGAAAAAAAACCATTCCCCAAAATCATCCATCCCCTTTACCGCTCATCTCCGTCAAAAATCTGAAAACACATTTCCCGGTAAAGAAAGGTGTGTTTCTGCGCACGGTAAATCACATTAAAGCTGTAGATAATGTCGATCTGGAAATTCCTAAGGGTTCAACCCTAGCCTTAGTGGGCGAATCGGGTTGCGGAAAAACCACACTTGGGGAATCTATTATAAGATTAAATTCATACGCTCAAGGCGAAGTAATTTTTGCGGGTCAAAATTTGATGCAGTTAACCGGAAATCACCTAAAATATTTTCGAAAAAATATGCAAATGGTTTTTCAAGATCCTTTCGGTTCACTACAACCTAGAATGAACATTGAAGGAATTATTGGCGAGGGCCTTGAAGTTCATTTTCCAGACCTATCTTATGAGGTAAAATTAGAAAAAACTTTGCACGTAATGAAAGAAGTAGGTCTAAGTGATTCTGTATTGGAACGGTACCCTCACGAATTTTCAGGAGGCCAGCGCCAAAGAATCGCCATTGCCAGGGCCTTAATTCTTGAACCTGAATTCCTAGTTCTAGACGAACCTACCAGCGCACTTGATGTATCAGTGCAAGCACAAATATTAAATCTCCTTAAAGATTTACAAGTCAAACATGACCTGACTTACCTATTTATCAGCCATAATTTAAGCGTGGTAAGGTATCTCGCAAATACAGTGGCTATCATGTACCTAGGAAGAATCGTCGAGCAGGGTCCGGTGGAGGATTTATTTAATAACCCCAAACACCCTTATACCAAATCGCTTTTAAGTTCGGTTCCAGATTTGGGAGAGCGCAAACCTTTCGAACCGTTAACAGGAGATGTACCCTCGCCTCTTCAACCACCGGCTGCTTGCCATTTTCATCCTCGCTGCCCTATTTACTTAGAAGAAGAACAGGGTTCTTCCTTGGCAAAAAAATGTACAATGACATATCCTGAAATTTCAGGAGATAAAAATCGTTTTGTTCGTTGCCACGCCAAGCAATAAAACTCCAGGTATCTCCGTAAAACGAAAACCAAAGAGGTTCTATGCTGCATCAAGCCAAGTCGTGTATGTGGGTTTTGTTTTTCACACTGCACTTGAGTGCATGCAATGGAAGCATGGGTTCTCGACATAAACCCTCAAACCTCAGGATACCTTTACCTGAAAAAAACTTTACGCAGTATATTGAAAAAACCAAAAATCTGATCGAAAAAGCAACAAAAGGCAAACTTGAACCTCAATGGGTTGAAGCTCGCCTCCCTTTTGAGTTCAAACCCGATAAAAACAAATGCGGCAACTCGCAACCTTATAAAAAAGGGGTCCTATTAATCCATGGTTTAACCGATTCACCCTTCATGCTAAGAGATATTGGCAATGAGTTTAAGAAAGATTGCTACTGGGTTCGCTCCATTTTACTACCCGGTCATGGAACAATTCCTGGAGACTTGCTAAACATTAAATATTCGAAATGGATCGAGGCTACAGATGCAGGGATTGAAAGTTTTGTAACAATCGTGGACGAACTTTATATCGTAGGTTTTTCAACAGGCGCCTCACTCACAATACATCATGTACTGCGTAAAAACGAACCTCGGAATATAAAGGGTTTAATACTCATTTCTCCCGGAATCAAAGAAAAAACCCCATTAGGTTTTGTGGCCGGATGGATTGCAGCTCTTGGGAAATACCTTCCAAGGGCGGCGTGGTTGGATGTATTACCTGACAAGGATAAGGTGAAATATGAATCTTTTCCTGCAAATGCGGGTGCTCAGTTTCATTATTTAACCAAAGACATGCGAGGCCTTACCGATAGCAAAAATCCCATCAAAATGCCTATTTTTATAGCAATAAGCTCAAATGATGCGACTGTGGATCCATTGGTTGCCAAGGATTTCTTCTGCAATCATACCCAAAATCCAAACAATTTTATGATTTGGTATACCGGTGACGTAAATATAAAAGAAAAAAAGACAATTTGTACAGGTGGCACAATCAAAACAAAACAAATCTCCAACAAAGCCTCTGGGATATTGAATTACTCCCATTTATCTCTAACTGTGAGTCCCACAAATCATTATTACGGTAGAAACGGAGAATATAAAAATTGCCTGGCTTATACAGCCAAAATTAACGAGCTAAAACAGTGCGAACAGGAAATCAATGTAAATTCGAAAGTTAAGTATGGCGAAAAAAATGATGAAAATGCGGGCCACCCGGTCAGAAGGTTAACCTTCAACCCGGATTTTAAGAATATGATGAAAGAAATTTCTTTCTTCATACAAAGCATTAAATAATCATAACTACGAAAGAAAATTTGAATACCAACTCCTTAAAACCGATTCAATCAAAGTTCAAATCCATGTTTGATCAAAAAAAACAAGACAAATTAACACCCCCCTATAATCAACAGGTTTTTGGATAAGCCTTTTAAATTAATCAGCTTTAATGCAGACTTTTCTGAGTTTTGATATCATTAAGGTAGATCAACAATTACAGATGCAATCTTAAAAGGAAACAAGGTCATGAATAAAATATATGCCGGATTAATATTAATAATAGGTGTATTTCTTCTGGCAAAATTACTGCCTGAAAATACGAATAAATTTTCTTATAAAAAACCAGCCATTATTCCTACAAAGGCAACAAGTACAAATAAAAATATTGCCATTCTTGCGGGTGGTTGTTTTTGGTGCATGGAACATCCATTTGAGGATCTACCCGGTGTTACGCAGGCAATATCAGGATATACCGGTGGCAAAAAGAAAAACCCTACCTATAAGCAGGTCGCTTCAGGTCAGACATCTCATTTAGAAGCCGTGCAAATTCATTTTGATCCGGAAAAGATTTCCTATGCAGATATACTTGAAGTATTTTGGAGAAATGTTAATCCCACGGATAATGGTGGCCAGTTTGTAGACCGCGGAGACCAGTATCGAACAGGAATTTTCTACACGAGTGAAGAACAAAAGAAAATTGCAGAAAAATCAAAAAACAAACTTATTAAAAGCGGACGTTTCCAAAATAAAATAGTAACCCCTATCATTGAAGCCAAACCCTTTTATAAAGCAGAAGAGTATCACCAGGACTTTTTTAAAAAAAGTTATATTCGTTACAAAATTTATCGTGCAGGTTCTGGTCGTGATGAGTATATAAATAAACTCTGGGGCAAAGACAAGGAGTATAAAGTATCGCAAGCGAACCAGACAGAAAGGTTCCAGATCATTAAGGTTTTGGATAAAGGCCAAGCGATTAAAAAATTAAGTAAATTACAATACAAGGTAACCCAGAAAAATGGTACGGAGCCACCCTTTATGAATAAGTATTGGGATAATAAACGGGCTGGTATCTATGTCGATATTGTTTCAGGAGAACCGTTATTTAGCTCCAAGGATAAATTTAAATCTGGTACCGGTTGGCCTTCATTTACTCGACCCCTGGTCCCCGAAAATATTGTAAGTCGCACTGATAGGTCTTTCAGTATGACGCGCGTAGAGCTTAGATCACTAAATGCAGATTCGCATCTCGGTCACCTATTTAACGATGGACCCAAGCCTACGGGTAAAAGGTACTGCATCAACTCGGCGTCCTTAAGGTTTGTACCGGTCAATAAACTTAAAGAAGAGGGGCTCGCAGATTTTATTCCCATGTTCAATCAAGATGAAATTTAATAATAATGTGGCATTTGTATTTAATTCGTACCAACCAAGGTCACCTATACACTGGAGTCACACAGGATGTTCAAAGAAGGTTTAAAGAGCATCAGGAGGGAGGATTAAAAGCAGCTAAATACCTTAGAGGAAAAAAGCCCCTTAAACTGGTCTTTCAAAAAAAGATCGGAGATCATTCAAAGGCATTAAAAACAGAAGCGACCATAAAAAAGTGGCCGAAAGAAAAAAAGGAATCTCTGATAAAAAAAGAAATTCCCCTGCCATACTAATTTTGTTAGCTAAAGATAATTTTTAATCAGCATTCCATTCAGTAAGAAAATAATAAATAACCGTAACCACAATTATCCCACCAAGACCAACAGACAGCACCATACCCAAATCCATTTTTTATCTCCAATTAAAAAAAAATTAAGATAGAGTTTACCTTTTTTTCTCTGCAAATACCAATAGAGACAAAAAGCTTATCTTTAATTAAACATCATCTGTTATCAGGTTATATCCTTCTGATAATAGAATTTATATCTATGTGGGTTTATCGCGATTACTAGGCGGGGGGTAGAAAATTTTTGAACCAAATTAAGTTTTCTTAAATTTACCAATTCAAAAAGGAAAAAAAATCAAGCTCGTAGTCGATTCACATACTTTATGGTCTCGGAAGAATATTTTCCAGTCACTTCAGGTAAAACTTCTGCGACTTGGTCCCAGTTTTTAACTATTTTCCCACTTACCCTTTCCATTGCACGACCGATATTCCCCATCCCTGCATTATAGGCTCCTGCAGCAAAATTCCACGCCTCCTCAGAGGGAATACCTTCTCCAACGTATTTATCAAACAGTTTTCTCAGATATCTTGCGGAAGCATTCAGGTTAGATTCCGGATGCAAAATCGAACCCGAAGAATGATCTTCCTTTAAACTCAAGCCCAGTTCTTCAGCTGTTGCCGGCATAAGTTGACCGAGACCCATTGCTCCTCTGGGACTTTTAGCATTGGGATTAAATGCAGACTCGGTTTGTATTAACTTTTCAAACAAAGTCTCAGGTACGTTATTTTTTTGGGCAACTTGGTTGGCAATTTTATATAAAGAATTTTTATTGACAACATTTGAACTTACTTTCGCAGGATTTTCTTTCTGATAGCTTTTTAGAACCTTTTGTGTGTCGATAGATGGTTTTAGTATCGTGCTTTTTTGAATATCTTTAAATTTCAAAAACGCCTCGGTAAGTTGGCCCGAATTAATACCAGTAAAAGAATCGGACTTCTTGGGATTCCAAGCATCTATCATATTTAACTGATGCTTTATCAAAATAGAATAAAAATCTTTTTGGGAAACATTGTCCTTAGAAAACGTAGTATTGGAACCGGTTAACGTTTTCATATGTTCTATGATATTTAAATCAATCATTTTCCTCGTTATGGCAAATTTTTGACATTTCTATCCTTATTTACAAATAGCAAACTACGTGCCAATGAGTATAAAAATCATGCAAATATGACTAATTATGAGGGAGGAATAGAAAAAGCGACGGAATTGGCCACATCATCAACAGAATTGGAAAGTAGGGTAATAAATCAGGTTTGTATAATGTTATATCTACAAGACAAAGGCTCTACTCAGATAAGTTCTTTATCAAATTCCGGTTCTCCAACCGTAACGATTCCAAGATGTCCATCCACCGTAACCTTTACTCCGTCCTGCAATAATTCAGAAGCATCTTTAATGCCATTGACACAAGGAATTCCTAGTTCACGAGCTATAATCGCGCCATGAATTAACATCCCCCCCCTACTCTCAACAATTGCCGAAGCCAATGGGACAAGATGAGTCATTTGAGGCTGAATAGAATCGCAAACCAAAACAAAGCCAGGCTTGAATCGATTAAAATCTTTAATATCATTAACACAACATGCTATACCCGAGGCAAGACCTGGCGATGCGGGTTGACCAAGTAATTGTCGGGGAAGCGAATTAATTTTCACCCCCTTCTTTTTCATTATTTGCTCTATTGGTATTTTATAGAGTTTAGATTCATCTTTTAACAGCTCTATTGCTTTTTTAAAATGCTCTTCAGAAAGCCTTTTGCCATATAACTGCTTGCTCTTTCTTAAAAACCTATCGGCAATATCAAGAACTCGCAAAAATTGACTTTCAATTCGTCCTAGCAAGATATTGTCATCATCCCGTAATTGCCAACTAAGCCTACCAATCCCTAAAAGCTCTGCAGCCAAATCCTTATTGCTTAAAGCTTTTCTTATATATTTATTCTCAAGCTCTATTAAATTTGGCTTTTTTGTTTTTTTATTTCGAATCTGCTTACCATTCATCCAAATGGCAAGCTCAAGAATTTTAGTAAGGAGGATAAAAGGTTCGTCATTAACACGACGACCTTCAAAGGCAACATCAAACTCCGTCGCAAGTAATTTCTTTAATTTATTTTTAAAAGTTGATCCACCGGGCTTGTCAGCGATCTCATCTAGAAACTTGGTAAAGGCTGTTGATGATAGTTTATCAACTCCTTTTACTGAATTACTAATAAAGTCATGAAGTGCTTTATGCCTAATCAAAAATTTTGCTGCTACAACAAGAGTCTGATTACGTTTAAATGACAATAAATCCTTGCTTTGTAACAAACTCACAAATTCATATGGATCGCTTGGCTGTATAAGCTCATTATAAAATATGCCAAAAGAACGAGCACCGTCTGCAAATGGAATAAGATCTTTTTTATAAACCTTCCGCCATTTAACAAGTAACTTAAAACGGTTATTCAAACTTTTTAAAATATTTTGCCGGCTATTACCCAGAATTTTTTCAGTCGCTAAACTTTCCCCATCATTTTTCATTGCAGGAATGATTTCTTCATTTACTTTTTTACAAAGTTCTCTTAACTTTTTGGGTTTTAATCGTAAAGTTAGATACCACTGCCTTTTGTCACTCTTATTTTTTTTAAGAGCTGTAATAGGTCGGATTTGTAGCAGAGTAAGTTTGGAAGATGAACCAGTCCATTCAATATCAGGTTCGTAATTAAAATATTTGGCGAGTTTGCGAATATGCCCATGCAATGAAGCAACTTCTTTATTGCTTAATAAAGGAGATTTTTCCGAAATAGTTTGCCTGAAACCTGCTTTCCATTTTAATACAATGCCTTTATTTCTATCGACAACCCATGTATCGGGGTCTACCTCAGCATTTACAAGTTTAGAGCATTTTCCTGAAACGGCTTCAATAATTTCGTGATTCTTATTTAAACCTCTAGGGTCTTGACCAAATGCGACACCAGATACTGGCGCTAAATGCATTGATTGAATAACAATAGCCATTTTACTTTTCATTATCGACAGCCCTAATTCTTTTCGATACAGAAGAGCCGCATCAGACCATAGAGATGCCCACACAACTTTTATAGCTTTCAAAGTGGCATCAAGCCCAACTATATCCGTGACACTTTCATGGAGGCCTGCAAATGAATTTTGTGATGAATCTTCACTTATGGAAGAAGACCTGATTGCAAGAGAAGTGGTTTTACCAATACTATGGATCAATTCTTGAATTTCTGTTTTTAGAACATTGGGAAAAGGATTATTTAGAAAAAAAGATCTTATACGAAGTGCTGAATCCCATATTTCCTCCCACCGCATAGTTTTTAATGACTTTTTACCCAGCTCCATGGAGATGACTTTGGAAAGCTCATTGTGTTGGACAAAAGAATCATAGGCAGAAGATAACAGACAAAAGCCTCTTGGAATTGAATACCCAAATTGCGACAACTTACCAAGATTTTTAGCTTTTCCGCCAACTTGCCGAATATCATATTTATGAGCTTTTTCTAATTCCACAACAAATCGATTTAAATCGGCCATTCTGAAACCTCTTGAAACCGAATGACATGAAAATATCTAACAACACTTACAGAAAAAATGCTGCATGAAGGCGATTCCGTGAAATCTTTGAGATAAGAATGGCGTTTTATTAAAAGTTTGCAAAACTTTTTATATTCTGATGATCCAAATTTTATTTGATGGGCCTGACCTGTTGCAGTTAAGGATTCTATACTCATCAGGTTTGTTGGATTACTTGACCTATTATCTACCTGGAAGGCAACCTGCTTACAATTATTTAGAAGTTTATATTTACGGGTAGTTTGAGGTGTTACAAAAATAATATTCCGAAGATCGCCGGTAAACGCATAAGCTAAAAGGGATGCATAAGGTTGGCTTTTATATTGAGTTGCAAGAACACCATAAGGCGAGTTTTCCAGAAGGTTTTTTATTACTTTTTTAAGATTAGTCTGTTCAGGTGTTTTTTTAATGTTTTTTCCTAATACTCTTGATTCAATGACTGGTTCGTCTCTTTGTACCATTTACATTCTCATTAATTTTTAAATTTGGTGATTCCATGTCCCACTGTAGATGGAAACGATAAAGTAATTAAAAAATTTATACTACAACTATAGCTTGTGCTTGTTAATCAGCAATAGATTTAGTATGAATTTTTTTAATTATGTCATTGATGTTATCTATCCTAAATGACTCAGACGGGTCCCAATATAAAACAAAGAATACGCAATCATATATAATCCACCTACAGCAGAAATAAGAATAATCTTCAAATATTTATCACTCATAATGTCTCCTTTAGCAAAGATGACTATTCGTTTTCAAATCTATCTTGAATGGTAAAAAATAATTTTCATATATCACTTGCAGTAACTGGTCTCTTCATAATAATCAAATTGCTTATTTGATTTTTTCGCGAGTTCCTTAAAACATTCGAGCTTTTTTCCCTTAGAGCAGTAATCGCGTGCTTTTGAAAAAGTGGTCCTTTTATGACCTTTTATTTTAGTAGTTAGATTTGTATATTGGCTACCGCATTCTTTTTTTAACCGGGCGATTATATCCGAAACAAGTTTTTGGTAACATTCCACCTTAGCCTTATTTTTATTATCTTTCGCAGCATTTATCGATTTTTTGCTATTACATTTCGATAGGCGATCCCCAAAACCACTTGCAAAAACGGGGGATACGGTCGTGAGTCCAAATAAAAATAAAATGATGGCGGATAACAGGGTGCCATGTTTTATCAACATTTTACTCTCCTTTATTATTAAATTTTAATCGCAAAACAATTGCGAACCATCGGCATAAAAGGGGAACATCCCATTACAAGTAAGATATATGCGTATTCTTTTCAAAAAATTACACAAGATATTAAAAAATCTTACTTAAAGTACGCCCACAGCTTGTGCTTGCTGATCAGCCATATAAGAACTGCGAACAAGCGGCCCCGCCTCTACATGGGCCAAACCCAAAGATTCCCCTATTTGTTTATATCTAAAAAACTGATCGGGATGAATGAATTCTATGACCTCAGCGTGTTTGGGTGAGGGACGCAGATATTGACCTAAAGAAAGAATTTGGCAACCCGAATCAACTAAATCTTTCATTGCATTAATCACTTCGGTTTCTTTTTCCCCAAGACCTAACATAAGGCTGCTTTTCACAATCAAACCTTTTCTTAAAGAAGCTGTTTTAAGAGTATCTAAAGACCAAGTATATCGACATTGGGGGCGTATATAGTGTTGTAATGATTTAACCGTTTCCAGGTTATGAGCAAGCACATCAGGTGCGGCCTCACATATTTTGTTAACCAGATTGATATCACCTTGGAAATCAGGAATTAAAGTTTCAATTTTCATATCCGGACACAATGACCGCACCATTTCAATGGTCTTTACCCAATGTTCTGCGCCACCATCTGGCAAATCATCCCTATCAACGGAGGTAATAACCGCATAATGGAGATTTAATTTAGATAGGGTCTCAGCAATCTGCCTAGGCTCATCAGGATTGGGTTTAATTAAATTACCTGTCGCCACATCACAAAATTTACAGGCACGACTGCAGGAATCACCAAGAATCATAAATGTAAGCGTCCCGGCATCCCAGCACTCACCAATATTTGGGCAGGATGCAGATTCACAAACTGTATTCAAATTATATTTTTGAACAAGAGATTTTAGTTCAAAAAAATTTTTATTCTTAGGAAGGGGTGCCTTTAACCATCCCGGCAAACGTTTGTGATTAGGCTTCGAAATTATTTTAGACATAAGAAATGGATAAAAGTAAATTCATCTAGACTGTAGTATAATTTAGCTATTGGTAAAAGGAATCATCATAAATTTCTCCCTAATACTTACCAAATTTATTTTTTTCGCAAAAGGTTTTTCTCTCCATATGTTTTTCAAAACCATAGATAAATATATATTCAAGGAACTAGTCAAGCTGTTTCTCATATGCACGGGCGCGTTTACAACCATATTATATCTGGATAAGTTTTTATTTATGGCTGAGATGATCGTTAACCGCGGAGTAAATTTTAATGAAATGGTAATGATGATGACCTATATTTCCCCTGCATTTCTGGCTCTAACAATTCCTATGGGTGTCCTATTAGCATCAGTAGTTACTTTCAATCAGTTTTCTGCAAACAATGAATGGATAGCAATGAAGGCATCTACCTGGAGTTTTTTAGAACTTATGAAACCTGTAGCCTGTTTTGCATTCATGACTTATATTCTCGCCAATATCATAATGTTTTGGGCAATACCCTGGGGAAATCAATCTTACAAAATATTAATATACGATATCATTAAAAATCGGGCAAATTTTGATATAAAACCAAATGTTTTTAATAAAGACTTCAAAGACCTAATCCTTGTGGTAAAAGAACATGATCAGAACTCATTATTGAAAGGTGTCTTTATTGCCGAAATCAGTCGCAAGGAATCTCCAAAAATCATCACATCGACCGAAGGAATTATCTACCCAAACCCAGAAACATTAAAAATACAATTGAAATTAAATAATGGAACTATCCATAAATTAAGTAAGGATAGAGGAAATTACGAAACCTTAAATTTTGACCGCTATGATATTAATCTTAGTTTACCTGAGACAGAAAAATTAGAAAGAAAAGCTTTAGCAGGTAATAAAGAGCTTTCTCTAGGCAAGATAAAAGAAAAAATAAAGGAACTAAAAAAGAAGGGACTTCCCACATCTGGAGCTGAAGTCGAAATAAGCAAGAAATTCTCCATCCCCTTCGCCTGTATATTATTCGCTTTTCTGGGTGCGCCACTAGGTATCAAATCCAGTCGCTCAGGAAAATCTGGAAGCTTCGGAATAACCATACTGGTAATCCTTTTATACTATGTCTTATTAATTATGACTCAAAATCTAGGGAGGATTGGAAAACTAGATTCTTATATTTCAGTATGGATTCCTAATATAATTTTATTGGTCGTGGTTGTTTATTCCAGTTATAAAATGCAAAAGGAAAAACCCTTTAAAGCATTGGATAAAATAATAGATATATTTAGTACTATTTATGATTTTTCAATACGGATTTTTAAAAAAGATGCTAACTCGAAAAGGCTATGAAAAAAAATCCAGCGAACAGTTTTTCCATAAAGACAATTATCCGGAAGTTGTCATCAGCCTTTATGGTTGCCCTTTTGATGTTTTAGGGCTGATGAAATAAAATCACGGAATAAGGGGTGTGGCCGCATTGGAGAGGACTTGAACTCAGGATGAAATTGGCCTGCCAAAAACCAGGGGTGATCTTCCAATTCGATTATTTCTACAAGATTGCCATTCGGAGATAAACCGCTAATTTTTAGTCCCGCCTCTTCCATCTGGATACGATACATATTGTTAAATTCATAGCGATGGCGATGTCTTTCTTCTATTTCTCTCTTCCCATAGGCTTTGTAGGCATTTGATTTTTTCCTCAATTGACAGGGGTACTCACCAAGGCGCATGGTACCTCCCATATCACCTTCCGCATTTTGATCTGGCAGAAGGTCAATAACCAGATAAGGAGAAGTTGAGGAGAATTCGGAGCTATTTGCATTTTTAAGTTTTGCAACATGCCTTGCGAACTCAATGGTCGCGCAATGCATTCCCAGGCAAATTCCAAAATAAGGCACCTTATTTTCTCGTGCAAACCTAACTGCGTTGATCTTACCTTCAATCCCTCGATCTCCAAATCCTCCGGGAACTAGAACTCCGTCGCATTCCGCCAATTGCTTCAATCCATTTTCATTTTCGAGTTCTTCTGCATCCACCCAGTTAAACTTAACACCAACATTATTACCTATTCCACCATGAATCAAAGCTTCGGTAAGGCTTTTATAGGATTCTTTAAGATCGACATATTTCCCGACAATTCCAATTTTAACTTTCCCAGCAGGTTTCTTTAGAATTTTATTAATATTTTCCCACCGCTCTAAATCGGGTTGTTCCACTTTCATTCCAAGTTTTTCAAGAATGATTTCTCGCAACCCTTCCTTTTCAAGACTCAATGGAACTTCATAGATGGAACTGACATCCATAGCAGTGATAACAGATCTCGTATCAACATTACAAAATAAGGCGATTTTCTCTTTCAAAGATTTTGATAATTGCTTTTCTGTCCTGCAAAGCAAAACATCGGGTTGAATACCAATTTCTCTTAACTTCTGAACACTATGTTGGGTGGGCTTTGTTTTTAATTCATCAGAGGTTTTTATATAAGGTACCAAAGTCAAATGAACATATAAAATGTCTTTTGGTTTAACTTCGAAACGGAATTGTCTTATAGCCTCAAGAAATGGAAGACTCTCTATATCACCAACCGTACCTCCAATTTCGCAGATTACTACATCTACCTCCCCCTGCAAATTTTTTATATGCTTCTTTATTTCATCTGTAATATGCGGAATAACCTGAACTGTAGCACCTAAATAATCTCCTTTTCGTTCTTTTTGAATCACATTATGATAAATTTTTCCTGCCGTAATATTATTGGCACGACGCATTTTGGCATGGGTAAACCTCTCATAATGCCCGAGATCGAGATCGGTTTCAGCTCCATCATCAGTTACATATACTTCTCCATGTTGAAACGGGTTCATAGTACCGGGGTCAACATTGATATAAGGATCCAGTTTTAAAATAGTTATTGTAAGCCCCGAGCACTCAAGCAAACTTCCTATAGAGGAGGCCGCAATTCCTTTTCCTAAGGAAGAGAGAACACCTCCCGTAACAAATATATATTTTATTTTTTTTCCATTATTCTTTTTATTCACTTAAGTTCCTCAATGGGTCAATTATCAGGGGAAAGAGCCAACTGTTTTTCAATTATTTCAATATCAGCTAGAGAATCTACACCTGTTGAATCTAAGTCAGTTTCTACCACTTTAATAGAAAATCCATTTTCCAAAATTCTTAGCTGTTCCAGTTTTTCAATTTTTTCAAGAGGGGATACAGGCAGTGCTGAGTATTCCATCAAAAACTTTTTTCGGTAACCATAAAGCCCAATATGTTTAAACCATAAAGGTGAGGTTAAACTCAAAGCATCTTCCATTTTCACCGACCATGTATCTCGATCCCATGGGATGGGACCTTTTGAAAAATATAGAGCGAAATCAAATTTATCTACCACTACTTTTGTAATATTTTTATTAAAAATATCCTTCGGGTTTTGAATCAAAATTCTTAAACTGGTGACGGCAACCGAAGTATCTTTAATTAAAGGCTCTATCACCTTTTCAATATTCTCGGGAGGAATCAAAGGCTCATCACCTTGTATATTTACTACAATATCACAGTCTTTATCACGAGCTACTTCAGCAACCCTATCTGTACCTGATTGATGCTCAGCAGACGTCATAATTGCGACACCACCATTTTTATTCACCAGATCAAAAATACGAGAATCATCGGTAGCTACGATCACTTCCGTAATATATTTTACTTTTTGAGCCTGCTTTACCACTCTTTGAATCATAGGCACCCCTACAATATTTGCAAGCGGCTTTCCAGGAAACCGGGATGAAGCCCAACGTGCCGGAATAACAGCTAAAACTCTCGGCTCAGTAGGCATGTCGATTTATCAACCCCTTCCATATAGTTAAAAATAGAATTTTAATATCAAATAACAATGACCAATTTTTAATATAGTAGAGATCAAACTCTATCCTTTTTTCCAGAGAGGTATTTCCTCGCCAACCATTCACCTGGGCCCAACCAGTTAAACCTGCCTTCATCTTTAACCTAAGCATATAAAAGGGGATAGACTTTTTAAATTCATCCACAAAAACCGGTCTTTCAGGCCGAGGGCCAACGAGGCTCATCTGCCCCATCAATACATTAAAAAACTGTGGTAATTCATCAAGGCTGGTACTTCGCAAAAATGCTCCAATAGGGGTTCTTCTATCATCATCTTCTTTAGCCCAAACAGGACCCGTTTGGGTTTCTGCTCCAATTCTCATTGATCTAAATTTATACATCATGAAAACGGCTCTATCTAATCCCATTCTCTCCTGTGCGTATAATAAAGGCCCACGTGAAGTTATTTTAATGGCTAGAGCAATTAAGATCATAATCGGGAACGTAATTGTAATAGCCAACCCTGAAAGAATAATATCGGAGCTTCTTTTAAAAATGGTATTCCAACCATAAAGAGGAGACTCAGTCAGATTAATCACCGGCATCCCATCAAGTTCCTCAATTCCAGATTGCAAATCCATATAACGTAACAAATCAGGAACAAGCTTAATATCAACTGTCTCCACCTCCAGACTTGTCAAAATCTTCTCCAATTGGTCATGGGCATTTAAAGGAAGCGCAATAAACAGCTGCTTAACATCATATTCTTTTATACATTGGTTCAAATCCTCATATAGACCCAACACCTTATGCCCTGATAATTCTTTACCCAGTTTTTCCGGGTTCTTGGATAAATAACCCATTACAGAAAAACCAATTTCGGGGTACAAATCAAGTTTTTTAACAACTTTCTGCCCTAATTCGCCAGCACCCACTATCAGGACGTTTTGTAAATCCATTCCTCGACTATGAATTTTCTTAACTAATAAACGCACCAATCTGTGAGACAAAAATAAGAAAATATTAGCAAAAATCCAAAAATAAACTGTCATAATCCGCGAAAATGATAGTTCGCGATAAAAAAATGTGGTGGCAGTTAATAAAAGAACAGACAGTGAGGTTAATTTCAGAATCGAAAAATATTCAATGGTGGGTGAGTGCATACTGATAGGCTTATCATGGCCTAACATTTTGCTATTTATATAAAATATAACCCAGACTGGTAGAAATGCATATAGATACATATTTTGGACAGGTGGGGTACTAGCAGGCGAAAAAAGTTCTAATTCAAATCTAAATAAATAGGCACATAACCAGGCAAGTGCAATAGAAAAACTATTTAAAAAAAATATTGCTGTTGAATAAAGCTGGCTATGTTTTCTTATCATGGTCATAGTGTAATTTTATTTCGATTTTAAAAAGCCCACTATCAACCTAAGTTAAAAAATTTTAAATTATAGGGAATTCAAACAGACCAAGCTGCTCTAAAATTGTTGGGGTTCTCTATGGAAGAACCGAGAAAATTATAGCCGGAGGATAAATATAAAAACAGACCCAATTTTGTATGCAATCAAGCCTTCTTGGAAGGAGAATAACCTAATTCTGAATTAGCTTCAACTGCAAATAGATAAGAGTTGATTTAATAAAAAGCTATTGAATTCGGTTTAATTGGGCCAGTATCTTGCCACGAACTTCAGCAGAGGGATTTCTTTTTAAGGCACCTTCTAAAATTTCAATTGCCCGGCTAGTTTCCCCTTTTTTGGAATATGCTACGCCTAGCATATAGCGGGAATCATGCACCTTGTTACCACCAGGATATTTATTTAACACGGTTTCAAATTGCAAAATAGCATCATCATACATTTCAAGTGCCAGATAGTTACTTCCAATCCAAAAAGCGATATTATCTCTTAACCTACTGGGCGGATTACTAAGGTCCAGGTTTTGGAATAACAAGATAGATTCATCATAATTTTTACTGCGATAAGCAGACAAAGCCCTATCATATTCTGGAGGGGTTTTGGCTTTGCGGCGATGCCTTTTTGTCCGACTTGGTTTTGCTACGTTGGATTTTTGTGTTTTAATTCGAGAGATCTCTTCATTTAGCCTGGCCACCTGGGATTTAAGGTCTTCAACTTCTGGCTCAAGAAAATCTGCAGAATCCGTCGCTGATGAAACGCTTCCTTCAAGGCGCTCAGTCGCAGCATCTATTTTGGGTTCTAATGTGCTGAGGACTTCCTCCAGCTCTCTGACTTTACTGATGAGAGCCTCTTGTTGATTTTGTAGGCTTTCAACATCACCCTTTAGTTCGCCTCTATCTGTTTGTTGGTCAACACTTGCAAAACCATCTGGGTCTTCATCACCGAATCCATCGTCTTCCATCATTTCATCGGATTTTGAGAAAGAATCATCTTCAGCAAAAAAGTCGTCTTCAATGCTACTTTCGCTGTTAGCATTTCTTGATTTTTTTCCTTTACCACCGTCTTCATCAACGAATTCTTCGTCTTCAAAAGGAAAATCGTCTTCAAATGCAAGATCGTCTTCCTCATCCCCTACCCATGGCAAATAGCTACAACCACTTAAAAACAAAGGAAATGATAGAAAGGTAACCAGTATAAGGCGTGCTAATAAGGTGACCGGTGGCATGTTTTTCTCCGTACAAATTCGGTTGGGGAAGTATTACCCCTTAATAATCAATGGATTATATTGGGTTGCCTGAATTTTGTCAATACAATAATCTAAGCCCCAATACTCGATAACTTTTATTATTTATCGAATAATTCTCGCTTTATCATTAGTTTTCTTCTCATAAAATTACTGTTTTATTATGGCCTACAGTTTTTATCAAGGTTTCGACCACAGAATCGATCTGTAATTTTGAGGTATTCTCACCTAAACTGAAGCGAATAGAACTATTAATTACTTCATCTGAAATACCCATAGCCTGAAGTACATAAGATGGCAAACCTGTACCGGAACTGCACGCAGAACCCGTTGAAACCGCAACACCATCTAAATCTAAAGCAATCAAAAGGGTGTCTCCTTCTAACCCTTTAAACCCTATGTTTAATGTATTAGGCAATCTATTTTTCTTGTCTCCTAATAAATTTGCTCCTGGAATCATTTCATATATTTTATCTAAGAAATAATCTCTCAATTCAGTAATTCGAGGTTTTTCGCTTATTCTCAAATTAGCCAGCTCACAAGCCTTTCCAAAACCAATAATTCCGGCGACATTTTCAGTGCCGCCTCTTCTTTTCTTTTCCTGACCCCCTCCGGTAATAGGAGTAAAAAGAGCCGGTGTACCCTTTTTAAGGTATAACGCCCCAACTCCTTTTGGGCCATTAAATTTATGCGCGGAAATAGACAACATATCCACTGGAAATTCTTTCAAATCGAACGGAATCTTCGCCACACTTTGCACAGCATCCGTATGAAAGAGAACACCTTTACTTTTAGCTATTTCACTGACTAGTTTTATATCCTGTAACACACCCGTTTCACTATTTGCATGCTGCAGAGATATTAAAGCGGTAGATTCGGTTACCTTTGACTCCAACTCATTTATGTCAATCCTTCCGTAACGGTCAACATCAAGATAAAAAACCTCAATCCCCTGCTCTTCTAATTGTCGGCAAGGATTAATTACTGAGGGGTGTTCAATTTTACTGGTAATTATACTTTTTCTTTTATCTCTAAACGATGCTCCTAAAAGAGCAAGATTGTTTGCCTCGGTACCACCACTTGTAAAAATAATTTCAGAGGAATGAGAACCTATAAGTTTTGCCACCTTTTCACGGGCCACATCAAGTTGAACTCTGGCAAAACGTCCAAAGGAATGGACACTAGAAGGGTTCCCAAAGTTTTCACGAAGGGCCGGCAACATTTCCTCCAAAACTTCAGGGTGTAATGGCGTTGTTGCGTTATGGTCTAAATAAATCTTTTCCATGCAAAAAGGCTGGTGGCTAGTTAAAAAAACCATTAAGGATAAAACAACGGGAGGTAAATTTGCAGATAAATCTCTCTTAAGAAAAGTTAGCCTATAATCTTTTTTCTAGTTGTTTCTTCAATTGGGGATGGGTCGCAAATTCCATTTTCCTTTAATGTTTTTTTCAGGTGACGAATTTCCTTTTCCATTTCTGGCAAACGGTCCAACATGCATTCAATGGCTCGTGCTACTGGGTCTGGAAAAGATTCAGGCCCATCTTCATCTTCCATTTCCGAAGATATACCCGAAAATACAACCCTCCCTGGAACTCCGATCACTGTCGAATACTCAGGAACATTCTGCAAGACAACAGATCCCGAACCAATTTTTGTATTACAACCAATTTTAATAGGCCCTAAAACCTTTGCCCCGGCCCCAATTACAACATCATCTGAAACCGTGGGATGACGCTTGCCTTTTTTAGTGGCCAAACCTCCCAGAGTAACCCCCTGATAAACAAATACATTATCTCCCACTTCCGATGTCTCGCCTATAACAACACCCATACCATGATCAATAAAAAAGCGTTTTCCAATTATCGCAGCTGGATGAATTTCGATTCCGGTGACCCAGCGGGCAATTTGAGACAAGGACCGAGCAATAAACTTCATCCCAAGTCCCCAAAGCCAATGGTTAAAACGATATGCGATCAATGCATGAACACCTGGATAAAGAATCAAAACCTCTAAAGCATTTCTTGCTGCAGGGTCCTTTTCCAAGGCAACATCGATATCTTCTTTTATTTGTCGAAGCATCATTATGAAAAAGTATTAACTTATTGTTAAGCTTTACATTATAGCTTAGATAAGTTCAGACGCAATGCTTGAAATTTAAAATTTCTAAACTACTCAAAAGGAATTCTATTAGAAGAAAAACTAAATTGGAGAGGGAATGAACTCTAATCATGGAATAAATCTTGTTGAAGTGATTTTTCTATTGTATTGGAAAAAAGCGAAAGTACGATCTTTGATAAAGCAAACCCCAGAGCCAATTCAAGGATTTCTACAAAAAGAATTAGTCCAGTTACCTTGGTAAGAGCAATCGGTTTTCATGATACTTCTGAGTCAAGGGTGCTTTGATATTCTTTAAGAATAGCATCCTGTGTTTTTTGATCAGTTGCCTTATAAATGCGGATGGTTTCAAAATGTTGACTCTGCTGAACCCGCAATAACTTCAGTCGCATCAACTCAAGAATAGCTAGAAAGGTTACAATGATTTCCTGTTTTCTATTAAGAACTGTAAAAAATGATTCAAAAGTGACACTATCCGAGGAATTCAAGATATCGAGAATATATTGAATTCGATCAGTAACCGACATTTCCGTAATTTCAATTTCGTAATCTTTTTCAAAAGACTTGGTATCTAATACTTTTTGGTATGCCTTAAAAAGATCAAATACAGAGACTTCTATTAACTCTCTATTTTCCGAGCTTTCTTCTATTTCAATTTCACCACCTCTGGAAAAAATCTGTTGTCGATCGTGCTCTTTCATCCGAAGCTCAAATGCCGCATCACGATAACGTTGGTATTCACGTAGGCGCCGCATCAACTCTGCACGTGGATCTTCACCTCCAATAAAATCCGACTCCTCATCTATTTCTGGAGCTGGCAACAATGTTTTAGATTTAATTCGAGCCAACTCTGCTGCCATCACAAGATATTCTCCCACCAATTCTAAATTCATCTCC
>JAOMDP010000019.1:0-33701 GCA_028345515.1 Nitrospinota bacterium
AACGCGGTGCTTTCCATTCCCGATAAACTTAAAATTTCCTTAGCAAAACCATGCCAACTTGTCTTTCCCTGGCAGGTTAAATGGAAAATTCCTGATAGAGAGGAGTTGTTTTGTTTCAACCATTTTTTTTGTAAGCATTGTTCGAGGATTTGATGGGTTGCCAATGCAATGGAACGAGCCCAGGTAGGAGAACCGATTTGGTCATTAACAATGGTAAGCTTGTCTTTTCTCTCTGCCATTGTTTTAATAGTTTTTAAGAAACTTTTACCATGAAGACTATAAACCCAGCCGGTTCTAAATATAAGGTAAGGAATCTGTACTTCCTCTATAGCTTTTTCTCCTGCCAGTTTTGATTTACCATAAACACTTAATGGGCAAGTAGGATTGTCCTCTCTATAAGCAATATTAGAATGCCCATCGAAGACATAATCGGTAGAATAATGAATAAGACCTGCTCCAACCATTTTTGCTGTTTTAGCTAGGATTCCTGGTGCGATTCCATTAATCGTCATTGCCAACTCAGGTTCTTCTTCTGCTTTGTCAACCGCAGTGTAGGCTGCTGCATTGATAATGATGTCAGGGCGAGTGTTTAAAATTATAGGTTCGATAGAATTGAGTTCAGAAAAATCAAGCTGTTCCCTTGTAAAAGCAAAAAGTGTTCCAAGTCTTCCTAATAGTTTGTTTAATTCACCGCCTACTTGGCCATTTTTGCCTATCAGAAGAATTTTCATAAAAGAGATTTTTAAAGAGTAGGTTGGTTAAAGGATTTAAAAAAAATTGTGTTTACGCGTTATCGATCATTCTCGTCAAATATTGACCGTATTCATTTTTCTTTAAGGTATGAGCGAGTTTGGCTACGTCCTCTTTAGATATCCAACCTTTACAAAAAGCAATTTCCTCAGGGCAGCAAACCATTAGACCCTGCCTTTTTTGTATTGTTTCGATGAAATTAGAAGCATCGAGTAGAGAACAGTGCGATCCTGTATCTAACCAAGCAAAACCTCTACTCATTCTTTCGACAGAAAGTTGAGACTGCTGAAGATAAACTCGGTTTACATCGGTGATCTCCAACTCACCTCTGGCAGAGGGTTGGATGGAATTAGCAATATTCACCACTTGATTGTCATAGAAATATAATCCGGTTATTGCGTAATGGGATTTAGGTTGATCGGGCTTTTCTTCCACACCAACAACCTTGTCATTAGTGTCAAATTCCGCCACACCATAATTTTGCGGATCCTTAACCCAATAACCGAATACAGTAGCACCTTTCTCACGTTTCTGAGCCATTTCCATTAAGCCGGGCAATTCATTTCCGTAAAAAATATTATCGCCAAGAATAAGACTACAGCCGTCATTTCCAATAAAATTTTTTCCAATAAGAAATGCTTGTGCTAACCCATCAGGGCTAGGTTGAATTCCATAAGTAATGTTAATACCCCACTGATTCCCATCCTTGAGTAATTCTTGAAACAGAGGTTGGTCCTTAGGAGTAGTGATGACAAATATATCGCGAATGCCGGCTAGTAATAGGGTGCTCAAGGGATAGTAAATCATTGGCTTGTCATAAAGCGGCATTAGCTGTTTGCTAACTACTTGGGTCAAGGGGTAAAGACGAGTGCCTGACCCCCCGGCAAGTATAATTCCTTTATTAATCATATTGAATCCCTTAGGTTTATGTAAGACCCAGACGTGTGCCTTTATAGGCACCAGACATCACACGGTTTACCCAGTCCTTATTATTTAGATACCATTCGACGGTTTTTCGAAGACCAGTTTCAAACGATTCTTGTGGTATCCATTTAAGTTCATTTTGTATTTTGGTTGCATCTATGGCGTAACGTCGATCATGGCCAGGGCGGTCTGTTACAAATTGAATTAAATCTTGATGTGGACGAAACTTGGAATCTGGCAACAATTCATCCAATATGTTACAAAGTGATTGAATCACTTCAAGGTTGCTTTTTTCATTGTGACCCCCGATATTGTATACATGCCCGAGCTTCCCTTTTTCCAATACTGTTAAAATGGCTTTACAATGATCCTCTACAAACAACCAGTCGCGAACTTGTTTACCGTCTCCGTAAATAGGTAGCGGTTCTCCTTTTAGTGCGTTATGAATCATTAAGGGTAATAGTTTTTCAGGAAACTGGTAAGGCCCATAATTGTTGGAGCAATTTGTTGTTATTACCGGCAGACCAAAGGTTTTAAAATAGGCTCTTACCAGATGGTCGGAAGAGGCCTTTGATGCAGCATAAGGTGAGTTGGGAGCATAGGGTGTATCTTCGGTAAACAACCCGGTTTCACCCAAAGAACCGTAAACCTCATCCGTTGAAACATGTAAAAACCTAAAATTTTTATTTTGGTTTGAGGTTTGTGAGGTCATGTAATTGCGTGCTGCCTCCAGCAACTCAAATGTACCCACTATATTTGTCTGTATAAAATCTCCAGGAGAATCAATAGATCGATCAACGTGTGATTCTGCGGCAAAATGGACGACATAGTCGATCTGATGGGTTTTAAATAATTTATTCAGATTGTCCCTGTTGCAAATATCACCATTAATAAATTTATAATTTGGATCGTGTTCTATCGAGGATAATGTATCCAAATTCCCTGCATAGGTGAGTTTGTCATAGTTGACTACCTTTGCCTTACTTGATTTCATAAGATTCAGGATAAAATTTCCACCAATGAAACCAGCACCGCCTGTAATAAAAAATGTTTTCATTTCTTTGAAATTCGGTGTTAAAACAGGGATTGCAGGGAAAAACAGGAACAAATTGTTGAAAGTATAAGCGTTTAAATCTTTATTTTCAAGATAATGAACCTTTCTTGCTTTGTCGTTAAGTCGGCATAAACTATTCCAAACTGAAATTATATGCCATCCTCAAATTCCATTGCAGTTGTAATCGTTAACTGGAACGCCGGTCACTATCTACGAAAATGCCTTCAAAGTTTGAAAATCCAAACACTAAAACCCGCCCGAGTTCTGATTGTAGATAATGCGAGTATAGATGATTCGATGACAGATTTAGAGGAAGAGTTTGAGAATTACGAAATTATAAGGTTGGAAACTAATAAGGGTTTTGCTTTTGCCAATAACCTTGCTGTTAATAAAGTGGATGATTGTAATTGGATTGCATTCTTGAATCCAGATGCATTTGCACATCCAGAATGGTTGGAAAAACTGATTGATGCTGCAGAAAAATTTCCTGAATATAAATCGTTTGGTAGTCATATGCTAAAGCATGGAAGTGACAAGATTGATGGAACGGGAGATATTTATCATGTTTGTGGTTCGGCGTGGAGGCGGGATTATGATGCGCGGTCTTTAAAGGTCAATAGAGAAGTGGGAGAGATATTTTCTCCCTGTGCGGCAGCTTCTTTTATACGCAAAGATATATTTTTGGGAGTAGGAGGATTTGACGAATACTTTTTTGCCTATTTTGAAGATGTGGATTTGGGTTTCCGATTGCAGCTAAAGGGGTATGGATCTCTCTATGTTCCCAATGCCGTTGTAGAGCATGTTGGTTCTGCCACCACCAGTCGTTATAGCGATTTTGCTATTTATCATAGTCAAAGAAACCTTGTCTGGTCTTATGTCCGGAATATGCCTAGTTTTTGGTATTTCCTGCCACAACATATCTTGTTTAACCTAATTGCATTAATTTGGTTTACTTTCAAGGGCAAGGCAGCAACCGTGTTTCAGGCAAAATGGCATGCTTTGAAGGAATTCCCAAGAGTATGGGCTCTGCGTAAATTGACGCAACATGAAAGAAAGGTGGATGTTTCTATTGTCATCAATAAAATGAATCGTAATTTTTTAATGCCTTATTCCAGTCGGAAAAGGTTGCTTTAAATTTAAGAGGAAATTTTATGAAGTAGATTTTTAATTTGCGCTTTTAAAGCAGGGCTCTGAACCAAAGAAAGAGCTTTTTTTAAATGAGCGCGAGAGGACTCCTTATCCCCTTTTAAATCCATAATTAACTTTCCAAGATTATAATGTGTGTCTGGAATCTCGGGATTAGCTCTCAATGAATTTTTAAACTCCACTAACGCTTTTTCAGGTTCGTTGAGACTTAAATATACAAGGCCTAAATTGTTAAAAGCTTTCGCTTTGATTTTTGGGTCATCTTTTATTTTTCGGTAGGTTTCCAAGGCCGAGTCGGTATCTCCAAATTTCTGGTAAATTCTTCCTAATAAGAGCAATCCTTTAGGGGATTCGGGATTTTTGCGGAGGTATTTTATTAAATATTTTTTCGACTCAGAAAAAGATCCTAAGTCATAATTTATATGTGCCAGACTAAAATTCAGGGTTTGTGGCATAGGATATCCCCAGCGATATTTATCATAACGGTCTTTTGCCATTTGTAATGTGATCTTTGCTTTTTCATGCCAGCCTCTGGAAGCATAATAAGTTCCAAGATTTAGATAGCCTAAAGGAATGGTTGGATCTAATTGAATCGCCTTTTTAAATTCCTTTTCTGCAAAACTAAAATTTTTATTTTCAGCATGAATGCTTCCCAGATTGCTATAGGCGAAAGATTTATAAAATGCCGATGCATTAGATCTGGAAAGTTTAACCAACGTAACAAGTGCTTTTTCGTATTTCTTTTTCTCTAGATAAAAATGGCTGAGATTGTGTAGTACTTTTAAATCAGAGGGAGATTTTTTAAACGTGTCTTCCCAGAGAGAAATGTTTGATAGGTAAATAGAGTTTCTTTTTATAGTCAATGACCCTTGAATTATCACGATTAGACAGATTAAAATCAGCCATTTTTTTAAACGTATATATGATTGTTTAATAAGGTGATTATAAAAGACAAATGAAACTAAAAAAGCGGGGCCAATAGAAGGAAGGTACAGATTTCGTTCACTTAACAAATCTATGCGCGGTAAAAAACTATTGGTAATAGAAATGGTTAGGATAAACCAAAAAATCGAGAATGGGATTACAGGTTCTAAACTTTTAAATTTTTTTATAATCAATATTATTAATGTTAACCATAATAAAACAGATAACCCTTTAAAAAAGCCACTCGACAACCAATTATTTGTGAAATCATAATCAAATACCAGATTTATTGGAAAAAAGCAGAGTTTTAATGCATAGCCAACAACCTTTGCCTGGTTAAGTAGATATTTTAGATCCAGTTTTTCTATCCCATTTATGAGCGTTTCTTGGAGAGAATACTGAAGGAAAATCAACGCTAGAATTGAAACTACAAAAGGGAAATAAAGAAATTTTAGTCGGGTTTTAAGAGAGCACCAGCTTTCATTATTTATAAAACAAATTTCATATAAAGCAATAACTGCTGGTAAGGTTAGGCTCGTTTCTTTGCTGAGCATGGCCGCAATGAAAGAAATAAGGGTAAGCGTATAAAATAAAACCTGAGAAGCTTTTCCGGAGACTTTTTTAAGACTTCCAAGAATAAAGAACAAAATGGCAAGTAAATAAAAGAATGCTGCTATTCCGCTTGTTCTTCCTGAAAGATAGGTTACGGTCTCAGTGCTTAAAGGATTAGTCGCAAATAAAATAGAGGTCAAACCCGCAATACCAAAGGCTTGGTCCGCTTTTTGGTTTGACCCGTATTTCATCGTTAAGTAAATAATAAAAAATAATGTAAAAGAAGTTAAAAGATGGAATGTGATATTCACCAAATGGTAGCCTATCGGGTTCAAACCGCCTAAAGAATGGTTTAAGCTGAAGCTAAGGAAGAAAAGGTGTCTGTATAATAAGGTTCCATTCCATATAGTAGAAAAATTTAGAAACTGCTCGGGAGCGTAAAGGCTAATGTGATTTAGTACGGTATGGTCATCAAAGTTAAAAGGTGAACTAAGAGTATTCGCAAAAGAGAAAAGGATCAGAAGTAGTAATACGGTGCCCATATAAAAAAAGGAGCGTTTCGACTTCACAGGATCAATCATGCGGATGTTTTTTCTCTTGTCGTCTTAAAATCGCTACAAGTATTGCAACGTTAATAATTATAAAAATAAAATAAATTGGAATAAACTTTGGTATCAGGTTGATATTGAATACGGGAATCAATGCAGTCAAATCAAAATAAAACCCAACTAAAAAAAGTATTGATATTGACTTGACGGGCGTTAAACCTAGCTTCCCAAGTCGATGGTGAAAATGTTCAGAATCTTTGAGAAAGGGACTGGTTCCTTTAAAAATTCTACGAAAAAAAGCGAAGGTAGTATCTATAATTGGAATCAATAGTGTGATGACAGGGATGAGATAGTATATTTCGTCTGTATAACCCTGTTTAAGGGGTAGGAGGGTTATTAAAGATATAATAAGTCCTAGCGGCAAGCTGCCTGTGTCCCCAAGAATTATTTTTGCAGGGGGGAAATTAAAAATGAAAAACCCTAATACACTACCTGCCAAAATAACTGCAAAAAATGTAGCCCCAATGATTTGTCGTTCTAGGTAAACAAAGATAATGGTGAGGCAGGAAAAAAATATTATCCCTGGTGCTAAACCATCCATCCCGTCAACTAGATTTATGGCATTGGTTATGCCAACGATCCATAGCACCGTTAAAAGAACAGAAAAATTACCCAGTTCAATCAGATCTCCGATACGCTCAATTTGAAAACCATAATAATAAAGTATGCAGGCTATAATAGTTTGGATTATCAATTTTAGCCGAGCAGAACAGTTGAAAATGTCGTCATAAATACCAAGCAGCATCATTAGCCCTGTGCTTAGTGAGATTATAGAAATTAATTGGATGTGACCAGAGTCAATCAGCCCTGTTAATTGAAAAAACCAAAGTGTTGTCAAGAAGGCTAAAATAACTGAGATTCCACCGAATGATGTTATTTTTTTTTCTCCAGGGCTTGAAATCTGGTTAGAACTGGGATTGAGGGGAAATCTAATTAAAAATAAAGTGATGGTGAAAGAAATTATAAAGGCCAGAAGGTATCCAATAATAAAAATTTCACCAGGAATAGGAATAGATTTGAATATCATTTAACAAGATTGGTAAATAGTTGCAAAATGCATCTAGTGGAGATAAAAAAATTAACGATTCCTCGAATCAATAAGTTTTTACTATGATGTTTTTTGAAATAATACATCATTCCTAAATGCCTTTGGATAATTACCATGGACGTTGTTTTACTGTTGCTAGTGGATACTTTATGAATTACTTTTGCTTCTGGAAAATATATAACCTTCTTGCCACTTTGATTAAGCATGCGGCATAAATCTATATCCTCGTTGAATAAAAAATAGTTTTCATCGAAGCCATTTACTTCTTCAAAAACACTTTTGGGTATCATTAAACAACATCCTGATAGCCAGTCAACTGGAGAAGTCTCATTATGCTCAAAATCAAGCATCAAATATCGTCTGGTAAAACGATTTTGAGGAAACAATCTGGAAAAAATGGAATAGCGATTGAATAGACCCGTCCATAGAGTGGGGTAACGCCTACATGAATATTGTAGGCTTCCATCAGGATTTAATACTTTTGGGCCAAGTACTCCTATTTCCAAATTGGAGCGGATGTGCTTAAACATAGAGTTGCCGGCCTGCTCTTTTAAAGTAGTGTCCGGATTCAAAATAAATAAAAATTTACCTCGTGCTATTTTAGCGGCTTGGTTATTAGCTTTGGAAAACCCAACATTGGTGGGATTATAAACGATCTGGACCTTTGGATAATTTTCCTTAAGCGATTGTAATCCTAGGTCCTCCTGACTGTTATCAATAATTATTACTTCAAAGTCTATTTCTTGGATAGTTTGATAAATGGAATTCAGACAGCCTTTTAGAGATTCGCTTTGTTGATAATTAACAATTATGCAGGAAAGATCCACTTTGCATGCCGATTATTACTAAGTAGGAAGGGCTTAAAAAATATTCTCTGTGACCCTTAGATTATTGCCCAATTTCATATTAATTTCAATGGGGTTACTAAGATCAAATTATGCTTCTAGACCTCAAGTACTTTCCCTTAAATACCGAATGAGATAAGATATTAAAAGAAAGATTGATTTCCACTGAAATAAGCCGAAAGCTAAAAGTAAAAGAGGAAAATTAAATGAGTAAAACGGTTTTGGTCACAGGTGGGGCAGGCTTTATTGGGTCTCATACCGTTGATGCGTTGATTGAGAACGGCTATAAAGTTAGGGTTTATGACAATCTCAATCCGCAAGTTCATGGAGAAAATTCTGAAAAACCTGGATATTTACACCCGGATGCGGAATTTATTAAGGGGGATGTTCGAAATCGAGCCGGTTTATACCGGGCCATAAAAAATATAGACCTTATTATTCACGATGCAGCTGAGGTGGGTGTGGGGCAATCAATGTATTCCATTGATCAATATATTTCGACAAATGTCCAAGGTACAGGGATGCTTTGGGATATTCTTATAAATGAAAAACATAGTGTGAAAAAAGTATTGGTTGCTAGCTCTATGAGCCTTTATGGCGAAGGTTGCTATCAATGTGAAGAACACGGGAAAATCTCACCCAAACCTCGTCCTGAAAATCAATTGTCAGACGGACAGTGGGAAATGCTTTGTCCGGAATGTTCTTTGCAGGTTACTCCCATTCCAACTCATGAAGAAAAAGAACTCGATGTCACTTCTGTTTATGCTCAGACCAAAAAAGATCAGGAAGTTTACTCGCTAATGATTGGTCGTGCCCATAAGATTCCTACGGTAGCCTGTAGATATTTCAATTGTTATGGCCCTCGCCAGTCTTTGAATAATCCTTATACCGGGGCTGCAGCCATATTTTGTTCCGCTATAAAAAATGATAACCCACCTTTGATTTATGAAGACGGTAATCAACGCCGAGACTTTATTCACGTGAAAGATTTGGTAAAGGGTAAGCTGCTTTTATTAAACAGGCCGGAGGCAGACTATGGTATTTTCAACATAGGAACTGGGAAACCCACTTCCATTATCGAGCTTGCGGAAACACTTATTGAGCTCTGTGGAAAAACATTTAATCCAGATGTTATTTATAAGTTTCGAAATGGTGATATTCGAGACTGTTATGCAGATATCACAAAAATAAGTAAGCTAGGGTTTCAGCCCTTATTTTCTTTAAAAGAAGGACTCAAAGATTTGATAAATTGGAGTGATGGACAAGCGGCTATCTCCAAAGTAAAAGATGCCCACCGGCAGCTGGTTGAAAAAGGCCTGGTGCTTGAAACCCAACCTGTTTCCAGCAAATAAAACGAATATTCCCGTTTAACCCAGATCAATTCCTAATATGGCAGTTTTCTCCAGTTAAATTTAGGAGTAGGAAATGTCCCAACGTAGCGCTCTTTATTTTGGCGGAATTTTCTTTTTAATCTTTTTGTTTCTAACCCCACTTGGGGTTTTTAATTCTTGGATTCCTCCGAATTTGCATACGGGATTTTATTCTGTCACAACGATTGATGGAGGCGACGATACGGGTTATTACGCCTTTCTTCGCTCCACTTTTATAGATGGAGATCTCGATTTTTTTAACGAGCGCGGATACGCGCATGCGGAAAAAATAAATCCCACCGGTTATGTGTTTAACAATTGGCAGATGGGACAAGCCATCCTCTTCTTGCCCTTTTTTCTGGCAGGTCATGCGCTAGCTCATTTATACCAGAGCTTGGGTTATCCAGTTACTACTGACGGGTATTCTGCTCCTTACTATCTTTCTACTGCCGTTGCTTCGGCATCTTATCTTTTTGCAGGCTTAATTTTTGTTTACCATACTTTGCGAATGTTTATCGGAAGGCGTCTGAGTATGTTGGTTACCCTTTCATCTTGGCTTGCTTCACCGCTGCTTTATTTTTCATTCATTCGGCAACGCATGGCACATACCGCAGAGTTTTTTCTTGCTTCGAT
Organism: Nitrospinota bacterium; assembly: GCA_028345515.1. Classification (GTDB taxonomy): domain Bacteria; phylum Nitrospinota; class Nitrospinia; order Nitrospinales; family VA-1; genus UBA8687. The sequence continues at coordinate 9,855 of JAOMDP010000019.1, forward strand.
CTTGATTTATATTTGGATTCGGTTCCGTCAGTACCGGGAACCCATTCATTATTTGCTTCTTGGAACGGTTTTGGGACTATTATGTATGACCCGCGTGATCAATATCGCTTTTTTTGCTTTGTTTATTGCAGACCTTTTTTGGACGTTTCGTCAGGAATGGAAAGCTAACCCTGGTAGAACTTTGAAGACATTTTTTATATTGGTAGCAGCGTTAGGAGGCGGTTTTTTTATAACAATGTTACCTCAGTTTTATGCTTGGTATCAGTTAAATGGGGTCCCTTTTCCACCTCGCCACATGAAATTTGCCGGAGAGGGTTTGGCGGGTATTAATTTAGGACCTCTTTTTAAAAATATCTATTCATTAATTTTTAGTGCTAAGTGGGGATTATTTTTTTCAATGCCCCTTGCTGTTCTGGGAATAATTGGCCTCTTTTTTAAAGATAATTCTATTGGTAATCTGCGATTAGGCTTGCTCGCATATCTTTCTGGAATTTTTGGCATAATACTTCTATATCCTGAGGATTCAGCCTCATATGGTCACCGCCATTTGATTTCTGCCCTCCCGGTTTTTGCACTAGGGTTAGGAGCTTTATTTCAAAGGTTTTCGAGAGATTTCTATGGAAAAGCTAATGTAGTTACTTTGTTATTCTGTTTGATAGCTATCCTGATACAATTTTTCATGGTAATTCAATATAAGGTAACGCTACCTTATAATCATCCCGAATTTACTCTCAAGGCAATTGGGTCTATTGGAGATATTGTTTTTGGGCATCCCGAATATTTGATTCGCTCTAGTAGTTTTTTTCAAATACTTTTGGCACCCCATACCGATTCGTGGAACTACCTAGATAATATGTTTTTAGTTTTGTTTCCTTTGTTCCAATTGTCGGCCCTTGCATTTGTCCTTTTTCTATTTCACCAGGCTTTTAAAGAAAAGGGAATTTTATCTTTTGTCCTGAACCCTAAACTGGTCTTTATGCAAAGTGTATTTGGAAGTATGCTCTTGATCATTTTAGTGGCCTATGCGGCACCGAAAAAATCAGATGCAGAAATTCAGTCTCGATTAAAATACCTTGAGACCGCACAGAAAGCTGAGGCCCTTTTTAGGGGCGGTCAAATAGATGCTGCACGTCTTTCATATACAGAAGCATCACAGTATATACCTAATGCATGGAAACCCTATTTCAGAATAGGACAAGCCTGGCAGGGGCAGGGCAATTTTCAAGAAGCAAATAAGTTTTTACAAATGTCTTTAAAGTTTAATCCTGGATTCAGTCCTGCATTGTCTATTTTGGGTGATAACCACAAAAGACTGGGAGATTTAGCTGGGGCAGAAAAAATGTTACGCAAGGCAATTCAAAGCTGGCCAATGAATAAGTTTGCTTACGATTCGCTGGCTCAAGTTCTGGCCGCCCAAGATAAAAGACCGGAAGCAATAAAAATGCTTAAAAAAACAGTTCTTATTGACCCAAATTATGGTGTAGGGCATGCTAATCTAGCTATGATATACTCCAGTCTAAACCAAACTAAAAAAAGCCTAGAACATTTGAACCGTGCTATAGAGCTTGGTGTGCGGGGCCAGGGAATTAGTCGAATCAAATCTATGATTGAGAGGCAAACTGCTAGTGATTGATGAAATTGATTATTTTCCAAAGCGGGAACGGCATAATAAGAAAAAAGTCGATTCCAACTGGAAAGAATTGAAAGAGAAAAAAAATCAAAAGAATGAAAATTTGCAGGACCTCCCTTTTGAGCCTAAAAAACCCCCCCAGAAAAACAAGAGAAATTAGCAAATTCCTATCAAGATATTTATACTTAATTAATTCATTTTTTATAAGGGCTTAGTCTTTTAATTGGGCCCTTTTTTAATTTATATGTAAAATAAATCTTTATATTCTCTTTATAATTTGAATATAAACATTATTTAATAATAAAGATAAAATGTTTGTGAGCATTTTAAAGTTTCTAGTAGAATAGGCCTTGAAATAATTCCGAATATTAACTAAATATTGAAAAGTTCTTAGGAGCAAGCTTGTCATGTTTTTTAGTATATTTTCAAAAAATAATATATTGAGCTGGAGCATAATTTGTTTCATTTTGTTTCCTGTTTCTATTTTTGCAGGAGTACAAGAAGAAACTTCCAAAGGGGATATGGCTTTTAAAGATGGGAAAATCGAGGAAGCAGAAGCACATTATTCCTCCGCTCTTAAAATGGACCCCAATAGTTGGCGCATTATGCGTGGATTAGCCGAAACAAAATTTCGATTAAAGAAATATAGAGAAACCAAAGCTTTGGTGGATCGTATTAGGGCTATGAAAATCATCAAAAGAAATATAGTTGTGGTGACACTCTCTGATAGTTCAGAAACATTTGAAGCTGAGATTGTTGATGAGAATGTTTTCACTCCAGACGATGGCAGAAACAATATGAGAAATTTTTTAGATGGAGAGAAAGCTAAGCCTATTCTGCATTACCGTCTCTTCAATTTGAAGACAAGAAAAATGCTACTTATTCCGCATAAGGACGCCAAGCTTAAATACAAGGGCGTACCACGACGGGTTTACGATTATGTAACCGAGTTGCACGTAAAAGTTGAAGATAAGTTGATCGATATGCAAGGGACCGCAGGCCCAGTAAAAATGGTAGAAGTTAAAGGCGGATGTTTCAAAATGGGGAGCAATCAAGGAGCCGCCTCTGAAAGGCCTGTCCATGAAGTTTGTTTGAAAAGTTTCAAACTTGATAAGCACGAAGTTACACAAAGGCAATTTCAATCTTACATGGGTCACAATCCAGCACGATTTAAGGGTGCTGATAGACCTGTTGAAAGGGTGACTTGGCATGAGGCAAATGATTTTTGTCGCAAAGCAGGAAAACGATTACCCACGGAAGCAGAATGGGAATACGCGGCACGTGCCGGGACTAACACTGAATATTACTGGGGAAATGATTTCGAAAACGGCAAATCCAACTTGTGTGATAGTGCCTGTGACATGAATATCAGTGCAAAAAATATTTCCGACAACTACCCAAATACGGCACCTGTTGGTTCATTTCCAGCTAATTCATGGGGTTTCCATGATATGGCGGGAAACGTATACGAATGGACGACAGATTGGATGGATGACAAATATTATAAGAATAGCCCTAAAGATAATCCTAAAGGACCAAAACGCACGAATCCTTCTGATAGAAAAGGTGGTGGGGTGCGAAAAGTCCTTCGTGGAGGATCTTGGGCAAGCAACGCGGACAGTCAAAGGTCTGCAGCCAGGAAAGGTTTTGTAGTAGATTACCGGATTGACCTTTTCGGGTTCCGTTGCGCGAGCTGAACCCTATTTAAGCTGTAAAACCCCAAAGGTTTTCAGTCGAGCATTTAAGACCCCCTCCCTCTATAAGGAGGGGGACTGGATGTAGCTAAATTTTTAGTTTCCTTTGAATTAAATTGCCTTTTTTTATTTCAACCGGTCTTTAATTATTTTTCCCGTTGCCGTTTTAGGAAATGACTCGTGAAACTCGATTAAATCGGGAATCATAAATGCGGGCAGATTTTTCCTGCAAAACTCTTTAAGTTCTTTCTCCGTTGCGTCAATGCCTTCTCGCAAAACGATACAGACTTTCACTTTTTCTCCCAATCGATCATCCGTAAGACCAACCGCCGCAACTTCAGCCGGAGCGGGATGATTCATCAACGCGTTTTCGATGGCAAGAGGTGATATGTTTTCTCCCGCGCGGATGATAATGTCTTTTTTCCTTCCTGCAGAAATATAAAGTCTTCCATCTTTATCCAGATGACCTAGGTCGCCCGTTTTGAGCCAGCCATCTTTTTGGATAATTTCTTTAGTTTCAGTAATACGATTCCAATAGCCATTCATAACTGTCTTACCACGAACAAGAATTTCTCCAGCCTGACCATGCGGAACTGCTGATCCCGATTCATCAACAATTTTTAATTCTATGTTTGGTAATACCGGGCCTACAGAACCTGGGATGCTTCCATCGCGCATCCTGTTGACCGCTATAACTGGAGATGTTTCAGTAAGTCCATACCCCTCAATGACCGTGACACCCAAAACCTCCTCCACTTTTTTTAAAAGAGCTTTCGGTAACGCTGCCCCACCCGAGATACAAGTGTGCAAAGATGAAACGTCATAATCTCCGCGTGCATAAAGGTCGAGAAGAAAAGAATAAATAGTGGGTACAAGAGGAAGAAAAGTAGCTTTGTGAATTGCGATGGAAGTCAGAATGGATTTAGGTTGAAATTGTTTAAGAAGAATCAAGGTGGCGCCGACTCTGCAAAATACCAGAGCCATAATATTGCCAAAAGAATGGAATAATGGCAATGCAACGATGGCACTATCATCAGAAGTAATATTCAGATGATCCAAAAAACCAGTGCAATTTTCATCAAATTGATCTTCGTTAAGCATTACCCCTTTTGGTTTGGCGGTTGTGCCGGAGGTGTAAAGGATGACATCGGGAATTCCCGTCTCTCGTTTGTGTTTTACAAATGCGTTTTCTTTTGTTCCGCATTTTAAAAAATCGTTAAATCTCTGTGTCCCTTCACCAACTTGATTGGGCTCGGCTGAACCGACTAGTATTTTGTTTGGGAAAAAATTAAAAAACGGAATAATCTCAGGTTTTACAAAAGCGGAATCGATAATAAGTATATCTATAGAAGCGTCCTTTGTTATGAATACCAGATCTTCTGGCTTCAAAAGAAAATTATAGGGGATAACAGGAATTCCTTTTAATAAGCAGCCAAACAGGGCGATGAGATATTCTTTCTGATTCAAACACAAAAGGCCTACTTTACTTTTTGGGTGGAGAGGTAATTCTGAAATCGCCGAAGCAAAAGATTCTATTTGTTTACAAAATTCTTTATAGGAAATTATGCAGTCACCCTCAATTATGGCCGCAGAATTAGGGTTTTTTACCGAGTGAGATTTTAAATATTTGTAAAAAGCCATTCTCAAAATTATTTAAAAGGTTTGTTTTTAACCATTATACCTTAGATTCTTACCACTAACTGTAAGGCAGATAAAACGATCGAACTACCTGGATATTTGCCAGCGGCAGAAGAATCCGTTTGGGAGGTTTAGTCCAGAAGAATTATCGGGAATGAACATTTCTCCTGTTTCAAAATTACCCTGTTGAGTAGAGGGGAGATAAGTCCTAAGCATATTTTCTAATGTTAGTGATGAAAAGCCAGGTGAGTGCGTGGTGAAAAGCAGGAAAACGGCGGAGTCACTGAGAATTTGTCGGCACGCTTCCATGAACTCTGAAAGTTTGTCTTCTATCTCCCACACCTCTCCTTTGGGTCCGCGTCCGAATGATGGAGGATCCATAATAATTGCATCATATTTGTTGCCTCGACGATGCTCTCTTTGCATATATTTCATAGCATCTTCGACAATCCAACGTACTGGTCGATCGCCAAGACCAGAGATTTTTAAATTTTGCCGAGCCCAATTAACAGAGGCTTTTGAGGCATCTAAATGGGTGACATGGGCACCAGCCGAAGCTGCTGCGAGAGTACTGGCCCCGGTGTAACCAAAAACGTTAAGTACTTTGATTTCTTTGCCGTTAAGTAATTTAAGCTGTTCCATTATCCAAAGCCAATTGGGGGCTTGTTCCGGAAAAAGTCCTATATGGCCAAATCCAGTTGGTTGTATCTTGAAAATGAGATGCTGGAATTTTATCTGCCATCCGTTTTCAGGAAGTTTAGAAAATAATTTCCATTCACCCCCGGTATCTTTGCCTTTGAAATATTTATATTCTCCTTCTGCGGTATTCCACTCGGCTTTTGGGAGAGACTTTGGCCAAAGAGCTTGAGGTGCAGGACGACAAAATCGATGTGGACCAAATTGTTCCAGTTTTTGGAACGATCCGGTGTCTAGTAATTGATATTCAAATTCCTCGGAGGGGTAGGAAGACATGGATGTGTTAAAGCCCTTTTTTACTATAGAATAGTAAGTAAATAAATCTAAGTCTTTGCAATGAAATAAATTTACAACACGTGACGGTGGAGGATTATATCAGAAAATTGAATAGAAAAAGGATTGTGCCCCTTATTCTTCTTGTATTGATTTTGTCTTCTTGTGCTCCTGCAGAGGAAGAAAGGTCAGAGGTCGAGAAGAAGGAGTTTGCACTTCCGGTGCAGGTCGGGAAAGTAGTCTATATGGATATTGCGGATGAAGTTCGCGCTGTTGGCAATATTCAGGCGGAGCAAAGAGTAACTATTACGTCAGAAATTCGCGGCAAAGTGGCACGGATCGCAGTAGAAGAAGGCATGAAAGTGAAAGCCGGTAATCTGGTGGCACAAATTGATCCCAGGGAATATGAATTGACATTAGAGAGGTTACGTGCCGATCTTTCTGGTGCACAAAAAGAATATAAAAAAGCTCAATCGGGGCTACGCCAGGAAGATAAGGATCGATTGCAAGCCCAAACAAGAGCGGCACAAAGTGCTTTCGATCTCTCGAAAATTGAGTTGGATAGAACAAAAAAATTGGTTGAGCAAAAAGTCCTTGCTCAGTCTTCTCTAGATTCAGCAAAAGATAAAATACGCCGGGCAAAAGAGTTATTGATAGCGAGTCAAGCAGAACAGGCTGCAGGATTAAAATCTCGATCAGAAGATATTGAGAAATTGGAGACAGAATTGCAAGCCATCAGAAAGCAGGTTGCAATGGCTGAACTAAATCTTTCCAAGGTAAATATTTTAGCTCCCTTTGATGGAATTATTATTTCCAAGGAAATAGAACGGGGGGCCATTGCAGATTCAGGTACGGCAATTGTTAGAATGATTGGATCATCCCGATTGAAAGCTGTTCTCGAGGTTCCTCAGAGCTATCGTAATAAATTAAAAAAACTAAAGGCAGCAACTTTTTTCGCAAAAGAGTTAGATTTTAAGTTCAAGTACCAGCGAAAATTACATCGACTTATACGTGTGATTCCTGATGCTAATATTTATTCAGGAAATATTAAAGTACAAATCGATCTTCCCGATCCTAGTCCTGCAATGTTTCCAGGTTTGACTTTGGTTAGTACTTTGAGTTTTGGCGTTCGAAAAAATGTCCTTCACGTGCCATCAGTTTCTCTAGTGATTTCAGAGCAAGGCACAGTGGTTTATATCGTTAAAGATAAAAAAGCGCATCTGGTTCCCGTCAAAGCTTTTAAAGAACACGATGGTTTTGTGGAAGTAAAAGACTTTACGCGTCAGTTGAGTGGCGATTCCGATTTGATTTTGCGAGGATCGGGAGCTGTATTTCCGGGAGCAAAAGTATTTTTGACAAATCCGGAGCCCAAAACAGAAACCCCTTTTAGTTCTGCATCTAAAGACAGTGAATCTTCCAAAAACGCTGGGAAATCCTCTGAGAATAATCCGGAAACCTGATGAAGTTCATAGATCAATCAATTCGTAACTACCATACGGTTACAGTCATTATTGTAATGGCTCTAGTAATCGGGGCTCTATGTTTTCAGACCCTGCCCAGGCAATTAACTCCAACCGTGGACAAACCACAAATCGAAGTTAGAACCGAATATATCGGATTGTCACCCAACGAAGTGGAACGCAATATTACTCGTCGGCTTGAAGATCAACTTGAGTCTGTAGAGGGTATGAAGAAGATGACTTCTACCAGTCAGCATGGATTAAGTACCATCAATCTGGAATTTGAATGGGGCATTGATAAAGATCTCGCTGTTTTGGATGTCAACAATAAATTGCAGCAAGTAAAGGATCTGCCTGTTAATGCTGATAAACCTACTCTTCGTTCTATATCTAGCGATAACTCCAGTCCAATAATGTGGATTGTTTTTGATAAACCCAATGAAAAAATGCCAGACCTAGATCAGAACTATATGTACAAGATCGGCGAAGACATCATTGTCCCTGCCTTTAGAAGGGTTAAAGGCATTGCAGATGTCTGGCATTTCGGTGGTGAGGATAGAGAAATGCGGGTCGAGTTTGACCCTTATAGTATGGCGCGTTTACACGTGACTTATAAGGAAGTGATTGACCGACTTACGAAAGAGAACCAAAATACTCGTGCAGGATTTCATGATGAAGAGGATCGTGCTTATACAGTTCGTGGGCTCGGTGAATTTCTAAATCCCAAAGATATTTTGGATACGGTTATCAAGCGGGATGGAGACAAGACGATAAGGATTCGAGATTTTGCAATAGTGGTAGATGGTTTTCAACGAACCGATTCTTTGGTTCGGATCAGCGGAAAATTGTCGAATGCGTTTGGAGTTATTCGTAAAGCAGGCGCTAATGTTGTGGAGACTTGTAACTTAGCAGCTCGAAAAGTTGAAGAATTAAACAAAGAACTTTTAAATCGAGGCCTACCGCTTAAACTAAAAATTGTTTATAAGGATGTAGATTACATCGATGAAGCCATGCGCCTGGTGAAATCGAATTTAGGTCTGGGTGCAATTCTAGCGGTCACGGTTTTATTGGTCTTTCTTGGTTCGGTAAGGTCGTTACTAATTGTTGCGATAAGTATTCCAGTCAGCTTAGTGTCTGTATTCATCGTACTGAAAATTTTTGACCGCAGCATTAATATAATTTCACTGGCGGGCATGGCTTTTGCCGTAGGGATGGTGGTCGATAATTCCATTGTAGTGCTGGAAAATATTTATCGCCACCTGACAATGAAAAAGGGGGTTTTTAAAGCCGCTTACGATGGAGCCTCTGAAGTTTGGGGTGCGGTGCTAGCTTCTACCTTAACAACTCTTGCGGTTTTTATACCCATCGTTTTTATTGAAGAAGAAGCCGGACAAATGTTTCGCGATATTGCAATTACCATCAGCGGATGTATTGCTCTCTCATTAATAGTATCTGTGACGATTATTCCTACTTTGACGACCCTATTGATTCGGCTTAAACCGGGAGAAGAGTATAGGCCAGGTTTTATCCATCGAACCCTGCTGCGTCCCGTGGTGTTATTGGGAAAAGCTATTAGCAATGCCTATTCTGGCCTTATGAAACGGGTTCTTTGCCATTCTTCGGTTAGCCTTCTTTTCCGTCTCGGAATTCTTGGGGGAGTTTGTTGGATACTTTGGTACAGCGGTCAGACGCTGCCTAAAAAAGATTATCTTCCCTATGGAAACACCAATATGGTGTTCATGCTCATTGAGCCCGTCGCAGGTACTCCTGCAGAAACCAATATGCAGTATCTTGCTGAGTATGAAAAGAAGATCGTAGATATGGAAGATGTGAACCGAAATTTCTTGGTTTTTTCTCCCCGATTTAATGGTGGCGGAGCCATCATTGAAAAGGAGTTGGCGCAAGGGCAGCGTGGTGAAATAAAAATGGCTGTTAAGGCAAATGAAATGGGTCGAGAAATTTTTGCCATTCCTGGTTACCGTTTTGCATTTGCCGTGCAACGTCCTATTTTTCGTTCAGCAGATAAAACGTTTGAAGTGGAAATAACCGGACCCGAGATTTTCAAGTTGAAAGACATTGCATTGAGTTTGATAGGTAAAATCTCAGGTATTGATGGGGTGCATTCTGTAAGACCGGAATTTAAGTTTGGTAATCCTGAACTTCGTTTTTTACCAAGGAGGGAAGATGCGGCGAGATTAAATATGGGTATGCAGGAAATTGGAGACATTATCGAATCACTCAACGCAGGAAAATATCTGGGTGAGTTTAATGACAATGGGGAGCCCATCGATTTTGTTTTAGTGCAGAAAAAAGATGATAATAAATTAGGATTGGAGGACTACCGTTCTCTTCCAGTTTGGACGGACGAGAACCTAATGACGCACCTCGGTCATTTAACGAATATAGAAATTGATGCTGGACCAGCGAGGATTGATCATATTGGCACAGAACGGGCGATTAAACTTCGTGTTCAAGTGAGAAAAGATATGCCGATGCAGACGGTCATCGACCGTGTGGAGAAAAATGTATTGGTTCCTACAAGGCTAACCGTGAATGAAAAATTTGGATTGCGTATTGGTGGATCGGCCGATGAATTAGCCTCTACTGAAAGATCCTTGGCGACAAGTTTTGTTTATGCTTTAGGTTTTATCTATCTTCTTCTAGTAGCTTTATTCTCATCTTTTATCAGACCTTTTATTGTTATGCTCACTGTTGTGCTGGCGGTTTCGGGTTCTTTTCTGGGAATTACATGGAACAATTGGTATCAGCGTGGAAATATAAAAAGTATTCTCGATGAGTGGAATATCCCCAATGCGCAGGCTATGGTGGAAGGATGGAACTGGATTACATTCGATATCCTAACGCAATTAGGAGTGGTTATCTTGGCAGGAATCGTTGTCAATAACGCCATCCTTATTGTGCATCAGATGCTCAACAACATTAAGTCGGGTATGGAAGAGCGACAAGCATTATTGTTGTCTTGTGAGACCCGACTACGCCCCATTATGATGACCGTAATTTCAAGCGTGTTCGGTATGATTCCACTGGCATTTGGCGAAGGAGCCGGAACCGAGCTTTATCGCGGTATGGGAACTGCATTGATAGGTGGATTAAGTATCTCCACTTTTTTTACTTTATTCTTGGTTCCTATCCTTATTTCCCTTGCAATTGATATGGGATTCCATACTACAAAAGATGACCTTGTCAAAGAAACATTGCAGACCAACCCCGATACTTTACCTACCCCTTCCTAACTTTTTGGCCAGTAGGAGGGAGTTGGTGATTCAATGGAAATTTCTTCCTTGGTGATGGGATGTTCGAAAACGAGACAATGTGCGTAAAGAGCAATTTCCCTATTAGCTAATAAGTTGGAAGCGCCATATTTTTTATCACCCATAATTGGATGCCCGATGAATGCCATTTGTGCTCGGATTTGGTGAAATCTTCCTGTGTGCAGTTTGATTTCAAGAAAACTGGAACTTGAATAACTTTCCATTATTTTATATTCCAGTTCTGCATTTTGTGTATTTTGGCCCGGGCGCTTAAAAACAGTAGACTTGAGAGATTTCTCTTTTCGAAGGTAGTGGGATAGACGTGCCTGTAGAGGTTCTGGTTTGCCTTCTACGATTGCATGGTAGATTTTTTTTGTGGTCTTTTCGCGAAATTGTTTCGACAAACGCGAGGCAGCCTTAGAAGTACGCGCAAATAAAACAACACCGGAAACATTACGGTCCAGACGGTGAACCAAGCCAAGAAAAACATTACCGGGTTTTTTGAATTCAGTTTTGATCCATGATTTTACTTCATCTATTAACGAATTGGATTCCGAGCTATCTGCTTGAGTGAGAATGCCTGCTGGTTTGTAAACCGCGATTAGGTGATTGTCCAGAAAAAGGATTTTTGGGGAATCACTTGAGGTTATCAAGGTTGATTTCACTTGCTTGGGTTAGTTTTAGTTCTTCAAGGCTCACAATTCCTCCAGAAACAACGTATTTGATCCCATCTTCGATACTCATGTCAACTTCAGTCAGTTCATTAGGTGGGGCGAAGACAAGGAAACCGGATGTGGGGTTTGGCATGGTAGGGACAAAAACATTAAGAACATCTTCGGCCGTATATTGCTGAACTTCACCGCGAGACTCGCCGGTAACAAACCCGATAGCAAGCATTCCGCGGCGTGGAAACTCAATTAAAACTACTTTGCGAAATGCGCTTGTGTCGGCATGAGCGATTGATTGTACGACCTGTTTTGAACCTTTATAAATACGACGAACGAAAGGAATTTTTTCAACAATACCTTCTCCTATCTTTATCATTTGTTTGCCAAAAAAGTTTGTCGTGAACCATCCGACAGTCAAGACAATGAGTAAGGTTATAACCAGCCCAAGAGCGGGAATACGATATCCTTCCGGAATGGGTGCTCCCATATCAATGAGGACTTTTGTGAAAACTGGTGACAAAGCATCTAAATTTGTAAAAAGTAACTGTAAAATAAAATAGGTCAGTGCTATTGGCAGGGTAATCAGGAGCCCGGTGATGAAGACATTTCGAATGCGGCGTTTTAGTTTTTTAAACACGATATAATATTTTTAGGGGTAGGTTTTTTTTTGTGGTTTTTGCCATACAAAATCTTAAATTTTGATTACATTATAAAGCAAACATTGGCAAAACAATACCAGGGAGAGCGAGTATCTATTTCTGGCTTGACAGGGTTGCTAATATCTATAATATCAACCGTCAAGGCGAGAAACGTATAAATAATCATTTTTTGGGGCTGTGGCGCAGCTGGGAGCGTGCTTGAATGGCATTCAAGAGGTCGCGGGTTCGATCCCCGCCAGCTCCATTTTACTTTAAAGGGCTTGAATTTTAATATTCAAGCCCTTTGTTGCTTTATTTTAAAAAAATAAATCTTTATTTTTTCTTCATATGTTTTTGAAATATAAAATAAAATATACCATGCATGGTGGTTTAAGGTAAAATTCCTATTAGGATTGAGTATAGGTTTTGAAATAGTTCCTAAATACCAACCTTGCAGTTTTAGGAAGTAATTCAGATGAGCAATACAAATAATAATACCGATACTCCCAAGGGCAATATCCAAGGTTTTAAGACGTCTGCTAAAGATGATTTCGTTTCTGGTTTTTTAGTATTCCTTATTGCCTTACCACTTTGTTTGGGGATATCTCTTGCCTCCGGATATCCTGCAATCGCTGGTATCATTACTGCCATTGTTGGTGGTTTAGTTGCTACATTCGTAAGTGACTCAGAACTTACGATCAAAGGTCCCGCCGCAGGTTTGATTGTCATTGCGTTAGGTTGTGTTACGGAATTTGGATATACTGGCGGGGACGATTTGGAGCAAGACTTTCAGGCATATCGTTTAGCATTAGGTGTTGGCGTTGGGGCAGGTGTAGTCCAAATTTTATTTGGTGTACTTCGTATAGGGTCCCTGACAGAGTTTTTTCCTAAAGCAGCAATACATGGATTACTGGCTGCTATTGGAATTATAATCATTGCAAAACAACTTCCCATATTGTTAGGGTTGCACCCACATGGTTCTCCTCTTAGCTTAATCGCTCGTATACCTTCCTTTATCACAGATATGAATCCCAAAGTCGCGTTTATTGGGGCGTTAAGCATTATGATAGTGGTAAGTTATGTCTTCATAAAAAACAAGAAATTTAAAATCATCCCCGCACCTATGATGATGTTGGTGATAACTGTTCCATTGGGAATTTTTATGGGATTGGGCGGAAGAACGAGTTATACGTTTAATGGTAAAACCTTTGAGTTAGGAGAAAAGTTTTTAGTCAATGTCCCACTTGATGTAATAAATGACCTGACATTACCGGATTTTTCCGGATTGTTCACGGAGACCGGAATAAAATATATCATTTTGTTTTCAATCATCGGAGCCTTGGAGAGTTTGTTAAGTGCCAAGGCCATTGATGAGATTGATCCATGGCATCGTAAAACAAATATGGATCGTGACATGTTAGGCATTGGTGTTGGCAATACTGTGTCTGCCTTTCTGGGTGGATTGCCAATGATTTCTGAGATTGTGCGTAGTAAAGCAAATATTGATAATGGAGCAAAAACTAGGTTTTCTAATTTTTATCATGGGATGTTTTTATTATTCGCCGTTACTTTGATATCTAGTTGGATTAATCATATTCCACTGGCTGCTTTAGCAGCATTATTGGTAGTTACAGGATTTCGGCTGGCATCGCCTAATGAGTTTAAACATATGTATGCGTTGGGAAAAGATCAGTTCCTTATTTTCATTACTACTATAATCGCTGTTTTGGAAACGGACCTTTTGAAGGGAATAGGTATTGGAATAGCATTAAATATTGTCCTCCATTTAATCCGCGGCGTATCCATGATTTCATTTTTTAGGTTAAATGCTGAGGTTGAGGAGGAAAGTGATCAGTTTATTAAAATTATTTTGCGAGACTCAATAATTTTTTCTACGTGGCTTTCATTACGAAAACGTATTTATCATGCCTACAAATTGAATAAGCGGGTCACAATTGATTTTTCTGAAACTGTTCTTGTCGATTCTCATGTCCAATCCAAGCTTGATGAGTGGGAAAAAGAATTCGATATTAAGGGTCTTGAGTTATCAATTTCAGGCCTGGACCTCCATAAAAAGTCGGGGGCAGTTCTTGTAAAAAGAAAATAACCAAAATACCGGAATGAAGATAGGTGCTTTGTGGGGTATTTGGGTAGAATTTTTTTCCTGTGGACTTCATTCCTGCAGAGTTAGGCTTACTTTAAAAGAAGATATTGAAAAGGCTTTGGATCTATGGTTGCATAGATATTACAAAGCCAATTTATGTGAACAAGCGTAAAAAAATCGATTCTTTATTGGCTTAATAGAACTCTTATTAAGCCTTTTTTAATTTAATAGGAATGAGATTTCGTAAATGAAAAAATATCTTTTTGGAATAGTATTTATTATTTATATTTTAGTTGGTTGTGCGAGTACACATTACCAAAACGGCCGGGAAGCATTTGATCGTGGCGATTATGATACTGCTGTAAAGGTGTTCAGATCACTTGCCGAAAAAAATGATCCTCGCGGTCAATATGCTTTGGCGATTATGTATGATATGGGAGAGGGTGTTCCCCAGAATTCAGAAGAGGCATTGAAGTTTTATAGGCTTGCAGCTGAGCAGGGACACGCGGATGCACAAAATAACCTGGGTGTCATGTATGACCAGGGCGAGGGAGTTTCCGCAGATTATAAGGAGGCCATGAAATGGTATCTGCTGGCAGCTGAACAGGGAAACAAAGATGCACCGAATAATATTGGTGTCATGCATATGATCGGCCTTGGTGTGTCTCGAGATTTTGCTAAGGCACATAAATGGTTCACCATCGCTGGCACAAAAGATTTCGAGGCAAAAAGTAATAAAAAGTTTACTGAAAGAAGGTTGACTCCCGAACAGATAGCAGAATCTGAAAGACTTGCGGGCGAATGGCATAAAAAAGTAGGAAAAAACAAATGAAATCTTATCAATATACCCATCCCATTTTAAATAAGCGATTTTGTGTAAGCATAAGATTCTTTATCCTAATTTTAGCCACTTTTTTTCCTTCTCCCTCTTTGGCAAATCAATTCCAAGAGGGATTAGATGCGATTCATGAAACAAACTATGAAGTAGCGTTAAAAAAATTATTGCCCTTGGCCGCAAGAGGGCATTCTGCAGCCCAATATAATCTTGGCGTTATGAGTGAGTGGGGAAACGGAGTGCCGAAGGATTATGCAGAGGCCTTGAAATGGTATAAGCTTTCCGCAGAGGGATCTCATAAGGATGCACAAAATAACCTAGGCGCAATGTATAGCAAGGGGGAAGGTGTCGAGCAGAGTTTTGTTGAGGCATTTAAATGGTTTGTGATTTCCTCTGAAAATGGAAGTGAGGCTGGAAGAAAGAATGTTGATATTTTAGAAAAGAGAATGACATCAGAACAAATTACGAAAGCAAGAACACTTGCAAGAAAATGGGTAAAACGACACCCAAGAAAATAATCGAGAAATAATTACTCCTGGTCGTTCTCTGTTTTTATTTCCGGAAGAAGGTCTTACATTTCACCGATTTATTTCAGTATTCCTAAATTTTTTTTTCAATAAAAAATGCGATCCGTTTACCTAAAGGTTCTATTAATTTTTTTTATAATGCTGCTTTGCGGATGTCAGCCACATTCTACTTCCAACCCGGAATCAAAAAATCAGGTGATTATCGCAATTGATGCGACTTTTATTCCTATGGCTTTTATGAATCAGAAAAACCAATTGGATGGATTTGAGGTGGATTTGATTAAAGAAGTGACGCGGGAAGCCAATTTAGATTATGAGTTGGTAAATATTGAATGGGGAGGATTGTTTGGGGGTTTGATCACCAAAAAATTCGATTTGGTCATCAGTTCGGTAGGAATTATCGAAGAGAGAAAAAAAAGAATGGCTTTCAGTATTCCCTACTTGCAAAGTGGAGTTGCTGTATTGGCACGCAATGATTTGAAACATGTCAAATCGTTAGAGGATTTAGAAAAGCAAAATGCCAGAGTAGGGGCGCAAATTAATACAACCTCCTATTACTTCCTTGAAAAATATTCTGGTATAGAAATTAAAACGTATGACAAGTTCGGTCATGCTGTAATTGACTTGGCGAATAAAGGCGTCGATGCTGTAGTTGGAGATTCAGTTCAGGCAAACTATTATTTTAAAAATAACAAAGATCTGGTTGGCAAAGCCCATTTTGTGGGATCCCGAATCACATCAGAGTTTTATGGAATCGTAATCCGAAAAGAAGATAAAGAACTAAAAGATAAGGTGGATACCAGCCTTGCTCGACTTTTAAAAAATGGAACCATTTTAAAATTGCATCAAAAATGGGAATTGGGAGAATTTGCAGTAGTTCCCACCTCCGGTTGAAAGCTCTAAATTAACAAACTACCTGCAATACAACCTGTGAGCAGGGTAGCCAAAAAAGAAGTCCACAGCGCTTGTAGCCCAACTATAGAAATTTCGTTGGCCCGTGAAGGAACCAGTGCAGAAAGTCCCCCGATAAAAATCCCCATACTAGAAATATGGACAAAGCCACAAAGAGCATAGGTCATGATAGTCATAGATCGCATTGTAAATGCGGCATCCGTTGCCTGCAGGCCTGCTAGCGAAAAATAAGCCGAAACCTCTGTTTCAATGAATCTTGAGCCAAGAATTTGTGATGCCACTTCCCATTCCTCAGGTCTCAAGCCAAGCAAAACTACAAAAGGGTAGGTGAGCCACCCAAGCAACCTTACCGCAGAAATGGGTTGCCCCTGGAATTCTGGGAACTTACCTAGTATCAGGTCGAATAATGCTTCTAATCCCAAAACAATGATAAGAACCGTTGCAATCCCAATGGCTATTTTTACTCCTTGATAACCTCCTTCCACCAAAGAGTTTATTAAACCTGTGCGATGGTAGGTTTCTTTTTTTTCTTCATTGATTTTTCCGAGAGTTTCTGGTTTTTCTAACTCGGGATAAAATAATTTACTGGTCAATATAGAACATGGGATTGAGATTAATGATGCAGAAACAAGATGCCCTGCAATATTTGGGAAAGTTTTTTGCAATGCAATAACATAGATGCCCATCACCGTACTTGCGACAGTAGCCATCATACAAGTCATTAGCGTTAGCAGTTCAGAACGGGTCATTTTAGCTAAATAAGGCCGTACGGTTAGTCCTGATTCAATACCCACAAACAAATTAGCTGCAGCAGCAAGAGATTCTGCTCCAGATAAAAAAAGAATGCGATTGAATACTTTTGAGAATAATTGAACTACTTTTTGCATGATACCAAGTTTGTATAATCCCGCCAGCATAGCTGAAAAGAAAATCACCGAGGGGAATACTTGAAATGCGAGGACAAATCCAATAGAAGGTGTACCATCGGGTAATGTCTGACCTGGACCTAAAGCTAGAGGACCAAAAATAAACACTGCACCTTTATGGGAGGCATTGAGTAGGGCAATTAAAACGTCATTAATCCATTCCAAGACAAATCTGGATTCTGTAAACCAAAAGGTTAAAGCACCCACTAACCAGGCAAGAAAAATACTACCTAAAATTGTTTCTATTTTAATTTTATTGTGGGTGCCAGTAATCCAGGCAATTCCTGATAAAATGATAAAACCAAAAAAAGATATCAGACGATAGATAAAATCTTCCATAGACTGCGTTTTCGATTAGGGGACGAGGTGTATCATAGATTAGAATTAAAATAATGATTGACTTCTAATTCTCTCACCGGCTCTAGAAAAAACAGGGATGTTGTTTTGAACAAGAAAGCTCTGCTCGTAATAATCTGGTGCATTGTCGCATACTTTTTTTATAAATTCTTCCAGTCGGTTGATTTTAACCGTGTTTCGAAAGAAATTGGAAATGCAAATGGAAGATGGTTAGTTGTTGCATTTTTTTTCAATTTTTTAATTCTGCTTGTTTGGACTTGTTTATGGTCGATACTTATCCCTAGGAATATTTTTATCTCTTTTAGGAAACTGTTCCAGATAAATACCTTTATGGCAACCTCATGCAATACCTTGCCGTTTCCGGGAGGTCATGCATTAGGCCTGATTTTGTTTTCGAGGTTGGCTAAAATTAAGCATTCAGTTGCTTTGTCAGTATTGGCTTTGGATCAAATGATGGAAGGAATAGTCAAAGTTGGCGTTCTTACTTTAGCTGCCAGTTTCTCTCCATTACCAGTAGAAATGCAACAGGGTATTCAAACTTTTATTGTATTAATTCTAATATTTTCTGTGCTTATGTTTTACGCAGCCTATAAAATGCCGCAGCCAACCCTGAATGAAAAAGCTTCCTCATCCTTATTTCTTAAATTAAAGATATTTGTATCTCAATGGGCAGGGCACTTGGAAGTGTTAAAAGATTACCGAGTATTTTCTTTAGGTTTATCTTTATCGCTGTTAATGATGGCCCTCCAGGTAT
Source organism: Nitrospinota bacterium (assembly GCA_028345515.1). Lineage (GTDB taxonomy): Bacteria > Nitrospinota > Nitrospinia > Nitrospinales > VA-1 > UBA8687. The sequence goes on from JAOMDP010000019.1 coordinate 28,239, forward strand.
TGGGAATATGGGCCGTGCAAAAGAGTTTGGGGCAAGCACTTCCTTTTTGGACTACTATTTTAGTGATGGCTGCTTTGAATCTTGCTACCATTTTTCCTTTAACGCCCGGAAATTTTGGAATTTACGAGGCGACCGCTTTTTTAATATATAAATTCTCAGGAATTTCTTCGGAAACTTCATTGAGTCTGGCATTCTTGCAACACGTTTGTTTTCTGTTACCTATGGCAGGAACTGGCTGGATGGTTTTTTTGTTCCAGTCCTTTTACTCTAAAAACAAGAAAAACGAATTGTGGATGAAGGAGGAATGAATTTCATAGACAGATTGTTTATAAATAACTGATTTAATTGGCTTAAAAACTTTTTGAGAAGAAAAGTTTGTATGGCGTAAAAGTGAATTTTTTTGTTTGGTTTTAAGCTAGGTGAGATAGTTGTTTTATGTTAGTATTTCGTAGTCAAAATAGGGGAGATGCGTCGTAGTAATTGAATCAATATCTTGGCATAGTGTTTGTTTTGTCAAGGGAAGTTTATTCGAATTTTGTCAGGTGCGATTGTTGTTCCGGCAGCGGCCGAGATCCCCGAAAATCAGGGAGAGAAGGTTTCCCATTTATTTAATGTTGGAGGTTATTGGGTATGGCTGAGGGAAAAGTAAAATGGTTTAATGATAGTAAAGGTTATGGTTTTATCGAGTCCAGCGACGGTGAAGATTGTTTTGTACACTTTTCGGAGATACAGGGGGAAGGTTTCAAAACATTAAAAGAAGGCCAGGAAGTGGAATTTGAAAAAAGCATGGGACAAAAGGGACCGCAAGCATCTAAGGTAATTCCAAAATAAATATCTTGCGAATTTGTATTATGACCGACAGGGCTTAAAAGCTCTGTCGGTTTTTTTTTGCAAAGTAGAAGCAATCACTCTTCAAGAACATTAGTTGTCTGGCTTTACTGCAACGATATATAAATTGAATCCATAGCCTGCTAAATCAAATAAAGGCCCGAGGTAGGTTAGTGGGTTAAGAGTATTTTTTATGTCTCTCTTCGCAGATTGCAGGAATCTTTCTATTGGATTGTTTGGCTTTTCTGATTTGTCGTAGGGATTAAAGCCTTTTGATTCAAGCAATCCTTTTCTAGCTTTATTTGTTTGTAAAGAAACTATTTTGAAACCTGTTTTTTCCAGCATATTTTTTAGGCTATCCCCTGAAAAAAAATAGAAATGTTGTAGGATTTTGTATCCCGCCCATCTTTCCTTTAGAAAAATAGCGTTCTTAACATTTGGAGTCCACATTACCAGGAGTCCCCCTGGTTTCATCATACGATGAATTTTTTTTAAACTATTAAGAGGATTCCTTAAGTGTTCAATGAGGTCCCATAGGGTGATGACATCAAAGTTATTCGCATTATAACTAATAGGTTCATCTAAAGATTCCAAGCGGATATTTTTTAGCGCAAAATTTTCCTGTGCATATTTTATATATTCAGGCAGAATCTCCATGCCGTGACAATTCCAGCCTCGTTCTTTTGCAATATTAAGAAAGAATCCAGCTCCACATCCAATATCGAGCAAATTCCCTTTTCCAGGATATAAACTTTCAATAAAACTCAGTCGGGAGTTATAAAGTTTTGAGAATGACTTTATACGTTTTTGTCTTTCCAGAATATAATTTGAGTGGACTCCTGAATCCGGCTGATTACCGATCATCTCTTTTTGGTAATTCTCTTGCATTGCTTCTATTGTCGGCAAAGGATTGACAGATTCTAGGTGACATTCTTGGCAATGTACAACGAGTGTTTTGTCTTCTCTAAGACAGACCGGTTTGAATTTTAACGACCCGCAGCATATACAGGGGGCTTGTTTGGTTTGTGAACATTCGAAATTGGTTAGTAGCATTCTAAGCATCCTTTTGAGGGTGCTGGACTAAGATATGAGAGCCTGAGAGGAATTTTTAAAATTTTAAACACAAATGGTATTTAAGATACAAAATTAGATGTATGGTAGGCCATTTAATACCTATTTGCAATATTCAACGAAAAGTTGCATTGTGTTGTTGTGAAAGCCTGTAGATTAATGTTTTAGCGTTCTCTAAGTTTGAGGTGGAAAATGACTAAGGCTACTGCGCAGGCAATAGCGGAGTGCATTACTCCCGAATATTTATAGTCTGACTATATTATTTCCAGTGTTTTCGATACGGATATAATCAAGAAAGTTGCTAAAGCGGTGGTAAAAACTGTAAAAAATTCGGGCATAGCCCGTAATCGCAGTAGGAAAAAATTTGATTAAAATTTTGTTAGTATTCTCTGAACTAGCCTATATGTTAAGCTGTCATAGGATCTACGGTGTGTCTGGATAACGTTGGCCCGGCCTAGTTTACTCTCCTGATTTTAATATTCCATTTTTCAATAAGTATGAAATTCATTCTCAGTTGGTGCTATAAAAATATCACAAAAAAATTTCCTGGGACGGTTCTTTTATTTGCGTTGATATTAAGTGCAGCTTCTATATATTTTGCGGCAGATTTAAAGTTCAATCCCAAGATGGACAATCTTCTACCTCAAGACCTTCCCCTGATCAAAGAATTTAATGAAGTAGTTCTTAAAACAGGCGGTTCTGGGCCTTTGGTGGTTGTTCTGGAAAATCTAGACCCAATTCAAGCACCTGACGTTATTAAAAAGCTGACAAGAGTTTTTGAAGAAATTCCTGAAACACAATTTGTGGACTCACAAATTCCAAAAAGGTTTTTGAATTACAAGCAACTTCTTCTAATTCCAAAAGGCGACTTGTTAGAACTTGAGTATTTAATGGAAGAAGCCATTGATTACGCGCGCGGTGAATTCGGAGGATTTTCTGAAATTGAAAAGCCTTATAACCCCATTAAACTTAGAAATCTAGCGAAAGACTATAAAATTTTTGAAAAGATCGATTCTTTCCATAAAGGTAAGCAAAAAAATAATTTTTATATTTTTATAAAAGCAAAGGGGACTGTTACAGATACTGATTTTACAGAAAAGTTTGTTTTCGCAGTGCAGGAGGCTATAACACAAAGTGGATTTGAAAAGAAATTCAGTGACCTCAAAATCAATCTCACGGGCTCAATGGTGGTCCGTTTGGAAGAAAACAATTTTATCAAGGGAGATTTAAAAAGTGCGGCCGTTATAGCAATTTTTTTGGCATTATCAATAATTTTAATCTACACGCGTTCATGGTTTTCCATTCCTTTAATTATTTTTCCTCTCCTTCTTTCTCTTACTTACACTTTTGCTTTGACTCGATTAATAATAGGACATTTAAATATCATCTCCGGATTTTTGGTGGCAATTTTAATGGGTTTGGGGATCGATTATGGAATTCATTTGTATATACGATTTAAGCAGGAATTATGGAAGAAAAAACCTATTTCCGATGCAGTAGAGGTGGTCGTTACACAGGTAGGTCGTTCAGGTTTGATTGCCATGTTAACTACCATAAGTGTTTTCTCAATATTAGGCTTTTCAGATTTTCAAGGTTTTTCCGAGTTTGGGAAAATAGCAACCTTGGGAATTGCCTGTGCATTTGTCACTTATTATTTTATTTTTCCAGCACAGGCACTTTTCTATGACAAAATACATTGGTTGAGAAAACCCAAGCCAAGATTGTTTACTTTAAACATTTCTAATCTTTACTTAGCGACCCCTTTGCTTCTTTCTGGGTTTTTTATTTTCCTTTTGATTGTGAGCTTGCTTCTTTTGCCGGGAGTTAAGTTTGAATATGATTTTCAGAAATTAAGAGGAGAATCTCCTGCAGGCGAATACGAAACAGAAACAACAAATGATTTTGGATTTGCATTTTCACCTACACTAATATTGACTCCGCAAAAGGATAACCTTTTTTATATCCAGCAGGCCCTTGAAGAAATTAAAAAAGATAGTGGAGAAAAAACAATAATTGGAATCCAATATTCCTTAAATCTTTTTAGTCGAAAAGAGTACGAATCTAAAAAACAAATTATTGAGCGGATAAGAAAGAGTTTTTATGACAATAAAGATATCATCCACTTTTCATTAGGAGAAAAACGATTCAAAAATTTTGAATTGCTATTAAATGTGAAACCTTTTGATGAATCCCGCATTCCTCAAGCCCTTCAAAAAAAATTGATGGCTGGAAAAGATTATGTGTTGCTACTTTTTTCTCCAGCGGAAAAAAATTTTTTCCAGGTAGAAAATATTTATCAATTGGAAAGGGAAATTAATGAATTAAAGGAACGCATAAAAAAGGAAAATATTGAAGTTGCGGTATTAAACGAAAACTTAATTGCCGCGAAGGTATTAGATTGGGTTAAAGAAAAAGGTCCAAAAGCAATGATTGTGGCTTTCGGTTTGGTTTATTTAATTCTTTTTATTGACCTTAAAAGTTTTAGGCTTGCTACTATAACCTTTTTACCCCTATTTACAGGTCTTGCTATAACTGGTGCATTAATGTCTATTTTTAATGTCCGTTTGAATTTCATTAATATTGTTATGTTGCCATCTATTGTCGGAATAATGATAGATCACTGTATTTATCTTAGCCATCATATTTTAGATTATTCAGAGGGGGCAGCCTTAAAGTCATTGCGAGAAACGGGAAGCGCTATTATTTTATCTGCCTTGACGAGCCTTGCTGGGTATACAAGTTTAAATATTGCTCACCATGCAGGAATAAACTCCATAGCAGCCGTAGTGGAACTGGGCATAATAACATGTACTATCTGTGCTTTATTTATGTTACCTGCCTTATTTGAGATTAGGAAAAGTAAGTTTGCATTCGTTCAGCCAAGAAAATAGTTTATAGGTAAAATTCTTATAGCAAGTCGAAAATAAAAATTTAGTGAAATATTTCATGATCAAAAATATATGTATTTTTGTTGTTTTTAATTGTTTTGGATGTGCAGAGGCACCCTCCTTTGAAAGTTTTTCTCATAAAGAAAATAAAGGAGAAAAAGAATTTCTACTTGATTCTCAAAAATGTACAGAAAATAAAGATAAGTATAGTTATAAAATTCAAGGGCGGGAGTTTGGGTTTGAAGGCAAGGATACCGGCTATTTAGGATGTATGAGGCTAGAGGGGTGGAGCAAAAATATTGAATAAAGCGAGTGCTTGGGATTAGGCTGATAAACATGTATTTTTAAAAAATCAGGTTTTTTGTTTCCAGGCTCGTTGAGTCGCCGCTGCTGGTTGATGAACCAGGTGACATGCCTTGCAAGATCGTTTATTTATATAAGTAATATTTTTTTTGAATTCTTTTTTGGAAGGTTCTCCTGTCGCAAAGCCTTTTTTTATTTCTTGAAGAGTTTTAATGATATCTTCCCCGACAAAAAAATCTTTTACAGAGACAGAACTCTTTGTCCATTCTGTAACATGGCACTTTGAACAAACAGATCTTAAACTTTTAATTCTTTTCGTAAAGGTATCCAGCGCTCTCCAAGATTGCTGAATATCTCCTTGTTCGAATTCTAT
>JAOMDP010000002.1:0-40000 GCA_028345515.1 Nitrospinota bacterium
GTCGAATGTCACCGTTGCCTCGGCCGTTTCCTTGTCAATATTTAATGCAGTGAGTGTTACGTTTCCGGCAAAATTGACGGCTACCGTTTCACCTCCACCCCCTGTTTCGATATTCCAGGTACCGCCTTCCACGTTACCGTTAAAATCCATGACGCTCGCCCCCGCATCCGCATCAATGTCGGCGGTATTGGCATTAACTGTCGAGGAGAATGTTGCATTTCCCCGGGTGCCGGCTTCAACGACTAAAGACTCTACTCCATTCCCACTACTGGCACCTATCGCGGTACTGAAGGTTACCGTATTCGCACCGTTTGCAATTATTATTTTTGACCCAACATCATTCGTCGTACTTAAAATTGCTCCAGTGAGCGCCTGGTTTCCTGCACCCGAAAATTTCAAAATTGAGGTATCGTCGACGTCACCGGTCAAAACTATTACTCCGGCCCCAATGTCAAGGTTACCTTTAAATTCGAGAGTTGTGTCCCCTGCATCGTTGGTGGCATTGGCAGCAACGGTTATATCGAGATCGTTCGCAGCTGTTGCAACATCACCCGTGACATTACCATTTACAATAACTACAAGGCTATCCCCATTGGAAGCATCATTAACGATTAAAGTACTTGTGTCATTGTTGTCGGCAACGTTAATGGTTCCTAGGTTTCCAATATCATCCCCGTCGGTCCCATCCGATGAAACAGTCAACTGTCTGGCATTAGCACCAGAAAAAGTAAGATTTGAACCTGCACCTCCCTCGTTGGTGCTATCAATGATAAAGGTATCTGTCGCGTCGATCGTTGCAGCACCTGCCTCAATCGTTCCACTTATATCGTCTGCCCATACTTCTGGATTAGTTGTCAGGAAAAATATAACCGTCAGCAAAGAAAAACTTAAGGGTTTCAGAATGGCAAATTTATTGATCTTAAATTTTCGCAACATTGAATATATATTCCATGCTCGGTAAGAAATCTTTGGAGAAAAGATTAAGGGAATAATTAGCCATTTTAATTTTACCAAATACCTCGAATTAATTATGCCTTAAATGCATAGCGGTATAAAAGAATCCAATTGTAACAAAAAAAACCCCCATTTAAGAAATAAGCACTTGGGAATAAAGGTCAATAAATGCGTGAAATTAATACTTTGTGTGACGATAGCTCATAAATATTTTTAATAATTTAACGTTAACAACTAAATATAAGCAAAAAAAAAGCCCCAGTGCAATAATGCACTGGGGCTTTAATAATCGTTAATTAAGCATTAAAACTCCATTCGGAGCTGAAAGTTAGCGCTATGACTTTGGAAGTTTTCTCTATTCCAAAAATCATAATTCGCAGATATTGTCAGTCCTTGAGCAGCTAAAGGCATGAATGATACACCCGCGCCTATTTGTTGACCGAATTCGACAACATCAGCTCCAGTAACCTGGAATTGTGCGCCACCACCATTAAATACGTTGGTAGATACACCATCGTCTCCTGCGAAATCATAAGTCAAAGCTGCATGAAGCTCAGGTGTGAAAGTTCCACTGTCCAAACTTTGATTGCTATGGTATTTTGCGCCAACGATACCCAATGCCTGGTGAACCTCATCCTGAGCAACCCTCAGATTTGCGACACCAGCGCCCGTTTCTGTATAGGTTTCATTGTCCACAAGAGTATACTGAAATGATGCGGTGGGTGTTATAAAATGGCCTTCTTCAACTTCGACCGGCATCCCCCCTCCAATATTAACCATATACTGATTCGATCCGTAATCCGCAATCGCCGTTGAGTTGTTTATTGTAAGTGTTCTGCTAGTGCTAATTTCATTTCTAGCATAACCGATTAAAGCTTCCACATAGTAAGTACTGGTTGTGTAATCGGCATACATGGTTGCCTGGTAGCTATCAATATCGGTCTGAGCATTTTCAGTACCCTTACTATCAACATCGGTATTGGCGTAACTAAAGCTCATTCCGACTGTAGAGTCTCCAATTTTAAGATCGCCACCAATTGCCCCACCAAACGTTTCGGTATCAAAGCCTGCAATTCCTTTTCTCCTGGTTTGGTCTGCAAAGTTCACGAAAGGCTTAAACCAAACAGCCTTTGAAAGAACATCCTGACCCGCGGCAAATCCTGCCGCCTGAGCTGAAGCAAATGCTGTTCCTGTTCTCAACGAAGCAAGTCGCGAGGATCCAACAGCTATAACCTGGGTACCTGTTGCTGTTACCGCTGCGCTACCCGCTGAGGTAATTGCGGCAGGTGAGCCTTGCAGGGTTTCTGCAGCTTCAGATGCTGTAGTTCCGCCCGTAGTCAGGGCCGTGGTGAGCAGATCCCTCAAAGTCGCATCACCATTAAATGCGATAGCTGCATTTTGCGTTGCAACCGCCGCATCTTCACTTACCCCTAGTTCCGCCGCCGCAGCTGAAGCTGACTTGGCCGCTGCTGTGATTTCCAAAATGGTGGCATCGCCTCCATTGACCTGCATTGTAAAATCCGTCAAGGCATTGTCTGTGATTGCGAACTCATCTGCAAAGTTTGTCTGGGCAGAACCATCATTAATGAAAGTCAGGGTTCCGCTGGTAAAATTTGAAGGCAGGGTTACTGTTACATCTGCAGTGGCATCATTATCCGTAATTGCGGTTCCTCCGCTTACTGATGTAAACACCGTGTCACCCGCTCCCAAGGTACTCGCTACGGCAATGGTGTTTCCTGTGCCCCCAATTGTCAACTTATCCCCTACCGCGACTGTTCCTCCGATCGTGGTGGTTGCCGTTCCAGCAGCTATAGTAAAATCTCCCGTAAGCGCAGCCGTACCCTGGAATGTCGTATCTGCACCAGCATCTATAATTATATCCTCAATAGTATTCGTGGCACCTATTGTGCCCGTGAATGTTACTGTTGCAGCCGTATTTGAATTTTGAATTCTACCATCGCCATTTCCCTGACCATTGATGGTACCTGTGATTGTTTGAGCTGCGGTACCATTTGTCACCAGCAAAGCTCCCCCCGTACCGCCTGTATTATCGTCCAGTTGGATCTCTGTGGTCGCCGTCACATTTCCAAATGCTTCCAGGGAAGCATCCGCACCGGCATTAGCAGTACCACCTGTAATATTAATAGTTGCGGCTGTAACGCTGCTATTCGCATCCAAGGTTGCTGTCGCAGAATTATCTGCTGTTGTGGCCACGACATTAACTGTTGTGGCCGTAATAGCACCCGTTGCAGTCAATTCGGAATTCTCAGCATTGTCTTCACCACTATTAACCGTAATCGTGGTTGCCGCCAAGGAACCACTAAAAACCGCGGCGCCCGCCGTGGCGTTATCCGCACCCACCTGAACCAATAACAAGCTATTGGTGGCGCCCACATTATTGGCAAAGGTTACCGCATCCGGCGCACCGTTATCATCTGAATCATCCACTGTCAGCGTACCCTCTCCAGCGGCTCCACCGTCTATGGTTCCACTAAATGCACGGGCTGATGCGGTATTCACATCAATCGCGGCCTGACCGGTAGCATCATCCAACGAAATCGTAGTTGCCGCTACTATCGCATCGGTCACCGTCAAGGTGGCATCCTGGTTCGCGTTCACACCACCACCGGTGAGTGTGATATTTGTAATAGTAGCTGTTTTCCCCGAAGCAAATGAAGCCGTAGCCGTTTCAGCTGCTGCACCACCTGCAGTTAAAGTCATAGTTGTTGCCTTAACAGTATTTGAAAAGACCGCGGCGCCCTCATGGTCCGTGGTACCAATCGCTATTGTATCAATAGGCGTGGTATTACCTACAGTGCCGGAGAAAGTAACCGCGTTACCTGCCCCACCCCCACTGGTATCATAAATATTAAGTGATTCCGTGTCCGTCGTACCTTCAACAGTACCGGCAGCCGCAATAGTCCCATCAGCCGAATCAACAATCATACTGTGTGTATCAGTAGTACTTCCAGCGTTACCAATTGTAATGGCGGTTGCACCAAATGCCTCAGTGAACGTCGCTGTTGTGTTTGTTCCATCCGCTGAACCGACCACGATTGCAGCAACGGCCTGATCTCCACCAACGTCTTCCTCAAAGGTTATACCTGCAGCAGCGCTATTGGCGATATTAATAGTTCCCTCAGCACTGCCCACACCTTCGATTTTGGCATCAATCTGTTGGGCCGCTGAGCCATCAAAAGTCAAGGTGACTGCCCCCGAATTGTTATCCAATAAGATTGAATCGTTGTTGGCAGTTTCTGTTGTCACATTTCCAAATATATTGATGGTGATGTCTTCGCCCGCACCATCACCACCGTCTGCAGTGAGATGCCCACCACCAATTTCTAGATTGCCATTAAAATCAATCGAGGAATCGCCCTCGTTTGCGAGCATGGTTATGGTCTCTGCTTCCACATTTCCAGTGAAGACCGCATTACCAGCTGCAGTCGCGTCACCAACGACGAGTGCATGAAGCTCTTGAGTCGCACCAATGTTGCTGGCAAATGTGATTGCATTAGTGGCTCCAGTATTAACCGTAACCGTACCTTCTTCAGCCGCGGCACCATCGATCGTACCGCTGTGAGTCGAGGCTGCTGCCGAATGGTTGAAAAGCAATTTCGCTTTGGCGTTATTGGCGTTATCGTTCAAAGTGATTGCGCCCGTGGCGTTGGTCTGGCCACCGAAGGTGATTTGCGCGGTACTTCCTGCATTTCCCGCTGCGGCCGCAGTAACAGAAACCGCACCTGTTAGTGTAGCATTTCCATCTAGTGTCAAGGTTGCAGTATGAGTATTTCCTGCTTGAGTCGCTCCGGTAGTGGAAACCGTGGTCGTCGTGGTAACCAAGGTTGTTCCTGTTACCTGCAAGGAAATGGTGTTATTATTGCCGTCTGCTGCTTCAAGGATGGTTACAGCCAATGAACCCGTGTTATTGACAATATTACCGTTTACTTTCACAGTTACGGCTGAATTATTATCGGCATCAAGTTTAGTGATTAAGATGTCGTTGGTTCCGCCACTCAAAGTAATAGTACCAGTACCATGATTTACTGCCGTATTGTCGGTAGCTGTTGTGACTGTAAAGTCATCATCAGAAGCGGTTCGTGTGACTACAGTAGTGTCAGTCGTATTGCCAGAATCATCAGTGTCATCAACTGTTAAATCGGCCGCTAGAGCACTGGACCCCAGACCTATTACGACAACAGCGACAATACTACAAATAAGTGGTAGTAACTCCTCTTTCACCTTTCGCAGCAAACCCATATCTTCTCCTCTTATAAACAAATGACTATGTATTAGAAAGTTTTGTATCTTAAAAACGAAAAATCTAGTGAGTGTGGTTTTCTTTTAGAGGACAACTGAAAAATCATACATACCGTCCTTTAATTGATCGGATTATATAACAAAATCAAAACTATGCAAGCAATTAAATTAATAAATTTAAAATTAAATCTCGAGCTCAAAAATCACCCGGAAAAATTGTTGGAAAATAGTCCAAATTGTTTTTATATACTCTTAAAGTTTTGTATTTATAATTTTTTATTTTCTTTTTGAAAATCATTCTCAATTCTATGTGGAATTACAACTTATTGTCAACCTCTTTTTTTCCTTATACTATCAACCAGATAAACCATAGAAATCCAGCGGCCAAAAAAATCCTGTCAAGTAAGCCCCAATAAGCCCAAATGCAAACGACATATGGGTTTGCCAGATTTCCTTACCTCATATAATTTTGGCCTTCTAGGATTGTCCCTTCGGGCTCATAAATTAATAATAACCGTGCAAGGTTTATATTTAGAATAAAATAGTGTTTTAATTTAAAATTTGCTAGGATGCACACAATTATTAAATTATAGGCGTTTTAAAATACTGCTTTCATTATTGCTTCCCAATATCTGCAAAATTCACCTTCGATTTTACAACCTACATGTTCAGGAGACCTTAATTAATGGAATTTCGTAAACTAGGCTGGCTTACTCTATCAGTATTTTTTCTTGTCTTCTTGGGGACCCTGGATTCTGTAGAATCGAAAAATACACCAAAAAAGATACAACAACCCGCAATAAAAGAAGCAAAAATCAAAGGTTTCCGATCGGCCAGGTTTGGAATGAATGAAAGAGATGTTCTCAAGGCGATCGCCAAAGATTTTAAAATCTCAAAAAGTAAGGTCAAGCGCACAGTTCATTCTTTGGAAAAAACCAAGATGTTTACAATCATTGTACCCAACCTAATCGGATTAGGAGCAACTGCTAAGATCGTCTACCTCATGGGATATAAATCTAAAAAACTAATGCAGGTCAATGTAGTTTGGGGAAAAGGGGCGGATAAGCCTGAAAAAAAATTTGATGCAAAACGTGTCATTGATGCAGCCAATTTCTTAAGAAATCATTTTGTGAAAAAGAAGTTTGTGAAGGACGGTTACCTTGCTAACGCTCGTCTGAATAAGACTACGACCATTGTTTTTCGTGGTCTAGACAAAAAAGGTCGCATGGCCGTTCTTTCATTAATGGTACCTCCAACGGAAAAAGGCGAGGAACTGGAAACGGCCAGACAAAAAATTACACTGAAACTCTCCTATATGCTTGACCCAACCAATGTAGACATCTTTACTGTAAAGGAAAATGATTTTTAATTGATACTCCCACTCAAAACAGGTTTTTTCTGCGCTGCAGGTAAAATCTGTTAAAAAAGTGTCCTGTGCAAGCCAAAAACCCGATTTTATAGCGGACAAAAATCAATTGATCGAAAATGTTGCGGCGAATCGCTTGAGGGCTCCAGCAACCAATCTTATAACTCAATATTAAAAAGATGGTTGATGAGTGCAAGGCTTGGGTTGAGAAGGATTACTTATTTTCAGTTTACGGCTTAAAGTCATTTCCTTTGCTTCCTGAATTTGTGCTGCAGTCATTTTTTTTTCTACCCTGATTTTATCTTTGGCAGCATCTTCATCTCCTTGAATACTTGCCATATTCAACCACATATAAGCCAACACATAATTATTGGAATCCACTTTCCCGGCCTCATACAGTTTTCCTAGTTTGCGTTGCGCTGACTTGTAGCCTTGATCCGCAGCAAGCTGATACCATTTGACGGCTTCCTTGTTGTCTTGTGGTACCCCCTGCCCTTTTTCATACATTATCCCTAAGTTAAATTGTGCAAGGGCAAAACCCTGTTTCGCAGAAAGCCTGAACCATTTCGCCGCCTCCTTATAGTTGCGTATTACTCCCGTTCCATTTTTATACATTATCCCCATGTTTAATTGCGCATCCTCGAAGCCCTGCTCCGCGGAAAGCCTGAACCATTTGACGGCTTCCTTGTAGTCTTGTGGCACCCCCTGCCCTTTTTCATACATTGTTCCTAAATTCGACTGACCATCTTTAAAACCTTGATGTGCCGAAAGCTGATACCATTTGACGGCTTCTTTGTAGTCTTGTAGTACCCCATGTCCTTTTTCATACATTGTTCCTAGGTTGGATTGCCCCTCCTTAACATCCTGCTCAGCTGAAAGTCTGTACCATTTAACGGCTACCTTATTGTTTTTAGAAACAGCCTTCCCGATGTCATACATTAATCCCAAGTTGGATTGCGCCAATCCATTCCCTTGATTAGCTGCAAGTTGATAGAATTCAATAGCCCTTGCACAATCTTGCGAAACCCCTTCTCCGTGGTCATACATTAACGCCAAATTATATTGGGCAGTTGCCGTTCCCTGATCTGAAGATAGTTTGAACCATTTGAATGCCTTTTTATAATCTTTCTCAAGCCCTTTTCCATGGTAATACATCAAACCCAAGTTATAGCGTGCCTTGGCATGGCCCTGCATTGCTAAAACTTGGTACCTGTCAAATGCCTCCCTATAGTTTTGATCAACCCCTTGGCCTTGGTAATACATCACTCCCAAGTTATATTGCGCATCTGTCAAACCCTGTTCAGCAGAAAGCTTAAACCATTTGAACGCCTCTCTATAATCCTGTTCAACTGCCTTTCCAAAGTAAAATATTTTCCCTAATAAGAATTGCGACAAGGCATAACCTTGCTCCGCAGAAAGTCGGTACCACTTGAATGCTTCCGCATCATCTTTTGGGAAGCCTAGCCCCTTTTCAAAAATTTGCCCCAGAAGGTTTTGCGCTATAGCATTGCCCTCTGTCGCTGCAAGTTGATACCATTTAACTGCTTTTTTATAGTCTCTAGAAACACCTTGCCCTTTTTCAAACATAATACCCAAAAGAACTTGAGCTACCGGGTTTCCCTGCATTGCGATTGGAGAAAGTAACTCATAAGCGGTATTATATTCCCCCGCTCTATAACTAAATAGCCCATCTTGTAATTCATTAGCCGATCCAATACGGGAGGTCTCAACCAAAAACAGGAAAAGGAATGCTAATAAAAATGTCAGTACTTTTTCCATACCGGTAAGAATAGCGTAGGTTGAATTATTTCGGAATTAACGGTTTGTAGTAGAACTCTAGGATACAACAACTGATGAACTAAATGATGAAATGCTAATGAAAATACTAAGCAAGGAACACAGATCAATTGCTAACTGACACCTCAAAATCAGACTACTAAAAAACTTCTATAAGATATGGTCAAGGCCCTTACTAAAGGCTAGCTAACTTTTTTTAGAATCCTTGGTGGAGCGGGTAATTCCTGATTGCTGAAAGATCTGTCCCATCACTCCCATAAAGTTATTTTGTTCCTGTTCGAGGATCTGGGCATTCTTTTTATTTTCATCAAAGATATTCAAACGAATCTCCTGGGGACGCTCCAGAAGCTTGTCCAAGGCCTTTGAAGTATTGACAGGAGGATGGCAGGTCCCCTTTTGACAAAGATAAACAGAACTCTCACCTTGGTTCGATGTTTTACCTTCTGCCAACGGGAGTAATTTCCCAGTTTCATCATCTTCATTCCAAATAACGACCTTGTTCGGGCGGTAATCAGAATGCAATACCTTCCACATTTCCTCAAAATCAGAAGAATCTGTTGCACCAACAAAAATAGCTTCGGTAGGGGAAACGCTGGATGCACTCACCGTCGACAATAAACCAGTATGCGCAGCCGGACTATCCTCTATATAGGCCAAAAATGTTTGAAGAGTTTCTCTCGATTTTTCTAGATAGATTTTATTTCCTGTTAAACGTCCCAGTTTCAATAATGCCGCAGAGGCAACTGCATTTGCTGAGGGCATGGCTTCATCCGCCGGGTTTTTAATTTTTGCGACTAGGTGCTCTCCTGATTTTCCAGAGAGAAAAAATCCACCCGACTTTTCATCCCAAAAATCTTCAATCATTGCATCCGCAAGTTGATTCGCTCTGCGAATCCATTCACATTGCATGGATGTTTCATAGAGAGTGATCAACGCCTCTAGAAAATAGGCATAGTCTTCCAAGCATCCGGCAATGCTCGTTTTTTCATCTTTATAAATACGGGAAAGCTTTCCCTTTTTCCATTGTTTCGCCCAGACAAATTCGGCACATCGTTTTGCGGCTTTAAGATATTTCTCATCTTCCAACACCGAATGGCCTGTTGCCAAAGCCGTGATCATCAATCCATTCCAGGATGTAATAATCTTTTCATCTGTAGCAGGACGGAACCGTTTTTCTCGTTCCCGAAAAAGAGTCTCCTTGCCTTTTTTTAGGATATGATCCGCTTCAAAGATGGGTATTTTTTCGGCTTCTGCGAGGGACTCTACGTTCATTTTTAAATATAATACGTTACGGCCATCTAATTGCCCCTTTGGGGTCATACCATAGGCAGAGCTGAAAACTTTGGCGTGCTTTGGACCAAGAAAGTTAAGCACGTCTCTCAACTCCCACGTGTAATAAGTGCCCTCCTTCCCATCCGTATCTGCATCCTGGCTTGAAAAGAAAGTCCCGTCTTTAGACGTCATTTCTCTTTCAACCCAGGAAAATATTTGCTCAGCAACCTCCCTATAAATTTCTTGTTTTGTAGCTTGAAACATTTCCAGAAATAGTTTTGCAAGAAAACCATTGTCATAAAGCATTTTTTCAAAATGTGGAACCCGCCAGAAGCGATCGGTAGAGTAACGGTGGAACCCCCCACCCAACTGATCAAATAGTCCGCCTTCCGCCATTTTAGTCAAACTCTTATCCAAGATATGCAAGACATCCTCATCTCCTGTTTCGGCCCAATGCCTAAGCAGAAGGCTATAATGCATCGGCTCAGGGAATTTCATTCCAGCCCCAAATCCACCATATTCTTCATCGAATCGTTTCTTAAATATCTCTACAGCACCCTGAATCAGTTGTTGAGATTCGACCCCTCGAGGCTTTCCTGGTTTGTTTTGGAGTGCAATTTTTTCCAATATGTTTTCGACCTTATTCTCAATCAGACTAGAATCTTTCGAAACAAGCTGATGAGCTTCTTCCAATACCTGAGGGAATCCGGGACGGTTTAGTTTTGGGGTGGGAGGAAAATAAGTACCGCCTAAATAGGGTTTTTGGTCGGGAGTAAGAAATATACTTAACGGCCATCCGCCTTGCCCGGTCATTTCGACCAATGCATTCATATAAAGGCTATCGATATCCGGGTGTTCCTCGCGGTCCACTTTTATATTAATGAACCATTCGTTCATCAACGCGGCTATTTCGGGATTCTCAAAACATTCTTCGGCCATGACATGGCACCAATGACAGGAAGAATAACCGATACTTAAAAAAATAGGCTTATTTTCTTCCTTTGCTTTCTTCAAGGCTTCCGGGCCCCAAGGATACCAATCAACGGGATTAGTAGCATGTTGCAGCAAATAGGGACTGGTTTCCCGAGACAAGCGAACTGGGTGATCAGACAAAACAAGACCTCGTTAGGATTAAAAAATTAGGATACTAAAAATTAAGGCGAGATAAAACAGAAAGAAGGGTTTAATGGGAGAGAGCTAAATTTATTCGTACTATTTTTTTAAGAGACCATGTCTAAATTGGTGATAAAAATCTCTTATGCTTTCATATTCATCGAGAGCGCTTTCATCCAATTGCTTTTTATCATCAATTATAAATGATATCTGATTGACATTATCTTCCGCATTAATAATGACATTTTGCCCGAAGCTTGCACTCATTAAAGCACCCGGACTCATTAACGCATCGGCTGCCCTACCTACCATATTGCGAGCTGTGGCTGGACCAAAAAAAGGCAAAACAAGATAAGGCCCGGTGGGAATACCCAAAGAGCCCAAAGCCTGATCAAAGTCTTCATTTACATCTTTAATACCAAACTCCTCACCTGCAACATCTGCTAAGCCTCCAAAACCCCATGTTGTATTGATCACAGTTCGAGCTAAAACACGACCTGTCTTATTAAAGTCAAGTTGTATAAGGGAACTGAGTAGTTTCACAGGAAACAGAGCATTGTTAAAAACATTCCTGATACCAATCCTCAAGTCTTCATCAACAATACCCCGGTAGCCTTTAACAAAGGGTTCTACCGCACTATCATATAAAGTTTCGTTTACTCCAAACATCCACCGGTTATAGCCTTCAAATGGGTCTGAGAGAATGGGGATATCTATTTCATTACCGGCAAAGGGATCTTCCATATCCTCATATTCTTGAATTTTTTGAGGTGATCGTTTAGCACCTTGAGCGGTCTCAAGCGAGTTTGGCCATTCTTCTTTTGTCTGGGGTATATTTTTTTCGAGCTTAATGGTTACATCAGCGGTTTGTGCAAATTCATTAATACTTACCTGAGCAATAAGGTCGTAAGCGCTACCACTCACTACATGATTTGTGGGTTTGTCAGCCCAGGAGACTGAAGCAATGTTTAATGAAAGAAAAAGTAATGTAATTATGAACATTTTACCAGAGAGATGAATTGTTTCCTTAAACATTGTGGTCCTTATTAATAATAACCAAATTTAACGTAAATGTAAAAATTACCACACAAAAAAATTGCAGCAATATAATACCAATTTATTTTATTTAGTCATCCTAAATTATCAATAATATGGCATTAATGATAATAACCTCAGGGTTTCAAAACTAAGTATATTTATGCAACATCGTACTACTCATTTAGCAGAAAAGACTATACTTTTCATGGCTTTCTAGGAGGCTCAGGAAAAGCCTTTGCCAATCTATCCAAAGAACCTTTTGGAACGAGTATGTTAGCCGCTTGGGCTTTATGAACAACCTGCCAAGCCTCTTTGAATCTATTCAGATTATACAACACATCAATACGTAGGGTGTGTGCCGTACTATTTAAAAGATGCAGTGACAAACTTTCATCAAGTTTGCTTAAAGCTTCTTCATATTTTTCAAGCGCGTTTAAAGACGCTCCCCAATATGCATATGCATTGCTATGTTCAGGGTTAATCTCAAGGACCGTAAGGTAGTGAGCAATGGCTTCCTCATGCTTTTTGTCCATAGCTAAGGTCAATCCCCAATAAAGATGTGCCTTCTCATCGGTAGGATCATTTTTGGCAGCTATTATAAAATGTTTTATAGCCTCTTTAGTGTTTTTTAGTTTAACCAAAGAAATCCCCCACCAGGTGTGGAGTTTTGCGTGACCCGGAAACTCTTTTGCAACCTCTTCCGCCATGTCCACTGCTTCTTGATATTTACCCATTGCATTCATTTCACGAATGGACTTGATCGGATCTACCTTAATCATTTGATTACTGGCATTTCGTTTTTTTAGTTCTTCAAGACGAGTTTTAGATCTCTTCGCAGCCTTTTCCTCGGCTATCATTGCATCTTCCATTTTGTCTTGTGCAGCAAGGTATACAAAACCTATTACTGTAATTAGAATGCAAAGATACCAAATGAATTTAATTTTTGTGGGCATCTATAAACTTTCAAATATTCGGGATAATTTTTCTGGGGTAGGGACGTCTATAATTTATCAATACTATGACCAAAGTATACTCTATATTTTGCGGTATTAAAGCTTCTTTAATAATTTTTCTGCCTTTTCAATCAACTGGCTCTGTAAATTCTTATCCCGGGTCAAACGTAGGAAAGCCTCTAGATGCCTTCTGGCTAAAGAGGGGTCGCTATTTTGAACTTGCACACCTAGGTAAAAATGCGCGAGGGGATAGTCCGGGTCCCATTTTAGAGATTTTTCAAATTCCTCAACAGCTCGCATAGCATCCTTGTTAAAAGCATAGGCCAATCCCATGAAAAGACTCATTTCATGGTCTCCCCGATACCATTTGAGTGTGTTCTGGAGCACATCGATTGCTTTTTCAGATTGCCCTGAAAAAAACATATAACCTCGCCAGACTAATAGCTCCGAATACGTAAAAAGGATTGGCCTTGAGAGTCCTTTTATAAGCCTTTTCGGCCTCTTCTGTCAGCTTTAAACCTTGATAAATATTACCCATATTCATATGAGCTAGAACATGTTCGGGTTCCAATAGTAGAACTTTTTTATACGAAGACAAAGACTGGGTTATATCTCCGACATTAAAGGCTGCTTCTGCGGTTTCCAAAAGTGTTGTGATTTTAGCCTTACGCTTTATTTCTTCAATTTGGCTTTCGGATCTTTTCAGTTTGGAGAGTCTATTTATGACCTTGGCTTTCATATCGGGTGGAGTGTTTAAAAATTTCACGAAATTCGGCTCCAGTCTGATAAAAGGGGTCAACTGCCTAACCAACACATCCCTTTCATCCTTATAAACGTATTCTGGAGCATTGAATTCCAATAATGAGTTGTCATCCGTGTGTAACGAAGCATTACTACTGAAATCCATAAGTTTTTCACGCGACATAATCATCAAGCTCATCATATCAGGCACATTTCTGATACCAATTTTTGCTAAATCTTTTCCAGTAATCTCATCAGATAAAAACTTTTTCGTTTTTTCAAAGGGCAGCCCATATTCCTTTTCTGATCCTATTAATAAATAATCATCCCCGGCAATGGATTCCCACATCGTTACAAACTGAAATTTTTTCGTGAACGAATGTACAATCGATTTAAAGCTATCTGGCGACATGTTGGTATGAACCCAAATGCAGGCAATTCCTCCTGGGTTCAAACGCTTTTTTAACAATTCGAAGAAATCCACCGTAAACAAAGCCCCCACACCAGATATCCAGGGATTAGAAGGTTCGGAAACAATTACATCATAAGTATTTTTTGATAATGCAATATGGTTTCGACCATCCTCTAAAAGCAGTGTCAGTCTTTTATCATTCAGGGCTTCGTGATTGAAGGGATCAAAAAACCGAGATCCTTCAATAACCGCTGACGAAATTTCGACAAGGTTAATTTCATCTAATGGAAACTGCTCGACCGCTCCCAAGGTAATCCCACTCCCCTGCCCTATTACCAGTGCCGATTTTGGGTTTGTATG
Source organism: Nitrospinota bacterium (assembly GCA_028345515.1). GTDB lineage: Bacteria > Nitrospinota > Nitrospinia > Nitrospinales > VA-1 > UBA8687. The sequence continues at coordinate 14,267 of JAOMDP010000002.1, forward strand.
GAAAAGCATAGGCAAATAACCTGATAAAAGCTGAGTTCTCATATCAAGCCCAAGAGATGCATCTGTTTTTCCATTCACTCGCAGGAAGATATTGCCCGAAGTTGAAAGCTCCGTGGTAACAGTTGTATGCATTCCTTCTTTAAAAAAAAGTACTTTGTTTTTCTTTTCTTCCGCCTCCTTTAAATCTTCAATTCGATAAGGCATAAAGGAGCCGCTCGAGATAACAGATTTATCCCAGGGAACCATAGAGGTAGAAATAAAAACGCAAAGAAAAAATATTCCCGGAAGAAAATACACTTTCCAGTTAAAACTGAGTTGTGATCCGAATACGAGAAGGCACATTCCTAAAAGGACATTGATAAAAACCGCGCTCAAAATTGTGGTCTGCAACCCTAATATGGGAATCAAAACAAAACCGGCTAGAAAGGAACCCACTATGGCCCCAAATGTATTGAAGGCATAAGCGCGACCTACATTTTTTCCAACAGTTTCTAACTTCGTTGCTAATACCTTGATGACAATTGGAAACTGGGCTCCCATAAAAAATGTAGGGATAAAGAGAAGCCCAAAAATGATTAAGAAGTTGGTGCCCTGCAATAGCTCAAATTGCTGGCCCCAATTCTCATAAACCCATCGGTTAGCAAAAGGAATACTGCCAAAAAGCGGAATAACCAACAAAGAAGAAAATCCTATTATTATTTGAGTTAGACCATAACCTTTGATCAAATCATTTATCTTCTCTAATACTCTTGAAGCAGCCAGTGTTCCTAGCGCTAACCCTAAAATAAAAACAGCAAGAATGAGGCTAAAGGCGTACACCGATGACCCTAATAACAAAGATAAAATTCTTGTCCAGGCCACCTGATAAACCAGAGCCGATAACCCAGCCACCGCAAAACTGAAAAGGACTAAAAAGTCCCGTTTTTTTAACGAAGAATTAATTTGATTGGGGGAGGAATTAGATAATTGGATAGGGTTTTTTAAAGGCGGTTTAAAAACAAAATAAATGATTACGGCGATACCAATATTTGCTAAAGCCACAGCACTAATCGTAAGCTGCACTCCTAAAAGACGCATAAAAATAAAAGCAGATGACCATGCACCCACTACAGCACCAAAAGTATTTACGGAATACAAAGTGCCAACATCTTTTCCAATATAGTTTTCATCCTGGGAAACAAATTTACTGAGAACCGGAAGAGTCGCACCCATAAAAGCTGCTGGTATGATTAATAGACCTACACAAACCAAAAATCTTACTAAACTAGCTTGGGTATATGAGTCTCCAAGCGTAAGATAAATCCACTGAAATAAAGGAAAGGCCAGATCAATTAGAGAGGGAATGAGTAAACAATAAAAACCTATTCCCCCTTCGAGGATGGCATAGGCCGAAAGAGGATTGAATGCCCTATCTATAATTTTTCCACCTAAAAAACTTCCTAATGCCAAACCACCCATGAACGCCGTTAAAACCGTAGCAATCGAATAATGGGTATTACCCATAATCAGGGTAAGCAAACGGGTCCATACGACTTCATAGATAAGGCCGGTAGCGCCTGATACGAAAAAAAACAGGAAAATCCAAATTCGGGAAGGGGGTTTCAGCGAAGTTTCTCCATCCTGAACAAGTAGATCAATAAGGTTCAGGCTTGAATGTAAAAAACTATACTATTATAAAAAACTTAACGTTGTTAATCATCAACCCTAATCGGGTTCTTACTTTTTAGTCTCTTTTGAAAGACTGCAACGAAAACCCAAAATACTATCTTTACGGCCCGGACTTGCAGCAAACCTTTTTGAAGTGCGAATGTCTACGCTTCTTGCATCCCATGACCCACCTTTGAAGACATGGTTTTTGCCAGTTTCAGGCCCAGTTGGATTCATAATGGGTGCTTTTTGGTAGTAAAATTGATCATAATAATCATTGACCCATTCAGAAACATTTCCCGCCATATCATAAACCCCATAAACACTTCTTCCCATTGGATAACTTCCAATAGGGCCCATGAATGCGTAACCATCACCCGTCCCAGCAAAATTAGCACGTTTAGGTAGAATTTTATTTCCCCAAGGAAAATCCAGACCATGCGTTCCTCTTGCAGCTTTTTCCCATTCTGCTTCTGTAGGAAGCCTTTTACCGGCCCAAGTACAATAATTGACCGCATCATGCCAAGACACACCGACAACAGCATGTCTTGGGACGTCCATCACCCCATCATCCCCAGGGAAAAAAGGTACCGAAGGTTTTACGTAATTAGCAAGTTTTCGATATTTATTATAATCTTTAACGCTGACTTCATATTTATCTATATAAAACGCATCCAGATAAATTTCCTGTGCCGGTTTCTCATCGTACCCACCTGAATCTGAGCCTCGTGAAAAAATTCCCTCAGGAATCAACACCATTTCACGCGCATCATCTCCAACCAGGGTTTCATAAATGCTGAAATCACGATTATCGGCTACTTCTACATCGTTGGAATTTTTTGCCATTTGTTGTACTCTCTCGTCATGGTCTATTGATTTTTTAATCTCCCAGATAATGACAAGTAGAAAAATTATAGAAATAGCAAAACAGAAAATCACCCCAATCATTAAATTTTTATCGCGCATAAGTAACCACAGAAAATTGTTTAAACACAAGTTTTTCAAAGAGGTGATTATAGTTTAATCCACCGCTAAAGCAATATCATTTTAAAACCAAAGTTTAAAGGCATTTATTGAAAAAAACACAGAATAAAAAATGACAATGAATTTACTAAAAGTGAAAGACCATGCCTTATCTTTTATGAAGCCTGCAAAAACTGAGGTTTTAAAGTGGTTTCGTGGACAATATGAAATAGATGTGAAATCGGATTCGAGCCCCGTCACCATTGCAGATCGTAACGCCGAAGAGATTCTTAGAAAAAAAATAGCTAGATACTTCCCAGAGCATGGAATTATTGGAGAAGAATTCGGTAATGAAAACACCAACGCCGAATGGGTTTGGACTATTGATCCTGTGGATGGTACCCGCTCTTTTATTCGCGGCCTACCCCTTTTTGCCTCAATGGTTGCTTTACTTCATAAAGGCGATCCGGTGCTAGGGATCATTGAACTTCCTGCATTGGGAGAAACCGCTTGGGCTGTTAAAGGGAAAGGGGCTTTTTTAAACAATAAACCTCTTAAAGTGTCAAAACAAAAAAAGCTCCAAGGCGCTTTCATTGCGGTGGCTGACGGGTATTGCTTTAGGCAACAAAAACAAACTTCCCTACTCAACAAATTAAATAAAGAAGCTGGAATCGTTAGAACCTATCCGGATGCTTTTGGCCATCTAATGGCAATTCGGGGTGCTGTAGATGTAATGGTAGACCCTTTAGCTAAAATATGGGATTACGCACCTTGTAAAATTTTTGCGCAGGAGGCGGGTGGAACATTCGCAAACTTCTCTGGAAACCAAGCAAGTATTGAAGAAGGGACAGCGATTGTTGGTAACGCTGCCATAGTTAAGGAAGTGCGTAAAATTTTTGCAGAGATAAATAACAAAAAACATTAAAACTCTAAAGGGGTTTTCTACCTGCAAAACCTGTGTTGAGGTCGTGCCAAAATAAAATTTCTTTCTCCGGCATTCTCCAACAAAGGTAGACTTCCTTTCCTTCCCTTATGGAAGGAAAATCTACTAACCCCTCGCGTATTCCCTTAACCTCGCAGCCAATCTCCTCTATCTTGTGCATAAAATTATTATACTTTAGGACCGCTGCTAAATAGCCTACCCCCTGTTCACTACCTCCATTCCATTTAGCCTTTTCCCTGGCATTTTTAATATCTGGGAAATCATTACTTAAAGAAATGGATAATTTTTGAATTTTGGGAACCAAGTCTAATAACTGAGGAACAAATGTATTGGCCTCTTGCAGGGTGAAAAGTTTTTTCGAAGGCATTTAGGCAGTAAAATATTTTGGGGATAGAGTTCGATTTAATTTAAGGATTTTCATTATACGGATTCAAAATAGCATTTCCAAGCCCGTTCCCCACTAAAGTTTATTTAACAAAAAGCGACCTAGACAAAAAAAATTACGAGGCATTTAAACGCCCCCTCGCAAAATATCAACCAAAAACTCCTATAAACTATTATTTTTAAGTAAGTTATTGGATTGAAAAGAATTTGTTTTTCAAAATCACAAAGGATTATCTTTAAGATTAAAATTTACCCCGGTTTTCTATTGACAAATGGGTCGTAAGGTTATAGATTCTGACATCGCTAGGTTTATAAGTCCTATAGATTAATAAGAAATTAAGCGCAACAATTATTAGGACAATATAATGAAAATGGTTGGCCAAGGTAAATAGGCCAAAATGAAATAGAGTCTAAAGTTTTTGTTTGTAGTTTTTAGTAGTTTAGTAAAAAAGCTGTTATTCCAAACAACAAGTGTAGGGGAGGTAAGTTATGAAAAAGGCAATTTTATTCGTAGCAGTAAGCGCATTTGTAGGAATGTTAGGATTTGGTTCTATTGCTTCAGCTGATGATGTAATGCCAGGGTCATACGTTCAACATGACGGAAGTGTTATGGGAGTAGGGCAAACTATGATGCAAATGGGTGCCTCTACGAGAACCCTTACAAATGCAACTAACTTAGCATCACAAGCAGGTCGCTCAAGAAGTAGTGTAGGAATTAATACTGATTATCAGTTTGGTTCTTCGCAGAGCGAACAATCTTGGAAAGCTGCCAGAACAGTTGAAGAAGCACAAGTTCATGGTTTGGTTCCTGGCGACTGTCAAGGTGAAAACTCTGATGATGCCTACAGAAACCAGATGAACGACAAACGAATTGATCCCTTTGGTGCTCCTTATATGAAGGAACTCCTGGTGTCTAACGCACAATGTGCTGAATACCACCCAACCTTGAAATAAGGACAACCCCCAATAAAGGGGAAGCATTCAACCTCTTAATGAGGTATAAAGCCGGTAGAACGAAAGTTCTACCGGCTTTTTTTATGAAAAAACTACAAATCTATCCCAAATAACAAACATTTGCATGGCACAAATTTTTTCTTTAAGAACCACCTGTCTCGCCCTCCTTACCCTTCATCTGCTCTTGACAACCCCTTCCTTTTCTTGGGCCATAAACAAGGTTTCCTTAAAAAGTTATCCACAACTGAGCATTACCGTGCCCAATCCCATGGAAACCTCAAAACTACCCCCAAGGAAAACCTTGCAGGTTAACCACGAGGATTTTGTTTTGCAATTTTTCTTTAACGAAAGAGATGTCTTTGGGTATATTCTAAAAAGAGACAAAAAACACCCAATTCATTTTCGCTGGTGTTTTTTCAGGTCTTGCGAAGAAAGCCCTTATGACTTTAAAAAGGTCATCGCCGAGCCGTTTTCACCCCCGTTCGCTTCTGGTTTTTTTTCAATCCGTTTTCCTTCCTACTTACACTATAGTTTTCAAGGAATAGAGTTTTCCTCTCCCAAATAGCCCAAAAAATAAGCAAATGTCCTATAATTCTATCAGATTAAAATAAAAAATCTTCTCGCTCCTCCCTATTATTTTTTAAAAATATTCACTCCAAAAATTTTTAAACCTATAGACAGTAAGATTAAACTTAGAAAAAAAACATCCCGCCACCTATACATCCTAAACAAACTTATCGTTAGCATAGGCAAGTTTCAAATCCTATTCATCCTTCAAGGGGAGGAAAGCAATGAAGAAAGTATTCACGTTATTAGCAGTAGGTGCTTTGGCATTGGCTGTAAGCTCGATTGCCTCAGCCGACACCCAAGTTCCTGGTGCCTACGCTCAGGGCAACAATGCTCATGTTATGGGTGTTGGGCAAACCATGATGCAGATGGGTGCGCGTGACCGAGCTCTTACAAATGCAACTAACTTAGCATCACAAGCAGGTCGCTCAAGAAGTAGTGTAGGGATTAATACTGATTATCAGTTCGGCTCTTCTCAGACCGAGCAATCCTGGAAGCAATGGAAAACCGCAGAAGACGCGGGTGTGGTAGTTGGATTGGTACCAGGTGACTGTCGTGGAGATAACTCTGACGGTAATTACAGAGCTCAAATGAATGACAAGCGTATTGATCCTTTTGGCAATCCTTACATGACCGAAAGACTGGTTTCTCAAGCGGATTGTGAAAAAAACCACGCAACACTAAAATAGTTCAGATTTATAGTTTGTTTTTAAAATAGTTAAAAGCCGGTAGAACTATCGTTCTACCGGCTTTTTATTTTCCCCTTAGACTCAAAGCTATATCCTTTTCGGCTGAAGAAAAAAAACCTGTTATAATCTCAATGCAATTTAACTAATACTATTGGGGTCCACCATGTCTAGATTTAATGACAATGGCAATGATACAATTACCGATTCTGAAACCGATTTAACCTGGTTTAAAAAAGATTCGCGTCAGGTAACGGGTAAATGGTTGCATTTGGAAAAATCCATGAAGTTCGCAGAAGAACAAAATACTGCAAATTTCGGAGGATTCAACGATTGGCGAATTCCAAAGTTAGAGGATGTGAAAACAATTTTTGACAAAAGTTTCAGTCAGCGAGATTTTGGAAATAACGAAATACATATACCCGCCGAGTTTGAGGCTAAAGGTGCAGACTGCACCTGGACTGATACCATCAACGGAGACAGAGCTATGATGTTCAGCTTAGTTAAGGGCCGCTCCAGTTGGATTAATAAGTTTGGGGAGGGTCCTTTTGCTGTGAGGTTGGTAAGAGGCACCCACAAAAAGAGTGAAGATTAGCTCAGCTTCTTGAATCTACAAATATCCATACGGCGGTAATCACCAACAGCACAGAAAATATCCTCTTAAAGTTCTGTTCGGAAATATGCTGTAAAATCTGCGGACCAATTTGTGCACCAAGAATTCCCCCCAACCCCAAAATTAAACCCGTTTTAAGATCTACATTCCCAAGTCGGTAGTGAGCAACGATAGAAGATATTGCCACAATCAATATAAAGACAAACGAGGTACCTACTGCTATTTTTGCCTCTCTCCCCAGAAAGATTAAAAGAGGTACGACCATAAAGCCGCCACCCAAACCAGTTGCGGAAGACAGTAGCCCTATAGTTATCCCAATCAATGCTAAAGTGATCAAACCTTGCCTCCTTTCTCGACCCATTTTTCTTCAAGTGTATCCACCACCGCCGCGCCTACCGAATCACCCCAGACGTTAAGCGTAGTCCTGCAGCGGTCCAAAAACCAATCTATGGAAAGTAACATACCGATTCCTTCCAACGGTAACCCAACAGCTTGTAAAACCATTACCATAGTCACCAATCCTGCCTCAGGAATTCCAGCGGCACCAATCCCCGCCAGAGTTGCGGTAATCAGAACAATCATTTGCTCAGCAAAACCCATTTCAATGCCCATCATTTGTGCGATAAACATAACCGCTACCGCCTCATAGAGTGCGGTGCCATTCATGTTTACTGTTGCTCCCAAGGGTAAAACGAAAAGAGATGCCTTTCGACTCACCTTATTATTTTCTTCGGCACATTCAATTGTCACCGGTAAAGTCGCAGAGCTACTCGCTGTTGAAAAAGATGTGGTCAAGGCGGGTGTTAAGTTTTTAAAGTAAACAAAAGGATTTCTGCCAGTAACAAAATATAAAATAACAGGCAAAACCAAAACTCCATGTATTAAAAGCGCAAGAATAACGGTCCAAGCGTATTTTCCAATTTTTGCCAATTCAGTTAGGAATAAATCTCCACCTCCGGCCGCCCCTAACTTTGAGGCTATTAATGCAAAGACTCCAATGGGTGCGAAATACATGATTAAATGAACGATTTTCATAATTGCAGTGTTGACTGTATCGAAAAAGGCTATCGCCTGTTTCCCAGGTTCTCCCAAAGTGGTTAAAACAGCACCAAATACCAGGGAAAATAAAATAAGCGGAAGAATTTCCATGTTGGCCATGGAATGAATCAAGTTTGGAGAAACAAAACTCTTTAAAATATCTGTAATACCTATGGCTTTTTTATCCGCAACGTGTTCTGGGATTTTGTTTTCTGTCATTTCTACCGCCGCTCCGGGCTCTAAAACGTTGACCATAACCAACCCAATGCCCACTGCGATTCCCGTGGTCGCCATAAAAAATGTCAGTGTGATCAATCCCGTTTTCCCTACTTTTCTGATATCCCCTAAACCAGAAATCCCTACTATCATCGAAGAAATGATCAATGGCACCACCAGCATCTTTAAAGAATCTAGAAACATTTCCCCTAACCAACCAACGGACTCCATACTTTTTCCAAAAACCCAACCACAAAATATTCCTAAAAGAATCCCCGTTATCATCAAGTAAAGCAGTCGGTTGTTTTTCATTAAAGTTGTCCTTTAAAACAAAATCTCTCGGAATTGCATAAACAGAGTTTATAATACAGCTAAACGAACACTTTGCAATTGTTACGAAATAAGAAGATTGCCTTTATCGGAGGAACACAATGGCAGAAACGGTTACCATCACGTATGAAGGGAAAACATTTGAACTCCCGCTCCTGGAAGGCTCTGCAGGAGAAAAAGCCATAGATATTACCGCATTGAGAAAAACGACCGGGTTAATTACATTTGACCCAGGATTTATGAGTACCGGGTCCTGTAAAAGTAAAATCACTTATCTCGATGGTGAAAAGGGAGTTTTGCTTTATCGAGGTTATCCCATTGAGCAAATAGCGGAAAAAAGTTCCTTCATCGAAACATCTTACTTATTGATCTACGGTGAGCTACCTACTAAAGAACAATTAAATGAATTCAACTATCATATAGTTCACCATTCTATGGTCCACGAAGCTATAAAAAATTTGTACGACGGATTTCCAAACAATCCCCACCCCATGGCAGTATGCAGCGCAGTAGTCGGTTCGTTGGCAACATTTTATCAAAATGAACTCAGTGTTAGAAACGATAGGGAAATCGAAATAGCAATTCATCGATTAATAGCGAAGCTCCCTACAATCGCAGCCTATAGTTATAAAAAGTCGATCGGTCAACCCCTCCCCTATCCAGACAACTCACTTGGTTATTCCGAAAACTTCTTAAAAATGATGTTTTCTCTTCCCTGCGAAGACTATCAACCCGATGAGGATGCGGCAAAAGTGCTGGATGTTTTATTAATCCTACACGCTGATCACGAACAAAATTGTTCAACGAGCACTGCAAGAATTGTTGGAAGTTCTATGTGCAACCTTTTCGCATCGGTATCTTCAGCAATATATGCTCTTTGGGGACCCCTTCATGGCGGGGCCAATCAGGCAGTTATAGAAATGCTTCAGGAAATTTTCGATAATGGCGGCGATGTTAATAAGTATGTCGCCAAAGCTAAAGATCCCAATGATGACTTTCGTCTTATGGGATTTGGTCACCGAGTATACAAAAATTTTGACCCAAGAAGTCGCATCATCAAAAAGCTAGCACACAAAATATTTAATAAACCTGGGTGCCAAGAGCCTCTATTAGAAATTGCCTTGAAACTTGAGGAGATAGCAATAAAAGATGAATATTTTGTTGAGAAAAAACTTTATCCAAATGTCGATTTTTACTCGGGTCTTATTTATAAAGCTCTAAATATCCCCGTTAATATGTTTCCCGTCTTATTCGCAATGGGACGTCTGCCCGGTTGGATTGCACAGTGGAAAGAATTGCAAGAAGACGAGGAGTTTCGAATAAGTAGGCCAAGGCAAATCTATACCGGAAACACGAAAAGAGACTATATACCTCTAGCAGACAGAAAAAACTGATCTTCTGGCAGGGTCAAGAAAAACTAATCGGTTTAAAAAATAAATGGTTAACTTTAAGCGAAGTACCTATTGGAGGGATATCTAGCCCAGCTATCAGGCTAACTCAATCGTGCAGGTGAAAGGAAACTCTTCCATTGCAGCGGCACGATGAATTTGATCGACCTTGAACTCAGCTTGCTCAAGCGGCATCGTTGCAACAAGCGCAGAACCTTGAAGGTGAATTTCGTACATTAATTTCTCGGCAGTGGAGTAATCTTTACCAATTAATGTAATGAGAACTCGAATGACAAACTCCATCGTTGTGACATTATCATCCCACATAATAATTTTATACATAGGGACATAAGCACGCGTTGTTTGTCCTTCAGATTCTTCTACAATTTCTGGAGAAAATGGTAAAGTCTCAGTACTCATATATAACATTCAGCTATAAAACTTAAAAAACGTTTAATTTTTTGATATTAGTAACTTATTTAACGAAAAAATATCATATAAAACTTAGTAGATTTTTTCAATATTTTTGAAATTTTAAGGTGATAATGCTGCCCAAAGAAGCCGAAAAAATTGCTAAATCCAAGACTATTTGTCTAAATTGGGCTATTTTTAATGCTTTGAGGTATTTTTCCCAATATTTTATTCCCACAAAAACCACTATATAAAGAACCTATCCTCCTTAATAATTTGCATATTAAATTCATAAGAAGGTAATTTAATTAAAGGAAGCATTTAAACATCAAACGCGGGCACAGGAGGATCTTGCCAAAGGTTCACTTCTGTTTTTTCATCGAGTGTAACAGCACCCCAATTAACTGTATATGGTTTTTCTCCTTCGCATTCATAATCAACCCTAATTTTTTCTATTTCCCATTTACCTTTTTCCGGGCCCACCAAGGTCAAACTGTGAGCAAAACTGTTGACATCAAAACTTCCCTCAAAAATTGAATCAGATTCATTAGAACCGATTGTTTTATCAAATGGCATCTTATGACCATTAAAACAAAAATTTACCGGTTCGTTAGGACCTTCCTTTCCAGTTTCGACATTTACTTTAAAAGTTAGTACTCTTGGCATATTACCCTCATGAAAAATACGGGTTCAAACCCGCGGTGTGATCAGTTTCATCAAAAATAGCACCTACCTGAGGCACTGCATTTCTAAAAGAAGTATGGATTCCCTGCTTTAAAGTTAAATCAGCAGCACTGCAACCCTGACAACCACCACCCATTTGAATCGTCACAGAGTTTCCCTTCACAGCAAGCAGATTAATTTGCCCTCCATGCCCTGCCACTCCAGGGTTGACTTCTTCGTCAATGACCTTTTGAATTCCACCGCGTATTGTTTCCTCGGAAGGTATTGAGGATAATATTTTTTCGGAAATAAGCAGACTACCCTCTTTCAAAACACCCCTAATGGCAGCACCTATTTCATTTGCAAGAGGAACCCAATCAACAAGCGTTTTATCTTTTCGTGTGATTGTCACCGTTGCCTCACAAACAAGAACGGTTTCGACATCGTCCAATGAGAAAAGAGATTCGGCAAGAGCAGAATCCGAGGCGCTTTCAAAACTATCAAAATACCAGGAGTAACCATTCATCAAAGCTTGGTTAACAGTAAACATGCATTGGTCCCCGGTAGGCGAAGGTTGCGCTTTAATTAAAATTTCTGCTGACTCTTCTGGGAAAATACTTTCATTTATTACAGGCGCGTGCAAAACCGTTCTTGGAACCGGAGGTTCATCGGCAAACCTTTCGGTATTTGGTTCTGAAGAAGGTGCTGGCTGTGCATTAGAATCAGAGGTACTTGGCTGCTCATCAACCTTTACCACATTAGCAGGCTCAGAAACTTCCGGTTTCATACCTGAAAAAAAACGTTTTATAAAATTCAATGGAATATCTCCTGATCATTTATATCAATAATTTCTATAAAGTCATCAAACTCTATATGTATCATTTAGATACCATTAATGCCTTAGAGTAGCATCTAAACGAGATAAAATTAAGAAATTTAACCTAAAATTTTTACTACGAGGTCTTATTAGAAGAAAGAAATCGATTAGTGGGCATCATTCCAGTTTTCGCCCCACCCAATATCGACAACAAGAGGAACTTTGAGGGGCATAACCTGCTCCATTTCTTTTTTAACCAAGGCACGCATTTCTTCTTCCTCTTGGGTGGGACATTCGAACACCAACTCATCGTGGACCTGCAAAATCATTTTTGATTTCATTTGTTTTTGTTTGATTTTTCTATCCAGATTAATCATGGCAAGCTTAATCAAATCAGCCGCACTGCCCTGTACGGGAGAGTTAATGGCAATCCTTTCGGCCGCTTCTCGCGCTTGTCTGTTTTTACTATTAAGGTCTGGCAAATATCGTTTTCGGTTCATCAAAGTCAAGGTATAACCATTTTCCCGGGCAGCCTCAATGGTCTCTTCCATATATTTTTTTACATTCCCATATAATTGGAAGTACTGATCGATAAACTTTTTTGCCTCTTTTGGGAAAATTTTCAATTGGCGGGACAAACCAAAAGCACTCAACCCATAAACAATTCCAAAATTCACTGCTTTAGCCATGCGTCGCGATTCCGCATCGAGACGATTTGCCGTAGTCCCGAATATTTCCACCGCAGTCCGTGTGTGAATGTCCTCTCCATTTAAAAACGCATCTATCAACGATTCATCTTCTGATAAATGGGCTAGTATTCTTAATTCAACTTGAGAATAATCCGCAGATAAAAGCATATTCCGCTTTTCCGCAATAAAAGATTTCCTGATTTCACGCCCTAACTCTGTTCTTATCGGAATATTCTGCAAATTCGGGTTGCTACTACTCAGTCGTCCAGTAGCGGCGACTGACTGGTTGAAAGAAGTATGAACGCGTTTTGTCTTGTTAAATATTTCTTCCTGCAACGCATCCACATAAGTAGATTTCAGTTTTACCAATTGCCGATAAATTAAAATAACCTCTGGAAGGTCATGCTCTGCAGAGAGTTCTTCAAGTACCGAAACATCCGTGGAGTAACCACTTTTGGTTTTTTTTATAACCGGCAAACCCAGTTTCTCAAATAAAATTACTGAAAGTTGCTTGGGAGAGTTAATATTAAATTGTTCCCCAGCCAATTCATAAATCTCCTTTTCCCTCTCTTGGAGTTGATCATAAATTCTTTGAGATAGTTTTTGTAGATATCCCTTATCTAAAGCCATTCCCTCCAATTCCATATCTCCGAGAACTTCTAAAAGAGGCAGTTCAAGCTTTTCAAAAATTTTAAAATCCTCGCCTTTCAGAGAAGCCGAAAGCTTTTCATAAAGACGCCAGGTTATATCTGCATCTTCTGCAGCATATTCGGTCGCTCTTTCAACTTCTACCTCATCGAAACCAACTTCATTGGAGGCGGTACCCACCAAATCTTTATACTTGATAGTAGTATGCCCAAAATGTTCCAGGGCCAACGCATCCATATTGTGACCTCGGCGGGAAGGATTCAATAAATAGGAGGCAAGCATTGTGTCAAAGACAATCCCTTTAAGATGAACCCCTTCATTTTTTAAAACGATATAATCGTACTTTATATTCTGACCCACTTTTTTAATTTTAGAGTCTTCCAAAAGAGGTTTTAGTTTTCCGAATACCCATGACATCTCGAGCTGTTCAGGAACCCCCAGATAGCTATGTGCAAGAGGTATGTAACAAGCCTCTCCTGCACCACATGAGAAAGATATCCCTACTGCCCTTGCTTTTACCGGTTGCAAGTTGGTGGTTTCCAAATCCAAGGCAAAGATCTTATTTTGCTTGAGTTTTTTGACCCATTTATCGAAGGCCGTTTTTGTTAATACTGTTTCATAGGATTTATGAATAGGCTCAGGGGATTTTTCTTCTGCATCTGACTCATTATCTAACCCAGATAACATGGAAGAAAACTCAAACTCAGAAAAGAGTTTTTTTAAATCTTCATTTTTAGATGGTCGTACTTGAAGATCCTCAAAAGAACAATCGAGTTCCATCTCCGTATCGATGGTTACCAGTCTGCGGCTCAACAATGCCTTTTCTTTATCCTGCACTAGTTTTTCTTTGAGCTTCTTCTTTTCAATTTCATCAATACTTTTGTATAACCCGTCGATCGATCCGTATTTCTGAATGAGTTCCGTTGCTGTTTTTGGTCCAACTCCTTTCACCCCTGGAATGTGATCACTGGAGTCACCCATTAAACCCATGACCTCAATCACCTTCTCAGGTGGTACACCAAACTTTTCTTCAACCTCCTTAATTCCAAACCTTTTATTTTTCATAGTGTCAAGCATTTCTACTTTGGGACTTACCAATTGCATCATATCCTTATCACCGCTAACAATTACAACATGGTAACCTGCCTTAGAACCTTTTAAAGCAAGTGTGCCAATGATGTCATCAGCTTCAAACCCTGGAACACGAATGCTAAAAATATTGTACGCTTCTACCAACGGTTCAAAATATGGAAATTGTTTTGCGAGGTCTTCAGGAGGAGCGTCCCGGTTCGCCTTGTAGTCAGGATAAATATCATGCCTAAAAGTTTTTTCTTTACTATCAAAGGCAACGCATAGAAATTCTGGCTTTTCATCTTTAACAACTTTTTGCAACATGTTGATAAAACCATATAGAGCGTTGGTTGGAAAACCTTTAGAGGTGGAAAGAAACTGCCTGATTCCAAAATAAGCCCGAAAAATATAGGAGGAACCGTCAATTATATAAAGAGATTTTGCTTTATTCATGAAAACGCCAGCTTGAGTTTTTGGGAGTCAAGTATAAAGTCGCAACTTTACCGTGTCTAATCATTTATGATATGATTGTATGTTTTTGAACACATAAACTTATTGAATTAAAAGGCCTAACCTTGGCAGTTTTAAACTATGCGTGCTGTTAAAAATTCATCTTCGGATCAGAAAATCATCGATATAGCTCGCAGAGCTTTAAAAATTGAAAGCGAAGCTGTGGCAGGACTGGTAGAACGAGTCAATGATGATTTTGTAAATGTTGTCCATCATATTGACAAGTGTCAACATCTAGTCATTACCGGTATGGGCAAATCCGGAATTATAGGAAAAAAAATAGCCTCTACCTTTTCGAGCCTTGGTTTACCAACACTATTTATTCATGCAGCAGAGGCAAGCCATGGTGACTTAGGCATGATAGTTAAAAACGACACGGTGATTGCAATTTCCAACAGCGGTGAAACGGAGGAGATTTTAAAACTGCTTCCCTCTTTTAAAAGGATCAACTGTACCTTGGTCGCTATAACAGGAAAACCAAAATCAACCCTCGCAAAATGTAGCGATTATGTTTTAAATGTCGGTGTTCAAGAGGAAGCCTGCTCAATAGATTTGGTGCCGACAGCCAGCACTACAGCCACCTTGGCGTTAGGAGATGCATTAGCTGTAGCTTTCATGGAACTTAGGGGAATCCAAGAAGAAGACTTTGCTCAGAACCACCCAGGCGGCACCTTAGGCCGTCGACTACTTACTTCCGTCGCTGATCTTATGCACATCGGTGATGACGTACCAAAAGTGTTTGAGAATGCAGACGCCAAAGAAGTAATTGCTGAGATGTCTCAAAAAAGACTGGGTATTACCTTAGTTACAGACCAAAGCGGACAATTGAAAGGAATGGTAACAGATGGAGACCTCAGAAGGTTGATGGAAAATAATAAAGATATCTCCAAATTGAATGCGTCGAATATGATGGTAAAAAACCCAAAAACTATCACCCAAGAAACTCTTGCCGCAAAAGCAATCCAGGTAATGGAAGAACATTCCATAACATCCTTGATCGTTTCTAGTGAAAATGGAATAGATGGAGTCATTCACCTGCATGACATACTCAAGGCAGGCATTGTTTAATTCATTCTAGAAAATTACTTATGACAGGCCAAGAACTTCGCAATAAATTTTTGCAGTATTTTAAAGACCGGCAACATGCTGTTGTAGGCAGTTACCCACTGGTTCCTAAAAACGATCCGAGCTTACTATTTACTAATGCAGGTATGGTTCAATTTAAAGATGTTTTTCTTGGTGATGAAAAAAGGGAATACACTCGCGCTGTAACAGTTCAAAAATGTGTTCGAGCTGGCGGCAAGCATAACGATCTGGAGATGGTGGGTCGCACCTCTCGACACCACACATTTTTTGAAATGCTTGGAAATTTTTCATTTGGTGATTATTTCAAAAAAGAAGCTATTCAATACGGATGGGAGTTTCTAACTGAAGTGATTGGTCTGCCTCGGGACCGTCTTTATATTTCTGTCTTTCAAGATGACGATGAAGCTTTCAATATTTGGGCTAACAATATGAAGATGCCTCGAGAGCGTATATTCAGAATGGATGAAAAAGATAATTTCTGGGCGATGGGCCCTACGGGTCCATGTGGCCCCTGCTCTGAAATCTTCATTGATCAAGGTAAAAATATGGGTTGCGGTAAATCTAGTTGCGCGGTCGGCTGTGACTGTGATCGCTACCTGGAAATTTGGAACCTTGTTTTCATGCAATTTGATCGTGACACATCAGGGAAATTAACTCCCCTCCCAAAGCCCAGCATCGACACAGGGATGGGATTGGAGCGTCTAGCTGCAGTTGTACAAGGCCGCACCACGAACTACGATACGGATCTGATGATGTCTATCATTAACGAATCTGCGAAAATAACTGGCTGTATATATGGAAAAGATGATGAGGTCAATGTGTCTCTTCGCGTATTGACGGATCATGCACGCGCATCCACGTTTCTAATTGGTGATGGAGTTATTCCTTCGAACGAAGGGCGTGGCTATGTACTTCGTAAAATTATGCGTCGCGCCTTGAGGCATGGAAAACTGCTCGGACAAAAAAACCCGTTCTTTCATAAAATAACCAGCAAAGTCATTGAGGACTTTAAGAGTGCCTACCCCGATTTAACAAGCAACAGCGATTTCATTAAAAGAGTCGTTCTCAACGAAGAAGAAAGTTTTGGAAGCACATTGAATTTTGGAACACAACGTTTGGAAGAAATTTTACAAAAAGTTCAAAAAGAAAAACTGTCCTCTATTCCCGGTGAAGAAATATTTAAACTTTATGACACTTATGGGTTTCCAACCGATTTGGTGGAAGAAACGGCAAAGGATGCGGGACTTGAAATGGATATGGCAGGTTACGAAAAAGCCATGCAAGAACAAAAATCAAAAGCGATGGCTTCATGGAAAGGTTCTGGAGAAAAGGAAGTAGCGCCTTTTTACAAAGAATTTGCACAAAGTTCAGTTCCCACTAAGTTTGAGGGCTATATATCCAACGAAGAAAACGCAACGATCTTAGCCATACTAAGAGAAGAAACAAAAATAGAAACTGCCAATCAGGGCGATGATATTGAACTTTTGGTCGACAGGACCCCCTTTTACGGGGAATCTGGCGGACAGGTCGGCGATTCAGGGACTGCTTTCAATGATAACGTACAACTTGAATTACTTAATGCAATAAAGCCTTTGCCAGGTTTAATTGTACATAAAGCAAAAATCTTAAATGGGTCTATAAAAACCGGCGATTCTCTAACATTGCGAATCGATAAGTTCAATCGTAAAAATACGGCTCTAAACCATTCCGCCACTCATTTACTACATGCTGCCTTGAAAGAAGTTTTGGGGGAACATATCAAGCAGGCAGGTTCCCTAGTAGCACCTGACCGGTTACGTTTTGACTACACTCACTTTTCCCCTCTGACCGAAAAAGAAAGACACAAAACAGAATCATTGGTTAACGAAAAAATCAGGGACAATATTCAGGTTTCCACCAAGGAAATGGAAATTGAGGAAGCTTTAAAGGAAGGAGCCATGGCCCTGTTCGGCGAAAAGTATGGGGATCAAGTTCGAGTTGTATCGGTTCCAGGTTTTAGCAAAGAACTCTGTGGAGGTACTCATGTTTCTGCAACCGGTGATATAGGATTGTTCCGAATTGTTTCAGAAGGCGGCATCGCATCGGGTGTCAGGCGCATCGAGGCAGTAACTGGAGCCGCGGCTTATCATAAAGTCAACTCGGAGCATGAGTCTTTATCTACAATCCGTTCCGTTCTAAAAGCCCCTGCCAACGAAGAGCTTTCCAAAGTTAAAAAACTGCTGGAAAAAAATCGAGAACTGGAAAAAGAAATTCTTTTGCTAAAAGAAAAAATAGTGAGTGGCAAAGATTCTTCAGAAGAAGATGACATACAAAAAATGGGTGACATTTCATTTTTAATCAAAAATCTGGATGGCACCGATGCCAAGACCCTTCGAACCTATATAGATAATGCCAAAAATAAATTGAAATCCGGTATTGTTGTAGCCGGCTCTGTTGCCGATGGGAAAGTGGCTATGGCTGCTGGAGTTACCAAAGACCTAACAAAAAAATTTCATGCCGGGGATATAATAAAGGAAATTGCAGTGATTGTCGGAGGTAGTGGTGGCGGAAGATCAGACATGGCGCAAGCCGGAGGCACTCATACAGATAAATTGGACGAAGCATTAAAAAAAGCAGAAGAAATTATTAAAGCCGGCTGTTAATCCTTTCCTTCAATTACCCTCTTTTATACTGAATTATCCAATGATTCCTGACTGGTCAATTTCTTTGGAATCGGGTATGATTCTCACTAATCTTATTAACATCCCAGACAAATAAATACTGTAAAGGATTTAAGAATGAATGAAATTCTTGGAGCAACCGGAAGCAGTTCCCCCATCAACCCTATTCGCAAAAAAGAACTCGATGACAAATGGAAAAATATCGTGACAAAAGCTATCACCGATGAAGCATTTAAAAAGTCATTGGTGGCCGACCCCATGAAAGCGATGGGTGAGGAAGGTTTGCAAGCGGTTGAAGGAATAAAAATTGCTTTTGACGAAGTAACTAAAACCCATAAGGTGGCTATCAATAACGATGCCGATGAAGAGATTACGGCAGAGGGAAAATGGTGGTCTATTCGCTTGAAAATGATCAAAGAATTTGGTGTGGAACTGAAACGACAAGTTGGAAACGTAGTTGGATATGAGGAAGGCACCAAGCCTAGAGAACTAATTTAAACCTATGCGCCCGTAGCTCAGTTGGATAGAGTGGCGGTTTCCGGTACCGCAGGTCGGAGGTTCGAATCCTCTCGGGCGTACCACATTACAAATTACCAATCAATATTCTTAAAAGCTTTGAGCCTAAGAGGCTTTCACTATCATAAAGGCATTTATTTTTTCTATAATAATACTTACGTGGGATGCTATAATTAACTCGTAATATATAGCAACGGTAAACCTTTCATATCGAATGATGTAACACCTCAAGTCTAGAATGGAGGGCAGAAAATGAATAAAGGAATTGTTTTACTAGGCGTTATTTCAGCACTCTTTCTATTCACTTCTTGTGCCTCTAATCATGCTGCAGTTCCAAAAGCTTTTCCAGACTCTCCCAAAATATTCAAAGTAAATAATGCAGGCACCGTAGAAGTTAAAATAGACAACATAAAAAACCAACCCATACACTGGATTTTTGTCAGCTGCAATCACTGGAGTGGGTGTTACATGCGCTGCCAAGGGCCCGCAAAAACCTGTAAGAGCATTGCAACAAAATCGGGCCTAAAAATTAGTCACACCCTGAGCGATAAATAAAAACAGGATTTAAATATATCTTTATGAAGGATATTAAAACCAATACATATTTTGACATTTGCTTTAAATTGAGCGATTCTATGAGCGCGTACCTGACGAGTTTAACAGGGGAACTCGTGAGGTGTTGATGGATGCCCTGAGAAGGAGGTGATCCCATGCTATCTGACAGTATTAAGGGAGCTTCCGGAGTAATTTGTTAACGCCAAGTTAACGGGAGCTCCTTTTGCTTCTATAGCGCCCCACGTAAAGTGGGGCGTTTTTTTTGAAACCTTGGCAGTTGATCTTTTAGTTAAAAGAACGTTTTAAATTTTTTCCAATTTTAATTCTCTTCTAATTCCGTAAAACAAAATGTCAGAACTTGAAAATTTTATCTCCAAAGAAAATACCTATATTTTTCAAACTTTATTGGTAATTTTTTTAGCCTTAATAGCAGATTTAATACAAAAAATAGTTCTTAGGAGATTGACCAAAAAAGCCGAAGGGACTAAAAACAAGTGGGACGATGCTATTCTATCCTCAATACCTCGGCCACTGAGTTTAATAATTTGGATCTCCAGCATAGCCTTTTCCGCAGAAATTTTTCAAAAAGAAACAGGCGCTGTAATTTTTGAAGCTTTTCAACCTTTAAGAGATGCAGTTATCATCGCATCCCTAGCCTGGTTTTTAATTCTCTTCATTCAAAGAACTGAAAAAAATTACCTCACAAGTGATAAAAATTATGACCCTACAACCGTAGATGCAATTTCAAAGCTAGCAAGAATATCTGCTGGAATTGCAGCAATTTTGATGATTTTACAATCCTTAGGGCTCAGTATCTCGGGGGTCTTGGCTTTTGGAGGCGTCGGGGGTATCGCAATAGGTTTTGCCGCAAAAGATCTATTATCTAATTTTTTTGGAGGGTTATTTATTTATCTTGATAGACCCTTTGCAGTAGGGGATTGGGTCCGCTCCCCCGACCGTGAAATAGAGGGAACCGTAGAACAAATTGGTTGGAGGGTCACACGAATTCGAACTTTCGACAAACGCCCCCTTTATATCCCGAATTCCGTATTTTCGCAGATTTCAGTCGAAAATCCTTCCAGGATGTCTAACAGGAGAATTAAAGAAACAATAGGTATTCGTTACGATGACATATCCAAAATGGAGACCATAATAAACCAAGTCAAAGAAATGTTAAAAGCTCATCCCGACATTGATACCGAAAAAACTCTAATAGTAAATTTTGACTGCTTCGCTCCTTCTTCTCTTGATTTTTTTATATATACATTTACTAAAACAACGGATTGGATACAGTTTCATGAAGTCAAACAGAATGTCCTATTAAAAATCATACATATTATTGAAAAAAACGGAGCAGAAATCGCTTTTCCAACATCGACTCTTCATTTCTCAAACCAGGAACAATTAAAGAAATAAGATTAAAACTACTAAATCTCCATCCCCTATAAAATGAAATTAAAGTTTCTTTGTATTAGCCAAATACTATTTTTTATAAGTTCCTTGTTTCTTGTTTTAATAAGTGGTTGCGCAAATCTAGGACCCACCACATTGAAGAGTGAGCGAAGCAACTACAATTTAGCCGTACAAAAAACCAATGACGAACAATTATTACTCAATCTCGCACGCCTTAAATACCGAGACACCCCTTTCTTTATGGAAGTAAGTAGCGTTGCATCTCAGTTCACGTTATCCACATCAGCCAATGCCAGTTCGACTTTACAAGAAGGTGTGAAAGGAATTTTTGGTTTAGGCGGGTCAGTTGGGGTAACTGAAAAACCTACCGTCACCTATTCCCCCCTACAGGGAGATCAATTTATTCAGCGAGTGCTTTCTCCGCTACCACTGGAAACCATTACGCTTTTATATCATTCAGGATGGAGTGTCGAACGGATCTTCCGATTATGTTTTCAACGAATGAACAATTTAAAAAATGCTCCTGGAGCATCCGGCCCCACACCTAAAAAAGCTCCGAGGTTTGAAAAGTTTATTGAAGCAACAAAATATTTAAGAGAGCTTCAATCTCTGGATGTATTAAATATTTCTTTTGCAAAAGAAAATGGTATCCCAAAAATTATTTTAAATATTGCCAACGAAATAAAAGATCCCCTCGTATTTCCCTTTGCTTTAAATGCATCACAAAAATTTACCAAGGCTCTTGACTTAGAACCAGGTCAAGAAAAATACGTTATCACATTTTATCCCAAGCGAAACACACCCAATCAGATTAGGGTAGTTACCCGATCGCTATTAGGGATTTTGTTTTATCTTTCTCAAGCCGTGGAAGTACCCGAGCAGGATATCAGAGAAGGTAAAGTTACTAATACACTTAAAACCTCTGGAGAAACTTTTGACTGGAAGGAAGTCACGGGAGAACTTCTCAGAATCAGGTCCAGTTCGTCTCGACCTAACGATGCAACTCTAATGGTTTTTTATAGAGACACATGGTTTTATATTGACGATTCAGATCTCAAATCCAAATCGACATTTGCCTTATTGTCACAAATTTTTTCCCTGCAGGCCGGAAAGATAAAGGATAACAGCCCTGTTCTCACGCTAGGGGTTGGGCAGTGAAGTAGGACTAAAGATCAGTTCTCTTTTTGAGGGTATTTCTTTTTCCAACTAAGCTATCAATAAAAAGCTTACCGTCAAGATGGTCTATTTCGTGTTGAACCGCACGCGCTTCATAGCCCTCCATTTGGTAAGACACCTCAGCACCTAACTCATTTTTAGCTTTGACTTCTATATTTTGTGAGCGTTCAACCTTGCCTATATATTCTGGAACGGAAAGGCAGCCTTCTCTTCCAATGCTATTTCCTGCACTAAATGTGATTACTGGATTTATAAGAACCAAATGACCATGGTTCTTGTGCTGAGGTCGGGAAGAAACATCGACAATAATAATTCGTTCGAAAAAGCCCACTTGAGGAGCAGCAATCCCAACACATCCGGGGAGAGAACTTAAAGTTTCCTCTAAGTCAGAAATAAAACTTACGATTTTATTATCGATGACTTTTACAGGTTGAGAGACTTGTCTTAATCTTTCATCTGGATAAACCAGAATTTCAAGTTTAGCCATTAATTTAACCCATCATGGTATCTATGGGAACCAAATGTATAACAATTTTCTTCTCATTTATTAATGGTTTGATGCTTTGCTCCAAACTAGAATGACTGCAATCTGCAAATCCTTCAATATGCATTATATAAATCGGTTTTTCAGGATTACCACCGACATCAGACTCAAGGTTTAAAATATTAAATTTTAATTTGGCCAAAACACCCGTTACCATGGCAACGATACCCGCCTGGTCAGCTCCATGGACGCTCAGCCTAAAATTGGGTTCAACGTGGTGGTGTAAGGTGCCTACAATCTCATCGATGTGAAAAAATAATCCTAATCTTTTCCCTAACGGTTGCAGTAAATCATTGATCTCCTCCTTTTCAGTCTCAATTTGTAACATAAGCATTACGGTAAAGTTTCCACCTAGTCTTACCATAGATGCTTCACCCAAATTTCCTCCGGCTTCAAACAAAGTTTGACTGACTTCTGCAACAATCCCTGGGCGATCTTTTCCAACTAGTGTTAACATGTACCAGTTTTGCATTACATCCCCCTCTGAGAGTCATTCAGCTTACTCTGAAACAATTCAAGAGCTTCTTTCATTCTTCCCACAACAAATCTTTTTTCCATGGGAGTCGTTTCTCCATCATCAACAGAAACCACAATATTTTTCTCATGGAGGCTTTCCCTTTCAATAAATGCTGATACTTTTTCTCCCATAACAAAACCCGTTCCACGAACCAATTCTTCTTGAATTGCTTTTAAATTGTTTTTAACTACCAACCCATTTTTATTAAATAATTGTTTCATGATAAATTTTTTATGAAAAATTTCTCTTCCCAATCAATGATGATGAGGCAAAAGTCTGTGAGCAAACTAAAGGTAAATATATAACCATCCAGGAATCCAAAATCTGTAAAGTTTAAGGCATACCTAGTTTTTTGCAGGACCGGGCAGGAGGGTCATCGATTTTTAATTCGAATAATAAAAAATAGGCGCTCTTTTAAACTCCGACTTCTCGAGCTTCTACGTTCTCATAAAGAGTATCTCGTTCAACTGCATTTCTACCAGCTTCTTTGATCATATGTATAATTTGATCTTGATGAAAAATCTGGTCCGTTGCTGCTCCAGCAGCATGTATAATTTTTTCCTCAACTACAGTTCCATCCATGTCATCTGCACCAAAGGATTGGGCTAACTGAGCAATTTTTGGTGTAATCATGATCCAGAAAGCCTTTACATGGGGAAAATTGTCCAGCATTAATCTGGAAACAGCCAATGCTCTTAGATCCAGTTGACCAGGCGTGGTCTTTAAAAATTCCAATACCGTATTTTCAGGATGAAATGCCAGAGGGATAAAAGTGACAAACCCATTTGTTCGATCCTGCAGTTCCCTTAAACGAACTAAGTGGTCGGCCCTTTCTTCTATAGTCTCCAAATGACCGTATAACATAGTCGCATTACTTTTTAATCCCAGACCGTGCGCCGTTTCATGGACATTCAGCCAGTCTTCCGCAATTAATTTCTCACCGCAAATTTTTCTTCGCACTCTTTTAGCAAATATCTCAGCACCACCTCCAGGGATCGAGCCTAAACCTGCATTCTTAAGTACGATGAGCGTTTCTTCTAATGGAAGTTTGGCCAATTCTGCTAAATAGCCCAACTCAATAGCCGTAAAAGCCTGTATATGAACGTCAGGAAAACGCTCTTTCAATCCTTTCAACATATCCAAGTAATATTCAAACGGCAGATCTGGGTGAAGCCCACCCACAATATGAAACTCGCTGACATCACCACCATTATATTTTTCCGCATCTGAAAAAATCTCATCCAAAGATTTTTCGTAAGCATGAGGATGGTCTTCTTTCACCCCAAATGCGCAGAATTGGCAACTGTGTATACAAATATTGGTAGGGTTAATATGACGATTGTGGATGAAATAGGTCGTATCCCCATTCATTCTCTCTCGGACTTGATTAGCAAGATAACCAACACCCAAAAGATCAGGGCTTTTCCAAAGAGTTACCCCATCTTCCAAAGACAAACGCTCTTTAGCATTTACCTTTTCACAAATCGGGTTTAAATTTTTATCTTCGAACTCAAAAAGCATTATTAGTCACATACGTGTAATTTAAAAAGAAAGAGTATTACTAAATTATACTAGATTCTTCATCAATATTAAATAAAGTTGCAGGGTGTAGCGCTTTAAATCCACACGCAGTCAATAATTACAAAAACCATAAGGCCTAGACTGATAATTCCATTAATATTAAAAAATGCAATGTTTATTCTTGAAAGATCATCTGGACGTACCAAGGAGTGCTCATAACACAATAAAATCGCAACCACAGCCACACCTATAGAATACAAAACCCCAAGCTGACCAACAAACAGCAAAAGTCCTAACAAGAAAAGAACCATCATCCCATGCGAAGCAAAAGCAATACGCAAGGCATTTTCTATCCCAAATTTCTGCGGGATAGATTTTAAACCGCTACTTCGATCAAATTCCACATCCATGCACGAATATAAAATATCAAATCCTACCAACCAAAAAATTACCGCTGCCCCCAGAATTAAAGAAGAAAAAGAAATCTCCTCACGAATCGCAACCCAGGCGCCCACTGGAGAAATCGCAATGGCTAACCCCAGCCAGAAATGCGAATACGCAGTAAACCTTTTTGTAAAAGAATAGAAAAATACAATTAATAAGGCCACCGGTGACAAATAAAAAGCAAGTGAGTTCAACATATTTGCCGCAAAAATAAAAACCGCGGATGAGACAATTAAAAATAACCAATAACTTCTAATGTCTACGCGACCTGCTGGTAGAGCGCGATCCTGCGTACGTGGATTCTTTGCATCAAACCGCGCATCTAAAACACGATTGAACGCCATGGCTGCACTTCTTGCACCCACCATGCAAACGACGATCCATATTATTTTTTCTGTTTGAGGAAGGCCTTTGGCCGCAATAAATGCGCTCATAATTGCAAATGGCAACGCAAAAATCGTGTGCTGAATTTTTATATCTGCAAAAATCACTGAAAGTTTAGCAAACAAAAGAAAGAACTCCCTAAATCACTTAAAGGGTATGCAATAAAATATGCTACATTGAATTAACTTAAAAAAACCACACAATTTAAATGAAAAATTACCGACAACTTTTGGCTCTCCTAGTGCCCTACAAGAATGCATTGTATATAGGTGCTATCTGCCTCATCATTGCTTCATTGACTAATCTAGCAGTACCTCTCTATATAAAAAAACTGGTAGACGTTGTCATGATTGACAAAAACTTAGCACTGATGAACAACT
>JAOMDP010000002.1:45000-178630 GCA_028345515.1 Nitrospinota bacterium
TAGGGCGCTGGATGGGCTAGGGGCCTCACCAGGTTACCAAACCCAACCAATCTTCGAATTCCATGAATGGTAATACAGGAGTCAGACTATGGGTGATAAGGTCCATGGTCGAAAGGGAAAGAGCCCAGATCACCAGCTAAGGTCCCTAAGCTAGGCTAAGTGGGAAAGGCTGTGGGAATACACAGACAATCAGGAGGTTGGCTTAGAAGCAGCAATCCTTTAAAGAAAGCGTAATAGCTCACTGATCAAGTGTACCTGCGCCGAAAATTTAACGGGGCTAAGCCTAGCACCGAAGCTGTGAATTGGAAACCATTTCGATGGTTTCTTCTGGTAGGGGAGCGTTCCATACTGGGCTGAAGCTCGACCGTAAGGACGGGTGGACTGTATGGAAGTGAGTATGGCGGCATGAGTAACGATAAAACAGGTGAGAAACCTGTTCGCCGAAAATCTAAGGTTTCCTGAGGAAGGGTAATCCTCTCAGGGTAAGTCGGCCCCTAAGACGAGGCTGAAAAGCGTAGTCGATGGGAAACGGGTTAATATTCCCGTACCGGTATCATCGCGTTATTAGCGATGGGGTAACGTAGAAGGGTAGTCTATCCGGGTGTTGGATGTCCCGGTTTAAGCATGTAGGAGGGTGACTTTGGCAAATCCGAGTCGCCATTCAACTCCGAGATGTTATGAGGAGCTTCTCTTTCGGGACAAGCGAACTAGATGATCCCATGCTACCTAGAAAAACCTCTAGTGAGTTGTGATACCGACCGTACTCTAAACCAACACAGGTGGATAAGTAGAGAATACTAAGGCGCTTGAGAGAACTCTGGTTAAGGAACTCGGCAAATTGACTCCGTAACTTTGGGATAAGGAGTGCCTCTATTAGGTGAAAGGACTTGCTCCTGGAGCTGAAAGGGGTTGCAGTGACCAGGTAGCCGCGACTGTTTACTAAAAACATAGGACTCTGCGAAGTCGCAAGACGATGTATAGGGTCTGACGCCTGCCCGGTGCCGGAAGGTTAAAAGGAGGGGTTAGCTTTCGAGCGAAGCTCCGAATTGAAGCCCCGGTAAACGGCGGCCGTAACTATAACGGTCCTAAGGTAGCGAAATTCCTTGTCGGGTAAGTTCCGACCTGCACGAATGGCGTAACGATGGCTACACTGTCTCAACCAGGGACTCAGTGAAATTGACATACCGGTGAAGATGCCGGTTTCCCGCGACAGGACGGAAAGACCCCGTGCACCTTTACTACAACCTGATATGGAATATCGGTTTAGTATGTGTAGGATAGGTGGGAGACTTTGAAACTCTGGCGCTAGCCAGGGCGGAGTCAACCTTGAAATACCACCCTTATTACACTGCTATTCTAACCTCGATCCCGTGAATCCGGGTCAGGGACAATGTCAGGCGGGTAGTTTGACTGGGGCGGTCGCCTCCTAAAATGTAACGGAGGCGCGCGAAGGTTCTCTCAGGCTGATTGGAAACCAGCCTTCGAGTGCAAAGGCATAAGAGAGCTTGACTGCGAGACTTACAAGTCGAGCAGGTGCGAAAGCAGGTCTTAGTGATCCGGTGGTTCCAAGTGGAAGGGCCATCGCTCAACGGATAAAAGGTACGCCGGGGATAACAGGCTTATCGCCCCCAAGAGTCCATATCGACGGGGCGGTTTGGCACCTCGATGTCGGCTCACCGCATCCTGGGGCTGAAGCAGGTCCCAAGGGTTGGTCTGTTCGCCCATTAAAGCGGTACGCGAGCTGGGTTTAGAACGTCGTGAGACAGTTCGGTCCCTATCCGTCGTGGGTGTTAGATATTTGAAGGGAGCTGCTCCTAGTACGAGAGGACCGGAGTGGACAAACCTCTAGTGTTCTGGTTGTGATGCCAATTGCATTGCCAGGTAGCTATGTTTGGAAAGGATAACCGCTGAAAGCATCTAAGCGGGAAGCCAACCCTAAAACAAGATATCTCTTCTTCCTTCGGGAAGACGGTAGACTCCTTGAAGATTACAAGGTTGATAGGCCAGATGTGTAAGCACAGTAATGTGTTCAGCTAACTGGTACTAATAAGTCGCGAGGCTTGATCTTATTTCTTCCGCACTACTTCAAACTAATTCAATTGTTAAATTTATTTAGACCAAAGATTTTCCGGTCTTGATAGCGAAAGGGCCACACCCGTTCCCATTCCGAACACGGAAGTTAAGCCTTTCAGCGCCGATGGTACTGCACGGGCAGCTGTGTGGGAGAGTAGGACG
Organism: Nitrospinota bacterium; assembly: GCA_028345515.1. Taxonomy (GTDB): domain Bacteria; phylum Nitrospinota; class Nitrospinia; order Nitrospinales; family VA-1; genus UBA8687. Next base: position 47,236 of record JAOMDP010000002.1, read on the forward strand.
AGGCCGGGTTTTTATTCAAAACGCCGTCAGCAGATGCTGGCGGCGTTTTTTTTTTGCTGCAAAATTTAATATCTTTTCTAAAAGTTTTTCGTTGAGGAATGTTAAGGTTTTGAGTATTGATGTTAACCTTTTTTTGTAAGTTTAATTATAGCCTAAGGGGCTATCAATAGCCCCGAAGACTCTAGCAAACTTTCTTGAACGCATGACCCAGCTTTATACCCCTTCGGGGCATGAATAATAATGAAGGCATATCACATGAGCAAGGTGCTGACCATAGTCGCATCGGGCAATACGTCAGCAACTGGTGGAGATAGGTGATTGGGAGTTATAAACAGTTTGCGTCAATATATTCAAATAACTCCCGTACCAAATCGTTACTTTGATCGAAGTAAAGCTTGAAATCACGATTATCAAGGTTATCGGGATTTGCGCAATCGTCTTGCCCATTTCGCACCGCGTGAAGTGCACAGGTGCCATATGATAGTACATGTGGTAGACCATTAATACGATCCGATAGAGTCTCCAACCTGCTAACAATCTCTGACCTTATATTCTCGCAGCTGATATTCGTCTGCAATTCTAACCGCACATTAGGCTCTGTTCCTCTTGGTGGTACGAATAAAGGTGTTGATGTGCGACTCTGGGGGCGTCGGTTAGCCTTATCTTCTATACCTTGTATATTTGGTATGCTTGGGTTCCCATTACTATTTCTTGGGTGGCGTGTAATTTTTCCGGTTGGTTTACGCGTAATTGTCCCACTTGGGTGGCGTATAATTTTTCCAGTTGGTTTGCGCAGAATGTTACTTCTTGGATTTCGTGTAATATTTCCAGTTGGTTTGCGCGGAATGTTACCCCTCTGGCCTAGCGAATCTGGACCGCAGTTTGGGCAGAAAGTCGCAGTATCACTGGAGCCTGATGAACCCGGGTCGTTATTTGGGTTTTCAGGGCTTTCTGCAGGGCAACAATTTTCAACACAAGCGGGATTAGGATCACACTCATCACAACAGTTTTCAACGCAAGCTGGATTAGGGTCACATTCCCCACCATTGATACCAGCACCACCTTGCGCAGATATTGATGTAACAAGATACGAAAGTGCAAGTACTGAAAAGATGAACAATGTAAATAATAATTGTTTTATCTTTTTCATAACCTCTCCCTTAATCATGAACAGAATTTAACCCAAATTTTGCGGACGATTTTATGGTGAATATAAGTAGCAGATATTACAGTATTGCACTCAGTATTTCCTCACTAAATTCATACATAATCACCGCACACCAATAGCAACTTTAGCCTATGGTCTTTACTAGCTTTTGTCTTTGCATCTACGTGGAGTTAACATGCTAAACGCGTCCTATAATTGTGGTGACTTTGTGTCCGCTCCCTTCGGTCAGGTCAGGTCATGTCGCAACCCCTCACCACCTGCTAAACTTGGTCAGATTTTACATGGCTCAACTTTTTGATTTTTTAGGAATAAACTCTAAATTACCACGCTGATTTAAGTGAGAAAAAAGAGGCTTAATGTATGAACTATTTGATTGACAAAAACTACCGGCTTAGCTATATTCGCCCTTCTATTTATCAGCACTTTACACCCTGAATCACAACACATTTAACTGTTTATTTATAGGAGTTTAAGGCGGCTTGCCCAGAGGAATCAGAGAGCAAATAAATTATATTAATCGTTTAATTTTTCCTGATTTTTTTTAGAGCAAAAATGTCTTATTAAGAAAACATATGCTGGAACAATATACGGGTGCCGCAATCATGTTTCTATTCTCCATGGGCATAGCCTGTGGAATGGTTGCAATGACATCTCTTTTGGGGCCCAAAAGAAAATTTGCTGATAAAATGGAGCCCTTCGAATGCGGCGAAAGCCAGTTGGTATCCCCTCATCAAAGATTCTCCGTTAAATTTTATCTTGTGGCGGTTTTATTTGTCCTGTTCGATATCGAAGCTATCTTCTTTTTTCCTTGGGCTATATTGTTTAGAAGGCTTGGTTTATTTGGCTTCGTGGAAATGCTTTTATTTATCCTGATACTTGGGGTCGGTTTACTTTACGTTTGGAAACGCGGCGGTTTGGATTGGGAATAATCAGCTAATGCGGAAAACAAGGTTAGTTGAAATTATTCACAAGTTCCACTACGTCGTCACTGGTTAATAAGTAGTGATCTATTACCGCGGTATATAGCCGCTTAATATTATGTCTGATACAAAGTTCATTGATCTAATAAAAAATAAATACGGTGATCTAGTTCTTGATAGCCATAATTTCCGAGGCGACCAGACTGTCACGGTTAAAAAAGATTGTGGTAATGAGTTTTTTAAATTTATACGGGATGAACCGGAGCTCGCGTTTAATTTTCTTATGGATATAACGGCTGTTGATTACCTCTCCAAAAAAAACGAACGCTTTGAAGTGGTCTATCATTTTTACTCCCAGAAACATAACGACAGGCTGAGAGTTAAAATTCCAGTTTCAATGAATGACTGCATCGCCGAAACGGTCACTCCGTTATGGAAAACGGCAAACTGGTACGAAAGAGAAATCTGGGATATGTACGGAATCAAATTCCGTAATCATCCAGATCTAAAAAGGATTCTCATGTACGAAGAGTTCAAGGGTCATCCCTTACGCAAGGATTACCCCGTCAACAAACGCCAGCCCTTGATTGGGCCGCTGAACTAGGGTCATCAAAATATGTGGGTTGATTTAGCAATCACATTAGTAAAAATTCTTTTTATCATCGGAATTACGGTTGGTTTTTTTGCTCCCATTTTGACATGGGTGGAACGAAAGCAAAGCGCCATCATGCAAGATAGAATTGGTGCAAACCGCGCAGATATTTTAGGTTTCACCGCAATAGGTTTATTCCATTGTATTGCGGATGCCTTGAAGATGTTCACAAAAGAAGATTTTATTCCTGATGGTGCGAATAAAATTCTACATACGCTCAGTCCTATCATTGCGGTGGTCCCAGCCATTCTCACTTTTGCTGTTGTTCCCTTCGGTGGGCAATATACGATTTTTGACAAAGAGGTTAATCTCGTAATATCGGATTTGGATGTAGGCCTCCTCTTTGTATTTGCAATAGCATCCCTTGCAACGTATGGATATGTAATCGCAGGTTGGAGTTCCAACAACAACTGGTCACTTTTAGGTTCGATGAGAACAGCATCGCAAATGATTTCTTACGAGGTCACGATGGGGCTCACCATTGTTGGAGTTCTCATGGTTTATGGTTCCATGAAGCTAACGACGATCGGTGCAATACAGGAAGATTTTTTCAGATGGGGATTGTTCCTACAACCTTTAGGTTTCTTTATGTTTCTAGCAGCATCTATTGCCGAAAACAAAAGAATTCCTTTTGATAACCCCGAAGCGGAATCTGAAATCGTCGCAGGTTATTTCACAGAATATAGCGGTCTAAAATTCGGCATGTTTTTTATGTCGGAGTTTATAGAGATGGTCACCATCGGCGCCATCATGACCATTTTGTTTTTTGGAGCGTGGCATATTCCATTTTTAACGACTACCACTTTGCTCGGGTGGTTCGATTTTCTGGGCGCCACTGGATCAAATATTCTGGTGATGCTGATTCAAGTTGGGGTGTTTTTCTCGAAAGTAGTTTTCTTTATTTGGTTACAAATGACAATTCGATGGACGCTGCCTCGTTTTCGTTATGATCAGATTATGAAATTGGGTTGGAAGATTCTTCTACCCCTTTCTTTAGCAAACATTCTGGTAACCGGGATCGTTATCCTGGTACTGAATTAAAAGGAGGCCGACCATGGCCTATTATGTAAATAGAAATATTAAGATGACTTGGTGGGAAAGGATTTATCTCCCTGAAATTATCAAAGGGATGGCTATCACTTCTAGACATTTCTTTATGAACCTCTTTGGGTTCGTTCCATTTTTACTGGGAACAAAAAAAGAAAGACCTATTATGACGGTCTATTATCCTGAAGAACAGGTGCAATACCCCATCGCTTACCGGGGACGACCGGTATTAGCTCAAAATGAAGATGGGCAACCGGCATGTGTTGCCTGTGGCTTGTGTGAAATTGCATGCCCAGCCTATTGCATTCATATTGAGCCTGGGGAAAACAGCGGAAAACAAAATCAGTATGAACGCTGGCCTGATGTTTTTAATATCGATTATGCAATTTGTATTTTTTGTGGAAACTGCGAAGAAGCCTGCCCAGAAGAAGCAATTTTCATGAGTGATGATTGTGAAATATCGATGTTGGACCGCAAAAAAATGCTCTACACAAAAGAACAGCTTTTAACACCGGTGGCCGAATTGCAAAAACGAATTGAGTTCACCCGTAACATGTACGCCAAATGGAATTATTAATTTTTTATCCTATTGCTGGTTTGTGTGTGGCTCTAGCTCTAGGTGTTATTTTCAATAACAGCCCTGTTGGCTCTGCCATGTGCCTCATCGGTATGATGCTTGGCCTTGCAGCAATATTTGTACTATTGCAGGCCCATTTTATTGCCGTCCTGCAGATTATTATTTATGCAGGCGCAATCATGGTTTTGTTCATGTTCGTCATTATGCTTTTGAATTTAAAACAAGCCAACTCTGCTGACTGGGTAACTAGAGATAAAAATCTTTTTATTTCTATTCTTACCGGCGCGCTTGCATTAGGAATTGTTTACAAAATTGTCGATATAACCTTTATGGCTAACTTAGATTCACCAGCAATCCTTCCTGACACATTTGGGACGGTAGCCACAGTAGGAGAAGCCTTATTCACTGATTTCGTGTTGCCATTTGAAGTGGCTTCGCTTTTATTGTTAGCGGCTATGATCGGGGCGGTCGTCCTGGCAAAGCCCAAATTGGACTAATTATGTTTGAAGGCTCAGTACCTATAGCGCATTATTTGACGTTGAGCGCAGTTCTATTTGTAATCGGAATTGTTGGGGTTTTAGTGAGACGGAATGTAATCGTTGTATTCATGTCTATCGAGATCATGTTGAATGCTGTGAATATTTCGTTGATCGCCTTCGATCATTATTTAAATTTATCAAACGGTCAGATTTTCAGTTTTATGGTCATGTGTGTTGCAGCTGCAGAAGTATCGGTAGGACTTGCAATAATCATAGCTCTACATCGCAACAAGCCAACGGTTAATCTTGATGAATTCAATCTGTTGAAGTGGTAATAAAAGAATGTTGTTAAAACTCACTTGTCTGGTTCCCCTATTTCCGTTGATCGGATCTATCATCAACGGTTTTTTTGGTCTGCGGATTGGGAAAAATGCAGTAGGCATTATTGCCGCTGGAAGCATGGCCCTGTCCTTCCTAACATCCATACTGGTTTTTATCGGTTTCCTCTTGTTGCCTGAGGGTCAACATATTTTTGAGCAAGTTGTTTGGAGTTGGTTTGGTGCCGGTGACTTTTCCGTTGATTTTGGTTTTCAGGTAGATCCTTTGACTTTAGTCATGATGTTTGTAGTCACGGGGGTTGGTTTTATCATTCATGTATACGCTATTGGTTATATGCATGAAGAATATAGTTTCTATAGGTTCTTCGCCTACTTCAATTTGTTTGCCAGCGCCATGCTACTTCTCATAATGGGTAACAACTTCTTACTCATGTTTATTGGATGGGAAGGTGTGGGGTGCTGCTCGTATTTTCTTATCGGTTATTACTTTGAAAAGAAATCTGCTTGTGATGCAGGCACAAAGGCTTTCATCGTCAATCGGGTTGGAGACTTCGCATTCCTTTTGGCAGTCATGTATATTTTCAACATCTTTGGAACTATTGATTTCTCTGAGGTCATGCATGCGGCACCTGAAAAACTGGTATACGCTGGAGAGGCTGTCACCATAATCACTATGCTGCTATTTGTAGGAGCAACGGGTAAATCGGCTCAGATCCCACTATACACCTGGTTGCCGGATGCAATGGAAGGCCCTACCCCTGTTAGCGCATTGATTCATGCTGCCACCATGGTCACCGCAGGGGTTTACATGATTGTACGATGCAACGCCTTATTCAATCTGGCACCCATGACAATGTTGGCGGTCGCTGGCATTGGTGCCGCTACGGCAATTATGGCTGCCACGATTGGTATGACCCAGTTCGATATAAAACGCGTATTGGCGTACTCCACTGTTAGCCAAATCGGATATATGATGCTGGCATGTGGAGTCGGTGCATACACCGCCGCAATTTTTCATCTTGTAACCCATGCATTCTTCAAGGCCTGCCTTTTTCTAGGTTCTGGAAGCGTCATTCATGGTATTCATGGCGAACAGGATATGCGGAAGATGGGTGGGCTAAAAAATTATATGCCCGTGACATACTGGACATTTTTAGTCTCAACTCTTGCCATAGCAGGTATACCGCCATTATCTGGGTTCTTTAGTAAGGATGAGGTTCTTTATCATGCGTTAATGGATGGAAATATTATCTTTTGGGGAATGGGTATATCGGCCGCATTGTTAACAGCATTCTATATGTTCCGCTTAGTCTTTATGACATTTCATGGCGAGTCGCGCGTAGATCCGAACGTTCATCCGCATGAATCACCAAAAGTCATGACAATGCCTCTGGTCATCCTAGCCGGACTGGCAACAGCAGGAGGAATATTAGGAATCCCACTTTTTCACGGCTGGCATATTCTGCATAACTGGTTGGAACCGGTGCTTCATTTCGACCTTGCTAATGCGTTGCACCACTCCGAGCATATTTTGCATGAAGCCGGTCGACATGCACCTTCATGGGCACATTTACTCGACCCAAAAGAACACAATATATGGCTGGAGATGTTCCTGATGGTCTTCTCTGCTTGTGTTGCCATTACAGGAATTGCTGCGGCTTACATCTTTTATATTAAGCGACCTGATTTACCTGAAAAGTTTACTAAAGGTCAATGGGGATTCGAATTAGTGCAAAACAAATATGGTGTTGATGAACTTTATGATGAGACTTTTGTGAAACCCACGGTAGAAGCATCTAATTTACTTTGGAAAGAATGCGATGCCAAGGCCATCGATGGAAGCGTCATTGGAACTGCTAAAATTATTGGATGGCTCAGTAAACAGGCCCAAGCCTTTCAATCTGGTTTTGTTCGTAATTACGCATTATTCATTGCAGTAGGTTTCATCAGTCTTTTACTGATTATGTTTTAGAAAATTATGTTTTTAACGTTAATTACTTTCTTGCCAATTATCGGTGCCATTCTTCTTGCCTTTTTCCCAAAGGAGAATGAAGGTGCGATCAAACAAACTGCCCTTGCGGTTGCGGCGGCAGACTTTTTGCTTTCTCTGCTCTTGTGGACTAACTTCGATAACTCCACTCACAAAATGCAGTATGGGCTTAATATCCCTTGGATAGAATCCTGGGGAATCAATTACCATATTGGCTTAGATGGTATTTCCTTGCTTCTCTATGTCATGACTACATTCCTGACGATGCTCTGTATCATCGCCTCATGGGAAGTTAAAAAACATATTCGCGAATATATGATGGCAATGCTGGCTCTGTCTACCGGCATGCTGGGCGTCTTTATTTCTCTTGATCTCTTCATGTTCTATGTATTTTGGGAATTCCAACTGGTACCTATGTATATCATTGTGGGTGTTTGGGGTGGTCCAAGACGAATTTATGCTGCAGTAAAGTTTTTCATCTATACCGCAGTTGGTTCTCTGCTGATGCTTGTAGCTATCATCTGGATCTATTTTCATATCAAACAAACAACAGGAGTTGCCACAGCAGATATTCTATTTATTACCGAGCATATCAGTGCACCTCTGGATACTCAAAAATGGTTATGGTTGGCCTTTTTTCTAGCATTTGCAATCAAAGTACCGATGTTCCCTTTCCACACTTGGTTGCCTGATGCACATGTTGAAGCCCCAACAGCTGGTTCTGTAATATTAGCAGGTGTCTTATTGAAAATGGGAACCTATGGATTCTTACGTTTCAACTTACCGTTCTTCCCACAGGCTTCTTATGACTTCATGCCATTCATTGCATGGTTGTCTATTATAGGAATCGTATATGGTGCTCTAGTATCAATGGTGCAGGAAGATTTAAAAAAACTTGTTGCCTATTCCAGTGTCAGCCATCTCGGATTTGTCATGCTGGGTATTTTTGCATTGAACGAATATGGAATTCAAGGCGCCTTGATTCAGAATATTAATCACGGTATCAGTACCGGAGCCCTCTTCCTTCTGGTAGGAGTAATTTATGATCGACGCCATACCAGATTGATCAAAGAGTTTGGTGGGCTTTCTAAACAGATGCCCATTTACGCGGTCTGTTTTATGATCGTAGCACTTTCATCTATAGGTCTGCCGGGAATGAACGGGTTTGTCGGAGAGTTTCTTATTTTGCTAGGAATTTTTCAAGTAAATGGACTCTGGGCAGCCTGTGCAACTTCCGGGGTTATCTTGGCAGCTTGTTACATCCTCTGGATGTTTCAGAGGGTTATGTTCCTGGAATTAAAAAATCCAAAAAATATGAAATTAAAAGATATGAACATGAGAGAACTTATTACCATTGTTCCTCTACTCATTTTAATTTTCTGGATTGGTTTATATCCGAAACCATTTATGAAAACTTTTGATGCCTCTGTAAATAATCTGGTCAGCAAAGTCTCTCCAGATAATTTTCGCCCTAAGCAAGATCATAACGCCGGCGAACACCATGCTTCACTTATAACAAAAACAGAACTGGCTAAGTTGAACGCGCAGCTCAAGACTAGCCATAACTGATTAAGGAATAGTAAATAGTGAAACCGATACTCGCACCTGAATCCATAGATCTTATTGCCTTAGCACCAGTCCTTGTACTGAGTGTTTTTGCTATGGGCGTGCTTGTATTGGATTTATGGGCAGGAAAAAATAAAACGCTCGTCATGTTCGTAAGCCTTGTCGGGTTATTAATGACTGCCATCAGTGCATTTGCAAAAAATCCTATCCCCGCATTTGCTTTTACAGACAGTTACATCGTCGATCACCTGTCACTATTTTTCACTTGTATTTTTACTCTTAGCTCAGGAATGGCAATTCTACTCTCAGAAGATTATAACGAGCGCGAAGGAATTAAAGTTGGGGAATATTATGCCCTGATTCTACTTTGCACCGTTGGCATGATAGTTCTGGCTTCTTCAACAGATATGATTATGATTTTTCTTGGTATTGAAATTGTATCTATATGCCTTTATGTTTTGGCAGGGTTTAAAAGAGATGATCCTGTTTCTAACGAAGCGGCTCTGAAATATTTCCTCTTGGGTGCATTTGCGACAGGCTTCCTGCTTTATGGTATGACATTGGTTTATGGCTCAACGGGAAGCACCAATCTCTTTAAAATTGCTGACTTTGTTAAAACAGAGGGGGCGCAGTCCAATCCTCTTCTTTTGATGGGCATTGTACTTTTAGTGATTGGTTTGGGATTTAAAGTAGCCGCAGTTCCTTTTCATATGTGGGCTCCCGATGTTTACCAAGGCTCGCCAACACCTGTGACAGCCTTCATGTCAGTGGGTCCCAAAGCAGCAGCATTTGCTGCTTTCTTTCGTGTATTTACTGAAGCCATTCCAGAAATGGCACCATCATGGGAAATACTATTGTGTGTTATCGCTGTCCTGAGTATGTTTGTGGGTAATCTGGGTGCTATCATGCAAACTAATATCAAAAGAATGTTGGCATTCTCCAGTATTTCGCATGCAGGATACTTATTGATTGCGGTTATAGCAAAAAGCTCACTAGCGGGTTCAGCCCTGTTGTTTTACCTGCTCGCCTATTCTTTTACAACTTTTGGAGCATTCGGAATCGTTATTTTGCTGGGCAGAAAAGGCCAGGAAAATTTAGAAATAGAAAATTATTCCGGTCTGGCATACAAGCACCCAATACTGGCTTTAAGCATGACAGTCTTTCTTCTTTCATTAGGAGGACTACCTCCTTTCGCAGGGTTTGTAGCCAAATTCTATATTTTTAGTGCCGCTATGGAGGAAGGTTTCGTCACCCTGGTTATTATCGCGGTCCTTAACAGCGCCATTTCATTTTACTACTATCTTAAAGTAGTAGTTTTCATGTATATGAAAGAACCTACTGGGGAATTTCAAATCTCTCTGACACCTATGACTCTATTCGTAGTTATCATAGGAATTATCGGAACCATTGAATTAGGTATTTTCCCAGATTCAATCATCGCCCTTACCAGCATCCCCTAAAACTTAGAAATTTCCTCTGACTCTTCTAATTATTCGCATTTGTCTTTTTATTAACCTTTACGTATCTAGCTCAACCTTTTAGGTTTATAATTAACTGCGCTTGGTAAACTATTAATTTTAAGCAAGTAATTAAATCCCAAACTGGTCATATTTAATTAATTAAGATATAATTTACAACCTTCTATCACTAAAAAATAATATAGCGAGCTTGAAAAATTTATGAAGATGCATCATTTGGATAAGGAAAAGGTTGAGGCCATCATGCTTAAAGTAAAGCAGGTGGTAGAATCGGGACAATACCCCGCAGATGTCATTGAAGAAATTTTTAAGCTATCGGAAGTTGATGGGGAGAAGTTTTTAGAGTGTAAAGCTCATCCTATCCAGAAAGAAAAAGTAAATTTCGAAATAGATCCAGAGAAAGGCGTGCGCTTTTTTGACCCTTTCAATTTTTTCACCCGGGGAATCTATAAGGATATGGACGGTTTGACTGTATGGACCCAGGACAATTTAAAAGAGCCCTGGGAATATGATGAATCCTAAATCGCAACTAAGTCTTAAAAAAATTCGTGTTACTTTCAACAAACTTCTTAAAACTATTCAGTCTCTCTTTTAACTTTTTTCTTGGTCCTTGCTAAAATCATAGGAGCCTTTTCTTGGCAAAGATGCTGTAAAACTATCGGCAGCGTCTTTCATCGCCAAGTCTTTCGCATCGCCTTCTTCTTGGGCTTTTTTCCTTGCAAGGGCTTCTTTTTCTTCATCTGTTAAATTTTCTTCAGACTCAGCCTCTTTACCCTCTTCGATCGCAGTTTGTTCGCTCGCCTCTACCTCAGCGTTTTCCTCTTCTTCTTGTGCCTCTTTCATAGAAGATTTGAAATTTTTAATACTGCGACCAAAAGCACTACCGATTTCGGGCAGTTTTCCCGCCCCAAATATAATCATTATAATGACCAAAATGATCATCAATTCAGGAAATCCAATTCCCATCATAATTCGTACCCTCCGCAATATTTACAAACAACCCCAGTTTTACATTGAACCAGAGTTTAATCTAAAAAAACATCATTGATTTATCTAAGTTTATCCTTTTTGGGTTATTAAATACAAGGGAATAGTAAACTAGATTTAAAAAAGACATATTTACCTTCAAATTAAGGGGTATCCTCCTTGGCACTTTAAATACAAATCGCTACCCATAAAAATACAAATGAAAATCTTATTAGTTTTGAAAATGTGGGCTTAGATCCAAAACTAAAACACCAAATTAAAACTAGTAACTGGTAAGTACAACACAGCAACTTTTTCGAAATTGAATCATGCTTCCCGCAAAGACTCAATTGCTTTTTTATAATCGTTGCTATTGAAAATCGCTGAACCCGCAACCAACACACTAGCGCCTGCAGCCTTAATTTCTCCTGCATTCTCCGTTTTGATACCACCATCGACTTCTAATTCAATAGGGTTTTCGTAATGCGACATCACATCATTCAGGTTCTGAATTTTATCCAGCATGGAGGGAATAAACTCTTGTCCACCGAACCCAGGATTCACAGACATCAATAACACCATATCTATCTCGTGGAGAATTTCTTCTATCGAGGAAAGGGGTGTAGCTGGATTAAGTACAACTCCTGCTCGAACTTCTTGCTCCTTAATTAATTGAATAGTACGATTCAAATGAGTACAGGCTTCCACATGGACGGTTATGATATCAGAACCTGCACTAGCAAAATCCTTAATATAAGCATCCGCATTTTCAATCATTAAGTGGACGTCTAAAGGCAAATTCGTTACTTTGCGGACAGATTCCACAACTGCAGGTCCAATAGTAATGTTTGGGACAAAATGTCCGTCCATTACATCGACATGGATCCAGTCAGCCCCAGCCTGTTCTACTGCTTGAACCTCGTTATTCAAACAACCAAAATCAGCTGAAAGAATGGAAGGCGCAATTATTACCTCTGGATTTTTTTCTGCCATTTAATAAACTTCCTTTTTGATGACTACCGAAAAAATTTTTTGAAGCATATCACAAAGCCCGAACGCTGTCCCGATATTATACAATGGTTATAAAAAACCATTTTCCTTATAATGGGAAAGTTTATCTTAATCAAAAAAATTGAACTGTGGAATCCAAACTAATATTACTTAGAGAAAAGATCAAATCCTATTTGATGCAAGACCATAACATGCTTATATTGGCTGCTTTGATTGGATTTCTTGCCGGTTTAGCCTCCACCGCCTTTAGGTGGATGATTGAGTTTTTTGGGATAGTTTTTTCATCTGAAGGACTATCATGGGTTGGAATCACGGGCACAGCAATACCTTTTCTCATGCCCCTCATGCCCATGTTTGGAGGAATCATAACTGGAGTAATATGTCATTTCTTTCCAGATGCCGTTAAAGAAAATGGGGTGCACCGGGTGATGCATGCTGTGGCACTGAAAGCAGGTAAGATCCGTAAACGGACTCTTCTCACCTGTTCTGCGACTTCCGCATTGACCATCGGTTCGGGTGGGTCTGCAGGTCGTGAGGGACCCACCGTGCAAATCGGATCAGCAGTAGGATCGGCCTTAGGAAATCTTTTTCATTTATCCAGAGAACGAGTCCGAGTGCTAGTAGGTTGTGGGGCGGCGGCCGGGATTGCAGCATCTTTCAATGCCCCTCTTGCAGGAGTACTATTTGCTCTTGAAATCATTCTTGGTGATTTTACCATCCATACTTTTAGCCCTATCATTGTTGCTTCAGTAATTGGAACCGCAACTGGAAGAGCTTTGGAAGGAAACGAAATAACATTTCAGGTTCCTATTCATCAACTCGTCAGCTACTCCGAAATCATTTTTTATCTATTTTTAGGGCTTTTATGCGGCCTGGTCTCTCGATTGTTTACTTTGGCTTATTTTAAATCCTTTGATTTTTTTGATACTAAAATCTCTATTCCCAAACCCCTGAAACCGGCTTTAGGTGGATTGATAGTGGGTATCATTTCTCTGGGCTTTCCAGCAGTCCTTGGGAATGGTTATGATTTTATGGAACAGGCATTATCTGGAGACCTATTATGGAGTATGGCGTTTATATTAATCTTTCTTAAAATTTTCAGCACTTCAATAACCCTTGGTTCAGGAGGCCTTGGGGGTGTTTTCGCTCCATCGCTTTTTATAGGAGCTATGCTAGGTTCTGCTTTTGGTGCCCTGGTGCATGGAATTGTTCCAGAATTAACGGCTTCCCCTGAAACTTATGCTCTTGTAGGTATGGGTGCTGTAGCAGGTGCAGTTATGCAAGCACCTTTAACCAATATCTTAATGCTATTTGAATTAACAAATGATTACACTATCATTTTGCCTATTATGATTACCTGCATAGTTTCTGCTTATACATTTAGAGGGTTTTCAAAATACTCTATTTACATTGAAAAACTTCTTAATGAAGGGATAAATATTCAACATGGTCGAGAAGTTTCTATTTTAAACTCAATACGTGTTGATGATGTGATGAGTAAAGAAGTTACCAGCATTCCTGAGGGTATGCCTTTCAAAAAAATTCTCGAAACTATTTCTTACTCTAAAAACTTTTATTTCCCCGTTGTAAACGGCCAAGGTGAAATGTCTGGAATATTATCCTTTCATATGGTGAGAGAAATGATTTTCGAGGAAGAACTTGGTGACTTAGTTGTCGCCAATGACCTCTCTGTAAAACCAGTGAAATTTCTTACTCCCGGTAACAACTTGAATCAAGCAATGGAGTTATTTGCTCAACTGGATGTAGAACAGCTTCCCGTTGTTCAAAAAAATGACACCAAAAGAGTCATAGGCATGGTCAATCGAGGTGAAGTAGTAGCGGCTTACAATAGGGAGGTATTAGTTTCTGAGTTTGACCGCTGATCTATTTTCCTAGTTCCTTTATCTAATTCTTAATTCCTTTTATCGTTGTTTTTAGAGAATCCCGTTTACTTGGTCATCAGCATTAGCCGTATTTAATGGGAAAAATAATCAAAATATCTGCTAATTAAAATAATGAGGCGTAGTTCTTAAATCTATTCAAAATACCTTCGAGAAAGTTTAAAACCCGGGAAACTTATTCCTTCAAAAAATATGAATTCATTGAAGGAATTTATCATCGAGACTTAGAATATCCGCTATTAATTCATGCCCAATTGAATTGGGATGACAAAGATCCGGAAACAAAAAAACAAGTTGGGTTTCTTTTTCAATCATTTTTCCATAAGCCTCGAAATAACTGACAAATTTTCCTGGATAAAGGTCATGAATTTTTGATAAATATGGCTTGAAAATTTCAGGAAAATTATAGAATGGCACATGCAAACTGCTTGCTGTTTTTTCAGCTGCGCTACCATAGTCCCCAGTATTACAAATATTAACAAATATTGGCACTCCCCCATCGTTCAATATTGATTTTAAAATAACTTTAAGATTTTCCTGATATTCTGTCAGTGAAACTCTGCGATCTTCTGTTTCAGAAACAGTCGGTTCAGGCAAGTAATGAAGTATAGTTTGTAGCCATTTATAAATTTTTAATCGATTTAACGACCAATTGATTTTTCCTAAAAAAGAGTTTCGTGTCTGAAAGTGGAAGCGATCCGATTTTGTAGCAGGGTAAGAATCGTTCCCACCGAATGATACGATAACAAAATCACCTTTTTTTATCTTTACCGTGTCATCTAACAACAATCTCCCTTGATAAGATGTGAAGCCCGGAGTGGAATAATTTTTAACAACAAGTTTTGAAAAATCAGGAGATTGTTTTAATTTTTCCTTAAGTTTCTGGGGGTAAGAATCTTCAAAGTTCACACCCCACCCAAAACTACTTGAATCCCCTAAAACATGAAGAGTTCGGCCTTCTGCTATAAGGTATTCATCCCCGGAGTATTCCAATGCAATACGATTCCCATTTGAATCCGAAGTAATTGTCCAAGGAGGTAGTTTATTTAAGAATAAAGCAGAGGAGTAATTCGATACAGTAATTTGCAAATTCGGTTTCAGTAAATAACCATAACGCAAATCAGGTTTATAAGCATAAGCATCTTCGTTGACGAAGTTTTGGTTTACAATAAAATTCTGATACCTCGCCAACACCAACGGGTCTAATTCTTCCATCCAAGCAGGAATCTCAAATTTTTTATACGGAAGGGTCGGTTGAAATCCAGATAACCACAAAATAGCTTCCAAAAAACCAAAAAAAATAAAAACTAAAAATATAGAAAACAGGAAATTCTTTAATTTATTCTCTTTAGAATTTGGTATCACAACAAAAAGAAGATTAAGAGTCCACCTTACTGTATTTATTCAATAATAGAGAATTTCCTACCACAAATACAGAGCTTAAAGACATTGCAGCGGCGGCAAATACAGGTTGCAAAAGAATTCCGTATGACGGGTATAAAATACCCGCGGCAATTGGAATACCAATAATATTATAAATAAAAGCCCAAAATAAATTTTGTCTGATTTTAGACATTGTTGCTTTACTTAATTTAATGGAGTCCACAACTGCCTTAATGTCTGATCCCACTAGAGTAATATCTGAGGCTTCCATAGCCACATCCGTACCACTACCTAAAGCAATCCCAATATCGGCTGCAGCAAGGGCGGGAGCATCATTAATACCGTCTCCTACCATTGCAACGCTATGTCCTGATTTTTTTAGTCTTTCGATTTCAGCTGCTTTTCCAGAAGGCAAAACTTCAGCAATCACTCGCTCAATACCAAGTTGCTCTGCTGCCGCCTTTGCAGTATTTGAATTGTCCCCAGTCAGCATGACAATTTCCAAGCCCATTTCTTTAAGATAATTCATTACCTCTTTAGCATTTGGCTTCAAAGCATCCTCTGTAGCTATTAGACCGGCCACCTCACCTTCAACACAAAGAATTATAGCGGTTTTCCCTTTTTCCATTAGTTTTTCCAAGTGGCTTTCAACGGAAAAGATATCAATTCGTTTATCGATCATTAATGCTTTATTTCCAAGTAATACCTTCTTATTATTTATTTCACCTTCAACACCAAATCCAGGCAAAGCATTAAAATTACCCGGAACATCAAGCTTCAGTCCTCTTTTTTCCGCCTCAGTTGTAATGGCCAGCGCAAGGGGATGCTCAGAACCTTTTTCCAAGGACCCTGCTAGTATAAGCACTTGATCAACATCCAACTGATTTCCGGGTGCCAAAATAACATCTGCAACTTTTGGCTCTCCCAAAGTCAACGTACCTGTTTTATCAAAAATAACGGTATCAAGATCCTCGACACGCTCTAAGGCTTCGCCCCCTTTTATCAAAATACCCATTTTTGCACCTTGACCTGTTCCGACCATGATAGCAGTCGGGGTTGCCAGTCCTAAAGCGCACGGACAAGCAATGATTAGCACAGAAATAAAAGCCATAAGTGCAAAAGCAAAAATCGAAGTTGAAATCTCAGCAATATCATTACCAAACACCCACCAAAAAATGAAAGAGGCAAAAGCAATCCCTATTATCAATGGCACAAAAATTCCTGCTACTTTATCTGCCAATTTTTGCACCGGTGCTTTCGACCCCTGTGCGTTCTCTACTAGCTTAATTATTTGTGCTAAGGTAGCATCTTGCCCTAAACGCTTTACTTTCATTTTAAAAAATCCAGTTTTATTTATACTGGCACCATAAACATCATCTCCTATATTCTTTTCTACCGGAACACTTTCCCCTGTAATCATAGACTCATCAACCGATGAGTTGCCTTCATATAATTTTCCGTCTACTGGGATCTGTTCTCCAGGACGAACTAGAATACGATCCTCTAGTACTAGTTCTGAAATATGGACATCCTTTTCTTCATCCCCTCTTTCTACTTTTGCTGTTTTAGGTTGTAATTGCATTAGTTTTCTAACCGCATTGGAAGCACTTCGCTTTGCACGTGATTCCAACCATCGTCCTAATAAAACCAGAGTAATAATCATGACTGATGTATCAAAATAGACCCCCATTTTTTCTGCAGGTTGTTTCAATATATAAGGGAAGAAAGTAACGACGGTACTGTATAAATAGGCGGATGAAGTTCCAACCGCGATGAGAGTGTTCATATCTGCGTATCCGTGCTGAATACCCTGCCAAGCACCAAGATAAAACTGTCTTCCGCAATAAAACTGCACAGGAGTCGCTAAAACAAACAAAATAATATTTAAATCGAGAGGAAGAGAAAATCCGTTTTCCTTCATTCCAATAAACACCACAAAAATACTTACCATACTACTCAAGACTAATTTCATTTTTAAAATAGCTTGATCTTTTATTTTTCGATTTTCTTCATCGGAAGGATAATCATGGTTTGCGGTAAACAATTGATACCCGGCAGCACCCAAAGATTCTTTTAAATCATCAAAACTAATTAGGGACGGAAAATATTCAATAGTAGCTTGCTCTGTGGCTAAATTGACTTTGATATCCGAAACCCCGGTAAGGGAAGAGATATTTTTTTCAACTCTGGAAACACAAGAAGCACAGGTCATGCCCTCTACCAGAAAAGTTTGACGAGTGGCAGGTATTTCAAAACCAAGTTTTTGAATCTCTTTTGGAAATTGTTCTGCGGTTATTATTGCGGGATCAAATTCTACTATTGCCGTTTCATTAGCAAAATTTACTTTTGCATAATAAACACCCTCTAACCCGCCAATTTTTTTTTCTATTCGTGCGGAACAACTGGCACAGCTCATCCCCCTAACAGTCATAATCACTTTTTTATTTTTTTCTAAAATAAAGTCTCGCATCACTTATAGATTAAACCCATAATGCTTTAGTGGATAAATTCTTTTGATACTAATGAGTTTTTTAACATTAATAGAACCTTTTGGATTAAACACAAGATATTAATGAAAAAATAAGGAAGGGTTTAAATCAACTATTTTTGTTTACTGAGAAGGGTTTTTAGGGTAAGAAATCCATAACCTATTAAAAAAAAGCCTATTAGGCCACTCGAAAATGAATTCTGCCCGACGGCACTGGTAAAAACAAAAATTCCCATACCGCTTAAAAGTAGCCCCAGAAAAAAATAAGCACCGGTTCTATAAAAAGGCGTTTTTGATTCAGATTTTTCTATTTCACCTCGCTTTTGCTTGAGCTGCCAACGCCATCTAAGAATATAATAAGTTTGCCGAACCCAGTTTATTAACCCCGCATCTTCAATCAGGCTGGTGCGGCAGTACATGCAATGGCTATCTGTATTGCGGTTGGGGAAACCACAATTAAGACATAGCTTTGACTCTTGATTTCCACTTAGAGTTATCGGTTCTTTTTTAGAGTCATCCATTTATAGCTCCTGATTTATCTTATTAATCGGCTACCAATATGAATAAGTTTAAAAAATCTTTGTTGTTTTAAGGATGCGAAATTCTATTACTTATATACAAAGCTGTCAATTTTCATTAGCCCATGGATATAGATACGGTTAATATTTTTTTTAAAATGCCATTTCAATTACCCGATTGCCTTGCTGCATTGATTTGTCTATAATCCCATTTTTAAAAATCCAGCCAATAGCAATGAAGACCATAATTTTATTAATTTTGTCTATAGTTTTAATTTTCCCGGCTTATGGTGAAAAACCAGTACCGATGGGCATGGTATTAATTCAAAAAGGAGCTTTCCAAATGGGAAGCAAAAAATCTATGCTTGAGTTGAGGCCACATGATCTATTTAATACCGATAGACATACATTGGGTCCTGAAAATCCCGCGCACGAAATCTATCTTGACAGTTTTTATATAGATATATACGAAGTCACAAATTCTGCTTATGCCAAATATATGGAGAAAACAGGAGCTAAAAACCCAAAGGGTTGGAATAATAAAGATTTTAACAAGTTGCAGCAGCCTGTGGTGGGAATGAATTGGAAAGAAGCCGTAAAATTTTGTAAATGGAACGGGAAACGGTTGCCGACAGAAGCGGAGTGGGAAAAAGCAGCTCGGGGAAAACGTCCAGTAAAATATCCTTGGGGTAACACGCCTCCTGATTCCAACAATCTCAACTATAATGAGGAAATAAAAAAAACTACGGCGGTTGGTTCTTTCGAAAAGGGAAAGTCAGATTATGGCCTCTATGACCTTTCTGGGAATGTATCCGAATGGGTAAGCGATTGGCATTCTCCTGAATACTATCTCTTTTCGCCAAAAAAAAATCCCCAAGGGCCCAAGAAAGGACAATATAAAGTTATTCGTGGAGGTAGCTGGAGAAACAATGCTGAAGACGTTAACCTTGTATATCGAAATGCCACTACTCCTAGAAACCGTTCTTTGGCAATCGGCTTTCGCTGTGCCAAGTCGTCAGACTAGGGCTGCAATTGTTTGATTTTATCCAATAGGATATTTGCAATTTCTTTTTTGGTCATTCGGGGAAGATTTTCAATTCTTTCACTGGAATCAATTAAGGACACCTGATTATTATCCGACTGAAATCCGATGCCGGGCGCGCTGATATCGTTAGCCACAATCAAGTCGAGTTTCTTATTTCTTAACTTTTCTAGCGCACTTTGAATCAAGTTTTGCGTTTCCGCTGCAAATCCAACTACAAACTGTTTAGTTTTAACTTTAGAAACTTCCATTAGAATATCTTTAGTAGGGACAAGATTCAGAACCAAGCTATCCCCGCTACACTTTTTAATTTTTTCCTTTTCCAGTGTTTCCGCTGTGAAATCTCCTACCGCCGCAGTCATAACTAGCACATCACATTCAGGCAAATACTTCTGTACCAAACTATTCATTTCTGCTGCAGTTTTACAAGGCGTGAATTTGGCTACCGCAGGCGGTTTAAGATAGGTAGGACCGCTGATCAAAGTCACTTCAGCGCCTCGTATTTGCGCCGTGTCAGCAATCGCATATCCCATTTTCCCGGAGGAGGGATTAGAAAGATACCTGACTGGGTCCAAGGGTTCATGAGTCGGACCCGCTGTCACAAGAATTCTCAGTCCCTGTAAATCCTCAAGTTTGGTAAAATGTTTTTTTACCTTATTTAAAATGGTATCGAGATTTGCCAATCGACCGAGGCCAGTGCTCCCACATGCTAATGTCCCTACTTCTGGATCGACAAACTCTACACCTCTTGCTTTTAATTTTTCTATATTCTCCTGAACCGCCAAGTTTTCCCACATACCCCCATTCATTGCAGGCGCAACCATTACATGTCCCTTAAATGCTAAATAGAGACTGCTCAGAGCATCATCTGCCAAACCATTTGCCATCTTGCCTAATGTAGAAGCTGTAGCGGGGGCTACCAATAAAAGGTCGGCTTGCTCAGAAATACGGATATGCTGCATATCAGCAGAGTTTTCAGAATTAAAAAGCTTGTCGTAAACTGGATATCCAGACAGAGCTTCGAAAGTCAAAGGGGTCACAAACTCTCCCGCATTAGCACTCATGGTTACCCGGACCTCACTGCCCTCTTTAATCATCATTCTTAATAATTCAATAGCCTTGTAGGCTGATATACCTGCCGACACCGCTAGCGCAATTTTTTTATTTCTCATTTGATTTCATTCTGGGTTCAATGCCTAGATTATAGTTATTAATTGCAATGCAATCAATGCTTTTGGGAGGCATCTTGCTTTAATTACCTTTTGATCTCAAATTTTAAAATGATTGGAAAACAATGAGTCTAGCGCAAATAGTTGTCTTCCCTTAGTCTACTTATTAAAAAATAGGAAATTTTGAGGATTTATTTTGTGTTAATCCAACCAAGGATTATTCCCCCTTTAATTTAGAAGATTTCCAGTCCTAGGCCCAACCATTAAACATTGCAATAATAGCTCGATTATTATAAAAACTAAGCGCGGAGGGGAAGCAATACATTTTCCGTAGCCCTTATAATTTAACAATTCAATAATTACCTTGAGTATAAATTCAAAAAAAATCCTTATAGTAGATGCCCCAAATGATCAGCACACATCTCTGTATCAAGAACTTAAAAGTGAAGGTTTTACGGTTTCTATTTTTAGTTCTCTTGAGGATGCAGAAAAGGGTGGATACATACCGCAACTCGTCATAATGAACTCAATATTAAATGGTGAAAGTAGCATTAAATTTATCGAACTAAATAAAAGCCAAAATATACCTACCATTATTTGCTCAGAATGGGGTAAAGATAAAATGAGTTTTCCCATTTGGGCGTCTGATTTAAAAGTCGTTAAATCTGGAGATTACAGAGATTTGAAGTTAACCATCCAAGAAATTTTAGGGCAGCTTAAAGGGGTTAGTAACCGATGACGAAATCTACCATCGAACCTAGATTCATTGCTGTTGAAGGTGCTATTGGAGCTGGTAAAACATCTCTAGTTAACCTTCTTGGTGAAAATTATGGGGCAAGATTAATATTAGAGGAAACCGAATCAAATCCATTTATATCTAAATTTTATGAAGATAAAGAAGCATATTCCTTTCAGACCCAAGTTTTTTTTTTACTAAGCCGTTACAACCAATATATGCAACTTGCACAAAGGGACCTCTTCAATTCAGTAGTGGTTATTGACTATTTATTCCAACGGGACAAAGTTTTTGCCCGACTCAACTTGGAAGATCATGAATATAATTTATACGAACAGATTTTCAGCCTGATTGATGCCAAGGCTCCAAAACCGGATTTAGTCATTTATTTGCAGGCCAGCACAGAAGTATTGCAGGAAAGAGTTGCCAAGCGAGGGCGAGATTACGAAGCGTTTATGGACCCAGACTACCTCGATTCGGTAAATAAAGCATTCAACAATTTCTTTTTTTATTATTCTGAGACACCGCTTTTGGTCATAAATACCAATGATATCGACTTCGTTGAAAAAAAATGTGACCTTGATGAGTTGATAAAAAAGATTAACAGCCATAAAATAGGCCGAGAATATTACAATCCGCTTGGATCCTGATGGACCGGGACGGAGAAAGCTTAGACCAGACAAATAAACGTTTGAAATACGAAGACCCTAAAAGGCTTTAAGTTTTAGTTTGCGTTTATAAGTCACCTTGCTTCTCTTTGGGCAATTGCCTAAGAGTATCGTTGATTTATTTTCGATCTCTTACCCGCCTCCTAACTGATTCCCAGCCATAATTAAAAATAAAAATGAAGAATCTACCTATCACTGTCCCTGCTATTGCAAAACGAAAAAACTCAGGAAAAAAAATTACTGCATTGACTGCCTACGACTACAGTTTTGCAAAATTGCTGGATAGTACTCCCATTGATATCCTTTTGGTTGGCGACTCGCTTGGAATGGTCTCTCAGGGCCATATAAATACCCTATCTGTAACCCTTGAAGATATCGTTTACCACACGCGATGCGTTAACCAAGGGGTAGAAAGAGCATTGGTCGTCGCAGACATGCCTTTCATGTCTTACCAGGTTTCTGTAGAACAAGCCGTGACCAATGCTGGAATTTTAATTCAGCAAGGTGGAGCAGCAGCCGTAAAACTCGAAGGTGGTGAACGGATAATCAATCAGGTAAATGCCATTTTAAAAGCTGGAATCCCGGTTATGGGACATATTGGCTTAACTCCTCAATCAGTTCATCAGTTCGGTGGATATAAAATTCAAGGCAAAAATTTCCTCGACTCCAAGCAAATCAAACAAGATGCAAAGGATTTGCAAAAAGCGGGGGTCTTCTCCTTGGTTTTGGAAGGAATACCAGAAGAACTGGCCAAAGAAATCACCAATGATCTCAAAATTCCCACTATAGGAATTGGTGCCGGTTCAAATTGCGATGGGCAAATTCTTGTGACCCATGACCTTCTCGGGTTGAATCCTGACTTCGCGCCAAAATTTGTCAAACGTTACGCTCATTTATCAGATGTAATTCAAAATGCAGTCATTGATTTCATTAGCGAGGTTCAAAGTGAAAAATTTCCAGGCTCTGAACACGCCTATAATTTAAAAAAAGGCCCCCTTAAGCAGGTGAATAATGATCGTTGATTTAAAACAGCAAACTGTCGTAATTACTACAATTGACGAAATGAAAAAAGTAACTGCCGATTTAGATGGGCAAACTCTGGGCTTGATACCAACAATGGGATATTTACACGAAGGTCATATGAGCTTGGTAAAGCAATCCATTAAAACCTGCGACTATACCGTAGTCAGCATCTTCGTCAACCCCCGACAATTTAGTCCGAATGAAGATCTGGATATTTATCCCCATGATTTACCAAGAGATTTAGAAAAATTGGGAGCTGCAGGAGTAAATGCGTTATTTCACCCAGAAAAAGAATTGATTTATCCCGAAGGGTTCAAAACAAATATAGAAGTGGAAACAATTACCGATCAACTATGTGGAAAAAGCAGACCTGATTTATTCAAGGGTGTGGCAACAATAATTGTCAAACTATTTAATATAATTCGCCCACAACACGCCTTTTTCGGGGAAAAAGATTGGCAGCAACTTGCAGTTATAGAAGCTTTAAACAGGGATTTAAATATGGATGTACAAATTCACAGAGTTCCTCTAATGCGTGAGCCTGATGGTTTGGCTATGAGTTCTCGAAACAACAATCTTTCACCTGAAGAAAGATTAAAAGCTCTTTGTCTTTCAAAATCCCTGAAATTTGCAAGGCAAAAAATTAAGCAGGGAGTTATTTCTTCAACCCAATTACGCCAGAGTATAAAAAATATTATTTCCGCTGAGCATGGTATACAAATTGATTATATTTCTATTTGTGATCCCATAAGTTTAAAAGAAAAATTCGAGGTGAAAGGCCGAACGCTGATCGCACTGGCAGTAAAAATTGGGCCTACTCGACTTATCGATAATTGCATAGTAGAGGGCTAAAAATTGCAAAGAATAATGTTAAAATCAAAGCTGCACAGAGCCTCCGTGACAGCCACTGAAATTGATTATGAAGGTAGTATCGCCATTGATGAGGATTTACTGGAGCTCGTCGATATACAACCATATGAGCAGGTTCATATATATAATATCAATAGTGGTAGTCGCTTTATCACTTATGTTATAGCTGCCAAACGGGGTTCAGGTATATTTTCCATAAATGGAGCAGCTGCACGCCTCGCACAGATAAATGATCGCATCATCGTTGCGGCTTATGGTAATATAGATACTGATAAAGAAAAATATCAGCCAAAAACATTACTCCTCGATGCATTAAATAAAGTGGTTGAGGATGACTAATTTAAATAGGAAATTTTAACCGGGCAATGGTTTTTTAATTGCTCCTAAAAACAAAAAGAGGATAAGTTGGGAGAAATATTCAATTATTTGGCATTCGGATTTATGTTATGGATGTGCATGGATTGTATTCAAAGACGTGAACATTTTGTCTGGATAATAATTATAATTCTGCTTCCGCCAATTGGAGCCGTAGCATATTTTTTTGCAATCAAAAATAGGTCTGGCAGTGTAGCCACAAGTAGGGCAACGGGCGGCAACATTATTCCTTTTGGTAAATCCGAGAGAAAAGAAGTAGAGACCGATGAAACTCTACAATTAAAAGATTTAATTGGCAAATATCAAAAAGCATATCACTACGAAAAACTCGGACAAGCTTATGTTGAACAAAAAAATTATGACTCCGCTATAGCCAATTTTGAAGAAGCTATCCAGCGCGATCCTGAAATGCTGGAGGCTAGATACGGTCTTGCAAAATGCCTACATGGTTTGCAACGCTATGATGAAGCCGCTACCGCATTAGAAAAACTAACCGCTCTGGATAAAAAATATGACTACGGAAATGCCATTTTTGGACTAGCTGAATCCTACCGTTTAGCTGGAAATGATGAAAAGGCATTAGCCGCATATGGAGAAGTGATTAACTCGTTTCATTTCTTCAAAGCTTATTATCACTACGCACGGCTACTGGATAAAAATGGCAAAAAGCAGGAGGCCATAGACTACATGAAAAGCATTGTTGGTTCCTCAAAAGATCTGCCTGATTATAAGCTGGAAAAAGAGCGCTTCTGGATCGATGAAGCCTATAAATATTTAAGGAAGAATGGCATTGAATTAGCATAAATATAAAGGCTATTACCCTTAAATTATGACCATCCTCTCAAATAATTTAAAAGTAATCCGCAAAAATCTAAACTGTACACAGACAGCCTTGGCTGAAGTCCTTGAAATAGGATTCAGAACCTATGTCCGCTATGAGGCAGGTGAAAGAGATGCCCCCATTGCAACGTTGGTAAAACTAGCACGATTGGGAAACATTTCTCTAGACCGCCTGTTGACAACACAAGTTTTTCCTGAAGATTTAAAAGTTCCCGACCAAAAAATTTTTCCAACTTCAAAAGCTCCCCTAGAAGTTATTGGAGGTGGTTTAGAAGAAGGACGCCTTATGTTTAAAGGCTTATTAAATGACAATCTAATTAGCACCAATAAAGAAGAGCAAAAACTTCTTAAATTTTTTCGAGAAATGAACCCCACCAATCAAAAAAAGTTTTTACAAGATACCGAATGGGCTTTTACCAATACTCGCAAATCTGCTCTCTATCGCAAAACAAAAAAAATCTCACGCAAAGAAGAAAAAGCTAAAAACGCTATCAAACTCAGAAATTTGGCAAAATCTATCAAAAAAACCACCGTCCGCGGCTAACCGGCTAGCCATCGAAATTATTTGTCAAATACCTCATGGAATCTGGTAGAAAAAAATCAACCAATAGATCTATTGGTTACTAACCTTGCTTCAAACTATTTGCGTAGAAATTTTTTAAGGATGTCGTCCATATCGAATAGAAGCGATATGGGTCTTCCGTGTGGGCAGGTAAATGGCATACTCGTTTGCTCTAAATCAGAAATCAGTTTGCGAATCTGTTCAAGGTTCAAAGGGTGGTTTACCTTAATTGCATTGCGGCAGGACATCATTATCAAGATATCTTCATATTTGTCATGCAAAATATCTTCATGACCTCCTTTTGGAAGAAGCTCGATGGTATCTCGAAGTATTTTTTCATTATCAATATTTTTCAGAATAGCTGGAACAGAACGCAAAAGAAACTCGTTCTTACCAAAGGTTTCTAGTTCCAACCCCAAATGTTGCAATCGTTCAAGATGAGGAGTCAGTATTTCTGTCTCTGCAGCAGAGAGTTCAACCGTAAGTGGAAATAAAAGGTTTTGCACTTCGATTTTTCTTTCCTTTGCTGCTTCGCGGAACCTTTCATATAAAATTCGTTCATGGGCCACATGTTGGTCTACCACCAATAATCCCTTTTTTCCCTGCATAATAATAAATGAGCTATCTAACTGACCCAGCGGTTCAAATTCGGAGTAAATAAGATTCGAAACTGGAATGGGTGGCTTATCGAAACCTATAACCTGTTGGGGTGAAGAAGGCACTTGCTGTTCGAAACCAACTGAATAATTCTTTCCTCTTAAAAGCTCGGATATTTTTTCTTGTTCAAACGAACAAGTTTCATACTTTTTGCTCACTCCAGAAGGTATCTTTTGTTTAAAAACGCGATTTTGAGAACTGGGACTTATTGGGATATCGTCATAAACAGGTCGAGTTTCTTCGACCGGTGTCTGTACATTTTTCTCAAGGGCATCGCGGATACTTCGTGATACAAATTGATGAACATCCTGCTGAAAAGCAAAACGCACCTCAGCTTTAGAGGGGTGAACATTCACATCCAATAACTTGGGGTCCATGTTCAAAAATAAAAATAGGGCCGGATGTTGACCTTTTGGCAATAAATGACTATATCCTTGCTGTGTGGCATGAAGTATTACCTTATCACGGACGAATCGTCCATTGATGAAGCAATATTGTGCAGACCGATTAGATCGGCTATATACCGGATTTGAAACATAGCCTTGCAGCTTATAATCTGCGGAATTTGATGTAACCTGCACCAATGACTTGGCAAGATCAGCTCCAAAAAGTTCTGCTATACGGTAATGAATCTGATCGGTGGGCAGAGTTTGAATGACCTCCCTGCCATTATGAGTAAGTTGAAAGTGAATGTTTGGATAAGCTAACGCATGTTGCGTGACCACCTGAGTAATATGTGAAAACTCGGTAGAGTCTCCTTTTAAAAATTTACTACGTGCAGGGGTCACATAAAATAATTGATCCACTTCAATTGTTGTCCCTTGCGGACAAGCAAAATCTTTTTCTTCTATAAGGTTTCCCCCCTCTATTACGATTAATTTTCCTCCTTGATTTTCATTACGAGCACTAATGCAGCGAACCTTTGAAACGGAGGCAACACTAGGTAAAGCTTCTCCTCGAAAGCCCAGCGATCGAATAGACTCTAGATCGCTAAATTCAGAAATTTTACTGGTTGCATGCCTGGAGAAAGCGATACTGCACTCTTCTGGCAACATCCCAATACCATTATCCATAACACGAATTTTCTTTTTACCTCCGCCCTCAATATCTAGTCGAATAATAGTAGCGCCTGCATCGATTGAGTTTTCAACCAACTCCTTAACAACAGAGGCCGGTCGTTCCACGACCTCCCCTGCGGCTATCTGGTTTGCCAAATCTTCAGAAAGAACACGTATTTGCGGGTTATTTTTATCTTCCGGGGAGAACATAACATTCCTTGCCAGTTTGGTTTTACAGACTTTAGCCTGTGCTTAAAGAGCTTGCAAATATTTAAAGCTTTAGGTTTATGTCTTAAACTTAAGGGAATTTGCGGTATTTGTAATACAAAAAGAACAAAGAAATAAGGGATAAGCTACTTGCAAGTTTTTAAAATAAATTAAAAAAGGTTGTAAGCCAATTAGCATGGACCTGCTAAACATTTTTTAAGACAATATTATGAATTTTCTCTACTTCTTACTTAAACAACATTCAAATACTCAAAAAAATAACTTTAAAGCACCTATAATTACTATCAACAGATAAAGAAAAAACCCCAAAGTATGGACTTATCGGCTTTGAGAAACCTGAATAATTACCAACCGGCTTTCAACATATTATCCAGCTCGGATTTTAATTTATTACTTTGTTGAGAAAGAGGCTCTTTGGGATTTGGCAATTGAATAGACGCCATCAATTTATCATGTATTTTTTTTATACTTATTACACCGTTACGCATCACTGTTAGTTCGCTACATCCATTTTCCTTTGAGTCAACAAGCAATTTTTCCATAACCACAGTATATCTATCAAGATTACCAAATAGAATATTCATATGGCGGTTATATTTATCAATAATTTGGTTGCTTTGAAGTGTCTGGTGGAGAACCTTGTGAACCTTTAAAGCTTTATTTAATCGCACTTTAAAAAAACTCTTTAGTTCAATGCAACTTTCATTTTGTTTAGCACCTTGGTTTCTAACATCAGTTGTTTGTGCATGAACCATGGCTGTCGAGCACATAAAAAATAAGGTTATGCTTAATGTAATTCTTTTAATATTTTTCATTTAAATATCATCCTAAAAAGTTCTAAGATTCTCATAATAAGTTATTTATATAATGAAATAGAGATTGTCTTCAGCTTATAAAATAATGCTGCAGCCAAATATGATTTATAAGCCTATTTTATCAACCATTCCGAAATAATAAATTGAATTATTGAATGTTGTCAAAAAAATAACTTTTAATTTAGCTTACCTTTTGTGTTTTTTATAAATCAGCTACAAATCGATAGCCTGAATTCTCACAATTTTTAAGTTCAGACCTTACAATTTTACCTTGAGAAAGTAGATTTTTAAACTTGCCATACAATTTAACGCTGGCTGATAGTGGAAAGATCTATTTTATAAGGCTTAATGCCTAAACTTGTAGCATTTTTTTTGGAAAAATGACAATACCTTTTCTAAGTCAATTGATGATATGATTGAAATGATACAATTTGGAGATCCTCGGTTGGACAATCACTTCTTCGAAATAAACCTTGCCTTACTTAAAAATCACCTTTCAAAGCCTATAGCTATTAAAAATCAGCTATCTGAAAAAATTACTATTATTAATGCAAATTCCGGACAACCGACTATTCAATACAAAGGGATTTTGCTGCATAGCAAATACGATCCAAACAAAGAGGGTATTGATTTTGCCAAAAATATCAAACCTGGTAGCCGAATATGCCTCTATGGATTCGGTCTAGGTTATCATCTAGAACCCTTGCTTGAAAAAATCGGCCCAGATGGTTTTCTGCTTGTAATAGAACTTAATCCAGATCTTCTTAGTGCAGCTATGAAGTTGAAAAATCATACCCAACTTTTTCATAACAACCGTTTCAAATTAATTTTCGGAGTAGATGAGTTTGATGTATCTAATACTGTATCAAAAGAAATGCACCGTATCTCAGAATCTGGATCAGAGAAACTAGAGATTTTATTTCATGCCCCATCATTTAAATGTCTACCCAAAAATTTTCCGGCACTCAAAAACGCTTTGGAGATATTATTAATAGAACGTAGATTCCCAACCGTTTTCCGTGATCTGGAGGAAGCCAATTATTCCCTTAATAAAGAAAAAATTACAGATTCATCGGGAATCAACTCTTTAAAAAATGCTCATCTTGGAAAACCTGCTCTTATGGTAAGTGCCGGCCCCTCTCTCGACACAGTCTTACCCTACCTTAAACATTTACAAAACAACTTAATTTTAGCTTGTGTTGATACGGCTTTTCCTGCTCTTTTAAAAAATGACATAAGTCCCAAGTATGTCTTTACCCTCGACCCACAAATAGATAGTGCCTACTATTTTGCGGATTACAAAAAAGGTTCAACCAAACTTATTTATACACCTACAGCAAATCATAATATTTTAAAACATTTCCCCGGTGAATATTATGTGGTTTATAAAGAAGGAAAAATATTTTCTAATCATGAGCAATCTGAAACAAAGGGAATCACACAAGCTGGTGGTTCAGTAGCCTGCCTGGGTGTCGACGCTTTAATTCAATTTGGATGCGAACCTATTTTTTTAATCGGACAGGATTGTGCTTTTACCGGAAAACGTTATTATTCAAAACATACCCATTTCAATGAAAAACTATTCCCAAAGGTTTTCGGAATCTCCCAGTTAGACAAACTTCACAAAGATAAATTCTATGAAAAAAAATCTGTGGAAGTCAGTAATACTTATGGGGCCCCAGGTATTACCGATCAAGTTATGTACAGTTATTTACGCAACCTTGAAGAAATAGCAGACCAACGAAAAAATACTCGAATATATAATCTATGCTCGCAGGGAGCCGCTATTGCAGGCGTTAATTCTTTACATTCGATCAGCGAATTAAAACGCTGGTTTTCATAGTTGTTACACAGATGAAATCCTTAAAATATCTTCCACATTTTGGACTTTTAGCGCTTATTATTTTTTTAATCACAGATACCCCTATAATTAAAGAAACCTCTTCAAAAATAAAAAGTCAACTACAAAAAAGCGAGGGTAGCGATAGCGAAGGTAGCCATAAAGAAGGGAGTAACGGTCAAAATATTCCTCAGGAAGAAAAAGAAAAAAGAATGGGCATATTCCACTACAACGAAGGAAACAAAAATTTCAAAGCGGGCCGTTACGACGAAGCAATTATAAATTATAGAAAAGCGCTCCATCATAACAAGAGTTTTAAAGAAGCAACTATAAATTTAAGTACCGCTTATATGAAAAATTCAAATTATGATAAAGCTTTGGAAACTTTAAAGATAGGAATGTTATTAGATTCAAAAAACCCAGACATTCATTATAACTATGCCTGCTATTATTCGTTAATAGGACAACCTAAAAGAAGTTTAGAAATGTTGAAAGCTGCGATTCATTTTGGTTTTAATAAGTTAGATCAAATCGAAATAGATCCAGATCTCCAAACACTTAGGCAATCTCCAGCATTCAAAGACTGGTCTCGCAATTCTAGTATCTAGAGTCTATTTTATGGGTATGAGTGTGACCTGCCCTGAAGGATTGATTTTTAAACCAACTTCGCCATTTAGTAATGACAACATAGGTTTACCAATGCATTCTTTTCTCCAACCCTGCAAGAGAAAATGATCATCCATATTAATACTTTGTTCAAAGTGAGTGGCAAACGAATGGATACGTTTGCGGTCAGCCAGAACTGAAGGCTCAATTTTTAATTCTTCAGATCGGATTTGCACAAAGGCAGACAACAACTCTTCAATACCACGCGTTGTAGAATGACCATCGGATTCAGGTAGTGTGGGCAATTCATTTTCTGGCACTTCGTTTCCGCGTTTAATCGATTCTATTATAGCTTTTCCACTTTTGCCGATTTCCTTATGATAAAAACCCCTAAGTGAAGAGAGATCTTTAACATCAGTAGGCATTTTCCTAGCGATTTCCAAAAGGGTTTCATCTCGCACAATAGACTTTGCCAAGCAATCACGAGAGACAGCAACTTTTTCTCTCCAGGCGGCCAGTTCCCTTAAAACAGCCATATTTCTAGGATTTAGGCTTCTTAAGCTTTTAATTTTCATATAACGCGTTTGTGGATCAGGCAAAGCAAATGTTGCAGAATCTTCCCAAATTGCCACCTCTCCTCTCATCCAATCAGATCTATTTAGTTCTTTGAGTTTCTCAAGGAGGCTTTCATAAGCTGGCATAAGATAGCGCACATCGTCTATAGCGTATTGGATTTGATTCTGACTTAAAGGGCGTCGACACCAATCTGTATAAGTTTCAGTTTTATGAATGCGTTTACCTAAAGCTTTTTGAATTAACTTAGCAAAAGATATTTGTGATCCCCAGCCTACAAGAGCAGCGGCAATTTGTGTATCAAAGACAGGAGGGATAACCTGACCACAAAGGCGTACCAGAATCTCAAGGTCCTGACGGGCTGCGTGAAATACCTTTGTTTTATTCGGGTCTTTAAGTAATTCCAACAAAGGGGTTAGATCATCCAATTGAATCGGATCTATTGCTGCACATTCATTATTTCCTGCAACCTGAATGAGCCCTATTCTATGAAAATAAGTTCTTTCGCGGACAAATTCAGTATCCACAGCAAGAACTTTTGCTGAATAAAGACGGGAACAAAAATCATTTAACTGGTCCGCAGATGTTATATACATAAAACCTTTTTAGTTCGTGATCAAATAGTAAAACCAAAACTGGCAATTATAGGAAATTGCTAAGGGTATGGGTAGAGTTAATTACGCTTAAGCTAAATTTAAATAAAAAAAGGTATAGTGACTCAGTCACTATACCTTTTTTTCCTATTAATTATTGACCTACATCCTAATCAACTATCTTCTAATTGAAACTCGTCTGTTGTATCATTTTTATTGTTTCCACTTACGGAAACACTATCTTTATCAGTAAAGTCTATTAATCTTTGCTCCCCTTCCTTCCAGAAACGATTGCTCAACTTCTTTGGAGATAAAACTTTTTTGAGTTGACCCTCAGCGTCGAAAACTTTCACCTCATAGAACATAACTCTCTTTGCCTCCAGAAAATGTTCTAAAATCTTTGTTTTTAAAAGCTTTAAAAATTTACAAAACAAAACTTTTCCTGACCAACGAAATAACCTTAAATTTAATAACAACTAATGTCAAGCAAATAAGTCTATTTTTTTCAATGGTTAAGCAGGAAATCGCAGTAGTTTTATAAAATAAGTTGGCCCTATAAGACCAAATTGCCAAAGAATAATAGTTACCAAAAAATCTCTTTAAAAAGTTAATTACAGCAAAATATCTTTTAACCAAATAATTATCTAAGTATTTAATTTTAAATGATTTATTTGGCATAGGCAGGGCCTTGAAAGGTTCCGGTTTTTCATTGACTTTCCGCATGCCATAACCTATGTTTACATTAAGGCATAAGGTCTATTTTGATAGGCACTTTTTACAATCCCATCACCATAGTAGCCCCGTTGAAAACCATGAAGATACTGGGAATAGACACATCCTCACCGGCAGGAAGTGTTGCCCTGTTGGATAATAACCGCATTATTTCAGAATCTACGCTTGGTGGTTCAAAGGCCTATTCCCATAGTATTTTGGAGGAGGTGGATACGCTACTCAAACGTACCGAAACAAAACTAAAAGATCTGGAAGGATTTGCCATAACAAATGGTCCAGGGTCATTTACAGGACTTCGAGTTGGAATTAGTTTGCTTAAAGGGTTAGTAATGGCAACTGAAAAACCTTTTGCAGCGGTGAACACACTAGATGCCTATGCCGAAACAGTAAAGCCAGGTTCATACCTTATTTGCCCAGTTTTGGATGCACGAAAAAAAGAAGTTTATACTGCTTTATTTAATTCTAATAACCATATATACCAAAGAAAAACTCACGATCAAGCCATCACTCCCGCGAGATTGTGCGATCAAATAAGCCAGCCCACCGTTTTTGTAGGAAATGGCTTAGAAGTTTATAAAAATACCTTTATATCCTGTCTAAAAGAAAATTATGTACACGACACACCCATGAAAAATCTAACAGTTGCTGCCAGCGCCGGCTTGATCGCCTCTCGAAATCTAAAGAAAAACTTTAACTACGATCTAGATTCCTTAAAAATTAATTACATAAGACCTTCAGAGGCCGAACTAAATCATACAGTTTCTAAATAAGGAGATTGAAAAATGAATATCAACCCCGAGTTACTCGAAAAAGTCCAAAAAGAAAATAAAGAATTTCGCGGACTTTATGAAAAACACACCTCGCTCAAACAAAAAGTCGAAGCCTTTAACAAAATGAAAATCATCACGCCCGAGCAAGAAGTGGAAAAAAAAATAAATCAAAAGGAAAAATTAAATCTCAAGGATCGAATGGAAAAAATCTTAAGTGAGTATGAATCCAGCATCCATTAAACCAAATGCAAAAATAAATAAGAGATAAATTTACTCTCTGATTGAAAGCAAGCGAAATCTTCTATTCAGGGATATACCATGACTACTGAACGTCTCGTATTTTAGATAAGAACGGTTAGGTTTTAGAAAAAGGTAGCTGGATCGACTGGAATGTCTCAAGTCTTAAAGATTACTAAAGGACCCGATGAAAAGAAAAAATATAATGTTTTAGGAATTAACCCTACCCTACTTGATTTCTCCCGAAACTTGACTCTTAGATGGCAGTCAGACTTTTCTTCCCACAAAATGAAAGGTAGGTTTTTCTCTGAGGTAAGCTCCCACCAATTGTGATAAAAACTTGAATGACACCACCCTCTCGGCAGGTACCAAATCCCCTATAACGCCCACCAAAATTTCGGCAAGTTCACGTTTTTCTTTTAAAACCCGTACAACCTGATCACAAAAAAATTGGTTGTAAATGATTTTCTGTAAAATCCGACTCAATAAAAACTTCTTTTCAAATTCCTGCTTTCGTTTCTTCTCATAAACCTTAAGAAATTCCAAAGAAACATCCGCATTTTTCAAAGCCAAATCTGCAATTTGAACTGCAATTTCAGAACTTCGCAAGGAAAGATAAATACCTTCTCCAGTAAAAGGATCGATAAACCCCATTGCGTCCCCAACTGCCAGCAGACCGCCACAGGGAATAGGTTTAACTGAAAAACCCAAAGACTCGACTGCGCGGACCGATTCTAGACATTCTGCATTTTGTAAAATCTTACGCCGGAATCGATTTTTCATTACCATACGCCCATAAAAACTATCAGGTTTTTCCCCACGCATCGAATTTTGATCAACCACCAGAACTACATTAATCTTATCTTGGCTCACGCTGGATATACCAGTGTAGCCGGGACGCGAGACATGCATATAACAATAATCATCCAAAATTTGCGCCCCCTGCCAATGCGCCGCCATGGCGATTTTAGCATTTCTTGAAGACTCTCTCTTTAAGTTGAATTTTTTTAGCGACAGCGAATTGCGTCCTCCTGCATCAATTACCAAAGGGGCTTTAAGGGTAAAGGAAGATTTATTTTCATCCCAGCCCTTTACACCAGAAACGCAACCTTCTTCAAATAAAAAATCAGTAATTTTGTTTTGTTCCCGAATTTCCACTCCAACCCGCCGCACCTGTTCAATAAAAAGAGAATCTAATTCATATCTTGGCACAGACAAGCTTGTCGGTCGCTCTATCTGTCCTGGTTGGCAGGGATAATCAATTATGAGTTCTTCTCCTTCATAGGAAGAAATAGCAACTCCCTTTAATCTTTTTGGGGCCAAAGCCTCGATATCATCTAAAACTCCCAAACGGTCTAGTATTGGGTCTGCTGCTGGGCTGATAAACTCACCACAAATTTTATCGCGTGGGAATTTAGCCTGGTCGCAAAGTATCACATGATAACCAAGCTGATTGAGCCCCAGTGCTGCTGAGCAACCCGCTGGCCCGCCACCAATAATAATTACATCTGCTTTATCCATTATTTTTCTTTCCTAAAAATGCAATGCGGTAGGGGAAATGGCGATGAACCTCAAAAGGTTCTACTCCCGCTTCCATAGCAAGCACACCAAATTCCGAAGGAGTGAATGCATTCATCACAGATACCGGAGCATCATAACGGGTGAGGCGATTACGAGTAAAAATTCGCGTTAAAATAAATATAACTGCATGCGCAATTCGACTTCGGTGCAAATCGTTAATCAAAAACCCCAAGCGTGCCGATTTATAAATAGCTTTAATAACAGCCACTGCATTGTCCCAACTGAAGTGATGTAACGAAAGATTGTTGATTGCCAAATCAAAGACATTATCTTTAAAGGGCAGCTCAAGTATATTGCATTGCACCAGGCGGATTTCTGGGTATTCATAGATTTCTTCTTTTGCCATTTTCAGCATCTTGGCGTTGATATCAATTGCAGTGATTCTAATAGGAATACCCATAGACCTGGCAAGCTTGGCTAGAGCAACTGGTTGATCAGCAGAGCCAGTCGCCGCATCTAGCACAGAAAAAGGTCGATCTAATTTATGCTCTCTTAAAAACTTTTTAGCATGATAAAGCAAAACCCGGTAGCCACTTAAATAGCGGTTTACAGTAGCAACATCGTTCAGGCTATCACGAACCTCTTCATAAGGAGCTTCATCCAAATCCAATAATTCGTCTCTTAGGTTTCGGGGGGGGAAGAAAAACGATTTCACAGCGAAACGCCTCCAACCACTAATGTGTGAAGTAATTGGAAATTGCCATCGGCAACTCGCCAAAGCTAATTTTTAAAGAAAAAATATTGCTGACCTGTTTTAATTCTTTTCTGCGTAAGGTTTAATGCCATACCTTTGAACAAGCCACGAGTGGCAGGAATCATTATGAGCAATCCAATCGTATCCGTTATAAAACCCGGTGTAATGAGCAACATACTGCAAAGGCTCATCACAGCACCATTTAAAACATCATCAACAGGAGCTTCACGTGATTTGAGAGACCGTTGGATTCTTTCAAGGCATTCATCACCATAACTACGGCTAACAACAATCCCCACAAGAAATGAAAACATTACCCATGAGATGGTATTCATGATACTGATCGATTCACTTACCCATTTCAGTCCATAAAGCTCAATTCCTGTTCCTAAAGCAAAAAAAGCGGCAACTGGTAGCATTATTTATATTTCCCTTAATATTTAGCTAAATAAAAGATACATTAAACAATATCACGCTCTTATTGCACTAAAAAGGAAAAAACAGACTGCACAAAATCTCTAAAACGGAAATCCTGTTATTCCTGAAATATTTGGGCTAAAAAATATTGTTTTTTCAATAATTTGAACGTTATATAAGAAAAAATTTGGACAACCAAAACCTTCCAAAAAAATTTGATTTTATAGAGTGCAAGAACGTGCTAATAGTTTTATCTTGCCTGGTGGAAAATTAATTTATAAATATTTCTTTAATGAATCAAAATATTACAACCTCTTTTGAAAATGAACGCCTTACATGGGCTAAAATTTCTCGTTTCATTGCTCTTCCATTTCAACCTTCACGTTTAACAACCTATCTTTCCGTAAAAAGGTTTGAAGAGGTTCCTATTGATGTTCTGTTAAACGATGGTGTAAGGGGAATACTTCTTGATGCGGATGGAACACTGGGCCCTCACCATACGAAATTTTTTGAACCCACGATTTTAGAACATTTACAAAAGATGCTGCAAAAGGGATTCAAAATTGCCATTTATACTAACGCCGCCCAGAACCGCTTTGAATCTTTTGAAAAACTTGGAGTCAAAATTGTTAATAACGTACCGCCTAAACCCGACCGCTCTGGATTCGTAAAAGCTATGAAAAATTTCCTGGAGTTGGACGATCCTTTAAAAGTTTGCATGATCGGAGATAACTACATCACCGATGGGGGTGCCATTGATGCAGGAATACGTTTCATACATATTCAGCCCGTTCCAGGTAACGAGCCTTTCATTCATGCCTTAACACGTTATTTCGCATATTTGTGCGTACGTTTTCACAAAAAAACCCCATAACTTCATTAAAAGAACATTTTTAGGACATCGAATAGCCCCCCAAAAAAAATGTAGATTTTTCAAAAAACCTTTAATTTCTTCCTAAATTTTGGGGCATAAATACAAAAGGGGGTTTACTTCTCATTCATTTCCAAGAATAATAACCCTTATTCTTACCTAGTCATAAAATTTATGGAAAACGAACAGATTCAAGAGTTTTGCCAAGAGGGTTTAAAGATTTCTGAACTAAAGGGAGTGCAAAATGGGCTTTCTTTTTTAATTGGAGAAAAATTTAGAAGAACCTTTTTGCAACTTAAAAAAGCACGTGAAAAACTACAATTCTTATATCCTAGTGAAGATGAATCTGAAAACCACCCCTTAAATAAAGGGGGACGTGCCCTGAAAATGAGCTATGCACTAGCTATTCAGGAACACTACAGCACACCTTTAGAGCAGGTGAAACATTTTGAATTATTTTTAAAGACATTCGCAGTCGCCATTAAAAATAGTTTTTCTAAGGATGATATTAAAAATTATTTCGAATCCTCTCCCACGCTAGGCACATATGATGAAGATCGTTCAGATTCGGAATTAGATTACACAGGTGTTTTGCTGGAAGCCGAAGAGATTCTCACCTTGGAAGAAATGAGAAAGTTGTTCATTTAATTAAACAATATTATTTCTCGGTCAAAATATATGGATCAAGAACCTGAACCCATTTTAAAACAAAGAACGCGGCTTATAATTGCTTTTATAATTCTCTGTGCCGCCTCCGTACTCATTTTATTTACCGGGCCTGAGTTCAATTTTGTATGGCAAGTAATCCTTTCCAGTTTTTTATTTTTTTTCCTCTTCTGGCTGATAACCTAACCAAGAACCGCCTGGGTCAATGCAATTGATTTTAGTCAAAGAAAGCTTTAACTAGGCTCAATGGATTCTAGTAATATGCACGCATACCAAGAAGAAGGTAAATCGTTCTAAAAGTTAAATCATACGAGTATCAGCGAAACATCAGAAATAATATTCCTAACAAGGCGAGAGAACCTAAACCCATCGAAATTAAGATGCGAATTTTAGCGTCATTTAATCTTTGATCGATTTTTTCTTGTAAAGGGGTCAAGGTACTTTGAATGGTTTTTTGCAGGTCTTTTTTAACTTCGGTAAGGATTTCCATTTTCACAAAGCGGATATTTTCGGCTATCACCTTATCAAGATCTTCTAAAATTTTTTGCGATATCTCTGGTGTTGCATTTTGGAGTTCCTCACGAACCGACTCCAAACCATCTTCATTTAATCGCCGCATTTTTCGATCAATTTCTTCCATTTTAGCGTGGATGGCTTTCTCAACCTTTGGCGCAATGTTTTCCTGAATACGTTCTATGGAGTCACGCGCATTCGCCAATGATTCATGTAAGTGTTCCTGAATTTCTTCTTCCAGGGCTTCTTTTCTGGACTCCACATGTTCTATCAAAATATCCAACCGCTGCTGAATTTCTGACACCTTTTTAAACTCCTCTTGATTTTTTGAATCAGTCATAGCTTTTCCTGAATTGTGAGCGTTTGTAATATTAGATGTCAAATATTTAAAATAATTGCAAATAATTATGGACTCAACCTTTGATAGTTTCAAATAGATTTGAAGAAACCTCGCTCTTGACTTCACGATAGCATTAGACTACCTTTATATCATTGATAAGTAAGAGGTTATTTTTGAAGAAATACATAAAAGAATTCAAAAATTATTTGGTAGCGGAAAAAAATGCTTCGCCCCATACTCTGGATAGTTACCTCAATGATATATTCCAGTTCGAGGAATTTTTAAAACAGTCGGGACATGGTCTTGAGTCAGGCGCCCCTGAAATAACGTCGATAGATCGCTTAGCTGTTCGTTCCTATCTAGGCTTCTTATATGACAAAAAGTTATCTGCTTCTTCCATGCGAAGAAAACTTTCCACATTAAGTTCCTTTTTCCGTTTTTTATGCCGCGAGGGCCACTTAAAGAATAATGTGGTTAAATCTATTCCTGCACCAAAAATGGAAAACAAACTTCCCACCTTTCTTTCTGTAGACGAAATGTTCCGTCTGATTGATTTACCTCAAGGAGATGGTTTTCTGGTTATTCGTGATCGTGCAATGCTTGAATTATTTTATAATACCGGGTTGAGAATCAGCGAATTGGTTTCTCTAAAGGTTATAGATATTGACCTTGTTACTCAAACTTTAAAAGTTCTTGGGAAAGGAAACAAAGAACGTCTACTTCCCTTCGGTCAAAAATGTTTAGAGGCATTGGGAAATTACAAAAAAGCTCGCTCTGATAAAATAGTGTCTGCAAAAACAAATACTGACTTCCTCTTTCTCAACCACCGTGGTAGAGGTATTTCAACCCGTGGAGTTAGAAAAATTATTGATAAGTATGTTACAACAGGAAATTTCCCTGGAAAAGTTTCACCTCACTCCATTCGACACTCCTTTGCCACTCATCTACTAGAAAGTGGCGCCGACCTCCGGTCTATTCAGGAATTACTGGGCCATGCAAGTCTTTCTACTACACAAAAATACACTCATCTGACAATCGACAAATTGTTAGAAACCTATGATCAAGCTCACCCCAGAGCAAAAGAATAAATCCTCTTTCAATAAAATCTTTATTTTTCTTACTTTACAAGTACAATAACTAACATGATGCATGCGACCACAATTTTAGCTGTACGCCATAAAGGCAAAATCGTTATGGGTGGAGATGGACAAGTGAGCCTTGGCAATACTGTCATGAAACATACTGCCAGTAAAGTAAGGCGAATATTTAATAATAAAGTAGTCGGAGGTTTTGCCGGTTCCACCGCCGATGCGTTCTCTCTGTTTAGTCGATTCGAGGAAAAACTAGAAAAATTTCAAGGTAACCTGTATCGATCCGCAGTCGAGATGGCAAAAGACTGGCGAACCGATAAAATGTTACGCCGACTAGAGGCGATGCTAATTGTTGCCGACAAAGAAAACTTCCTTTTATTATCAGGTACTGGAGATGTGATCGAACCTGATGATGAAATATTGGCGATTGGTTCCGGTGGAATGTTTGCACTTTCAGCAGCTAAGGCATTACTTGCACATAGTGATCTGTCTGCACGTGAAATTGTTGAAGAGGCTATGAAAATTACTGAAACTATCTGCATATATACCAACGGTAATCTCACTATTGAAGAACTATAACGTATGAACGAATTAACAATGACTCAACCTGAAGAAAAATCAAATACCCCGGCAGGGGAATTTATGGCTTCCTTGACTCCGAAACAGATTGTAGAAGAGCTGGACAAGTTTATCGTAGGACAAAATAAAGCCAAGCGCGCTGTTGCAATTGCATTGAGAAATCGCTGGCGAAGGCAACAGCTACCCGACTCATTACGAGATGAGGTGGGGCCCAAAAATATTCTTATGATCGGCCCCACAGGGGTTGGAAAAACTGAAATCGCAAGACGGCTGGCTAAACTTGCCAAATCTCCTTTTATAAAAGTAGAAGCTTCTAAGTATACCGAAGTCGGTTATGTCGGGCGTGATGTCGAATCGATGATCCGAGATCTCGTCGAACTCAGCAAAACCATGGTTAAGGAGGAAATGCAGGTAGAGGTAAGGCAAAAAGCCCGTGAACAAGCAACTGAAGAATTACTCGATCTGCTTTTGCCGCCTCCACCGGGTCATTCCGGAAAAACAGACTTTAAATCTGACCCTAATGGAAAACTACATTACGATCAAACTCGTGAAAAGTTTAAACAAATGCTTAAAGAAGGGCGTCTTGATGATCGAGAAGTGGATATCGATGTGACAGAAAAACGCCCTCCCATGATTGATGTTGTATCGGGTGCGGGAATGGAAGAAATGGGAAATAATTTAAAAGATATGCTCGGCTCAATCATGCCAAGCAAAACAAAAAAACGCAAACTCCTAGTTCCCGAAGCTTTTAAAGTACTCTGCCAGGAAGAAGCAGAAAAGCTATTAGATGAAGACGCAATAATTCAGGAAGCATTAAAACGGGTGGCGCAAAACGGAATCGTCTTCATTGACGAAATAGATAAAATAACAGGTCGCTCAGGTCAAGGTACAAGCGGCCCAGATGTGTCTCGTGAAGGAGTGCAGCGAGACTTATTACCGATTGTCGAAGGTTCGTCTATAAATACTAAATACGGAATTGTAAAAACGGATCACATCCTTTTTGTTTCTGCGGGAGCTTTTCATTCCTCCAAACCTTCTGACTTGATTCCTGAATTCCAAGGGCGTTTTCCAATCCGAGTTGAGCTGGATTCGCTCACAAAAGAAGATTTTATTCAAATCTTAACGGAACCTAAAAATGCATTAGTCAAGCAATATACCGCTCTGCTAAAAGCCGAAGATGTTCACTTAACTTTCAAAGAAGATGCAATTGACCAAATTGCTGAAATGTCTGCACTGGTGAATTTACGAACTGAAAATATTGGTGCGCGACGTCTACAAACCATTATGGAAAAATTTTTGGAAGATATTTCTTTCGATGCACCCGACCTTGAAGATAAAAATATCTCTATTGACGCATCTTATATTCGAGAAAAATTAAAAGACATTATTCAAGATGAAGATCTAAGTCGATATATTCTTTAAAACCTATCGTGAAAAAACTTATCCAAAAAGCCGAAATCTTGTTGGAGGCGCTGCCTTTCATCAAAAAATTCTATGGTAAAACTTTCGTTATTAAATACGGAGGTAATGCTATGGTTTCAGAGAATTTAAAAAATAACTTTGCTTTAGATATTGTTATGATGAAATACATTGGCATCAATCCGGTGATCGTTCATGGAGGCGGTCCTCAAATCGACAAAACTTTGAAAGCACTAGGTATAAAATCTCAATTTTTTGAAGGCCAGCGTGTCACTAATAAGGAAACCATTGACGTCGTAGAAATGGTATTAGGAGGAAAAGTAAATAAAGAAATTGTTTCTCTTATCAATCGTCACGGTGGTAATGCAGTAGGCCTAACAGGAAAAGACGGAGATTTGATAACGGCTAAACGCCATAGCAAAGGCAAGAAACAATCTCCTGAAATGGATCATCCGGAAATCATTGATCTTGGCCTGGTAGGTGAAATCACTCAAGTGAATCCACGGATCTTGGAAACACTCGATAAAAACGAATTCGTACCGGTAATCGCACCTATTGGCAAAGGAGAAAACGGAGAAACTTTAAATATTAACGCAGACTTCGTTGCTTCTAAAATTGCTTCAGCGCTTAAAGCTGAAAAACTTATTCTAATGACAGATACAGAAGGTGTGAAAAACAAAACCGGCAATCTACAATCAGGACTCACCAAAAAAGAAGTTGGGTCTATGATCAAAGAAAAAGTGATTAAAGATGGAATGCTCCCAAAAGCCAATTGCTGTCTCGATGCCCTAAAATCTGGCGTAAATAAAACCCATATCGTTGATGGACGAATTCAACATGCCTTATTACTGGAAATATTTACAGAAGACGGAATCGGCACACAAATCGTAGAGAAAAAATCTGACCTTGCACCCATTTCTACACCTGTATAAATCCAGTTTCCGTTATTAACTAATAATATCGCAAAGTATTGACATTAAATTTTTGGGTTGATAACTTACTCTAAAGGGTTTAAGTCGAAATATAATTACTATAAATAATAGATTTTTATGAACACACCGATGCTCGATGAACGAAGTAAATCGATACTTCTGGCAATTATCGACAAATACATTGAAAGTGCGGAACCCGTTGGTTCAAAAACCATTGCGAAATTTCACCCCAAGCATTTAAGTTCAGCAACAATCAGAAATGCTATGGCCGAATTAGAAAATAATGGTTTTTTAAGTCAACCACATACCTCTGCCGGTCGCATTCCCACTGACAAAGGATACCGTTTCTATGTAGACCATCTCTTACGCCCACAAAATTTCTTAATGGAAGCAGAAATTCTTTCAGAAACACGACCTTTTGAATACACCCCGGGAAAAGAAAACTTACAAAGTGTATTGGAAAAGGCTTGCGATAATTTGTCTACAGGATCCCAGCAAACAGGCCTGGTTATGCTCCCTGGCTTCTCAACGACCTGCTTCAAACATATAGAGTTTACAAAAATAACGCCTCAGACTGCCCTGGCTGTGTTTTTCTCAGAACACGGAATATTGCAAAATAAAATCCTCCCAATAAACGCAGATTTAACGCAGGATCAACTCACTTCTATTTCCAATTATTTAAATGATGAATTCAGTGGGAAACCCATTAAATGGATTCGTAATGAGCTTTTAAGACGTTTGAGGCTCGAAAAAGCGCATTACAATGAACTGGCTCAAAAAGCGCATGACCTTTCTGCCGCCTTATTTAAGGATTCCAACAATGAACTAATAGTGCAAGGAGCTTTAAATCTTCTTGATCAACCGGAATTTAATGAAGATATAGAAAAGATTAAAACATTATTGACAACCCTCGAAGAAAAAACCAAGTTAATAAATTTACTGGATTTATGCTTGGATCATGAGGGTATGACCATTCTTATTGGCGAAGAAAACTTGCAAGAAGAAATGGGTAATTGCAGCTTGATTGCTCAGAACTACCAGCTGGGAACAGAAAAAGTAGGAACCTTGGCTGTATTCGGTTCAAAAAGAATGGACTATAAAAAAATCATCTCAATTGTAAATCATACCGCGCGAATGGTATCAAAATTAATTTCAGAAAATCAAGGAGTATAAAAAAGCTTTATGACAACGAAGACTGATAACGACCAGGAT
Organism: Nitrospinota bacterium; assembly: GCA_028345515.1. GTDB lineage: Bacteria > Nitrospinota > Nitrospinia > Nitrospinales > VA-1 > UBA8687. The sequence goes on from JAOMDP010000002.1 coordinate 91,427, forward strand.
GAGGTAGAGCCTGAAGAAGAATTAGAAGAGAAACTAGAAGAAGACTCTGTTGAAGAAGAAGAGGCTGTCAAGAAAGAAGAAGCTAAAGAATTGAGCCCTCTCGAACAACTCGAAGAACAAATTCGCTTAAAGGATGAAGAAATTTTAAAACAAAAAGATACCTTCCTTCGTGAAAAAGCTGAACTTGAAAACTTCAAAAAACGACTTACCAAAGAAAAAGAAGACTTTGTCCAGTTTGCAAATGAACGTTTACTCAAAGAACTGTTACAAATAGAAGATAACTTGGAAAGGGCTATGGCAGCACCCAATGCAACCCTTGAAAGCCTTAAAGAAGGCGTCGAGATGATCCAAAAACAATTCAAGGATTTTCTTAAAAATCAAAAGGTTGAAGCCATCGAAGCACTTGGAAAACCTTTCGACCCCAATTTACACGAGGTTTTAAACCAGCAGGAATCCGAAGAACATGAAGAAAATACGGTAATCGAAGAATATTCTAAGGGATTTACTCTAAATGGAAGAATACTTCGGTCTGCCAAAGTAGTGATCTCTAAAAAACCTGCGGAGAAGAACGAAGATGAAAATTCTTAAATTCTTCGTCTAATCACTTTATTTAAAATCCAACCTTTTCCTGATCGAGTTTTAAAAAAAAGATCCTACTAACAAAGATTGGTTAAAATTTATTAACCTATGCCCGAACTACCTGAAGTAGAAACTCTTCGTCGCTCGCTTTTACCTCTAGTTAAAAACAAAGTTTGCCAAGCAGTAAAATTTTTTCGTAAAGATATTCGATTTCCTATCCCCCAGGAATCCTTGGTAAAAGGCCTAACCAACAATGAGGTTCAAGACATCAGCCGGCAAGGCAAGTATCTTTTGTTTCATGTGCCTGAAGGGTTCATGCTGTTACATTTAGGGATGAGCGGCAGAGTCACATTACAATCTACTCTTGAACCTCAAGAAAAACATACGCATGCCGTTTTTTGGTTTTCAGAAAAAACCTATTTACATTTTATCGACCCTCGACGTTTTGGGAGCATTTCATGGGTACCCTTATCTGGAAAACACCCGTTGATAGATAATCTGGGTTGTGATCCTTTCTCCGAGAAAATGAATGCCAAAACCATGAAATTTCTTGCAAGAAAAAGCCGGGCTCCCATTAAATCTTTTATTATGAACTCACAGAAAGTAACAGGGGTGGGAAATATTTATGCTTGCGAATCCCTTTTTCATGCAGGAATACGGCCACAAAAACAATCAGGAAAAGTCACATTAGCTCAATGGGAGAAATGGATTAAATGCCTTCGAGACATTCTCACCAAAAGTATTACCCGAGGAGGTACCACCTTGCGTGATTTTTTTGATCCCAGTGGATCTCAAGGTTATTTTTCTGTAAGCCTCTCAGTATATGGAAAAGAAAATGAACCTTGTCCAAAATGCTCCCGCCCTATAACCCGTCATGTTCATTCAGGTCGCTCTACTTTTTTTTGCAAAGTTTGCCAGCCAGCATGATCTTTTACTTATCGACAAGCATACAAAACCTAAAGCTAATAGAATAATTTAATCCTTTCTATTCGATCGATTTTTGGCGAAAATAAAACCCTTTACTCTTAAAAGAGGTTTGATTTGCAGCACTCAATAGGACTAATAACCTTAAACGCTAAATTTATTCACGCATCATTAGGGCTTAGGTATCTAAGAAATGTGGCACGTGATGAAGGACATAAAAATGTTTGGATCAAAGAGTTTGTCATCAACCAACCGGTTTGGAAAATAGCTTCAGAAATCCAAAAACTAAAGCCAGATATTCTAGGAATAGGTATCTACATTTGGAATCGAAATCAAAGCTTCGAGCTAATAGAACGACTGCAAAAACAAAATCCAAATTTAAAAATTGTCATCGGGGGGCCTGAGGTATCTTTTGAAACTGAAACATCCATCAAACGCCCTATCATTTCTGGTGAAGGTGAAAAAAAATGGCTGGAATATTTAGAAATAACCTGCAAGGGGCAAGTTCCTTCAGAAGAGGTTTTGAATCGCTGGAAAACTTATGGAGTAGATCTCCCTGACCTTTCTCCTGGCTATATCGAAGAAGATTACGAGCAACTTAATAACCGTATCGTATATTTTGAAACATCGAGAGGCTGCCCCTACCTTTGTTCATTCTGTCTTTCAGCTCTCGACAAAACTGTTCGCTATTTTGACGACAAAGTTATCCACAAACAAATAGAAGGTTTAGTAAAAGCCAACGTTAAAAAATTTAAATTTGTTGACCGCACTTTTAATCTCAAACCCAGTCGGATGCAAGATCTTATGAAATGGCTGTCTCAATTTAACGGTTGCGAATTTCATTTCGAAGTCGTCGGCGATATTCTCACCCCCAGTATTTTAAAATTTCTAAACACCGTTCCACCCGGAATGTTTCAGTTCGAAATCGGAATTCAAACCACCGATATAGTTGTCCAGGACAATATTCAAAGAAAACAAAATAACAAAAGGTTATTTGAAATTATAAAAACACTGGTGGAGCAAGATCGAATTCATTTTCATTGTGACCTCATATTTGGTCTTCCTGGTGAAAATATGGAAAAAATATTGAACTCGTTTAAACAGGTCATTTCCCTTCTCCCTCACGAATTACAATTAGGTTTTTTAAAGTTTCTTCCCGGTGCTCCAATAAAAGATTCCATCTCTTTATATGAATACCAATATCAATCCACGCCACCTTATGAGCTGATTTCCAACAAAGATCTTGGTGCAGACGAAATTGACTACTTGAAAAAATTTGTAGATATTTTTGATCGTTTCTATAATTCAAAACGGTTTCGATTTTCAATTACGCATCTTTTATTAGAAATGGATGCGGTAACACTATTCAACAAGTTATTGCATTACCACGACTCAAGAGGGATATTTATGAATCCTGTATCTCTGGATGAACAATATAGAATTTTTCAGGAAACATTTTTTCATACTGTCTCCAGTGAAAATAAAGACCTGCTGAAGCTGGACTATCTGTATTCCCAGCGGTCATATAGGCTTCCAGCTTTCCTATCGGAAAAATCTGCTTACCCAAGAAAAACGTGGCAGAAAGACCGAAAAACCCCAATCACTTCTTTTATGCATACAATTGAAATTTCAGGTTCTCAAGCCCATTTAAAATCCATGAAACATCCTGTATACTACGCCATCGCGCACTCAAATAATGGGGATGGATATTTTAATCGCCCCGTACTAAATCGGATTATAGAGCCGGGAATATAATCAGACTTTCAACCATCTTATATAAACAAAACTGTGTCCCCAGTGGCAACGATTTCATTATTTATTAATTAAGGAATTATTGATGTCTCAAAAATCTCAATCATTAAACTCTAAAAGCCAAGTAGTAACACAAGGAGACAGACGTGCACCTAATCGAGCTATGCTTCGGGCTGTAGGGTTTTCGGATGATGATTTTCAGAAACCTATTGTCGGTGTTGCAAACGGACAAAGTGATATTACTCCCTGTAATGCTGGACTGGGAAAACTAGCAGATATTGCAGCCGATCAAATTCGTAAAGAAGGAGGGATGCCACAAACATTCGGCACCATAACCATAAGCGATGGCATTTCCATGGGAACAGAAGGCATGAAATGTTCCCTCATTAGTCGGGATGTTATTGCCGATTCTATTGAGACTGTTTGCCTTGGCGCTAGTATGGATGCGGTTATTTGCATCGGTGGGTGTGACAAAAATATGCCAGGAGCCATGCTGGGTATGGCAAGACTTAATATCCCTGGAATTTTTGTCTATGGAGGGACTATCAAACCTGGCCATCTAGATGGTAAGGATCTTACAGTGGTCAGTGTTTTTGAAGCAGTGGGTCAGTTCGGTGCGGGAACCATCGATAAAAATCAACTTACTGCAATCGAAAAGAATGCCTGCCCCGGATTTGGTTCTTGTGGTGGGATGTACACTGCTAACACGATGTCCTCTGCATTCGAAGCTATGGGAATGAGCTTACCTTATAGTTCAACAATGGCAAATGAAGATAAAGAAAAGGAACTCAATACAGGACTCTGCGCAATAACACTTATGAACATGATAAAGCAGAATATCCTTCCTCGCGATATAATGACCCGAAAAGCCTTTGAAAATGCCATCGCAGTTATTATGGCCATTGGTGGATCCACCAATGCCGTACTGCATTTACTCGCCATCGCGCACTCCGCTGATGTAAATTTGACCATCGATGATTTTGAATCTATTCGAAAAAAAATTCCTCTTTTATGTGATTTGAAACCCTCAGGACAATACGTAGCTGTTGACTTGCATCATGCCGGAGGAATCCCGCAAGTAATGAAAATGATGCTAAACGCAGGAATGATTCATGGGGATTGCCTTACGGTCACAGGTAAAACAGTCAAAGAAAACTTAGAAGATATTCCTGATCAACCTCTTGCAAACCAGAATGTCATTCTTCCTATTAATAAACCCAAGTCAACAGAGGGACACTTGGTAGTTTTAAAAGGCAACCTTTGTGCGGAGGGTGCTATTGCAAAAGTATCTGGAGTAAAAACTCGTAAAATTACCGGGCCGGCAAAAGTTTTTGATTCTGAAGAAGAATGTCTCGATGCGATTCTTGAAGACCGCATAAAAGCAGGTGATGTTGTTATCATACGCTTTGAAGGGCCTAAAGGTGGGCCAGGAATGCGGGAAATGCTGGCACCGACCGCTGCTATTGTAGGCAAAGGGTTAGGCGATAAAGTTGCACTTATCACGGATGGTCGTTTTTCCGGGGGGACCTATGGGATTGTTATTGGTCACGTGGCTCCAGAAGCACAAGTAGGTGGAAACCTTGCTTTATTGGAAAATGGCGACATTATAAATATCGATATTGAAAAAAATAGAGTAGATGTTGAGTTAACGAATGAAGAACTCGATAAACGAAGAAATAAGTTTTCACCAAAAGAGATTAAGTACAAAAAAGGTGTACTAGCTAAATATGCCAAGGTTGTTAGTTCTGCCAGTAAGGGTGCCGTTACGGATTAACAAATATGGATTATAAAACTCTTGCTGGACATCTTTACTCCCAAAACCAACGAATCAATCTCTATTATCTGCATAACCTTTTCAAAGAAGTGTCATCGCACATCTCTTCAGAGATGCAAGAAAAATATGGTCTGGATATTCCCATCACTGCTGGAATGTGGGGCGGTTCTTATATGGTCGCCTTGAATGATGGAGAAGCTAGGACTAATGTAGTCCGTCTTTACTCTATTGTCAGCCTACCCCAAAACAGTCCCTTGGATGAAAAAGATAATTTTGAACGCCTAATGGAACTTTACCAACAGAACTTAAAAAAAAATTTTGGGCGATATGGTTTAAATCTAGCTAACCCAAAGTGGGGCGAAATCATCCCCTATTCTAACAAAGTCCGTCCCACAACCGCGTTGCAGATGTGGGATACGAACGGCAAGGCAAATTTCATAAGAGTATTTTTCGTATGGAACCAGGCCAGTTGGGAAGAATCCATTATTTACGATATGATCCGTAACATAAAAACATTAAAGGAGCTTTTAAATTTAAATATCCGCCCACCCAAAAAGGAAATGTCTGAATTAAAATTTCTTCTCCAGGATGTCTTAATAACCTATAAAACTTTACATGCCGCATTGACACCTGATTTTATTGAACACGCAGAACCTATTATTCAGAATTTATTCGATAAGTTTGTAAAAGGATTACATTCTGAGGAAAGTGTCGAAGAGCAATACCATCGCGTTTATTCCTCCGCATTGGTATATGGTTTCGAGGAAGCTTTACTTGAACCCTACAAAAAGGATAACCTGGATATTCAAAATGTAGAGAATTGGCCAGTCGAAAAAATCAATTATGTTCCAGTCGAATTAAAAGAAAAATTGATACCTGCCCTTCAGGCTCCATGGAAAAAATTTCAAATGACCCTGGAAAATAAATACCGCCAGGCAAATTCGGTTAACTGAACTTCAATAACATCCAACCCGCCAATCCTTTTTGACCGTTTAATTCGCGGTTCGAACCATTCCACACTGCTACCGCCATTAAAACAGATTGCCGAAACTGAACGTCATTGGGATCGTTATTGACTAGATCACGTTTAAATACTAAACGCCACTTCCCTTTTTTCCATAGCCCTGTCCCTTTAGCATTTTGCAAGCTTTGGTAAGTTAATGTACTGTATCCCTCTGCATTTAAATCTTCAACGGTTTGGTAAGCTATTTCGTTTTTTTGTTTGACCCCCGGTTGCCCCTTTTCACCACCAATGGATTTCCATTGCCAGATATTTACTGGAATTCCGTTTTCCCCCATGGTTAAGGAGGGCGGTTCTTTTTTAGACTGGACAGGAAACATGATAGCCGCACGATCTACATACAAAGAGGAATGCTCAAAAGTACCATCTCGAGAATCGTCTTTCCATTCGAGCATTACCACTAACTCCTCACCATTTTTAACAGCACGTATCGCTACTTGTTGGGTAGATGGATTAGGCCATTTGGGATTGGTGATCATTTGCGGACCTAATTCAATTTTAATAGGAGCAGGTGACTGTTCACCATTCCAAAATGGATCAAAAGGGTTATCCGGCAAACTCCCTTCATAATTGGCAACATTAATTATTGGTCCACAACTACCTTCTTCTATACAATCTTCGACATTTGAAGAACAACTCCAATTACCACATAAAAGTACAAGGCATAGAAACAGATGATGAGGAAAACGAACACACATATTAATTACGGAAATTAGAATTGAAAAATCAATCCCTCAAGCTGGGATTTTAATTCTGAAGTATAGGGGCCCACTAAAATAAAATTGAGTTTTTTCGAATCAAAGACCTTTTTAGCTACCGCCAACATTTTTTCAGCGGTTATAGATTCAATAAATATTCTTTCTTCCTCCAAAGACATTTCTCTCGAATAAAGATGAGGAAATGCATAACGCACCACCTGCTTATATGGGTCATCTAATTCTGAGTCCAGATCGAAAAAATATCTCTTTTTAATATGAGCAAGTTCTTTCGCGGTCGGCCCTTCCTTGCAAAAATTTTTTATTTCCTTCAGTAGAATCTCGGTGACCTCCACTACCTTTTCCTGTCTCACTGTAACGTCAAAATCGATAGTTCCAAGGTCTGACATGCTAGTGGCTCGACATTCCACAGAATAAACTAATCCCAACTCTTCTCTAAGAATCCGTTGCAGCCTTGAAGTAAATCCATCATCAAAAACACGACTAATCAAAGCCAAAACAAAAAATTCAGGATCGTTATAGGAAAAAGTACGGAAACAAATCTGTAATTCAATCTGGCTGTCTGAATCTTTCTGGAAATGAAGTCCTGGCTTATCCTGTTTTTCATCAATACTTCCAATAAAATGATTTTTAGAAAAAGGTTCAAATCCGTTTTTCAGGCTTGAAAAATATTTATGACTAAGTTCCAAGGTTTGCGAATGTAAAACCGGACCCCCAAATGCCAAAACCATATTGCCGGCTATGTAATGCTTTTCAAAGTATTCCCTTATCATTTCTGTTGTAATAGTCTTGATCGTTTTTTCCGTGCCAATGGTCGGCCATGCCATCGGTGTATCCGGATATAACAATCTGCAAGCCTGATTGTTTATATCAACGTTTATCCCTTCTTCATTGAGTTCTTCAAAATACTCTTCAAGGATTATTCCACGTTCCAGTTCAATTTCCGGAAAAGTCGGAGAAGAAAAAAATTCCGCAAATAATTCTAATCCTTTTTCTAATTGCGAAATATGAGGGCTAAAACCATACTGTGTATATTCTCCTAATGTGGAAGCCCTTAAATCATGCCCAATATTTTCAAACTCCATATTTAATGCAATAGAATTAGGGTATTTTCGGTTGCCACGAAACATCATGTGTTCTAGAAAATGTGAAACCCCATTATTCTGAAGACTCTCGTACCGCAATCCCGCACGCACAAACATTGCAACCTCCATGGTGTGAATATGCGGCATTTCCACAGTAACTACCGTCAAACCGTTGGGCAAGGTGTCACTAAAATATTTTAAAGCAAATTCTTTAACTGTCATATTTACTTAGGTATCATACAAACCCTATCAGGGTCGAGTTTACTAATCCGAGTTGAACTATTTATTATGTCACAAACCAATCAAAAAGATGAGTCTGGAAAATGGTCTGAAAATGACTACCAAATTGGCTTAAACTTTATCAGAAATAATGAAGACCAAGCCAATTCAGATACTATTTTATATACGGAAAATGACGTTTCGGTTATATCACCAAGCAGACTACCTATCTTTGGAGCAGGATTCTATGGTATTTTCATGCTCGCTCCAATAGTTCTTTTCATGCTTATGATCAGCTACCTGATAATTATTGTCCTCACCGCAAATTCTTTAGAAACTCAATCTCAGTTACTTTTTTCTTCAGTATGCTTGTTTTTTCTATGGGCCCTGACTAAAATCTTAAAATTGATCATGTCAAAACACGAACTGTTTCCCAGAAAATATTTTTCAACTTTGGGGCCACGGGGTGTGGCGGGTCATTACTCAAAATTACATTTTCCTTTCCATTCGACAGTAACCATTCGAAATGAAGAAATTGAATCTATTCGGTCTTATTCCACTTTTTTTCTTCCAGGATTTATTTTAGGTATCTTTAAAGTCTATATCGTTGCAATTTATTCTAAAGAGGGAAAAATATTAAAAATCCCATTCTACGCCTCAGCGAAAGAAGCGTCTGCTATTTCAGATAAAATCTTACAGTTAATTAACCCAAAACCTCTCTAATAATACAAGTAGTTTCAAAATTTTTTCGTCCCAGTAAAGCTAGAATGACTTTTTAAGAGCGAGGCCTAAGCTTATTCAAACAAAATTGCGTCTTCACCTAACAAAGATTGAATTTGCTCAATAACCTCATCGGAGGGTTGGATGCGAAGGTCTTCAGAAACGGTGACCACTCGCTCCTTATTGTCTGGAGAGATGAAATGTAACCTGGTATCGTTATTCCCTTTGTTAGCCGCCAAGATTTCTTTAACAGCATATAACGTTTCTTTTTCCAGGCCTAAGGTCCGGAAGTGGATCATCACCCTACCCTGAAATCTCTGCTTCGCCTGAATCAATGGAAATACCTCGCTAGCAATTACTTTTGCCATATTACCTTCGGAGTCCACCTGCCCCTTCACTAGAATAGGTTCTTCGGTAAGTAAAAGGGGTTCTACCTTGGCATAAATTTCAGGCCACAAAATCACTTCAATGGATCCATGCAAATCTTCCAGCGTAATAATACCCATTTTATCGCCCTTACGGGTTGTTTTTGGAAGATGCTTGATGGGGATACCGGCAATACTAACCGCCTTATTGTTTCCAAATTCAGCAACGGATGCGGATGTCGCATCGGTAAACCGGGCAAGATCTTTTTGAAATCGATCAAGAGGATGTCCTGTTATATAAAAGCCTATACTTTCTTTTTCAAATTTTAACCGGTCCATTTCATCCCATTCATTGACATGACTTCCATTATCTTTTTCGGAAACTGAATCTTCGGCGAAAGTATCAAACATACTTGACTGACCCAGTTGTTTATCGCGTTGTTTAGCTTGCCCCTGCTCCATAGATGCTTGAAGATCTTTTAACATTTTTGCTCGATTCTCCCCAAGTGAATCACAAGCACCGCTTTTTATTAAACTTTCAAAAACACGTTTGTTTGCCAATTGAAGGTCTACACTTTCACACAACTCGGTCAAAGATTTAAAGTTTCCCAATCCTTGTCGAGCTTCAATAATATTATCGATGGCTTTAGTTCCAACATTTTTAATAGCACCCAAGCCAAACACGAGTTTATTATTCGAAACTGAAAAATCACGATCACTTAAATTTACATCAGGGGGCTGTACGGAAATTTTCATCTCGCGGCAATCATGGATATAACGTAGCACCTTATCTGTGTTATCCATATCGCTCGTAATAAGGGCACCAAAAAACTCCAATGGATAATGTGCCTTAAGATAAGCGGTTTGATAAGAAACCTGTGCATAAGCTGCACTATGAGATTTATTAAATCCATAGCCTGCAAATTTTTCCATCAGGTCAAAAATTTTCTGCGCTTTTTTAACAGCAATTTTATTAACCTGAGCTCCTTCCATAAATTTTTCGCGTTGCGCGGCCATCTCTTCGGGTTTCTTCTTACCCATTGCTCGACGCAATAGATCTGCATCCCCTAAGCTGAAACCGGCCAAAACACTGGCTATCTTCATCACCTGTTCCTGATAAAGGATTACCCCTTGTGTTTCTTTGAGGATATTCTCCAATTGTGGCAGATCAAATTTCAACTCCATCGTTCCATGCTTACGCTTGACAAAATCATCCACCATTCCACTTTCTAATGGACCGGGTCGGTACATAGCAAGCAAAGCGATAATATCTTCGAAGCAATCTGGCTTTAGTTTTTTCAAAAGGTCACGCATTCCCGAGCTTTCCAATTGAAAAACACCCAAGGTTCTGGAAGCGCATAAAAGCTTAAACGTGGCTGGATCATTCAAAGGAATCATGCTGATATCCAGATCTTTATCCTGGGACTGTTTAATGAGCTTCAACGCATTATGAATTACTGTCAATGTTCGAAGCCCAAGAAAATCCATTTTGAGCAGTCCCAGCTTTTCAATACTACCCATTGCGTACTGCGTAACTACTTCGTCATTACCGCCTTTATAAAGAGGGCAAAACTCCGTCAAGGCCTTCGAAGAAATAACAACTCCAGCAGCATGCGTTGAACAATGTCTTTGTAATCCTTCCAGGCTCTTAGCAATATCCAGCAGTTCCGCGACTTTAATATTTTCTTTACGAATTTTAGCGAATTGTTTTTCTTCCTTGAAGGCATCGTCCAAAGTGATATTCAGTTTATTCGGAACCAGTTTTGCAAGTTTATCTACCTCACCATAAGACATATCGAGAACACGGCCCACGTCACGGATCACTCCTTTGGCGTTCATACTGCCAAAGGTGATGATCTGAGTTACGTTTTGGTTGCCACCATATTTTTCCGTTACATATTTGATAACGTCATCGCGACCATCCATACAGAAATCAATATCAATATCGGGCATACTCACCCGTTCTGGATTCAAAAAACGTTCAAACAGCAAATCGTATTGCATCGGATCAATATCCGTGATTTTCAAGGCGTAAGCCGCAACGCTGCCCGCCGCTGAACCCCGACCCGGGCCTACAGGAATACCCTTTTCTTTCGCATGCTTGATAAAGTCCCAAACAATTAGAAAGTAGCCTGGATATCCCATTCTTTGGATAATTCCCAACTCTTCTTCCAGACGTTTTTCATAGATGGATCGGTCAAAGTCGATTCCCAGTCGGTCCAATTCCACAAACCGGTCTTTAAGTCCCTTACGCGATATCTCTTCCAGATAGGTTTCCAGAGTATAAGATTCCGGCACCGGGTAATCGGGCAAATTGAGTTTGTCGAACTCCAACTCCAGCTCACAACGTTCCGCAATTTTTAGTGTATTTGTAATGGCTTCCGGTATTTCCCTGAATAACTCAGTCATCTCTTCAGGGGATTTGAAATAAAATTCAGGCGCAGGATATTGCATACGATAAGGATCGCTGATCGTTTTTCCCGTCTGCAAACAAAGAAGGATTTCATGGGCACGAAAATCTTCCTTATTAAGATAATGGCAGTTATTAGTCGCAACGATCGGGATATCAAGTTTTTTTCCTATGCCGGTAATTTCCTTGTTAATCCGGTCCTGATTTTCCAGCCCGTGATTTTGCAATTCGAGGTAAAAATTTTCTGGTCCCATAATTTCGGCATATTTAGCCGCAACCTTAGTCGCACGCGGTACATTTTCGCGATTAACATTATGCGCAACCTCGCCACGAATACAGGAACTCAAGGCAATCAATCCTTCAGAGTGCTCCGCGAGCAGTTCCTTATCAATACGGGGTTTGTAGTAAAATCCTTCCAGGTACCCCAGAGTGATCAGGCGCAACAGGTTCTTGTATCCGGTTTCATTTTTTGAGAGGAGAATCAGATGATAAGAGGCATCCCGCAGACTATCTTTTGATTTTTTTTCATGACGACTCTCCGGGGCAACATACACCTCGCAACCCAGAATGGGTTTAATACCATGTTTTTTAGCGGTGTTGTAAAACTCAACGGCCCCAAACATATTACCGTGATCGGTCATGGCAACAGCAGGCATACCAAACTCAGCGGCCCTTTTGATCAACGGCTCATGACGAATGGAAGAGTCCAGTAAACTGTAGGAAGTATGAAGATGCAGGTGAACAAAATTGCTCATAATGCAACTATTTAGCAGGTTCAATTGCCTAAATCAACTGCCTCTAATAACTGCCAATAAATCAATTAACCAAATAGGGATGTTAAATACTTAAGTGAGATAGATGAACGGGAAACTATACCTGAGTAGGGATAGTTGATTATCGTTTACCAACAACGACAACTCAGATACCCAACAAAAAAATTAAATAAAATACTTTAATGTAAAGTTTTACTTCCCCAAAAAAAAATTTCTATTAAATTATTTTAAACTGGTCAAAAATATGATAAAAGACGATGCAAAAGTGGAGTCATTAATAAAAGTAATTAGTTTGCTAATAATTTTCTAACTGGTTTAGTAATATAAACTTAAATTAGGAGCCAACCCCATGACTGATTGCACAACGCATCCAAACCATGACCATACTCACGGTGAAAACTGTGGTCATACAAAAATTAAGCACGAAGATCATTACGATTTTCTCCACGATGGACACTTGCATCATCCCCATGAAGACCATATTGACGAGCATGTGTTAGAAGTAAATGATGATCAACCCAACGAATGTAATAAAAAACATCTTCACGATCATACTCATGGCCCTGACTGCGAACATGAGGCTGTAACTCACGGGGATCATATAGACTATATAGTTGATGGACGCCTTCATCAACAACATGGCGATCACTGTGACGACCATGGAGCGGTAGAGGTTCTAACAAATTAGACAAAAGCTCCCCTAGACCACTCCAAGTGGTTTAGGGGCTTTAGGTCAATCATACAGAACTAACCCCAACTCCCAGACATCGCTACCAACTCCTTACGTATTACCCAATACATCTAACATCTGTCTCTTGCTCATGTTATATCTTTTCTTTCAATCGCCTCTTTTCCAAATCATCTAAGAAAGAAACATGTGTTTCTAACAAGGCCATATCTTTTTTTATTCTATTGAGCAATATTTTCATATTGGCTTCGGTTGTATCTATTTTTTCAAGTTTGGGGGCTAATTTGTATTTCTCTTCTTCTTTTAGGTCTTCCATATTATTGATAATCACACCAATAATGAGATTAAGAAACACAAAAGTGGCCAGCAAAACAAAGCTGACAAAATACAACCAACCCAAAAAAGGAAATGCCTCTGAATTTTTACACAATTCTTCCATCCCCGAATAACCATACTGTTGGCAACCATATATCGCTGTATACATGATGTCTGTCCAATCTTCCAATGTTGCCACACGGAATAGGCTTAGTAGGGTTAAGTGAAGACTTTCAAAGTGAATAGGATCGTTTGCACGAAATAAAAATGTTCCAAGGCATGCATATATATAAAACAAGATGGACAAGAGGGCTGCAATATAACCCATTGAGGGAATACTTTTTAAAAGTGTATTTACAATTAGTTTTAGTTCTGGGACCGTGCCCACTAAACGAACAACCCTCAATACTCTTAATAACCTTAAAACAATTATAGATTGCCCATCAAATGGAAGAAAACACGCACTGACAATGATAAAGTCAAAGGTATTCCACCCGTCCTTGAAAAACTCGGAAAATCTGCCACCTAAAGCGACCATTTTGAGTAAAATTTCAAAGACAAACAGCCATAATATAATGCTGTCCATAACATTTAAAATTCTTCCATATTGAGCAGAAATCGATGGATACGAATCTAGCCCCACTACTAATCCTGATAAAAGAATTATTGCTATAAAAAATATTTGAAATTGTTTTGATTCAGTAAGAGCTTTTAGTTTCTGTTGCATAACTTTCCTTAACAAGTATTAATTAGATTTAAAATTCTATTTTTATTTAATAATTTATTACTGCAATACTCCTACCCCAAAGGGTTATAAAGCGGGGCGATACGTTCAATTTTAGGGTAGTGCAATTCGAGTGTGACTTGATCTCTACCTAAAGGCCGGGAGTTCAATGGGGATGCCCAACAAGTTCTCCGGAAAGTATAAATATTGATTGGCTTTTTGGAGAATTGAATTACCTATAATAGCTTTTTTAGGTTCTAAATAAAGATCACATAAGACCAGATGTATGAAGCCATTGGTGCTTCTTCTCTGGTCTTATTTTTTGACAATGGATAATTTCACAAATAAGTTTCAGGCTCAACAAATTCTTTTCCAAGCGCCTTTGCTACAGCAGGATGGGTGACGGAACCGAGGCAGACATTGAGTCCCCCTCTCAAAGCAGGGTCATCAGACATGGCTTTTTTATAACCCTCATTAGCTAGTTTTAACGCGTAGGGAAAGGTAGCATTGGTGAGCGCGAATGTAGATGTACGTGCCAATGCCCCGGGCATATTGGCAACACAATAATGAATAACACCTTCCACTTCAAAAATCGGATCACTGTGTGTGGTGGGACGTGACGTTTCCAGCATTCCCCCTTGATCAATTCCCACATCGACAATCACCGATCCCTTTTGCATTTCTTTCAGCATATCGCGAGTGATTAAACGCGGTGCCCGCGCGCCAGGAATTAGAACAGCGCCAACAACCAGATCTGCCGTGCGCAAGGATTCGATTAGGTTGAATTTATTCGACATCAAGGTTTTAAGTCGGCTGCCGTGAATGTCATCGAGATACCGCAATCTTGGCAAACTCACATCAAGCAAAGTTACCGATGCACCTGTCCCGATAGCCATTTTTGCGGCATTGGCACCCACGATACCGCCGCCAACGATAACCACATGTCCCGGGTCAACACCGGGTACACCACCCAGCAAAATACCTCGTCCTCCATTTTCTCTCTCCAGGTATTTTGCACCTTCATGAACCGCCATTCTTCCGGCCACTTCACTCATGGGAATGAGTAGGGGTAAAGATTTATCTTTCAGTTGCACCGTTTCGTAGGCAATACCTACAATTTTTCTATCGAGCAAAGCTTGCGTCAGCTCTGGCGCGGGAGCAAGATGCAAGTAGGTGTATAAGATTTGTCCTTCACGTAATAAGGAATACTCCTGGGCAATGGGCTCCTTAACTTTCACAATCATTTCAGCTTTGGAAAATAGTTCGTCTCTGGGAACAACTTCAGCTCCCTGATTTAAGTAATCTTTATCAAGAATTCCACTTCCCTCTCCCGCCTTGTTTTCTACAAGTACTTGATGTCCATTACCCACCAGATCATGCACACCTGCCGGGGTTATGGAAACTCTATATTCATCGGGTTTAATCTCTTTTGGGATTCCTACAATCATTTTAACCTCTTAAAAATTTTCAGATTTCTCAATCTATTATAAGCGAATGCCCCATTTGATCTTTCATATAAAATCCATTACAGTGGTTCATATAAAACAATAACATTTTGAGTATTCTTTAATGGAAGAAGTAAGTTTTGAGCAAATAATAACGGCAAATCTAGTCGATAACGGTAAACTTTTAGATCTAGAAGACAAAAATATCGGTATTGAAGAATTACGTCTTTTAGCAGCAAGCAAAGAATTGACCGGGGTGAAACAACTTTATCTTAGCCAAAATCAGTTGTGTGGGGAAGCCATCGAAGTTCTTTGTCAGGTAAAGTGTTTACCTGAGCTTACCTCTCTTTACCTCAATCACAATATCATTGGCGACGAAGAAGCAAAGTCTCTTGCCCAGGCTGATCTTTTAAAAAGTTTAAAATGTATCATGCTGGAAGCCAACAATATCGGCCCAAAAGGTGCAGCCGCCCTGGCCGAATCTCCAAACCTAAAAAATATGGAAATCATTTTTCTGGATTCAAATCCTATTGGAGCCGAAGGCGCAAGGGCGATTGCCACATCAGAACATTGGCCCAGTTTGAAAGCACTACACCTTGATAGCACCGGAATCGGTGATGCGGGGACCGAGGCACTTGCTCAAAGTAAGTATTTAACGGATCTGGAAAAACTATATTTATGCTCCAATAAAATGGGTAATGCTGGGGCTATAGCTATTGCAAACTCGCCCTACTTGAAGAACCTGACTGCTTTAAGTATCTGGAGGAACGAAATAAGAGATGAAGGGGGACAAGCTATCGCAGAATCAGAAACTTTTTCGAACCTGGACCGCCTTTATATGAGTCTAAACTATATAGAACGCCCCATTCGAAAAGTGATTCGAAGCTCTGGGCTTGCACAACGTTTAACCACTCTGGTAATGGACTGAACTGTCATGACAAAAGAAAATAAAGAAAATTATGATTACAGCCACGGCAAATTTTTTAATGTGTTTTTCCACGTGGGAGTTGTTTTTAACGTTATTCTAGTCATCTGGATGATTCTCGTCTTCACAGAGATCATTTAGATAAAATATTGAACAGGTATTTATGCTTTAGTCAGTCGATGGTTAGGCTGGAAGAAGAAGCGGCTTTCACGAGAAGTTCTGAATTTTTCCATTGCAGGCGTTTTTTAGAAATCAGGTAATCTCCCCCGGCATTCCTAAATCGGCGCCATTCCCGTCCCATATAAATTTCATTTGGCCGAAAACTAGCTTTGTAGTTTAACGATGCATTCTCGGCAATATAATAACCAAGATAAAAGTATTTCATTCCATACTGGTTCGCATACTCTAATTGTTTTAATACACTATAGGTTCCAAGGCTCATTCTTTTATCCGCCACATCATAAAAAGTATAGATAGCCGAAAAAGATTTTGATGTTTTATCACCTAAGGCCACGCCAACAAGTTTACCATCCAAATAATACTCAAATTCTATACCGAATGGCGTATTGACATAAAATGACATTCGAAAGTTTTGTTCGTCTTCTACATCATCCTGTAACGAATTAAATCTCTCTTTATGTTTTAGGTACAGTTTAAACTTTTCTTCTGTATAGACGGGATCACCAATTTTCATTTTGATATTTTCACATGTGGCCAACGCGCGCTTCTGGTTACGTGTCATTTTAAATTCATTGATACGTACACGGATAGGGATACATAGGTAACAATTCTGGCAGCGGGGTCGAAAATAATAATCCCCAAAATGTCTCATACCATGTGCCAAAAGATACTCAAACTCCACTTCAGAAACATCTTCCAGTAAGTACTCTTCAAATAGTGACTGGCGGTCCTGAAAATAACCACACTGAAAGGATCGGGAATCTATAAAATGCGCGAACATATTTACGGGCCCTAATGAGTTGTGAAATAGGAAAATTGATTTTACTTTAACCTATTCTATAATATATTGACGCCTGATTACAAAGGGGTATTGAAATTAGGAGAAATTAGAAAATTATTGGGGCAATATTTTGAAAACTTCTATCATCATTCCCACCTTAAATGAAGCGCGGTATTTGAGTGAAACTTTGGCACAAATACAACAGCTATCGCCTCACGAAATTATTATTAGCGATGGGGGCAGCAATGATAACACCCTCAAAATCGCCTCTAAATTTACTCAAAATCTAATAAAAGGACCTGCTGGGCGTGCACTGCAAATGAACGCGGGAGCTCAGGTCGCCACAGGTGACCTTCTACTTTTTCTCCATGCTGATAGCTGTATTGAACGCGCCAGTTATCAGAAAATGTTGGCCGCAATGAAAAAACCAGAAGTACTTGGAGGGGCCTTCTCGCTTCTAATTGATTCAGACAGATGGGCTTTACAAATAATCAACCAGTTTGCAAATCTGCGTTCAAGATACCTTGGAAGAGCATATGGGGATCAGGCTTTTTTTGTAAAAAAACATGTCTTTCAGGAAATGAGAGGGTTTACGGATTTTCCTATATGTGAAGACTTAGATTTCTATAAACGACTAAAAATTTTAGGTCCGGTAGTCCTCCTCAAAGAAGAAGTTCTCACTTCTCCTCGCAGGTGGATAAATGAAGGTATCTGGTTTACCACAATCAGAAATATTCTCATTGCGACTTTATTCGAATTAGGTTTTCCGCCTCGCATTCTTACGAAATGGTACCAAATCATCCGCTAAACACTCAAAATGATACCTATTGCATTTCCCGCAAACCCAAAATAGCTCATCCAACTGCTTACTCAAGCTTTTCTTTATTATCCCGTCAAAAACTCCAACTGCAATTTTTTAATAAAAAGATATGATATGCCTGCTATACGGTGGGGATTGACTGTTGCATCGTAGCATTCCAGTCCATATAATTAGTATTAACCTATACACAATTAAAAAAAGGTTTATTTCAAAAAATGGCTAATAAAAAGAAACCTGGGCCAAAACACTCTAAAATTAATAAAAAACGTACCTCTAAAATAGCTATGGTAGTTTTTGTCTGTATCGTAGTTGTAGGGGTTTATGTAGGTACAAAACCTTCAGTAAAAGTTCAGCCTGTAGCACCAGCGACAGGAACATTAATTGAAACACGTCCCATCTTAACCGATGCAATGTTTGTAGGAAGAGTAGCAAAGGCCTACCGAATTGCTGCAGAAATACCTAAGGTGTTGGACAGTTTATTTTGCTACTGTTATTGCAAAAAAAATCACAATCATAAAACTTTGTTGACTTGCTACACAAATAAGCATGGCTCAAAATGCGATATTTGCTTAAACGAAGTTTTTTATGCTTATGA
This sequence comes from Nitrospinota bacterium, assembly GCA_028345515.1. Taxonomy (GTDB): domain Bacteria; phylum Nitrospinota; class Nitrospinia; order Nitrospinales; family VA-1; genus UBA8687. Next base: position 110,238 of record JAOMDP010000002.1, read on the forward strand.
ATTATATAATCAAGGTAAAACTCTAGACGAAATTGTTGTTGCGGTAGACAAAAAATTCTATCGCCCTTATCGCCGAGCTTAAACCCTTATAAAATCATTTCAAACCCACTCTAAAATGGAAAACGTTTCTCAAGATAAACCTATTAGCATTTACATTCCTTATACGTTTCTGGTAGCAGCATTACTGTCCGTATTTGTTATATCGCTCAACAAGGTAGAGTTAAAACCCTTTGAGACCGAATATCCCGCGGAAGCTTTTATATCTCCAAACTTTGAACTACCAAGTTTGTTAGGCGGCAAAGTAAAACTTTCTGACTACCGAGGTAAAGTAGTGTTTATAAATTTCTGGGCTACCTGGTGTGGTACCTGCGAAGTTGAAATGCCCTCAATGGAAAAATTGTATCGTAAATTCAAGGACCATGGATTCGAAATGCTCACTATAAGTGTTGACAAAGATCAGACGTTGATCGAACCATTTATGAAAAAATTCAATCTAACCTTCCCCGTATTGTTAGACCCAGAAAGCATGGTGGCCAAAAAAGTTTACAAAACTACCGGAGTTCCAGAAACATTTATCGTTGGTCGAGAAGGATTGATTCGGCACAAAGCTGTTGGCCCTAGAGACTGGGCCAACGATGAAACGATAGAAGCTTTTACGCAATTGGTAATGGGATCATGAAACAACTTTTAATCATTATTACCTTATCTATCTTTGCTTTTATCACCCAAAATGTATTTGCGCATGGTGGGGGTCATAAAAAGGAAACGGCTCCAATTCCAGCTACTGAAGAACCAGCTGATTCGATGTATGTAACGGGAGAAAAGGAGTCAGATCCATTTGAAAGCCCTGAATTGTTTTCTCCCGGCGACCTATTTATGCCAGGAGAAATTGAGCCCGAAAAAAGTGAATCAATGGATATGGAGGGCAGCCACAGTGAAAATAATGAGCACAGTATGCCCAAAGTGGAATCGGCAAAACATAAAGCTATAGAAACATCAAGCAAAGGCTATGCTACGGCATTAGGTATTACTGTTTTCGCAGGTCTTATTTTTGCAGGGCTTACTTTCATAAGACCAGGAGAATAACAGCATGGCTAACGGACTTACAAAAATCTTGGAAGACCGATTAGGCCTGCACCTTCTCGAATACGATATCCCCGAACATTCAAACTCCATAAAATATTCCCTAGGAGGAATGACCCTTTCTTCCTTTGGGATTCTGGTAATCAGTGGCATCTTGCTATCGCAATTTTTCATCCCCGATCCCGAGCGCGCCAATCGAAGCCTGCATTACCTAGTCGATCAAGTTTATCTGGGTTGGTATCTTCGCGGCATTCACTTTTGGGCGGGAGAAGTATTGACCGTAACCATGATACTCCATGCCATTCGTGTTTTCTTCACCGCTTCCTATAAAAACCCACGAGAAATCAACTGGCTCATTGGAATCGGAATCATGACTATGATGGGCACTCTACTATTCACCGGCACAGTTCTAAAGTGGGATCAAGAAGCTTATGAGGCGTTGGCGCATTTCCTTTGGGTTGCCGAGAAAATGGGGCCTTTTGGTCTACCTCTTACCGAAGCTTTTGCTCAGGGGGTTCCTTTACTAAATAGGATTTACATGGCACATATTTCCCTATTACCCATCATCGTGATCCTGATGATTGGATTGCATTTATTCTATATTAAATACCATAAGCTATCGCAATTACCGGATGCTACAAAGCCCGCTAAAAATATTCCATTTACTCAGCATATGGCCTACTTGAGGAGAGCCGGCGCCGGGATCTTATTATTAATTTGTCTGCTTGCACTTACTATTGCACCGCCTTTAGGAGAGGAACCGGTATTGGGCCTCGAAGTTACCAAGCCTCCCTGGCAATTTGTTTGGATCTATGCATTGGAAAATGTGTGGGTACCTTTTTTAATTGTAGCCCCGCCTATAATTATAGGATTTTTGCTAGCTGTTCCCATAGTTGATCAAAACAAAGAGCGCTATTGGAAAAAGCGCCCCCTCGCAAGCGCTGTTCTGGCAGGTTTTATATTAATTTTTGCAGCCTTAATTATTTGGGGTAGTGTGACCACAATGACTCACTCCATGTAACTGAACCACAACTGTGGAAACGGGTCAGCACCTATAACAAAAATTCCATAACCGAAAAAATTCAAATTACTCGTTTTACCATCGTGAATTCATGCAAATACAAATCGAAATCCTGACCAAAAAAGATTGTGGCTTATGCGATGATGCTAAAGAAATTGTTGAGCGGGTTTTGCCTGACTTCCCAGCAACACTAAAAATGATTGATATCGAATCCAACTCCGATCTTTTTGAGAAATATAAAGAAAAAATACCTGTAGTGCGCATCAATGGAAAAGAAAACTTCGTATATAAAGTGCACGAAATAACTTTAAGAAAAAAACTAGAAAAACTTATTTAATAATTTGCTTTGTAGGAATGGAGAATAGCAATGGTAGAAAAAACTGCATTGACTGAACAGGAATTGGAAGAGAAGCTAAAAGATATGGCACCAGAATGGAAAACAGGCAAAAACGAAAAAGGGGTATCTTTTATTCAGCGGGTACACCATGCTTCAAAGTTTATGCAAGGAATTGATTTTGTCGGTAAAGTTGCGGAGGCTGCAGAAGAAAACAATCATCATCCCGATATCATCATAAACTACAAACGAATTTCCATCCGTTATTGGACGCATACAGCGAGTGGGGTTACCCTGGCAGATATTCAAATGGCACAAAAAATCGATCCGTTATTTTAACCGCCCTGAATCTCAGCCTGCATGATGTCATCCAGGGTTTGACGTTTTCGGGTCAGCGTGCAAATATCACCATCGATAATTACTTCGGGAATTAAAGGCTGGGAATTATAGTTCGAAGACATGACATGACCATAGGCCCCTGCCCCTCCAATTACGATGCAGTCACCTGACTTAGGCATAGGTAATTTTCTTGGAACCGGTTCTTCATCCTTCTGGGTTAATACATCTCCAGATTCACAGACGGGACCAGCGATAATCAAATTTTGTTCGGGACCCAACTCTTCTCCATCAAACCAGATGGGATGAAAAGAACCATATGCCATTGGCCGGATTAAATGGCAAAAACCAACATTTGTTAAAACATAATCGATTCGTTTTCCCTCTTCGTCAAAAGTGTGATTAAGAGATCGCACTTCGCCGATCAAATATCCACATCCTGCTACAAAGCGTCTTCCCGGCTCTATCTCACAAACCACTTCCCTGCCGAAATGTTCTCTAAGAACTTTCGCTCTCTCATCGATAATTGCTTTATAGCCCGTAATATCTTCCTGCGGTTGATCAGGATCATACTGGTAAGGTAAACCACCTCCAAAATTAATGGTTTCTACATCTGGAAATTCTTTAGCAAATTCTACCAATTTTCCTGTAATACGCTTAAGGTGTTCCATATCTCCACCAGAACCAATATGCATATGCACACCAGATAGAGTCAGATTATATTTATTCAGTAATTGCTTGACCTCATCCAGGTTTTGGTACCAGATGCCATGTTTACTATAGGGTCCACCGGTATTGGTTTTTTTGGAGTGCCCTGCTCCCTCTCCCGGATTAATACGAATAGATATTTTGGGTGAACCAGTGGTCTGTTTTTTTAAAGCCTGACCATACTCTTCGACCATTCCTAATGTGCCGCAGTTACAATAAATATTATTTTCCAAACAATAGTTCACATCATTGGAATTAAAAAAAACATCGCTGGTGAAGCAAATATCTTCGGCCTTATAACCGGCTCTAAGAGCACGCTGTACTTCATATACACTAACCGCATCTATTTTTACTCCATTGGCCAACATCTCTTGCAAAATTCTCACATTGGAGGAAGCTTTCATTGCGTAACGCGTGACAGGAGATAGTTTTTTTATTTCCTGGATGGCCCTACGCAAAATTTCCAAACTATATACATAAACAGGAGTACCAAACCTACTGGCGATCTCCCGAACTTCGACTTTTTCAATTTTCATTTTAATCTCGTATTTACAGTGTTGATTCAGCTAAACAGTCCAAAGTTTATAGCACAGTTTTGCAAAACAAAAAAAACGCTTTGTTTTCAATTGACATTTAAACACTTTAAGGTAATTTGAATAAATTCAAATAATAAGTTTATATTGTAAAAAAGGACTCTCCTAAATGCCGAAGTGGACCATTGAAGAAGCCCGCGAGCACTATAACATCCGGGGCTGGGGTGCAGGCTATTTCGATATCAATGCGAAAGGAAATATTGTAGTACGCCCTAATCGAAAAAACAAACATGACATAGATCTTAAGAATCTGGTCGATGACATTCAGTCGAAAGGTTATTCTCTCCCTGTCCTCATCCGTTTTTCAGATATTCTAAAAGCCAGCATCGCAAACCTTGCCAATTCTTTTCAACGCGCTATCGATGAATACAAATATAATGGTAAATACCACGGGGTATATCCGATCAAGGTCAACCAACAAAGACAGGTTGTTGAAGAAATTGTCAAATTTGGTCAGCCCTACAACATCGGACTTGAAGCCGGATCCAAACCAGAATTACACGCTATCCTTGCTATTTTGGATAACCCGGAAGCTCTGCTTGTTTGCAACGGCTACAAAGATGAATCATTTATCAGGCTTGCATTGATGAGCCAGAAGCTGGGCAAAAAAGTTTTTATCGTAGTAGAAAAGCTCGATGAATTATCCCTTATAGATAAAGTCGCCAAAGATCTTGGTGTAAAACCGAATATTGGTTTGCGCATCAAACTATTGAGCACCGGGCAAGGTCGTTGGTCCTCTTCAGCAGGCGAATACTCAAAATTCGGTTTAAATTCGATAGAGCTGATGGAAGCTTTGCAAATAGCCAAAGACAATAGCATTCTCGACTGTATCAAATTAATACATTTTCATTTAGGTAGTCAGGTCACTAATATCCGTCGCATCAAAAGCAGCTTGCAGGAAGTGGGAAGATTTTATTCTGAGCTAATGAAGTTTGGTTGCAACATTGAGCATATTGATGTCGGGGGAGGATTAGGAGTAGATTACGATGGTTCTCGTTCTACTTTTGCATCCAGCACCAATTATTCAGTGCAAGAGTATGCCAACGATGTCGTATACCACCTTTTAGAAATCTGTAATAAGGAAAACCTACCGCATCCAAACATTATCTCTGAATCAGGACGAGCCATGACCGCACACCATTCAATACTAGTGGTAAACGTTCTCGATGTTACCAGCTTTCCTGAATGGAGTAATACCATCGAAGTCAAAGATGATGCTCCCGAAGTGGTAAAAGAAATTTTTTATGTGCTAGACTCCGCTTCGAACAAAAATCTAATTGAATCCTGGCATGATGCGGTCCATTTAAAAGAGGAGGCACAAAACCAATTTCTTTTAGGGATCATTTCCCTTGAAAATAGAGCTCTGTCGGAAAGAATCTTCTGGGGTATTTGTCGAAAAATTGAACAACTCAGCTCTCGCTTGAAATTCATGCCCGACGAGATCCGCAGCTTAAAAACCACACTCGCAGATAAATACTTCTGTAATTTTTCTGTTTTTCAATCCGTTCCTGATTCTTGGGCTATTGACCAGGTTTTTCCAGTAGTACCCATCTACCGATTGAACGAAGAACCCTCACGCGACGCCACACTCGAAGATATTACCTGCGATTCAGACGGCAGGATAGACAATTTCATAGGTAGTCATCGTGGCACAGAAAGAACCCTGCGCGTCCATAATCTGGAACCCGGTGAAACCTACCCTCTTTGTATTTTTTTAACCGGAGCGTACCAGGAAATTCTGGGTGATCTACATAATCTGTTTGGTGATACCAATACCGTTCATGTTTCTCTTAACGAGGATGGCACATTAAATTATGAACAGATTATTGAAGGTGAAGATGTAACCGATGTGCTCGATTATGTTCAGTTCTCAGCAGACGAGCTTGCAGGCCGTATTGATGGTTTTCTTATTGGCTGTGTGCAGCGAGGGATTGTCACACAAAAAGAGGCGAATGATTTTTCAAATCTATATAAAGAGGGTTTAGAGGGTTACACCTATTTGGTAGATCCCGATAGGGCTCATAAAAAATAATCCATATCAATTATTTGATATTTGCAAATCTCTTATTTTCTGTATCCTTTTTTTATTGGTCGGATGAGTGGAAAAATAACTTGCCTTTTTAGACTTACCTCCTGATTTTTTTTGAAGTACGTTTAAAAGTTGAAGATAGTATTCGGTTGAAAGGCCAGCTTTATTTAAATACCCAACTCCAACTTTATCCGCTTCCAGTTCTTGAGGGCGAGAAAACCCATTCACAACTACTGGCTTAACTAAATATTCGCTATAACCTGCTCCCGGAACAAACATATTCAACACAGAAAATCCAATCGATGTCAGAATAGAAACTCCTAGTTTAGTGTAATAATGTCCCGATTTTAAATGGGCAATCTCATGCGCTGCTACGGCGACGCGCTGCTCCTTCGTCAACTCGTGAAGAAAGTTTGCAGTAATGTGTACTTTATTTCCAGTGGTCACCCAAGCATTGGAGAAGTTATCGTAATGCACCACAGCAACAAACTCTTCATCAGGAAAGTTTGCCAAAGCAATCGTATCTATTGCTGTTTTCCACAAGGAAATATCATAAGCGCATCCAGCACAATCTTTTTTATGCGTAGATTGGCAAGCAGCTAATAAGAAAATTATCAGAAAAAATATGAAAGTTTTTTTCATAGATGTTGCTAGGGCTATTGAAGGAATTACAATTGTCCTTTTTGCAAAATATCTACCATCTCTTGGTGCACCAGCCCATTGCTGACAAGAATTTCCTGATCATAAATATTGGTCGGAGTACCATCAAATTTACTAGCCTTACCACCCGCCTCTAGAACAATCAGTAGTCCCGCGGCGACATCCCACGGATGAAGCATCCGCTCCCAGAACCCTTCAAAGCGGCCCATCGCCGTATAAACTAAGTCCATAGCGGCAGAACCAGGGCGTCTCACGGCCTGGCAGGCTTTCATGAAATTGCAGAAATGATCAAGGTTATCTTTTTCCGATTTCACCACACGTGGTGCAAAACCTGTAACGAGTAAACTTTTTTTCAGAGTGGAAATAGTTGATACTTGAATGGGCTTGCCATTTAGTATTGCGCCCTGTCCTTTTTCGGCTACGAACAATTCATCAAGGCAAGGGTTATAGATGACCCCCACTTTCACTTCACCTTGTTGCTCCAAAGCAATGGAAACACAATAGCAGGGATAACCATGCGAATAGTTTAACGTTCCATCTAATGGATCAATGATCCACTTGCTAGATGAATCATTGCCCTCTGAGTCACCTGATTCTTCTGCAAGAATATCGTGGTCGGGAAAAGTTTTTTTTATTCGGGTGATAACCGATTTTTCGGCAAGGTGGTCTACTTCCGTAACCGGGTCATGAAATTCCTTGAAAGAAATTTTTCCAATATCGTTGGCACGCTCGCGAAGAATCTTTCCTGCTTGAAGCGCAGCTTCCACTGCGACGATGACCTCCTGGCTCATTCAAGCCACCCGCCACCGATAACGCAATCTTCCTGATAAAAAACAGCGGACTGACCAGGAGCTACAGATATTTGAGGCTGATCAAATTCCACGCGAACACGAGAGTCCTCCATCTTGGTAATCTTAGCAGGGACACTTTGATGACGATAACGAATTTGCACATCGGCGCGAGTCGACTCCTCCACATCCAGAGACCAAGTAACTTGTCCGACGACACAATTTGCTCTTTCCAATTCTTTTTTAGTTCCTACAGTTATGCGGTTATTGACGGGGTCGATATGTGTTACGAAATGGGGCTCTTTGAGTCCACCCAAGTTCAAACCTTTGCGTTGGCCAATTGTAAATGCGGGGTAGCCTTGATGTTTACCTAGTACTTCGCCTTTTGAGTTAACAATTTCCCCCTGCTTAAAGGCATCATCGTTTAATTGCTTGGCAATGAATTTCGGATAATCATTGTCAGGTATAAAGCATATTTCATGAGATTCGGCTTTATCTGCCACATTTAACCCCAATTGCCGTGCTCGTTCGCGCACTTCATTTTTATCCATATCTCCTAAAGGAAACTCCAAACGAGACAGCTGGTCCTGCGATAAATTGAAAAGGAAGTAACTCTGGTCTTTCCAGCGGTCACGTCCTCGGCGAACCAAAAACCTACCACTCTTATGTTTCACGATGGAGGCATAATGCCCAGTCGCTACTCGTTGCACCCCAAATGATTCTGCTTTTTGGATCATTTCATCGAACTTTAATTTTTGGTTACATAAGGTGCAAGGGATTGGAGTTCGAGCTTGCATATATTCAGAAATGAAATAATCGACCACTTCTTCTTTGAATTTTTTTTCCATGTTGAGAATATAAAAGGGAATACCTACTTTTTCTGCAACACGGCGCGCATCAGCAAGATCATCCAGCGAACAACATGTTCCAAATCGGTTATCCGACTCGGAATAGTTCCACAACTGCAAAGAGATACCAACAGCTTGGTAGCCCTTCTCTTTAATAATCGATGCGGCGACCGAGCTGTCAACTCCGCCACTCATTGCAATGACAATTTTATTTGAATCCTTCATAATTCCATTTCAAAAAATGATAGACAAGTATCACCCAAACGTCTGTCTTTAAAAGACTTCAGTCTACCATAACTTTCTTGTAATTTTGTCTTGTAGAAGTGCTCTACAACAACTGATCCATCCCTTTCTAATATATCAGGCAAGAGGATGAGAGAATTCTTGTACAAATTATCTTTAAAAGGTGGGTCGACATAAATTAAGTCGAAGTGAACACCTTTTTCTTTTAAAACCATTATAAATTCCAAAGCGCCCTGCTTAATTAATTGCCAGCGCTTTATTTGGTCTTCAGATATCATTCGACATTTTTCTAAATTACGAGTTATCAAAGCATTTGCAGTTGAGTTCTTCTCAACAAAAAATACCTTTTCTGCTCCTCGGCTGAGAGCTTCGATCCCTATTGAACCCGTTCCGGCAAATAGATCCAAGAAGGTCCTACCTGAAATATCTTGCCCTACCTGATTGAAAAACGACTCTTTCACCCGATCCAAAGTGGGACGAATATCCGCATCTCCCAAATCCACTAAGCGAGTGCCACGGGCACTGCCAGAAATAACTCTCATATAACAAAGCCCCTTATCTTTTAATTAAGGCAAACATTCTTGACATGGAAATTTATTAAAATTAAGATAAATAATTAATGAAATAAGCATTCGGGTATCGTCTAATGGTAGGACGTTAGATTCTGGTTCTAAAGGTTGGGGTTCGACTCCCTGTACCCGAGCCAATTCCATTACGCCAAATTTGTTTCGGTTGGCTTCCCCAGTTTTTATTAAGAGGAGAAAATGAATATTTATCGGAATCCATTTATTGTTGCGCTTTGTGCTCCCCTTTACCAACTGGTCGCTACCATCGCCATTACCAATGATTTTCTGATGGCGGCTATCTTCATCATGTTTACTTTGGGACTCATTGGAGCGTATGTTAGCGATTTCCCATTGCTGCCAACACTATATATGAATGAGGTAGCACATAAAACCTCCGTTTCTTCATTAATGGGGATGTTATTAGGACTGATGCTGTTCCTTGCCTTTGGCACAGGAGGTAATGAAGGCGGCGATGGCGGAATGATCTCCGCTGGTGGTAAGTTTATGGCGACCTGGGGAATTTTATGCCTACCCGCTTATCCACTTATGGTATTTCTAATTGTAGGGTTGAACAAACGTGATCTCGAAGCAGAAAATGTAATTAGAAAACAAAAGAAAAAGAAAAACAGCGGCCCACCAATCATGAAACGTGATGGGTTTTAAGAAACCCGTTCTTAGTTGAAGCTGTACGGTTCGGGACCGCAAAACTTAAATCCCTTCATAAAACCAGCATTAGAAAATTTTTTCCCATGCCCTTTTGTCATTTATCTAAAAATTTTCCCTTTAGAGAAAATACGACAAAATTTAAGGCCAACCGTTTTTTGATTCCTTAAAACTACTCCTTAAGCCCAAAAGCCTTGCCTGAAATCTCTAAATCTTTACTTTTTAATGTTTTAATTTGTTCGTTTGCAAGTTTTAGTTGAGATTCAACAATTGCCAAACGCACCTTTAATTGATTATTTTTATCAAATTTAAGCTTCATACAATTATCCTCCTAAATTTTTAAATGAATCAATGAATATAGAAAAGCTTGACATTTTCCAACCTTTTTTATGATAATGATAATCATTATTAAAATCAAGTATTATTTTACTTAATTAATTAGGAAACAAAGTGTTCGAAAAAACATACTTACTAATTGTTGGGGTAATCGCAATCGCCAATTTATTTCTGATTATCCTATCTATTTTTTACTCCACCAATCTATTCAATACTTTTTTTGAGAAGTTATTCGTATTGCAAGGGATCACATAAGCTCGATGTTTAAGCTTGAAGATTGGAATTAGATTATGACTAATAAAACTCTTTTCATATTGGTCCTGATATTAGGAGCTTTTTTTTTGGCTTTAAACATCATGATTTTAAATCCAACTAAAAATCAAATTCCAAACCAGATTAAAACAGTCAACCCAAAAATTATTAGTCCAATAGATTCCACAGAAACTTTGAAAAATGATGGATCCATTAAATAAATTTTGTCTTGAATGGGAGAACATGATGATTAAGCAGCTAATACTTATTTTTTTCTGGTTAGCCTTAATAGCTGGGAATGCTTCGGGGATGCAAATAACCAATTCAAATTTTCAACAAATTTCTCCTAAAACAGGGTTCCTGGTTTTAGCACCAGACCGCGGTTTTGTAGGAAATAAGGAGACTCTTTCGGTTTTTAAAAATTTTAAAAAAGAATACTTGGCAAAAATTGTTTTTATTGGAAGAAAGTATGACGGATTAGATAGTAATTATTCAGGATACATTCAAAAGGCCTTGTCGGGTTTTGATTCACTTTCCGTATCAAAGGTCGTAATTATTCCTCTATTTCTATCAAAATATAATCACATTTTAAAGGAAGTAAGAAAACATCTTCCAGCATATAAATTTAAAGATCAGATTCATTGGAACGAAACTATGTCCGAGAGTTATCTAACTGGACAAATACTTTTAGATCGTGTGAAAAAAATCAGTAAAAATTCAACCCAAGAAAAGCTTGTGATCCTTGGAAGAGGAGCACTTAATGAAAAGTCAGAGAATTTTATGAAAAAAGAACTCGAGGGGTTATCTGATTATATAAAACAAAGAAAGGAATTTAAAAGTATTCAAACAGGTATTTATTACAGTTATAACGCAAAAGAAAAACTCAGAGTAACCAAAGACAATGAAGTTGATGAAATGGTTATACATACTGCGGCAAAAAAGGGAAACACCTTGGTAATACCTTTTTTTATAGGTCCAAAATATTCAAATATGATGTCTTTGACTCATTTTTTTGACCGTAGGTTCCGGGACATAGACATTATTCATAATCCAGAAGAGATCTTGCTTCACCCAAATGTCCTGCTTTGGATGAAAAAAACTGCAAATAAATATATACCTTTAAATAGTCACGAACCCATTGGCATTGTGATAATGCCCCACGGCGCAACGCAACCTTACAATGATGCAGTTGAAAAAACTATAGAACCTCTAAGGTCAAAGTATAAAGTTGAAATGGCCTATGGGATGGGTGATGCCGTAACTATTCAAAATGCGGTTTCTAATCTTGAGTTTCAGGGTGTGAAAAAAATCGTATTTGTAAGGATGTATCCAACATCTGATCAGCTTAAAGAAAAAACGGATTATATCTTGGGATTGAGCGCAAAAATACCTGAACAGTGGGATGGATTAACTCCGCCTCAAATTAGAAGCAGCGCTATCATAAATACTTTTGGGGGATACGAGGAAGATAATCTGATTGCAGGAATATTTTTAGAAAGAATTAAAGAAGTCAGTAAAAAACCAAAAGAAGAAACGATTGTTTTGCTAGCTCACGGAAGTAGTGATGATCAAGCAGAGGTTTTGCGAAAAAAGAAAATGAAGAATCATATCGATTGGATTCAGAAACAGTTCAATCCTCCTTTTAAAAATATAAAAGGTATGGCTTTGAGAGAGGATTGGCCAGACAAAAGAGAAAAAGCCTTGAACGAGATTAAAAATATTATAGAGGAAGGAAATAAACGAGGACGGGTTATTGTGATTTCAAACCGTCTTTACGGAAGTGGCCCTTACAAACATTTCCTTAAAGGATTGAATTTTGAAATGAACTCAAAGGGATTAGCACCACACCCTAATTTAACAAGTTGGTTAGAAAAGGGTATAGCGTCAGTAATAAAAAATGAATTTTCTAAACAAATTTCAAATCAAAACGTAACTGATTTGAATATAAAGGTTTCGTCCACTATCAGGTAAGCAAAGGATAATCGTTAATCTCTTAAAAATAATATTTTAAATTAGAAAGGATAAGTCGATGAAAAAGTTACTTTATTCTTTAATTATTGGCGTGTTTGTTTTGCTGGTGCAAAATGCTATGGCTCAAATGCCTCCTCCAACGGCACCGCCTGGTACGCCTCCGATGGCAGGCCGCACTGTTGATGAGTGCAAACAAATGAAACCCCGAGGCGACTACCAGTTAATGAAAGACAAGAAAAGGTGTTTCAGGGATGCTGCAAGAGCATTAGGGGCAGAGGAAATTGCACCAGGGGAATTACAAAGGTGCAAACAAATAAAAGCCCGAGGCGATTTCGCCTTGATGAAACAAAAGAAAAATTGCATGAGAGACCTTGCAAGATCTTTGATGGCTGGTCCGGGTATAGCTCCAACAGGAGATCCTAACATGCCTCCAACAGGCGTTCCTAACATGCCTCCTCCAACGGCACCGCCTGGTACGCCTCCGATGGCAGGCCGCACTGTTGATGAGTGCAAACAAATGAAACCCCGAGGCGACTACCAGTTAATGAAAGACAAGAAAAGGTGTTTCAGGGATGCTGCAAGAGCATTAGGGGCAGAGGAAATTGCACCAGGGGAATTACAAAGGTGCAAACAAATAAAAGCCCGAGGCGATTTCGCCTTGATGAAACAAAAGAAAAATTGCATGAGGGACCTTGCAAGATCTTTGATGGCTGGTCCGGGTATAGCTCCAGGAACAAATCCGTAACGGAACTCCTGGAAATTAATAATTGATTGTATCCAAGCCCACGGGGCTGAGAAAAAGATGATCTTCTCCGCTTGTCCAAGTTTTTCTATATCCAAAATAGAAAAACTTGGAACAACAGAGCAAGACAGGCTTCTTTCTAATCCCTAAAGGGAGAAGTCTCTGGATCAGAAGGGGTTGGGTCCCCATTACCAATCCCTTCTGATTTTCAAACAAAAGGATTTTACTATGCAAGCCAAATTAAAATAGATATCTGGAAGGTGTCTCCAAGTCCAACCCCCAAGATAACTCTAATTTCTAACTAGCAGATACCTTAGTTCGAAGCGAAACAGGCTTTCTTTGATAGAAAGCTCTGGGTAAGCGGAAAGGGGTTGCGCCCTTTTCGCTTATCACGCTTTGCAAACCTTAATTTATTAAAAACAAACTTTTTGAGGATCAATGGAGAAATATTATGAAAAAGTTTTACTTAATAGCTGTCATTATAGGAACTATTTTTATAACTATTGTAAGTGGTTGTGCTGTCAAAACTGTCGACACAAAAAACGTAAATCAGGAAATGGAAAGATCAAAAAAAGCTCCTGTCGTAGGTAAAATTCCTGCTAAAGAAAAAACAATTGAACCTCCAATAAAAAAAATTATTCCAGATAAAAATTTGTCATCTTTTATCGTGGAAGAAAGCCTGACAAATGAAAATAATATTGATAAATTTTCCGATTCGAATATTGATGATATTAATTTAATGCAAACCGAAAAAGCAACACCATCAAAAGAGCAGTTTAATCCATTCTTCAATCCAAATTCTAACGACAACGAGAAAAAGGATACTAATACAAAATTTATTCAATCTGAAAAACTAGATGATGTTTATTTCAGTTTTGATCAATACAACATAGATGAATCGGCAAAAAAGATTCTATCTAAAAACGCAGAGTGGCTTAAATATAACCCCGCCTTAAAGATTCAGTTGGCAGGTCATTGTGATGAAAGAGGAACCAATAATTATAATATTGCTTTAGGAGATAGACGGGCACTTTATGTAAAGAAGCAGCTCGCATTTTTAGGCATAAGTGAGAATAGAATGTTTGCAATCAGTTATGGGGAAGAAAAACCAACTTGCTCGGAAGGTGAAGAGAAATGCTGGAGAAAAAATCGTCGTGTTCAATTTTTAATAATTTCTGATCAATGATTTTGGGGGACTCCGGCGAAAAGCTTGTGCCTTCCATAAGACGCAGTACGCCTACTGTTGTCTCCTCCGGATAGCCGGGTGTTCCCTTTAATATTTAAAGTTCTTTAGATTCAGAATTGCTATATTAATCCACAACTATTATAAAGTTCCAGACACCATTCAATATTATAGGTTCATTTATTCCAAGAAAACCTTCTCTCCTTGCATAATATTTTTATCCAAAATATAGAAATTTCACTATTTTTAATTCCATCCATATGGGAACCCCAACAAGTCTGCCCTTGCCTTAATTCCCTTAGCAAGTTGATACTCGTTATTTAAATTTAAATGATTTATCAAACTCAAAAATATGGAACGACCTAAAATAGGATTGGCCCAATAAAAATTAACATGTTGCATAACAAACATGTTTTTAGTTTTGTTTGAAATATTCTTACTTTCCGGCAAAGAATTAAAAAGCACGAATTTGTAATTAGGATCGCTACCTTGCTTTATAGCTTTCACAAACTCAAGGTAATCACTTATGAATGGATTTTGTTTATAGTTTTTCTGAAATTTTAATCTTTCCTTTTCAAAAGATATATTTTTTAATAAAGGATTTAATTGTATTGATTTTAATAAATATTTTTTAGAAAGATTTTCTTCTTTTATTATTAAGTAAAGGCAACTCAATATCCAAGGAGTAATAGAATTATCAGGGCTCATCAAAATGGATTTTTTCAATAAGCTTTCAAGTTTTCTAAAAAGTTTTGGCTTTTTAGTATCTTCGTGAAACTGAAGCAAACTTCCCAAGGCAAACTCGTTGATCGCCCTCACATAAATAAATACTTTAAGATTTTTATGTGAAGAACTGCAAAAAGTTTTACTTAAAGCAACGCAACCCGAACCTGCAAGATCTTCAATTCTATTAGAGGCAAAAATACTTTTTAAATAATCCAGTTCAAGTTTATTATTCGACCAACTTGCCTTGGAAATATTTATTTTATTATTATTTACTAAACCAATTATGGGCTCCAATAATTTAAATGCCATAATCCTATTACCCGACCCAGTTGGATGAACAGGGTCGAAAAAGAAGTCATTTTTACCAGGTATATTAATTGAAAGGCCATTATCAACATAAGATGCATGAGGATACTCTCTGGCCAATTTAATTTTAATTTCACTAGTAGATAGGAGCGCTTTTTGACGGTATGTTAACTCCCGAGTATTCATATTCCCGAACTGAACATATTCTTTAAAATTTTTTACGGAATTTTTTTCATAAACCCCTGGTAATCCCATTAAAATTAATTTTATATTTTTTTCTTTTGTTTTTTCAGCAATCTCGCGCAAATTATTCTCATAAAGATCCAGGTTTTTCTTCAAAACATTAAACCCTAATTCTGAATTTGTTTTTTTTACTAGTTCGATAATTTCAAGACGTAATAAACGAAATATATTTGACTTAATTAATAAAGGGTGGTGACTTTCACAATAATCCCTAGAGTTTGTTATGTCAGCTGATCTGAATTTGTTTATATCGTTCCAACCACTCATTAGAACTAGCAGATCCGGTTTCAATTCAATAATTTCATTTTGAAATCTTGTTTTTATCTGACATGTATTATGACCCCACATACCAGCATTAATTACCTGGAAATATTCTTTTTTAGTTTTTGATTGATTTAGCATTCGCTCTAAAATTCTTGGATACGTCAATTCATTTTCATGCATCCCCGCAGTAGTGGAACCTCCCATAGTGACAATTCGAAAAATATTAGAATCCTTCTTTTTTACAAAGTAAGGCCCTCTATACCCTAAGCTGTTAATTGCAATATCACCATTTTCATTACGTATAATTCCTTCCTTTTTATTAAAATTTAATTTTGTTGATATAAGTTTCTTTGATACAACCTTATTGAGTTTGCCTTTCATGATTGTCTGAACCTCTATCGGAAAACTCTTTGTTTCCTTATCCATTGCTGCTTTACGTATCCTATAACCTAAATTTTCATCATACTCCATAAAAGGATGATGCTTTTCCATCAACCCAATAATCCCATAAATATTTTTATTGGTAATTATATTTCCCGAAAACCACTCCAGAGCCGCAAAGATTAAACTATTAATCAAAATAGTGAAAAATATAATTTTTTTCATTTTTGTTTGCATCTTTTAAATAATCGATGAATTCAATCGTTCTTCGATTTATATAAAGTTATTTAATAGGATTATAAAAAAGGCGAAAAACTAGGAAATTATGATGGGAAGTTGCCTTTTGTTTTTACAATGCTATTATAGCAGCGTTTATTGAAAATTTTCTTATTTGGCCCTATTGCCTAGCGTCTAAAACGCTGACTTCTCAAGCCGGCGAATTTATCAACGACCGATGAGGCCATCCAGCCCATTTATAATATGTTAGTATAACTTGCCAAAATTCTTTCCCAACTAAATGCTTGATACAAACCTAAAACACAGGTCATTTCTTATATTGATATGGATTAAGTTTTGGAGGATTTAGTCTGAAAAAGATTTTTCAAAAATATTTAAAACTTTGCTTGGCCAATCTTATTATATTTTTTTTATTTTTCGCAATTTTAGAAGGTGTTGCAAGTTTCTATTATGCTTACCAAGAAGTGCGCCAAAAAATCAAGAAAGAACCGTTTCTTGCTGAACGGCTCCATACTGAATATGATCCATTATTAGGGTGGATCAATAAGCCTAATATTTCTATTGATAACATGTATGGTCCGAATGTGTATCTCAAAACTAACGGCCAACGATTTAGGGGGGAAACTGATTTCACTACCAACGTTCCAAACGGAAGAATTAGAGTTATATGTTCAGGTGATTCGTTTACCCTTGGTTATGGCGTAGATAACGCGAGCACTTGGTGTAATTATCTTGAGCTGATTGACCCACGCATTCAGAGTGTCAACATGGGGCAGGGTGGATATGGCGTTGGCCAGGCTTATCTTTGGTATAAACGCGATGGTGCGCAACTCGACCACTCAATACATATCTTCGCCTTCATCAGTGAAGACTTTAAACGCATGATGAAGAAAAGTTTTCTGGGCGTGCCAAAACCATTACTACGTGTAAGAAATGAAGAAATTATAGTTGAAAACACACCGATCAGTAGATTATCGTTTCGCAAAATTCATGAAAAATACTTAAAATTTTTTAATATTGCTAGACTAGCCAAAAAAGTTAGAGGAATCAGCTTTTCAGAAAACGTAAATAAGCCCTCGGTTTTAATTGAAAAGGAGATGGAGGAGTTAATAGGAAAAGTTTTTGGCAATTTAAAAAAAATTAATAGAGCTAAAAACAGTAAACTTATACTCGTTCATTTACCGACACAATACGAACATAGAAGTGCCTACTATGAAAATATTTACAAATTTGTTCGCCAGGAGGCAGAAAAAAAAGGAATTACTTACCTTAATTTAGTTAGGGAAATACGACAAGTTTCTTCTTCCGAAATGGTAAAGTTTTTTTTCCAAAAAGATATTAAAGATTTCGCCTATTCGAAAGGACATTTGACCCCTATAGGTAATTTGTACGTCGCTAAAAAGATTTCTAAAACTCTTACCAAAAGTAATTAATCCTCTGTACCCATATTGAAGTAACAAAAAAAGTCTCCTAAATCTCCCGTCAATATTGCGATCCCTTTCTGCCTGTTCTCTATTTTATTGAAAAAATTTGATTTATTGCTAGAATTACCATCATGGCCCCATCGTCTAGCGGCTAGGACGCTGGCCTCTCACGCCGGAAACAGGGGTTCGATTCCCCGTAGTGCCACTTCTTTTTAAGTTCCTAACTTGGGCAGAAGATATAAAGAGGGCTTGTCTATTTTTATATTTGACGCATAGTTTTTAATTTTTTTATATACATAACTGTTTCTAGATTCTGATATAAAAAAACGGGTTTTTATTTTCACACAAATTAAAACATTGAAAAATTTTTTTAAAATACTTACCGCTCAGCTATTAACAATAATAATTGTATTAGTACTTATTGAAATAGGTGGGCAAATATATGCTCGCTTCCATCCAGGCTATGAAACTCTATCGGTGATACCTGATTCAACGGTCGGTTGGAGGCTGGCCCCCAATTTAAAATATACTTATACAGGTGGCCATTGGTATGCCCATGAATATAGCGCCAGGATCAAGAACAATGCTTTAGGGTTCCGAGATTTTAATAGAAAAAGGGTTAAACCACCTAACACTAAAAGAATTGCCTTGCTAGGAGATTCCTTAGTGCAGGCAGAACAAGTCGCATTTCAAAATACTCCAGGGCAAGTTTTAGAGCAACTCTTAAATAACATTTCGCTTAATAGGCCAAGTCAAAATTTTGAAGTTTTGAATTTTGGTATTGGGGGCATCGGCATCGGGCAAAGTTTATTAGTTTACCGTCAATACGCTCGGGCATTTAATCCCGATTTTGTATTCTTATTCATCTTTATAGATGATATCTATAGGACCATTGCCCCTTTTTCTTCTATCACTAACACAATTAAAAAAGAACAACAATTGGCAATCCGCCCGGTTTTTAATATAGCACCAAAAGGCATACAAAGTGATTTCAAATCTTTATTAGAAATTCTAAATTTCGCTGATTTCCACCAATTTTTAACCAAACTTAAAGCGCAGAAAATCAAGCTTGGAAAATACTCCCCACTAAAAACAGATGAATATATAAAATTGAAAGAAACCTTAATAGAGCGAATCACAAATGAAAAGATTGCCCAAATTTCTGAAAAACTTTACAAATCAGACCTATTACTAATATTACCGCCACAAAAAAATTATGAAAAGTTTGGACGTTTACAGGCAGAGGTAATTGCAAGAGAGTTTGGTGAAGATAGGACAAAAACTAGAGAGCGTAAAATTTTTCTATTGGATATTTGGAGAAAATTTGAATTTGGCTTAAACAAACTGAATGGAATGTTTAAAAGCGATTTTGCTATGGAAGAAGAATTTAATAAGTTGATTAAAAACTACGCACCAAGAATTCAAAATGATATTTTTTCAGGCAGTCAAGACTACCCTAATTTTGAAAAAGTTGTTTTTATAAACTTAAAGATACTGGAAACCCTGAATAGGGACGTCGCCAAGGAAGGTAAAAAATTTATAATTGTTGATGCATCATCACACCTCGCTAACCATGGAAATTTACCCGCAAAACTTTTTTCTACAATCCTTGGCAAATACTGCGAGGTAAATAAAATTGGATATATTCCCTTGCATCAGCCCTTAGATGAATCAGTAAGAAATGGTAATAAAACAACTTGGAAGACCGACAGCCATTTCAACGAAAATGGATATAGAATCTTTGGAGAGGCTATGTTCAAATGGATTTCAGATGGGAAGAACAATCTAAGCAGAGGTATTAACTAAATTCCATTACACCCACCTAATGCACCATTCCTATCTTTATTCCCAAAAAACAAGTCAAAACCTTCGAAAAATAAATAAATCAGAATACTTACCAGACGGTTGTCTTTTTTGTTTTAATTGGTATGATAAAAGCCGCAAATACAAAAAATTCAACTTGGCCCCATCGTCTAGCGGCTAGGACGCTGGCCTCTCACGCCGGAAACAGGGGTTCGATTCCCCTTGGGGCTACTTAAATTCAATAAGTTTCAGCATAGTCAAAATAATGGCCGTAAAAAACGGGGTTAAACATCATACAGCTTTCCTCTAGACATCATGAATTAGAAAGGGGCGTCGTCAGGAGAATTGGCCAATCTAATCCTTTCCAAAGCAGTACTGATTTCTTGTTTAGTCCAGCGGTTAAATAATTTTGTTACACTTTTTTAAAAGGAAAAGGTATTGTCTGTTTCCGGCGGAATAATAATCTTTTTATTACTGATAACAACTTGGAAGCAAGTGAGCCACTGGAAGAATAATATTACAGTTTTCGAGCATGACGTTAGGGTAACGGATAAAGAGTATCCTAGTTTCGCTCTCATACATAACAACCTTGGAAATGCTCTGGATACTGAAGGGAAGAATGCGGAAGCGATTTCTCATTACAAGATGACAATTAAGCTCAAACCTGACTACGCCAAAGCTCATAACAACCTTGGAAATGCTCTGGATGCTGAAGGGAAGAATGCGGAAGCGATTTCTCATTACAAGATGGCTATTAAACTCAACCCTGACGACTTTTGGGCCCACAATAAACTAGGGCATGCTCTGGTTCAAAAAGGAGAGATGAAAGAAGCCGTTTATCATTACAGGGAAACTGTTAGACTCAGACCCGACTTTGATGCGGCACTTGATAATCTTGAATTTGCTCTACTCCGGTTACGGGAACTTGAGTAAAATAGTTTCTGTATAAATTCTCAATCTTCACCAAATTACATTTGCTATCCCTCACCTTTTCTCTTCCAGTTTGAAACAATTTAAAACGGGCTGTTTTGTTATCCCTTAGGATTACTTTAACTAGTTTATTTTTTGAATGAGGAGAGTTTGAGGGAGTGATTACAATTTACTAACGTAAATATAATTCACCACGGCAGGTATGCAAAATGAAGCGACTGTAGTTTCAGCAAATAATAGTAAACCTGAAAAACAGTCGCTTCAGCAATGTTTATTTATTGTCTATTAAAAATAGCATAAATCACTCCAACTGCAGCGAGACCAACCACACCCTGCGCACCAAGCGTTGCAACAATACCTGTAATATTACCAACAATATCGCCTCCCACAAACGGAACAGCTTTACCAAAAGTGATTTGCATAACTATCCCAAGCGCGAGCAAGGCCAAGCCTGCCTCAGTAAATTTCTTCACATAAGCTATCATTTGGTCAACCATATTATTCTCCTTAAATAAAAGGGATATGTGGGCGAAAAACCCATTGAAGAAACAGCGGGGAAAGTTGTAAAAGAAAGAGAAGGAACCTTCAATGGACTCCCGCGACTATCAAACACCCCTTTATACCAAATAATCGCATATAAATCAATATTTTAACTCTAACAACCATAAACAACTCCCACCTTTATTTTTAGCCAACTCGAAACCAAGTTTCGATTCTGCTAAGGGTTACTTGAGTTATACGATCCAAATTTTTCCATTCTGCCTATTCATATTCTTGATAAAATAGGCAGCGAGCATTAATCATTGCCCCCTTTAAAATGAACTTTGCTAACGTTCTCACAAGATGAAAGAAGATAATTTTATAATTTTGCAAAAATCACAAACTATATATCTAAAACCTGATGGAGAAATCTGCAATCGTCTAAAAGCAGGTACTAAGGTTGATCTATTTCAGATTAAAGGGGAATGGACAAAAATAAAATGGAGAAATGGAAAAAAAAAAGGTTGGGTAAAGCTTTAGCATAAATTGCATTTGATTTTCATATGATTATAACTGGATTTTATCTGTGTCTTTATGGAAAGATGGCAACTTAGTGTTAAGTTTTCCAAAGGAAAAAATGAAATTTTTATTTTCATGCTTATATATCTTATTCTTCTTTCTTTTTAATGCAGTTAATCTGAGTTTTGCAAAAGAAGATTGCTTGGCTATAAAAAAGAATAAAGTAAAAGTTGAGGCATGGCTGTCTAAGAAATATGAAAAAAAAATTCTAGATATTCAGAAAGAATTTTTAGAGATGGGGAATACTAAAGTAGGACTCTTTGTATACCCGGCAGATAATCCTTCTAGAGTTGTAGCCATAGGGCCCTGTGTTCCTGTATACCTTGCCCAATATTTTCTTAAAAAAGCTAAAAAATATTCTTTAGGCACCACACATTTGGTTAATCAGGGGCTTATATCGGAAAACTGGTTTGGGATGGGCACCTCCATGTTTGGAAAAAACTCTATGAGCCCAATTACTTCTCAACAACTCACCATGTTAATGGATGAAACTTTAGATACCGAATCTTTTCAAAAGATGTATCGATTGCTCACAGTGCAGAGTAAAAAAGTTAAAATATATGGCCTAATTCTCAATAACCCGAGATTTCTTCCATCTAACCATTAAAAAAATATAAAAATAAAAGTGGTAGGTTTTTGTTACTTTCGATTACCGATACCCCCTCATAAAACCATAATTAGAACTATCAGTATTATTTTGATAGAATGCACCACTTCTTCTATCTTGTTTCCCCATTGAAGTTAAATTGATTACATCTAAAGATTAACTATAAAAACAAAATTTTACTTGTATAAATGGAGTTGTACTTATGGAGCATTTTAGGCAAAGATTTTATTGGAATAGAAGTCTTTTCTTGTTCACTTTTGTCCTACTTATTTTTGGATTATTGTCACATTTTTCTAATGTGGCGTTAGCCCAAACAGAAGTTCCCCTTGAGGGTCAATCCGCGATAATTGAAAAATCATTACGTCAATCAATTCCAACTAAACCCGTTCCCCAGGATCCAATCAAGTCAATAGCACCGGTCTTAAACAAGGACAGATTCCATGCATCAGATTTCGCTGAATTGATTGCTCCATCGGTCAACAAAAAGGGGATGGTAGTGGCAAAATTAGATACGGTGCGTATGGTTTCGGGAGAGGTCGCGATTGTTGATTTTGTAGGAAATAATCTCATTCTTTTTACCGTCAGCAAACCGGTTGAAGGTAAGGTTTTGGACAAGGATGGTAACGTGATTAACAACCGGATCTCCAACGCTGTCTCCCTAAAGGCGAAGGGGGGTCAGGCAATAATGACCGCTAGAAATGCTAGCAACATCATAAAGAATGTCATCAATACGGAGGGGATATTAGAAGCGAATACAGTGACTAAAAAACATGGATGTATTTTTCTTCAGAATGAAACCATGAGCAGATCTCAGAAACATTTCGATGAAATGCCATGTTTCTAAAATTAGAAACTCTTTTTTAGGGTTTTAGTTTTATTTATTGAATTTAAGATTAACTGTTAGAAGCAAAACCTAATTATAAGGGAGATTTTTCATTGTTCATTCTCCATTGCGTGACCAATTTTTAATGCTCTATTGGCGGTTTTAATGTCACATTTTCCTAGAATTCTGCCGATAAAAAGCTTGTGGTGTTTTTTCTATTAAAAGGTATGAATTAGTTAATGCGACACATCATACACAAACAATTTATTTTTTTTATCTACTACCCTCTTCTTGTACTCAGTTGTATTTTAGTGCCCGAAGTGGTGCTAGCTCAAACAAATATTCCACTTGAAGGTCAGTCTGGAATAATAGAAAAATCACTCGAACAATCTCGCCCCTTTAAACCAATTCCTGATCCCAAAATGTACCTTGAAAGTAGCAAGGAACGCAAGGCTCGAAAGGATCCCAAAGCTGGGCCTGTAATTTTTGTAAGGAAAATAAAGCTTACCGGCAATACGGTTTTCACTGACGAAATATTGATGCCCTTGGTTGATTTGGGTGAAGGCAAGGAGGTCACCTTGGGAACCCTAACCATACTAGCCGATAAGGTTTCCGCTTTTTACGCTAGTGAAGGGTACCTTTTGGCAACTGCGTTTATCCCTAAGCAGGAAGTTAAAGACGGAATCGTAGAAATAATTATAACTGAGGGCAGAGTTAACAAAGTTATCGTTCAGGGGAACAAAAAGCTGGACGAAGAAAAGTTTAAACAAAGAATGAAAATGGTTCAAGAAGAAACGGTTTTAAGAGAGCAGACCTTAGAACGTGTGCTCCTTGAATTGAACGAGATGATGGGAGTAAAAGTAAGGGCCGTATTGAAACCTGGTGATCTACCAGGAACCTCAGATCTAGTTATGGATGTTACCGAATTGAGACCTTATAACGTATCTTTTGATTCTGATAATTTTGGCTCTCGTTTTACCGGAGCTTTCCGTTCTGGATTTAATATGACTTATGCCAATATTTTTACTCTGGGAGATCAGTTTTCAGCCCGATGGACGCGCACTAGTCTGCAGGATGCCTATAGTCCCTTTTATACTTTCCCTATCAACTCCTACGGAACCCGGATGAAAGTGGCTTATACTTTTACTGAAAATGAACTTGGCGATACCCTTAAAAATCTGGCGGCTGGAGGATCCTCAACCACTGTTGGGCTGGAAGTCTCCCATTTATTTTATAAAAGCCTGACGGCAAGTTTTTCGGCCCGGACGGGAATTGATTTTAAAAGTGCTGAGAATGAATCACAAGGAGCCAATACCAGTAAGGACAACTTGACTAATATATCTTTAGGGCTGGGAGGCAATTTTTCTGACTCTTATCTTGGCAGAACGTTTTACGATTTAAAATTCCAGATGGGATTGCGCGAAGGAGACCCCAACCGGGCTTTGGCTTCAAGGGCAGGCGGACATGGAGAAATTTTCTCCACCAATATCGATTTAACCCGTCTCCAATCTGCCAAAATCCTAAACAGTTACTTTATGTTTAAGTTTAAAGGGCAGATTAATAATGACCGAGCACTTGCCCCATTTCTTTTCATAGTCGGGGGGGTGGGAACGGTTCGTGGTTACCCCCTATCTGCATTCTCTGGAGATATGGGCTTTAATGTTTCGGCAGAATATACCGTCCCTTTTCCATGGGATGTGAATTGGGATTACGACCTTCCAAAACTTAGTCAAATAGTTTCTTTCATTTCCTTTTTAGAACACGGTCATGTTTATGTGCGTGATAAACAGTCGGGAGAGGTTGACCAGCACATCACAGGGGCAGGGGCTGGTATAAAAATCAACATCCCGAAAAAAGAAGAGAAAAGTCCCAATGTCAGCTTTGCTCTCACTTATGGCATACCTGTATTCAATAGCATTGCCCCTGATGATGGTTCCTTCGGAACTATTTACCTTAATGGGATGGTCAATTATTAAAATCAAGGTTTTTACAAAAACCGTTTACTTCCCCTATTAACACCTCACTTATTAGAAAAATCCGGATTGACATCCATCCATAAAAAAATACTCCAATTATTTCTATTTCGTCATATATAAAGGCAGAAACACCTTAAGGCTGGAAATCTATAATATTATCAATAAGTTATCGAGTATAGGTTTTATAAATATAGGACTTTTATATTGATTCCTCGGGTCTTTTGCTGAATGAGCCAAAATTATATATCTAAACTGCTCTATACTATAGGGTGGAGGTAAATAGGTTCTGCAAAGCATATCT
This sequence comes from Nitrospinota bacterium, assembly GCA_028345515.1. Lineage (GTDB taxonomy): Bacteria > Nitrospinota > Nitrospinia > Nitrospinales > VA-1 > UBA8687. The sequence goes on from JAOMDP010000002.1 coordinate 135,674, forward strand.
AAAATATTTTTTCAAATCATATTTAGTATTTGCCGTTGGGACCTCGTGGAAGAAGATTTTTAAATCTTTTCACCTTGGATATTCAACATGGTTCGTGTTCTGGATTATGATGTAAGACGTAATCATACGATAACCCGTTTCCTAGTCGGACTTTTGGTTTATCTGATTGGCGGGTTTCCCGTGCTTGGATATGCCTTGCCTAAAGGCGGAGTGATCTCTTCCGGTACGGGGTCTATTGAAAGTTCCGGCTCCTCCCTTACCGTTACTCAAAGCACAGACAAGATTGTAATTGATTGGGAAAGTTTTAGTGTAGGAAATAATGAGTCGGTGATCTTCCTACAACCTAACTCCAACTCCTCCGCCCTGAACAATATTCTTGGTAATAGTCGAACCGTGGTTGAAGGTAATCTTGCAGCCAACGGCCAGATCGTTTTAAGTAATCCTAATGGGATATACATTTCACCGACCGCCAACATCAACGTAGCCAGCCTGATCGCAAGCACCCTTAAAATATCCGAACAGGACTTTATCGATGGCCTCTACAAATTCTCCCAGGATCCCAGCAAACCTCTGGCATTCATATTAAACGAAGGCAGAATCCATGCGTCTGAATTTGCTGCCTTGATTGCTCCATCGGTCAATAACAAGGGAGTGGTTGTGGCAAACCTGGGCACGGTCGGTATCGCATCAGGGGAAGCTGTAACCGTAGATTTTGTTGGAAACGATCTCATTGCTTTTACCGTTGATAGACCGGTAGAGGGACAGGTTCTGGATAAGGACGGCAACCTGATCAACGACCGAATCTCAAATTCTGGTTCCATCCAGGCGAAGGGAGGGCAGGCGATCCTGACGGCCAGAAACGCTAGCGACATTATAAAGAATGTCATCAATATGGAGGGGCGGATAGAGGCACACAGTGTTATCAAAAAAGATGGGCGTATTTTTCTCGGTGGAGGCGATGAAGGAAACGTAAATGTTGCGGGTCAATTAAATACTTCCGGAGAAAACTCGGGGGATTCAGGAGGTGAAATTTTTGTGCAGGGTGCAAGTGTCACTCTTGATAAGAGTTTGATTCAAGCAACAGGCAAAGATGCCAAAGGCGGTGACATCACTATCACGGGTACACACTGGCTCAGTGTGGGTGGACAAATTGATGCGAGCGGCGAAAGTGGCGGAAATATTAAATTGACTGCCGGGGGTCTTTCTATTGCGGCACCTATTCTTGCCCAAGGTATCACAGGTCAAGGTGGTAGCATCGATATCAGCACCCTTTTTAGATCCTGGGAAAATGTCGATGCCGTACTTGATGTTTCTGGAGCAACAGGGGGCTCGATCCAACATTTTACCGAACACGAAATCCAAACATCCGGTAAGTACCTTGCTGTAGGCACTAATGGTAAAGGTGGAAGTATTGATGTTACGGCATCCGCACTCAAGTTTCTATCTAATACCATCGATGCTTCCGGAACAATGGGTGGTGGAACGATCCGTTTAGGTGGCGAGTACCAGGGCGGTAAAAATCTTACCGTGGATGAAATTAAAAATGCAGAAACGCTACTGATGACCGATGCCGCCAATATTACTGCCAAAACTACCGGCACGGAGGGTGATGGGGGACGCATCATTGTTTGGGCAGATCAACAGGCAGCCGTGTTTGGACAGTTGGATGTTACGCCTGGAACTCAAACAGGTGCCGGCGGCTTCGTCGAGGTTTCTTCAGCCGACACACTGACCTTCGGGGCTAAAGTTGTTACCGGCATCAATGACCGACGAGGTGAGTTACTTCTCGACCCCAAAAATATCACCATCACTTCCTCAGGGGTTAGCAGCGGTGCATTCAGCCTAGCCGCCATGATGGGTAGCGGTCACAGCGGTGGTAAAAACTTCAATCAGACCTTGAGTAATGACGACACCTTTGGGTCATCTGTGTCATTAGATGGAAATCGTTTAGCGGTTGGGGCAGGACATATATGGAACAGCACAACGCCTGATGAACATGTTTATCTTTACTCTTTTACAGATTCATCTTTTAGTGGGGCTACGCTTGAGGCGATTATTGGTGAGGGTCATACAGGCGGTAAGAATATAAATCAAAGCTTGGGAAACCAAGATGATTTTGGACAGGCGGTTTCATTAGACGGAAATCGACTCGTCGTAGGGGCATTGTTAGGTGATGGATTAAATAATAGTAGTTCAAATTCCGGAGACGTGTATCTCTACACCTTCAGCGACAGCACATTCAGTGGCGGTGCTCTAGCTGGAATGATCGGGAAAGGCTACACGGGCGGCAAGAATATCAATCAAGACATAAGCGAAAATAACCTCTTTGGTTATTCTGTTTCATTAGATGGAAACCGTTTAGCGGTAGGTTGTTTATATTGTGGTCATGATACCGATGGTCTAGGGAGTGGCACAGTACACCTTTACACGTTCACAGACAGCGAGTTCAGCGGGGGTGCTCTAGCAGCAACCATCGGTGAGGGTTATTCCGGCGGAAAAAACATAAACCAAAACCTAGACGAATATGATGCCTTCTCCGCCGTTTCGCTGGATGGCAACCGGTTAGCGGTAGGAGCATGGACTGGTGATGGCAATAACAATTCTAAAGACGGTTCCGGTGAGGTCTATCTTTATACCTTTTCAGACAGTTCATTCAGCGGTGGCGCTCTAGCTGGAATGATCGGGGACGGTTACACCGGCGGCAAGAATATCAATCAAACGTTGGATAGATACGACGGCAGTGCAAGTGAAATTTCCCTGGATGGAAATATGTTGGCTGTTGGCTGTCATCTCTGTGATGGCAATAACAACAGCACAAGGGATTCAGGACAGGTGCATATCTATACATTTACCGATAGCGAGTTCAGCGGGGGTCAACTTGATGCAACCATAGGTGAGGGTTTTTCCGGCGGAAAAAATGTAAATCAAGATTTAGACACCACTGATAGCTTTGGATGGAGTGTCTCCTTGGATAATAGCCGTTTAGTGGTTGGCGCACATCAAAGTGATGGCAATAGCAATAGTCATACTCGTTCAGGGGAAGTCTATCTATATACGGCGTCAGCTGGAGATGCAGTCAGTTCTGCGGTCTACGGAACAAACTCTTCAAGTAATTCCACGATAACTCCTAACGCGATAACGACCTTGTTGTCAGCCGCTACCAATGTTGTCCTGCAAGCCAACAACGATATCACGGTATCGGAAGCCATAACTGCAAACAATTCGGGGGGTGATGGCGGCGACTTAACCTTGCAGGCGGGCCGCTCCGTACTCGTCAACGCAAATATTACGACAGACAACGGCGACCTCACTTTTATAGCAAATGATTTGACTTCTAATGGGGTCGTTGATGGCCAACGCGACTCGGGTGCGGCAGTCATCACATTAGCATCCGGTACCACTATGAATACAGGCACGGGTGCATTCACTTCAACGATTAAGGCAGGTACAGGAAAAACAAATCGTACAAGCGGTGACATGACTTTAAGCACTGTTACGGCAGGCAGTCTGGTTGCAGTAAACAATGGGCCCACCTCAGGCAGCGATATTGTAGATAACGGAGCACTAACAATTTCCGGTACTTCTTCTTTTACAACGAGCGCCAGTAACGGGATTATTGCTATCGATAGCACGACCAACGCATTCACCGGAGCGGTTAGTTTAAATACAACAGGATCAACAGGACATGTAGTGATTGATGGTGGAACAACAGCCCTTAACATCGGGCAATCATCAATTGGTGGAGCTTTACAGTTAACAACCGGCAATAGTATCACCGACAGTGGCACAGTAACTGTTAGCGCTGATCTTTCTGTCAACACAGATGCAAATAACGGTTCAATTAACCTTGGAACATTGGCCGTTGATGGAAAGCTTCAACTCATTACTCACGGATCAGGGAGTGCGACCGTCGTAAATGATGCGGGTTTGCACTTTGTCGGGTCTACGATTGGCGGAGGACTTTCGGCAACAGCTACGACTGGGAATATTATAGATACTCAAAATTATAACGATACATACCGGAACCAAACTTTGGGCACCGCATTAACAGTAGCAGGCCCCTCTTCTTTTACAACAAGTGCCAATAACGCAACGATCACCCTTGATGATAGTAGCAATGCACTGACAGGTACTGTGACCTTAACCACGAGGGGAGCATCGGGTCACGCAACTGTTGATAACGGAACAACGGCTCTTAGTATTGGATCTGCGTCAGTGGGCGGCAACCTGACCTTAACCAGCGGTAACGCAACAGGTATCACGGATAATGGAAGAAGACCTGTAACTGTTGGGGGTAATCTTTCGGCAACCACCGATGCCAATAACGGTCTGATTAACCTGGATACGTTGGCGGTTGATGGAGCGGTTGCTTTGAAAACTCACGGAACCGGTAATGCAATCGTTGTAAATGATACCAGTTTAAAATTAGCAGGGGGTAGTTTTATTGGCGGAGATTTAAGAGCAAGCGTGAAGACCGGGAGAGTGACAACGCTTGGTAAAGTGACTGTAATTGGCAATGATAATTTACCTAAGGATAAAGCCCTTGCCAAGAGAGAAAAAGTGCTCAAACAGATGACGGTGCTGGTTGCAATTCCTATGGCACCGGCGCCAACTAATACACCTAGTTTCTCTGGAGGGCAGCCGAGAAGCGGGGCAGCTTTGTCCATTCCTGGAGCTCGATCCGTAGCTATTCCAAGTCAGTCCGCACCCCTGATCGGAGTTTCAAGTAAAGCCGCTCCAGCGGCAGCAGCTGCAGCAAGTCCTAGTGTGAGACCGGCTGGAGGTTCAGTAGGAAAATCTGGCGGTGGTGGACCTGGCGGAAAATCTGGCGGTGGTGGACCTGGCGGAAAATCTGGCGGCGGTGGACCTGGCGGAAAATCTGAAGGTGGTGGACCTGGCGGAAATTCTGAAGGCGGTGGACCTGGTGGAAATTCTGAAGGCGGTGGACCTGGCGGAAATTCTGAAGGCGGTGAGTCAGGAGAGACTGCTGAAGGCGGTGAGTCAGGAGAGACTGCTGAAGGCGGATCCAGTGAGGCATCTTCAGAAGAGTCTTCCGAGGATGATGAAGAAAATGAGGAATCAAGCTAGTTTAAGTTTTAATTAACTCATAAAACAAAAAGCCCATCCCGACTTATAAATAACTTAATCAAAGTTGGAAAGTATTTAACTGGCATTTTCTTGACCGAGAAAAAGAAAATCGTCAATATAGCGTTGCAACTCACTTGCTGCGTTTTCTCTCTGCAAAGGTAAGGTAATAGCGTCTACTTTCACCAAAATCTCTTTCCACTCTTTTTTCTTCTCTATTTTCTTTTTCTTAAAGGAATGGGTCCAGTAAGCTTCAGGTTGATGCAATAATATATGCAGGCCTTCCAATAAACTTTTCTTAGATCTTAATAAACCCCCAAAATGGTTCTGAATTTTTTTTCGATTTTCTAATTGGGTTACGATCCAATTTCGATCAATTTGCAACCACGAGGCAATTTTGTTCCGTTGGTCTGACTCCAAATTACCCAACCAGCTTTCCAGGCTATCGCAAAACCAATCAAGAACTTCTTCATAAGCTTCATCGTTAGTCATTTTATTTTGTTTTGTCAACCAATCGTCTCGTTCAAGTAACTTTTTTTCCATATACCGAATCTGATTTTCTTCAAGAGTTAACAAAAAGGTTACCAAATCAGGTTCGGCCTTATATAAAATTCTTGTCCGGAAAATATCATATTGCTCAAAAACCCAATCGAAATCTTCCTCTCTCATCCCCCTTTGATAACGCAACTTTAACTCCTTAAGACGCACTGCCAGAAAATTAAGTTCCGATTTACGATGCCAGTTCAAAAATTGAGTGATACTTTTATTAAGGTTTAAACGCTGGGTGTTATTTAAATCAAAATAAGTATCAAATTGATTAAGAAGAAACAAATCGGCATTATTATAAAGTAATCGAGTTTTGCTGCAGGAGTTGAGGATAAGCAGAAAAAATAGAATCGCAAAAATACGATATATGATAGGAGCCGTCATAAATTAATAAAATTGTGATTAAAATCTAATCATGTTTTAAACACGCAAAAACATAGCTGCCAATATCTTTTTTATCTTTAGGTTCTTAGTAAAATATTTTAAAAACCAACCCGTCAAGAAATATAATTGGAATTGCGTAGGGTTATATTATTGAACATAATGGGCATAAAGTTCCAGAACCCCTTTTCTGCCCTTTATATCTAGTTTTTTATATATATTTTTGAGGTGAAACTTAACGGTAGGAAGGGTAACTGCAATTTTTTCTGCTATGGACTTACTGGATAATCCAGAGGCAAGATATTTAAAAACCTCAAATTCTCTTTTGCTAAGCGATTTATACTTTTTAGAAGATTCTAAGCGGCTTTTAAGAGCTTGGGGAAATTCTATTTTATGCTTATTTGAATCTAAAATAATTTCATTTGCGCACCGCAGACTAAAAAGTTCCATGATGGCTCTATTTTCCATGTATTGGTTCTCTTGCATAGGTTTATCATCCATAGCAACCAATACGCCTAAAGGATCACCTTTATCTGAAAGAATAGGTACTCCCAAATAAGATTCGACACCCCAATCCATAGCTAATAAATCTTTTGGAAAATTCTTTATTACATCTTTATTACAAAAAAACACTTCTTTCGTTTTATAGGCTTTTTCGCATGGAGTTCCTTTTAGGTCATAAACTATTTCACTTTGAAATTTTGACCGATCCCACAATGAAAGAACTTGGGATTTGTTAGTGCCCTGCGATTGTATTAATTTGCAAATCATAACCCAACGAACATTAAGTTGATTGGACAGACTATAGACCAGGTTTTTAAAAAACATATCCTGATTAACACAAAGAACTTCTTGATTGATGTTTAATATTTTTTTATAAAAGGGTATTAATCCTTTAGTTTCATTTTTAATGCTCGAGTCAGTAACTATTTCAACCAAATCTTTAAAACAAACAAGATGATAAGTTTGCTTGTCAATTTTCATTTTTCGAATTTTTCTTTCAGCAATAAAAGAAAAACCAGATTTTGCAATAAACTGGCAAATTTCTATCGATATTTTATTACCATGCATAGGTTCTTGAGTTTTGATGGGAGAAAATTTATTAGAAATAATGGCGTTAATATCAGAGCCAATTATTTCATTTTTCATGTATCCAAGATTTTTGCAAGCTAATGTATTAGCCAATAATATTTGATTGGTTTGGATGTTATAAATTATGGCACTATCATCTTCATGACAAAGAGCGCTCTCTAGATCCAAAAGATTTTTGGATGTAATTTGATTAATTGCCATCAATCTACTCATTTTAAAAAGCTTCCTATAAAAAAGCGATTAATCTTCTAAATATTTCACGAAATATAAATAAAAAGAATTCCCAGAGGGTCAAACTACCCCTTAGGGGGTAAAACCCTTATTTATACAGCAAGGCACCAAATCTTCCTATAGGAGAATTCCTACAAAAATTTTCTACAATCAGACACTTTTAATTTTACATATATAAATTAAATTTTTTGTAAAGATTCAATCAAGAATTAATAAGGACTATATGTAAAAATTAAAACCTGTTAAATTATATAAAACAATTAATTAGCTAATTATTAGGATAGGATTAAATTGTTAAAGGACGGGTTTTAGTTGCATTTCAATGATTTTTGTTAATTCAATATTAAAGAATTAGTATAAATTTTTCTTCAAATTAACAGGGTTTTCTAATTTATGACTAGAATTTTTCAAGTATTTACCATCATTTCATTTAGCATCATTATTTCCTCTTGTGCTGGAAAAGCTCCAACAACTATTGGCCAATTTGCTGTTTGTCCAGAAACACCTAACTGCGTATCTACTAAAAACATTAATACTAAGAGTTATATTCCACCTATTTACTACAAAGGTTCACTTGATAGCGCTAAAAGATTTTTATTTTTAGCTATAAAACCAATTAATACCGTAAGCATTAAAAAAGACCTAGAGCGATTTATTCATATTGAAGTTACCTCAAAAATTTTTGGTTTTATCGACGATGTTGAATTTTACTTAAATGAACCTGGGATAATTCACTTTCGCTCTGCATCACGCATAGGTTATAGCGACTTAGGGGTTAATCGTGAGCGTATGGAAACCATCCGCAAAACTTTTCAAAGTTTAAAGGAATAGTATTAAAATAGAAATAACAAGGTCCTGAAAAAGTTAATTAACCCTACGTTACTATGATTATTTTTTGAATTTGTTTCGTCGTCTATAAAGTTACATAGCATGTCCTTCCTGTTTAAAGTCATATAAATAAAATTAACAAACTATTCGCTGTTATTTCTTTCGTATGAGTTTATCCTTAAATAGATAAATTTCCCCTCCTTTTTAATCCTTAGTTTTTAATTAAAATTTAAAGACAGCAATTAGGTGAGCTTTTGAATTACTAGTTCATTCAAAAACTTGACACAATATTGACAAAATTAAATTTAATTAAAGATATAGTTAAAAATAATTAAAGGATTATTAATTCGCATGGACTGCAAACAATTTAAATAGCCGGAGCTCAAGTTCACATGAAAGTTCAATTAAATACGCTAGTCCAGTGGTTTGATAATGATGTTGCAAAAAATAATTACGACAATTGTTTTGATGAAAGTATTGATTGGATGAGATGTATCCCTTTTGTGGGAATCCACTTAGGTTGCTTTGCCGTATTTTTCGTTGGGTGGAGTGTGCCGGCTATTATTACTGCTTTAATTTTATATGCGGTACGAATGTTTGCAATCACAGGATTTTATCATCGTTATTTCTCCCACCGATCTTTTAAAACATCTCGATTTATTCAATTTTTATTTGCAGTTCTAGGAGCTTCTGCTGTCCAAAGAGGTCCGCTTTGGTGGTCTTCTTATCATAGATATCATCATAAACATTCCGACACCAAAATGGATATCCACTCTCCCTCACAATCGGGTTTTTGGAAGAGTCACATGTTTTGGTTTATGGGTAAGTCTAACTTTGAAACCAAAAAAGAATTAATTGGTGATCTTATAAAATTTCCAGAACTAAGAATGCTAGATCGTTTTGATATTGTCATTCCATTTTTATTGGCAGTTGGATTAATTATTTTCGGCGATATTCTTTATGCATACAAACCTGAATGGGGAACTAATGGACTTCAATTATTTGTCTGGGGTTTTCTTATTTCTACAGTTCTTTTATTTCATGGAACCTGTTCCACAAATTCCTTGGCTCACAAATTTGGGACTAAACGATATATTACCGGTGATGATAGTAGGAATAACTTATTCATTTCTTTAATCACCTTAGGAGAAGGATGGCATAACAATCATCATCATTATCCTGGTTCAGTAAATCAAGGTTTTTATTGGTGGGAAATAGATATTACGTATTGGATTTTAAAATTTCTTTCGTGGTTTGGAATTATCTGGGATCTAAAAAAGGTGCCTGAAAATATTTTAAAGTCATCGTTAATTTCCCAAAGAACTTAAGCGTAAATGAAAATCGCTATTATTGGTAGTGGCATATCGGGCTTGACTTCAGCCTACTTATTATCAAAAGAACATGCAGTTCATGTTTATGAAGCTCAAGATTATATCGGTGGACATGTTTATACACTTCCAGTTTATTTAAATGGAATAAGCTACGAAATTGATACGGGCTTTATAGTATTTAACGATCGTACTTATCCAAATTTTAACAAATTACTAAATCAAATAAATGTTCTATCCCAGCCTACTAGCATGAGCTTTAGCGTCAAATGCGAAAGAACAGGCCTGGAATACAATGGGACATCGATAAACGGTCTCTTTGCACAACGATTAAATTTGCTCAAGCCCTCTTTTATTTTAATGGTTAAGGACATATTAAGGTTCAACCGTGATGCAAAAGAATTTTTAAATGGTTCAGTTGAAGAAATGACATTTGGTGAGTTTTTAAAGCGTGGTAGATATTCAAATTCACTAAAAAATGATTATGCACTTCCAATGGCCTCGGCTATTTGGTCCGCTAAGTCCAAAGTTATTGAGAATGCAAACTTTCGTTTCTTTGCTCAGTTTTTTGAAAACCATGGGATGCTTAATGTAAACGATAGGCCACAATGGAGGGTTATCAAAGGTGGCTCCAAGCAGTACACCCTGAAACTTATCGAGCCATTTAAAAATAATATCCGTATTAATTCCCCGGTCGATAAAATAATACGAAAAAACGATGGTGTCGAGGTTGTTTTTAACAAGCAACAAAAAGAATTGTACGATCGGGTCATCATCGCAACGCATAGCGACCAGGCTTTAAAAATGATTGAAAACCCAAGTCATGGAGAAAGAGAAATATTGAGTGCTATCCCCTACCAAACTAATGTTGCCCATTTGCACTGGGATTGTTCTGTTCTCCCAAAACAAAAAAATGCCTGGGCGAGCTGGAATTACTTCAAACCAAATAAACTGAAGGAGGAAACAACGGTTACTTATTATATGAACATGTTACAAAGCCTGGATATGCCAAGGAATGTTTGTGTTTCATTGAATATGGAGGAGCACATTAACCCCAAAAAGATTTATAAAAAAATTACATACCAGCATCCTGTCTTCACATCCGAGGCAATCCTGGCACAGAAAAGGCACAAGGAAATCGATGGAGTAGATAAAATTCATTTTTGCGGGGCCTATTGGGGGTCGGGTTTTCATGAGGATGGCCTTAATAGTGCCTTGTCGGTTTGCAAATCTTTTGGACGATCTCTTTAAAATGAACAGCGTTCTGTATGAGGGAAATGTGACTCACATTAGATACTTGCCGATCAAAAAAAGATTTGATTACTCTTTATTTATGTTGTTTTTGGATTTGCAGGAACTTCCTCACCTGTTTGAGTCATTTTGGTTTTGGTCCTCACGAAAATGGAATATTGCCTATTTTAGGCGTAGTGATCACATGGGAGACCCTAGTGAATCCCTTTCAGATTCAGTACGAAATTGGGTATTTACAAAAACTGGAAAAAGACCTGAGGGCCGCATTTTTTTAATGACTCATCTCTGTTATTTCGGGTATCGGTTCAATCCTGTCAGCTTTTATTATTGCTTTGATTCATCGGAAAATAATGTGCAAACAATTATTGCAGAAATCAATAATACTCCATGGGGAGAGCAATTTTGTTATTTATTAGATTGCAGCAAGTCAATTGAAAAGGATGGAATGCAAAAATTTTTCTTTAAAAAGGAATTTCATATCTCACCGTTTATGGATATGGATTTTGATTATGAGTGGATTTTTTCAGAACCCAAAGAACATCTAAAAGTATCCATGAGTAATATAAAAGAAGGAGAAAAAATATTTGAAGCTAACTTGTTAATGAGAAAAAAGCCTATAAATAGTAAATCCTTAACAAGAGCCTTATTGAAATATCCCTTGATAACCTGGAAGGTAAAGGCAGCAATATATTATCAAGCCTTTAAATTATGGTACGCAAAATGCCCTTTCTATCCTCATCCAAAAAATAAAATGAGCTGTTAAATATGCAAATAAATGAATTGATTGATACCAAACCAATAGAATTTTCCGAAAAACCTCTAATCCTTGACAAGGTGGCACGTAAAATAATTTTAAGTCATTTTAAGGGAATAAAAGAAGGTGAAATAACTTTAATTGAAAACTCGGAACATATCATCTTTGGTCAAACAACACCCAACTTTCCCGTTAAAGCAAAAATTACAGTCCAAAACTCAAAGATGTATTTAGATATTGTTGCAAAGGGCCTAAATGGTTCTGCGGACGCATTTATAAAAGGATGGTGGGCTTGTGACAACCTGACCGATTTGGTAAGAATTTTCACGCGAAACCGTGATGCTGCCAATCAATTCGAAAGTGGTATTGCCAATTTAGCGATATGGGTTATGAAACTAAGCCATTCCTGCAGAAGAAATAATTTAAAAGAAAGTCTGCGGAATATCCATGCGCATTATGATTTAGGGAATGATTTTTTTTCAACATTTTTGGACGATACAAGAATGTATTCCTGCGCTATTTTCAGTAAGCCCGAGACCTCATTGTATGAAGCTTCGATAACTAAACTTGATCGTATTTGCAAAAAATTAAATTTGTCATCGACTGATCATTTACTGGAAATAGGTACTGGTTGGGGTGGGTTTGCCCTTCATGCTGCCAAAAATTATGGTTGTCGCATTACCAGCACAACCATATCCCAAGAGCAGTTTATATTTGCAGAAAATTTAGTAAAGAAAAATGGATTACAGGACCAAGTCACTATTATTAAAAAAGATTTCAGAGAATTAGAGGGCCAGTTTGACAAATTAGTGTCCATCGAAATGATAGAAGCTATCGGTCATAGACTTTATAAAACATTTTTTCAAAAATGCAGCCAGTTACTTAAGCCAGAGGGTCTTCTCGTAATCCAGGCAATTACAATTGCCGATAATTTATTTGAAGAGTCCAAAGATTTTATAGATTTTATCAAGCAATATATTTTCCCAGGTAGTTGTATTCCTTCAATTAGCGCTTTGTGTTCCGCAGCAACTTCATCTGATATCAAATTGTTTCATCTTGAAGACATCACGCCCCACTACGCTAGAACCTTGAAGGAATGGAGAACAAACTTTTTGCAAAATAAAAGTCGGGTCAAGGACCTGGGGTTCACGAATGCTTTTATTCGAATGTGGTTATTTTATCTTTGCTACTGCGAAGGTGGTTTCATGGAAAGACAGATAGGGAATGTTCAAATGGTTTTTACCAAGCCCTTATGCCGAAGAGATCCAATATTACCGCCACTAGAAACAGTGAGCCCAAACTAAATTAGTTTATATGGACAACTTTATTTATCACTTATCTATCTGTTGGCTCATTATTGCTGTTTTCATGGTGTTGCTGTGGGCCATACAGATAAAAACAGGTAACGCGGCAATCGCAGATGTGGGATGGGCATATGGTATCGCGTTCGGGATACTTTACTTTTCGTTTATTGGAGATGGTGATAAAGATAGAACAATTTTAACCGCAGTAATGGGAATTGTATGGGGATTGCGTTTAGGGACATATTTATTAATTAATCGGGTCATAAACGCACAAGAAGACAGTCGATACCAAAATTTTAGAAAATCTGCAGGAAACAATGTTCTCCGATACTTTTTTTTATTTTTTCAAGTACAGGCTGTTGTGGCAATTCTATTTGTCATTCCAATAGTCATAGTTTTCTACAATCCGAATCCGCTAAATTATTTGGATATAGCTGCACTATTCATTTGGCTTCTTTCTATGGCAGGTGAATGTGTTGCTGACAAACAATTATCCGGTTTCAAGGCAAATAAATCGAACGCGGGAAAAGTTTGTCGTAATGGTTTATGGAAGTATTCTCGCCACCCAAATTATTTTTTTGAATGGATACACTGGTGGAGCTATGTGTTATTGAATTTCGGATCAAATAATTTATGGATCAGTCTAACAGGCCCATTACTGATGCTCTTTTTTCTAATTAAAATTTCTGGAATTCCATTTGCTGAACAACAAGCTTTGAAAAGCAAAGGTATTGAATACGAAAATTACATAAAAACAACCAATATGTTTTTTCCAGGACCACCAAAGGATACAATTTAATGGATAAAGTGATTAGTCTTATAGAAAGAGGTTGGATTCCGGATTCCTTTATCCGGACAGGCATACGACAACTGTTAAGAAAACGATTATCCGAAGAAAAGATTAATTTCAACACTAAGGATCATATTAATAGTTTTGCGGATACTTTATGTTCCCGCCCTATCGCAGTTGATACGTCAGCGGCCAACGATCAGCATTACGAATTACCCCCTTCATTTTTTAACCTGGTATTAGGAAAATATAATAAATACAGTTCCTGCTACTGGGGAGATGGGGCAACTTCTCTAGATGAAGCAGAGGCAAGTTCTTTAAAAATTACGTGTGAAAGAGCTGAGTTGTCTGATGATATGGATATTCTAGAATTAGGTTGTGGGTGGGGTTCCCTTTCTTTATGGATGGCCGAAAAGTATCCCAATAGCAGAATTACTTCAATTTCGAACTCCAATCAGCAAAGGGAATTTATTAACGGGGCTGCTAAACTAAAAAACTTAAACAATCTTAAGGTTGTAACATGCGACATGAATAGTTTTAATGCGGAAACGAAATTTGATCGTGTCGTGTCGGTCGAGATGTTTGAGCATATGCAAAACTATGAACGGTTAATGGAAAATATTTCGGCATGGTTAAAACCCAATGGGAAGTTATTTGTCCATATCTTCTGCCACCAGAAATTTGCCTACTTTTTCTCCACAGAAGGCTCTGATAATTGGATGGGCCGCTATTTTTTTACAGGCGGATTAATGCCATCAGAGGATTTGTTACTAAAATTTCAAAAAAATCTTTCCTTAGATAAACAATGGCGTTGGAACGGGCGCCATTACAAACAAACTTCCAATGCCTGGCTAAAAAATATGGATAGAGAAAAAAACAATATCCTCCCTATCCTGGAACAAGTTTATGGTCGCAACGAGAGGAATACCTGGTTTCAACGATGGAGAATATTTTTTATGGCCTGTGCCGAGCTTTTCGGCTACGACAGGGGAAATCAGTGGCTCGTTGCCCATTATTTATTTAAAAAGTCTTAGCAAATGAATATACCCGGTTTTAAGTTATACACTTTATATGTCTGCGGCTTCCTTTTCTCAGTTTTAACCATAGGAATATATTGGGCTAGTGTCGAGAGTAATGTTTTTCAGGGTATCAAAGAAATGGTGGCCCTACGGTGGGGAGTGGTTACTTTTCTGGATTTTTATATTGGAGCTACCGTGATTGGAATCTGGATCTGTGCCTTGGAGAAAAGTATTTTACGGGGTGCTATCTGGACCCTTTGTATATATCTATTAGGAAATCTAGCCACTTTAGTTTATTTAGCACGACGTGTCTGGATCAGTGAAAAGTTTTCAGATATCTTCATACCAACAAAAAAATAAAAAAATAGTTTTTTTCTAAAGATTATTCTGAAAAACAATGAGACTGCTAATTGTTTTTTACTACCAGACATAAATGGTTAGCATATATTTAGCCTTCTCAGCTTAACTTAGATTTACTTTCTGATAAATGATATGTATTTAAAAATGAAAAAGTTCATTTCAATAATAATTTTATTTGCGGTTCTAATAAACGCATTGGTCATCAGTTCTATATTTGCAGAAGAAAATAAAAACTTGAAGGTCGTATCCAATTTAGACCTCCATAAATTCCAGGGGGTTTGGTATGAAATTGCGCATAACCCGTGGTTTCCGGAAGACAATTGTTTCGCCATGATTGCTCATTACAAGTTAATCGAAGACAACAAAATAGAAGTCACCAATATTTGCCGAAAACATGGGTTTGATGGAGAAATCAGCAAGATAACTGGCAAGGCCTGGCTGGTGGACCCGACTATAAAGTCTAAATGGGAAGTGCAGTTTATCTGGCCCTTTACACTCGATTATTGGGTGATTGATTTAGAAGAGAACTATAACTACGCTGTTATTGGTGAGCCGGACAAAGAAAACTTTTGGATCCTGAGCCGAAAACCTATTATGGAAAAGGGTCTTCTCACTAAAATAATTGAAAAAACAAAAATGAAAGGTTATGACCTTTCCAATTTAATATTAATGCCTCAAGATCAGCGTTACAGCACATGTCTGACTCGATGGATTAAAGAGGATAGCGAACAAAATATTGATCGGCCTTGTTGATTTTTAACTTTATATCCATGGATCGAATTGGAACATGAAAAACATGTCAATATGAAGACAAAAATAATCCACTCCCTCTCCAGGTTGTTGAGGCAGGGGTTGAGTCCTGTCAAATTGTCATTGGTAATCGCTCTAGGTATAACCTTAAGCATTTTCCCGGTATTAGGAACGACGACGCTAATTTGTACCTTTATTTCCCTATTATTTAATCTTAACTTACCCGCCATGCAGCTTGCCAATTACGCCGCGTTTCCCCTGCAGGTTATTTTATTTTTTCCATTTTTAAAACTAGGAGAGACTGTTTCAAAAGTTTCATTGGATCCGCTTTCGAAGGTTCAGTTAATTTCTGCTTTTGATGAAGGGTTTTTTTACGCGATCGAGAAATTGTCTTACTATTTAATGGTCGCATGCCTGGGTTGGGCCTTGGCCATCATCCCTATATTTTGTATTTTATATTTTTTTCTATGTACGATTTTAAAAAAATATGAATCATTTTTAGTGCGATGAAATGTTTCTCAATAAGAATCATTTATTGAAAAGAAAACAATGATCAACCTAAAATCAAATAACATATTATTTTTCAGTGTTTTTTTCTGACATTCTGTCTTTGCCTGAGACATTTAGAAGTTTTTGCGTTTAATCCTAATGGCCATGGTTTGTTTTCCTTTGACCCTTCTTTATTTTTTCTTTATATTTTAGTTATCTTTAAAATGTAAAGGAAATATTCCCCGTCCCAAACCCGCGTATTCAGTGATTGTATCTGACCCGTTGGTAAAATCATATTTAAGGAGTTTTCTCATGTTAAAAAAGTCTTTTGTATTATCCTGCGCAATGATTGTTGCGTCAGCTGTATTTATGTTTGCACCTTCAACGGTAAATGCCGCACCAGCTTGTTCAAGTTTTCTCACGGATAAGGCCTGCGATAGATTTACATATAGATGTGATCATGGTTATCGAGGTCAATCAGGTAAAAGGTATTGCCATTATTTGAAAAGAACCATGTACTGGGAACAGCGTATGAGGAGGGATTGTAGCCGCAAGGTAGTAAGAGGCCGATACCATCCATGCAAAGATATTAAACAAAGAGAAAGATACGTTGCGTCATACAATAAAAGACATCCCAGCAAGAGACCGATACCGGTTAAAGGAAATGCTCCGAAGGGCGTAAATCCGGCACTTAAAGCCAAGTTGGCTTCATTAGAAGCGAAGTATAAGGCAGCGAAGGACGCAGGGTCTAAAATTGGTACTTTACGAACCAAGCTGGGTGGTTTAAATAAACATATAGCAGATGCGGGGAGAGATGCCGGGGCGTTAAGAGCTCATGAAGGAAAATTGAGAGGCATAGAATTGAGACTCAGAGATGGTGTAACTAGGATAAACAGGATGAGAGCGGATATCAAAAAACATGAAGATACGAATCGCGGATTGAATAAGGACATATCGAATATAAAAGGCCTTATCGCAAAAAGTAAGGCTTCTCTCTCAAGACTGGAAGGCTTGAGAAAAGAAGTAGCCCGCACAAATACGGAGATTCAAGGTTTGCAGCGTCTGGCTGGACAAACGCGTTCCCTGGGAGCACAGATCTCTGCTGTCAAAAGCCAAATGGCTCGTCGATAGTAGCGAGCATTTGATAATGAAAATATTAATTAATTCTTTCGAAAACAATATAGATTAATGAGGGAGGATTTTATGAAAAAGGTTTTTTATTTTTTAATGGTTGGTTTTTTCATAACAGCTATGCAGATCTCAACGGCTCAGGCTCAGGATGATATTCTGACAAACCCCTGCATGGCGGTACCTGCGGGACCAGATCGGGACGCCTGTAATAGTGCTGTCGGAGCTGTGACTGCAGATCCTAATATGCCTCCGCCAACAGGAGCATCGGGTATGCCGGCAACAGGAGCAACGGGTATGCCAGCAGATCCTTGCATGGCAGTATCAGCAGGACCGGACCGGGATGCTTGTTATGCTACAACCGGAGCCCCGGGTATGCCGCCAACAGGAGCAACGGGTATGCCGCCAACAGGAGCAACGGGTATGCCGCCAACAGGAGCACCGGGTATGCCTCCTGGAGTGCCGGGTGGTAATGACATGTCCGGAGGGGAAGAAGAGCCTCCATTGGATGATGATGCTCTAGAGGATTTGTTCCACCCTCCAGAGGAGGATGAGCCGGATGATTCGCCCCTTGGGGACGGAACGGAAATTCCTCCTGACCCTGCGGACGCGCAGTAAAAGGAGTACTTTAGTAAAGGCGTATTTTTTCACTGCCTTTATCCGCTGAACATAAAAAGAATGGGTTACGGTAAAATCCGTAGCCCATTTTTTTTGCCTTATCAAATATCAGTAACGCAACGTTTCAAGCAGTTGGAAAAATTGTTTTTTGGAAAATAATAAATACCTTCGACGACACATTATAAATTAAGCCCCTCTTCCCGTTATTCAGGATTTTTCTCCAGCAGTTTTAACCTGTTTTCGCAAACCTGAACCACTTCAATGAGCTTTTCTAAATTTTTATTTGTTCGTTTAGTTTGATTCCATATTCCAAATATAAAGAATGGTAAAAAGAAAAATAGAACCATAGTTACAAGGCCAAGCAGGAAAAGCCCTATATAACCTCCCGTAATCAGATAGAACAAATCCGCTAAAGCCCCCGTGGATTCTATTGTGGTTTGCATTGAAGATTGCATTATCTCCTCCTGTTATTAAATCTGTACTTAATGAATAAACTGAAATAATATTGATGAATGAAATCTAATAAAGATTGGAAAATAAAACCAAATAGACAAGCAAAAATAAGATGGTGGGGCTGGCTCCTTTTTGCTGTTTTTTGGTTCGGTGTATGGATATCCCATCAAAGCATTCACCAGTTACGCTAACCGCTTTAAAAAACGAAAACTTCAAATTTTTTATACTCTAAAGTTATTTTGATTTTGCACACCTGAAACCATTGAATTCATCTTTTCCTTCAGGGCCGTATACCATTCTATAGCTTGAAGAATGGTAGTCTGCAATATTAGACCAGGAGCCTCCTCTCTGGACTTTAAATTTCCCTGTTTTAGGACCTTGCGGGTTGGAATAAGGGCTACTTTTGTAATAGCTTTTATCGTACCAATCAGAAACCCATTCCCAAACATTGCCTGACATATCATAGATTCCATATGAATTGGGTATTCTGGTTCCAACGGGATGGGTTTTACCACCGGAATTTCCTTTGAACCAAGAAAACCTCGCATTCATCTTATTTCCCCAGAAAAACTTAGTCCCTG
Organism: Nitrospinota bacterium; assembly: GCA_028345515.1. Classification (GTDB taxonomy): domain Bacteria; phylum Nitrospinota; class Nitrospinia; order Nitrospinales; family VA-1; genus UBA8687. Next base: position 154,662 of record JAOMDP010000002.1, read on the forward strand.
TATCTCCCCGTATCGCTTTTTCCCATTCGGCTTCCGTCGGTAACCGCTTACCCAGCTTTCGGCAATAATCATTTGCTTCAAACCAATCAAGAGATTCAACAGGGAGATCAATACCTTTATTCTCAGATGGATTAAAACCCATTACACTTTCATACTCCCCTTGGGTTACTTCTTTCACATCAATATAGAAAGTATCCAGGAAAACTTCGTGGACTGGGATCTGATCTGTCTCCAACTCTCCACCCATTAAAAAGGAACCTGATGGAACTAAAACCATAGTGTTTGAGAATGCAGTATTCCAAATAGGAAAAAAAGTAACTACAGAAAATATAATAAAAAAAAATTTTGAAGAACTGTTAAGCATTCTTTTTTAGAACCCTTAAAACTATCTGTAAATTGAGGGGAATTACAAAGATTAGGCGGGGAGCTATCTTACTGTATTGATACCAACTTCGAGGTCATCGTCCCATCCATCGGGTAACAATGAATCCATGCCTTTGTCTCGTCTTGTTTGTGAAAGGTTTCTCATAAAATGGGAGTTGCATTCATTACAAAACCATCCCTCACCTGAAAATATCCAGCATTCTTGCTCCACCCACTCCTGGGCCTCTTCCTCGCTGTCGCACCATTCACCATTCTCTGAACAGTCCTCAGCCACTCGAGCATTACATACCGTTGAATACTGATTATTTTTCTTTACGAACAAAAGGGACCTCTTCAAAAAGTAAAAATACGTAGCCTAGTTGCTCATTATATAAAACTCCTTTATTACAATCAACCTGGCATCTTCTTTGATATTTTTTCTAGTCTATCCTTTAAATATTTGAATTGAAAATTCCATAAAAGAATAAATCAGGTAATTTTTCTGGCTCGTTCAATTTAAACACATATATATGCTTTATACTGAAATTCACATTCTGGTATAAATAGTTGGATCTGTTAAACTCGTTCACCCCCTTTAAGGAAAGTTAAAATTATGACAGGAACCAGTCGTATCGGATTTGTAGGAGTTGGCCGCATGGGCAAAAATATGGCCAGGAGGCTCAACGATCGAGGCTATACCATCTCTGCGATTCACGATAGTAATTCTAAAGAGGCTAATTCATTGGCACAAGAAATATCCTGTGAAGAAGCAGCTTCTCCAGCTCGAGTTGCCGAATTAAGTGATATTGTGCTTACGGTGGTAACCGATGATGCGGCCATGTCAAATATTTTTGCAGAGGATAGTCCTTCAAGCCTGCTTTGCCATGCAAAGGGACGGCTATTTATAAATTTTGCTACCATCAGTCCAGAAGCCCATATCAGGGCCGAAACTCTTGTCGGACAAAAAGGTGGAACCAGCCTCGAAGCCCTGATGGCGAGCAGCATTACACAGGCACGGGAGGGAACACTCTACCTTATGTGTGGAGGAAAAAAGTCAGGTTTTAAACAGGCTCGTTTAATACTTCAGGAGCTAAGTTCCAAGCTTCTTTATATTGGCCCTGCCGGTGAAGCAGCAAAGGTCAAAGCACTCGTCAATATGGTCATGAACTGTAACACGGCGGCCCTAGCAGAAGGATTGGGTCTCGGAAGCGCGCTTGGGATTAACCTGGAAATGCTTCGTGAGGTCTTTAGTCAAACAGGTGCGGCGTCGCGCGTTCTTGAAACTGACGGCGAAGACATGCAAAATCGTGATCATGAGTGCTATTTTTCTGCCGCCCATGCAGCTAAAGATTCTGGAATCGCCCTCAATCTGGCAAAGTCAGCTGAATTAGAGTTGCCTTTGGCTCAAGCTACTTTCAATCAATACCAGCGTCTCGTTGAAGCAGGTAAAGGTGCACTTGACAAGTCAGGTGTGGCAGAATTGGTATTTAAGGGTAGAAAGAAATAGAATTTTGATTACAGTAATTTTTTTGTTTCAAGGAGAATAAGGTAATGCCACTGGAAGATGAATTGGGAGATATTTTACAAAAGGCCCGGGATGGGAAAATGTGGTCGCAGGACGACCTGGTAAAGGCAACGGACATTTCAGGCGAAGACATCCGGCGTATAGAAAGCTACCAGTTGACGCCCGAGAATTCAGTTATAGAAAAACTTGCAAAAACCTTAGATTTAGACGGGCCCGCCCTGATAGAAATTGCTCAAGAGCGGTGGATACCCGAACCACCGGGCAGTGATCCCGATTTTGATTTGGTTTGTCTAAATGTTTTCATGGGAGAGTATCCAGTAAATTGTTTTTTGATTCGTTGTAAAGAAACGCATGAGACTGCGGTAGTGGATACTGGAGCTAATCCAAAAAAGATCATTAGCAAGGCAAAAGAAATGAATGTTTGTCCTAGCATGATCCTGTTAACCCATGCTCATCCAGATCATGCCGGTGGTTTGGGAGAGCTTAGTAATGCTTTTGATTGTCCTACCTACATTGACCATAAAGAACCCAAGCCCAGAGGGAGTAGCAATTTTAAAATTGTGAAGGAAGGAGATGAGTTGACACTTGGAAAATTGCGTATCCGATGCATAGAAACTCCCGGCCATACGAATGGAGGTGTCTCTTATCTAATAAACCAAACTTTGCTTTCAGGAGACGTGATTTTTGCAGGGTCAATGGGGCGAGCCAACTCTTCCTGGAGCGACTTGTTTAATTCCATAACAGAAAAGGTTTTACGCCTACCAGATAACATCAGTATTTACCCAGGCCACGGGCCAGCAACTACGGTAGGACAAGAAAAAAATCATAATCCTTTTTTCATAGGGCGTGTGGGGTAGGAAAATATAAAAAATAATTACCCCTTAAAATTACTTTCCTTTCCAGCGATGTACATCCCGCATAAACTTTCTTTTATCCATTTCTTTATCCCATGGAAAAAGATCCATTAGAGGTTCTAGAGCATAATTCGATTTATCTTCAGGAGGGAGCTCGAATCCTCCTTCGGTTATCCGATAAATATTGTTAAAGGTTCGGTAATTACCACACAAGGTTATATAGTCCCATGAGGTCTTTCCTTCTACCAAAGCAAACAACTCTGAAGATGAAATCCCTTCATAGAGGTTTATTTTGCCAATATCACCTTTATGAAGTTTAGGTGATCCTGGTTGTGCAAAATCTATGGACCAGATTTGGGATCCTTCCTGACCAAATACTTCAATTTGATATACGATCTGCCAATGCTGCCAACCTCCCAGCAATTCACTTTTTAGCAAGCGATCCAAGAAACTGTTTTCAATGAAAGCTTTCACCCCCTTCATTTCCTTATCGTAATCAAGTGGGTCGGTGGTTTGAGTCTTTATCGACGGAACGGGTGCGCCAGGCTTAAATATAATTTTTTGGCTATCATCCTCTTTGACCCTTACAAAATCAGAATCTTGCTTTTTTATTTGAATCTGATCTTTTGTTATATGCGCAACATCTCCAGGAAAATATGGCGAACTGGCTACCTCGGGACAAAAAGCATTCAAATCTCGAAGAAACTGTTCCTGAGTTGTTGGAAATGAATACTGGTTTAAAAAATTTAATTCGTCTCTATAACGGAATGCAGCAGAACCAGGAACAACCATTCTTGGAGAAAGTGCTCGCACCACATTTAGATAGGTGCAATATTCATCAAAAGGCAGGACGAGAGGTTTATTGTAAGAAAAATTGCCTTCCAAAAGTGGAACAAATCGGGAATGAAAAAAGTCAATATGACCATACAACTCTATTATGCGTTGGATAATATCGGGGTTGACCTGAGAATCCACTTGATTCCAAATCGTCACTTCACCATCGTTGACCAAAAGCCCATGCTCAGGGAAATCATCTTCCGCTGTGCTGATTTGATTTCGCGAAGGAGTCGGAGTCAAAGTCACATCCTTGACCTGAATCTTTTCAAAATCCGTAACAACCTTTACATTCTTAAACTCTAGCTCATCGAGAATCCCTAAAAGGAGATCGTCTTTAGGAGCCAAAACAATCGTATCGGGTGTAATTATTCTATCGTTTTGAACAAGATAAGCCAAAGTTCGAACATCAAAATGGTCTTGATGCCGATGTGAAATATTGAGGACGTCCAAAGGTGGGATCTTATCCTTTTCAAGAATAATGCTGGGACACAGGACGTTAATTTCTTCCCAAAGATAATCGAACCAAACAGGATCGGTAAGTATATTAGTTTCTTTGGATTGTATGTAAAGGCAAGCATGCCCAATCAATGTAGTCCGGATCATCTTTCTATTCGTGATATTATTGCGAATACGAAGGTTAACCGAACAATACTATTAATTCAAGTTGCAGTTTTTAGAGGCTAGTAATGAATTCAAAAATTTTCTTTTTTAAAGGAATCAACCTGTGAATTCTTTTATCCACCATAAGACAATAAAACCCAACCGAATTTTTTGTATAGGAAAAAACTATGACAAACACATCAAGGAATTGGGTGGCAAGCAGGTTCCGGATGAGCCTGTCGTATTTATGAAACCTTTATGCAGCATCGTAGCTCCGGGCAATATTTGTCCTCCTCCTTACGGAAACGAGCTTCACCACGAAGTCGAAGTTGTCTTATTAATAGGGAAAGGGGGTAATAACATTCCAGAAACCCAAGCATTGACCCACATATCCGACATAACTTTGGGGTTGGATTTGACTCTGCGTGACATTCAAAAAAAATTAAAGCTAAAGGGACTGCCGTGGGAACGTGCAAAGTCTTTTGAGGAAAGTGCGCCCCTGGGTATTTTTAAAAAATACCAGGATATGGACCTTGGCAACCTGCCTTTCTCATGTTTCGTCAATGGTGATCTTCGGCAAGAGGGTAATACCGGGGAAATGATTTTCCCTGTCGCAAAACTAATTCATATCTTAAGTGGTTGGTGGACCTTAAAACCTGGTGATATTATATATACAGGAACCCCTGCAGGGGTTGGGCCCCTGCAACCTGGGGATCGGATTGTTGTGGAAAGCCCAAAAATCGGTTCATTTTCCTGGAGCCTAATTCATCAATGATATGAAAATCATATTAATTTTAGCGCTAATTCCAATGCCCGTTTTTTAATTTTTGCATTAGGCCCAAACCAAGACTGTCTCAAACGGGAATCCGGAGTTTTACCAATACCATCTGCCGTATAAGTCACTGCTGTCAGCATCCCCCATGCCGTCATTTGCGTCGACTCCAAATTCTGCCCTGGTGCTGTGCCAAAGGCATCCAATGCAGACTGTGTATGAATCTTTGCCTTCTGTTTAACCTCTTCACTTTCATCTTTGAAAGAATCTGAAGCAAAAACTTCTAACATATAATCTGCCGCAATTTGTGCGTTTACTTTTTTATCAGCAAGTCTCTGTGCATTGTTTGAAAATTCTGATATCGCAGCTCTACCTTTTTCATGAGTCTCCTTTGTTTTTTGAATCATATCTTCGTCGAACTCCAGTGCTGATTCAGACAAAAAAGGAAGGGTGGGTTTAAATACTCGTCTAAACGAGTTTTTAACTGTTGGTCGTGCGGCAGAAGATATCTTCAGCATACTGTTGCATGCAGATCTAAGGGTCAAAAATTGGATTTCAATTTTCTCTCTATCTTCATGACGAGAAGCAAGAAGAATATACCCTTTCAACTCATCATCTCCTGGTAAAATAAAATTTTGGTTTAATCTGGCAAGAGCCCAAATAATTCGGGCCCCATCCAAGCTACCAATAGTTTCAATTTCTGCATTTCCTGCATCAAAATATGCTTTATAAAAACGAAAGGTCTCCTGGTTCGAGTGTGACTTGGGTCTTTGTGAAGGAATTTTGGAGACTTCCCAATCTAGCTTGGCTTTATAAAGCATTTCACGGCTGGATAAACTTCTATTTACTTCAACGCCGATCCCAGCCCAAGGTTTTTCGTTTGTTCCTCTCATTTCTTTTATCAGATAAATTTGAACGAATACGATATATGCATTATTTATACTGCATAAAAGTAATTTAGGAAAGAGAATGCCGAATTATTTTTTTGCTGTAGATCGTTGGTAGTTTATTTTGGATATTTAAGAAGTATCTTGGTGTTTAAGAGGAAGAAAATTCTATCTCAGGAGAAGATATTTATAAAGAGAATACAACAAGAAAACTATTAGATGAGAGAAACTCAAACCAGTTTGGATTGAGCTCTCTCTATTATCTTTTTAAAAGTTCTAAAACAGTGTTGTAATGGACCTTGGAAACCTCAGATTCTGGCATTTCAAGAACAAGGGCAATTTCTTTTATCGTTAATCCTTCGTAATAAAATAATGAAATAATCAAACGTTTTGTTACGGGCAATTCATCAATCCCTTCCGCAATACAATCCAGCCAGTTTTCTTTTTCAATTGTTTCTGGCTCAATACCTAAATCTTCTAGCTTAGCAACAGTTGTTCTTTCATTCATATTTATTCCTCAAATTTCAATTGAAACTCTTTGCTTTTGATACTGATTTTCGTCTTTTTATAGATGGCACCCATTTACGGCCTTTTCGGTAAATATTCCAGCCGCTTCTTTCTGCAGTTTCTCTAAAAACTTGAGTTAAAAATTCATCTACAGTCAAATTTTTCATAAATCCTCCACGGTTGAATTTTGACGCACTTTGCTGTTACTCCTATTTAAAGCAAAGTCCATGCCAAATCACTAAATCGCGAAGAATCCGTATAAACTACTGTAAAAAAAGGTATTACATAAATTTGTTTTGCTTTAATTTTTTCCTTAGATTTGATTCTATGGGCAAGTGGAAAATTTTTTCCTAAATCTATTTTCAAAATTACTTCGAGAATTGGTAGGTAATGGATTGAAGAAGGATCTAATTGAAGTGTTTTTTATTTGAGGGTTTTTCTAGGTTTTCCGATCTTTTGTACCATTTAGCTGCCTCATCAAAGTCCTCTTTAACACCCATTCCGTTTACATACATCCAGCCCAGGTTTACCTGTGCTTTTTGATGATCTTGTTCAGCGGCCCTATGGTACCACTTCACTGCTTTTCTTAGATTTTTTGAGACCCCATCCCCTTTTTCATATAAGAGACCCAAATTATATTGAGCCTTTGCATTGCCGCTTTTTGCAGCTTTTTGAAACCAATAAATTGCTTTCATGAAATTTTTCTTAACCCCTCTTCCATGTATGTAATGCAATCCCAAACGAGATTGTGCTTCCAAACTCCCTTCTTCTGCAGCGGCTTTATACCATTTAAAGGCATAATCAAAATTCTTTTCAACTAGAGACCCTTGTCCATAAATCTTCGCAAGCCATAATTGAGCTTGAATCTTTCCTTGCTTGGCGCTGGATCTATACCATTTGATTGCTTTTTGGATGTCTTTTCCAACTTCATCATTGCCTTGCTCATAAATTTGTGCCAGTTTTAGTTCCGCTTCTGGGTTTCCAAGGTTGCCTGCCTTTAAATACCATTTAAAAGCTTTATCAAAGTCCCGACTGACCGTTTCGCCTTTGTCATACATTAAGCCCAGATTGTATTGTGCCATTGAATTTCCATTTTTGGCAGCAACCCTATACCATTTTATAGCTCTTTTATAATTGGGATTGGTCCCCTCGCCTTTATCAAACATCCAACCAAGATTGTACTGGGCACCAATATTCCCCTGACTGGCTGCATATAAAAACCACTTCAGGGCTTTCTTATAATTTTTACCAACTCCCTCTCCGTTGTAATACATCAGCCCAAGATTAAATTGTGCGCCTACATTTTTCTGTTTCGCGGCGAGTCGATACCATTTGACCGCTTTGGATAAATTTTGTCTCACCCCATCCCCTCTGTCATACATCAGGCCCAAATTAAACTGGGCGATACTGTTTCCCTTTTCAGCCACCGGTTTCCATTTTTTGAAAGCCGTTTTATAATTGCCTCGATTTAATGCCTTCAAACCTTCCTCAACATCATTTGCATGAGCAGGTTGGCTCAGTAAAAAAAAAGTTATTAAAATTTTTGATATATTTTTCATTCGTCAGAAAAAAAAGAAATTATGTTATCCTCTATATTAAAGCCAAAAAAGAACTCACCACCTGATCAGGAATAAAAACCATAGAAACCATTGAATTACAAGGACATCAATTTTATCTTCCCGATTCCTTGAAAAGCTATAATTTGCCAGTGGTTATCCATTTTAACTACTATTATTATTACGGCCTGAAAGAATAATAAATGAAGAAAAAAAAGACTCCAGAAAAACGTAAGGAGAGCATAATTTTCACAATCTGGGTTCATACAGGCTACACCGTGCTAATCCTATCAATGATTGGCTGGATGATATATATGGAATTTTTTATGGATTAAAAATAAAAGCTCGCATCCTAATACAGCAAACCCTGCAAAACAAACTGCTTGGCTTGGCAAAATTTATACTCATTATTGAGGTTTATTTTACAAATTATCTTAACCTCAGCATGCGAAAACCTTTCGGATAAGTAGGAAATTAGACCTTTTTTGTCAATATTCCCATTATCGTACTATATGGAGGTTTTAATGGAAAAGGGTGGGTTGCTCGCTTTTGTATAAAAAAACTCTAACATCTAAAACCACAACATTTAGAAAATTTTTAAATAACATAAGAGTTTTAATTTAATGAGGAATCAAAAATGGCAATTGAAGAACATTTAAATAAAATCAAACAAGGGGTCGATGCCTGGAATAAATGGAGGGAAGATAATCCCAATGAAGTTCCTGATCTTTCTAAAGCAGATATTCGCGGATGTAAACTTCAAAAAATAAATCTAAATAATGCAAATTTGAAGGAAGCAAAACTTCAATACTCTAATTTATATGAGGCCAACCTTGAAAAAGCAGACTTGAGTAAAGCTAAATTGCTGGAAACCAATTTACAAAGTGCAAAATTGAAAAATGCTGATCTTTCAGGTGCGGGATTATTGGAGTCAAACCTCCAATTTACAGATTTGGAAAATGCCAAATTTAAGGGGGCGCAATTTAACGAGGGGACTATTTTTAATCAGACAAATTTAAAAGGAGCGCTTTTTGAAGGTGCAACCGGTCTAAGTTCCAGCCAAATTAGCACATCTAAAACAGATTCAAAAACCCAACTTCCAGATTACCTTGAAGAAGAAATGGATGACGATTTTTTATTACAAATGTAAGATGAATTATATTAAGGATTTGATCTTTTCATTAATTATTACAGGGTCGCTCTCAGCTTTGCGAATACTTGCAACAATCGAGCATGCAGCTCTAGAAGAAATAAATTTTTGCTGATCGTAACCCAATAAAATTTCCCAAGCATTATCTTTATACATATCAATCAGTGGCAGTGCAACATCGTTAAGCATCCATTGCCCATGACGGATATCCTCTTTAATATGTATATCCCAATAACTGGCAGCTTTATTATTCAGCCCTAAACGCTCTGCCGCCAATTTATTATTTTTAAATGCTGCGGGAACAGATATCTCGATATACAGAAGACCTCCAATATATCTTAAAAATTTTCGTTTTTGTTCAGACACAGAAAAAGAATGATTTATATTCGCTAATACTTCCCAAGGAACCATTTCAAAGTAAGTCTCGGGCTTAGAATCTAGATTCAATTCTTCCATCATGGCAGCAAAATGGGAAGAATGTTTTCTCTCAAATCTGCCTCCACCATATTCCTCCCAAAAAATTTTTGTCAACATTAGTTGCACTTCCGACCCCGCCCCTCCTAACATCCTGGATAGCTGACTTGCCTCAACCAGTCCATCGAGTGAGGCAATACAGAGAAGCTGGCGATAACCTAGTTCGGAAATTTGGTCACGTATATAATACCCCTCTTCCGTCAAATTCGGGTTAAGGTCCTCGTCCGCTCTTTCACTTAAGGCTTGAAAAATATCTTCCGCATTCAAAATTTCATAGGAAATCTGATTTTCTTCCCAAGCAGACCATTTTTTTTCAATTTTTGTGCGAAGATCAAAAAGAAAGCGTGAGTTTTCATTCGAATAGTTATTTAATTCGTCGTACCAAAAAAGTTTTAATCGGTTGATACGGTACAAACATCTTTGAATAAAAAGGTTTGCTGACTCATCATCCCTTGAAAAAGCGTCATCCAATGCACTAAAGATGTTTTCTTTAAATAAATCTGCGGCATGGGTATCGATTAAAAGTTTTGCATCAAGATCTTCATCGTTTAATAGCTCAACAAAGTCTTGCTCTGCTTTTATATAAGGGTAAACTTGACCTCGAGTATTTGATTTAATAGGACGTCCCTCTTAAATGTTAAAAAACTGAACCACCTGGAAACAATCATTCAGGATATTCAGTCGATATAGGCAAATTATTTAATTACATATATAAGTAATATAACAAACAGTATTTTATAGGTCAAATCCCTATAATTTCTTGTTGGTTTTAAATTCAAGTATTGTTAATCAAACAACTATAAAAAGTATAAAGACATTCTATAAGATGAAAATTAAACAATTTGAAGATGCCGTCCTTAAGGGACTTTCTCTTAATAAAAAAAAACTACCCTCTTGGTTAATTTTTGATTCCATGGGAAGTGAAATTTTTAATCAAATAACACAACTGGAAAACTACCATCCATCGAAATGTGAAACGGAAATATTTGATACATACAAATCCAAACTCTCAAAAATATTTTCCAGCACACCCAGTCATCTGGTTGAATTAGGGTCTGGAGATGGCAAGAAAACCACCGTCCTCATAAAGCAACTGCTTAAGGATGGGGTTGAGGTTCGATACACTCCTATAGATATTTCTGAGGGTGCCATAAACAACCTAACCAATACACTGAACAAAAAGTTTAGCGCCTCTTCTTTAAATGTAACAGGATGGATTGGTGATTATTTTGAAGGTTTAGCCTCAATATCCAACAACGATAAGAAAAGAAAAATGGTGTTATTTTTAGGCGTAACCCTTAACAATATGGATATCCTGGATGCCAAATCATTCCTCAACAACCTCCACCGATCCTTGCGACAAGACGACTTATTATTGATTGGATTTGATCTTATGAAAAATCCAAAACTCCTTAATCAATCATACAATGATCAATTATTTGAAGAGTTTAATTTGCATCTTTTAGATAGGATCAATGAATGCCTTGGAGGGAATTTTGACAAAAATTTATTTGTACAACAAAGTCACTATAATCCTGATTCGAAAACCGTAGAATGTTTTTTATACAGCACCTGCGATCAAAGCGTGCACATCAAGGCTTTAAATAAAACCTTTAAGTTTATCGAATGGGAGGCAATACAAACCGAGCAATCCTTAAAATATTCCATTAAAGATATAGAAAAATTAGCCTTTGAATCCGGGTTTCAAATTAAGGAGAACTTTTATGATTCTAAAAAATACTTTGTGGACTCACTTTGGCAAGTAATGAAGTAGATCGAAACGTTCTGAAGATTAGCAGAAAAATCTGGTTTTAATTATTGGAAGAGCTAAATTAATTTAGCTTTTATAACATCTAATTTCAAACAAGTTCGAGGGCTACTGCTCAGTTGATCGTTGGAATAACAAATTTCATATTTCCCAGCTTTAGCAAAAGATATCTCAAAAGACTGTCCAGATTGAAAGTCATCGATAAAAAGAACTCTTTTTTGAGATGGCGATTCTGTTACCGTAATATCATATAAGACAGAGCTGAAGGAGTTGCTGATTTCAACATAGGCATTCTGGTATACCTTTTGGTTTCCAGTTTTATTTTCTACCGGCCCAAGATTGATCGCACCTGAACCAGCTTCAGATGTTGCCGAGAAGAGGAATAAAACTGAAAGGATTATTTTAGTGTAGCGAATCAATGTTTGAGTAGATCGTTAGTGGTTTTAAAAACTACGACATTGATTCTATAGATAAAAATGCTCAGCCAATATCAGACTAAAATTGCTTTAACAGTAGTTATAATGCTTAATTATTAATAGTATTTTGTCTCACATTAAGTAAGATATAATATTAAAAATCTAAATAAAGGCACTCTATCAAAGGCTTTCACACAACTTTTTCCCTCCAATAAGAAAATTAAAACAACTATTAAAAAGAGTTATCTATGCGGCTCTGTTTTATTTTTGTTTGTTTATTTTTTCCAACTCATATTTTTCAACTAATTTATCTAATTTTTTATTAAACGCAGGTGATTCGGAAAGTGCCCGACCCCATTCACTGCCAATTAACCCGGCTTCGCGGCTAATTTTAGGCATTTTTTCTTTCCATTCTTCCCAAAAAGGCGTTTCAAACATTTCAATCAGTTTTTTCACAGTTTCATGAGACATATGCTTGTCATAAACAGGAATGATTTTATGCACCAAATCATCCATGTCTTTTTTCTCAATTAATTGATTGAATTCTTTCCAAAATCCATCGGGAACTTTAGGGAAAGATCCAGAAATCATCATAGACATCGAATTCATCAATGTATCCTGCATATAGCTTAATTGCTTACGAATGCCGGAAACATCCAACAGTCTTATGATATCTCTTTCTTTTTCGGTTTCAGAAAAAACGGGTTTTACAGTTATAATCAGGAAAACAATAGTTAGTATTAACCAGCTTAAACCACTCTTATCATTAATTTTTTTCATTTAGCCCTCAAAAAAAGTCAAACCAAAGTCCATCATAAAATCTAACGAGTATACACTCAATTATCCTTAAAAATGTCTATTGACTAAATAACAAACCGGAATTGGCTTATTAATTCTTAAATTTTTGGTATTATTTCTTAATGACTTCCGATAAACAAACAGTCCAAGCTTCCAAAAAATCTTTACAAAGCGCAAATTTAAAAAGGGCTCAACTACAAGAAGCAGACCTTAGTGAAGGGGTACTAGTCGAAGCTTGTCTTGAAGAATCTGATTTATCGGAAGCGGACCTTTGCGAAGCTGATTTAAGTGCTGCCAACTTAAAACATGCCAATCTTCACCGTGCCGTTTTATATCGCTGTAGAGCTAAAAAAACAGATTTTTCAAATACTATTTTAACGCAGGCTAATCTGGTCGAAGCAAATTTAAGCGGCGCAAACTTTAATCAGGCAAACCTTAAAGAATCAAACATTGAAGGCGCAAATTTAACCGACTCCACTTTTAAAAATGCCGATCTTAGTGAAGTCAACTTAACCGGGGCATTCCTGGCAAACGCAAACCTTTCTGGTGCCAATTTTACCAACTCAGAACTCATCGCCGCTGATTTGGCGGGATCCGACCTTACAGAAGCAAATTTAAATAATGCTTACTTGAATCACGCTGACCTGTCTGGAGCTAATCTTAAGTCAACGTTAAATCTCACACCCGAGCAAGTTGAAACAGCCTTTATTAACAAAGAAACCTTGCTTCCTGACTCTATTCCTATTATCTGGATATCAACTACTGAATACGAATTTGAGTAAATCTTATGATCATTCTAAAAGTTTCAAGAATCCTGCTTTATTATTCTTTCCCAAACTTTATGCGCATTATTTAGCTGTGCTTCATTATCAATTTCAGCCCATAAAAGGTTTTCTATCTTTAAATAACCCAAATGTTTTATCTCAGAAACAATAGCAAAACAATCCATATCATAATTGATTTTTAAATTTGACTTAAATATGTCTTCAGCCATTTGAATCATAAATTTATAAAAATCATTGCTAATTTTGGAGATACCGACAAATTCACCAACCATTGAATCCAATGATGCCCTATCCTTTGATATCTTTTTGACTACATTTTCTTCTGCACTTACAAAAACTTCATCTCCCGCGTCTGTTTTTCCCGAAATCAATATGCAATCATCATAGGGCGATCCTAATATTTCCCGAACGGCCCTAATCTCGAAAATTAGATCTGATTCCAGTAAAATGAAATCTGCGCTGACGAGGTTTCGAGCACACCATAAAGAATACATGGTGCCTGTTTCTGAAAATTTTTCATTTCGAACTGTTTTTATTTGAGGGTATTGAACGGAAAGGTTCTCATAATATTTATCCATGTAACCCGTGACAATAATAATTTGCTCAATACCAGAGGCCAATAAAGCTTTAATAGAATGCTCAATAATTGAAACATCTCCCAATCGTATAAAACCTTTGGGAGCCCCCTGATTCAATTCTTTAAGACGAGACCCCATTCCCGCAGCAAGAATTATGGCTTGTGTGACTTGTTTTTTCATAAGAGAAAAATATTACTTAACCTGAGAACCTTCTTGAAGGTTTTTAATCGCGTTATCCAATTGCATATGACTACCAAATAAGATAAGCATATCGCCGGGCAAAATTGAAAACTCAGGCTCAGGATTAGGGTACGACTTATTATTTCTAACCACTGCAATAATAATAGCCTCGGATTTGTTATTTATTTGAGCCAAAGTTTTGCCACTAGCCCATGAATCATCCAAAATCATATAAGACTCGGTTAGGGTCGCAGTCAAATAAGTTGAAAACTTTTTCAAACTTTCTGTGTTTAGAGATAGCCCTCGGAGCATACTGTAGCCTTCCAAGCGAATTAATTCGACCTGCTGCTCAATAATATTGTTAGGAATTCTATAATCTTTTAAAACTCTACAAAAGATCTCAATAGAGGTTTCAAATTCTTCAGGGATAACCTCATCAGCACCCGCTGCTTTAAACTCTTCCACCTGAGAAAAAAGACGTGTTCTAACAATGATTTTTATTTTAGGGTTCAATTTGCGCGTTAAACGTACGGCTCTTTCAGTGCTGACTTGATCACTAATCGCATACACAATCATCCGTGCCCGTTTTATATCGGCCCTTAAAAGCGTGTCTTTTTGAGTACAGTCCCCGTAGTGTGTTTTGTGACCTTGCTTCAAAGCACGTTTTATTTTTTCGCCACTTAGCTCCAAAATCATAAAAGGAATTTTAGCTTCCTGTAAAACTTTAGCCAACGTACTGCCACCCAACCCATAACCTGAAATAATAACATGATCCGAAAAAGTTTCTTTTTCTTCCTTCGTTGATTCAGACACTTTCATTCTAGAAAAAAGCCAAATAGAAAATTTATTAGAAACTTGAATGAGTAAAGGTGCGACCAGCATCGACAGAATAGATACAATCAATATATGTTGATACTCCTCGTTACTAAAAATCCCATTTTCCAGACCAATTGCAGCGAGAATCAGTGAAAACTCACCAACCTGGGCTAATCTCATCCCAACAATCAAAGAAATTCTGAGCGGTGTTCGAACAAGAGCACACGATAAAAATGTCAGAAATATTTTTATCAAAATAACTACTACCGCAAGCTCCAGGAAAAACAAAACAGAATCAAAAAATATTTGAATTTGCAAAAGCATCCCAATTGAGATGAAAAATATACTGCTGAAATAATCACGAAGAGGAAGGATGTCGAGAATGATTTGATGGTTGTATTCAGAGTCTGAAATTATCATTCCAGCAATCAACGCACCCATCGCCAAGGTCAACCCCATTTTTTGAGAAATCCAACCTGTAATGAGGATTATAAAAATCACAAAAAGAGTTAAGTGCTCCTTGTTCCCTATATGCGCAACCCAGGCCAGCATCCTAGGGACAATTAGCTTAGAAAGAAAAAATATTGCAACCACTGCAGCAATAGACTCGAACATTGCGATGGCAAAATCTATGGGAGAAGTAGCTCCTGCCTGAGCAAGCAGAGGCATTACAAGCATTATAGGAACCACACAAATATCTTGAAATAAAAGAGTCCCGATACAAATCTTGCCCTGAAGCGTATCTATTTCGGCAAGGTCGGTAATCATTTTTAGAACGATAGCGGTACTACTTAAAGCAACAATGAATCCAAAAGCAATACTCTTGCTTTGTGAAAATCCATTTATATGTAATATCCAAACGACAACACCAGCAGTTAGAGTCAATTGAAGCCCACCCACCCCCAAAATGGATACAAGATTTTTTAAAAGGCGAGTAAGAGAAAACTCCAAACCAATTACAAATAAAAGAAGAATCACCCCTATTTCAGCAAGGTGCTTGACAGACTCAACATCTCCATTCAACTGCCAACCATAAGGCCCAATCAATATACCTGCTATCAGATAACCCATCACTGACGGTAATTTGATTTTATGGAATAAAAGGTTTATCGGCAGGGAAACGAGGAGTAACACTGCAAGATCTTCAATCAGGTGAGCCATAAATAAACCGTTTGGAAAAAACTTAGGATAACCAATATTACTAGCATTAATTATACCGTTGGAATTTTAAAAAAATACAAAGATATCGGAGAATGATCTAATTAAGCTATGGTTCTTCCGATCAGCTCATTAATAATTTAGTTAAATAGATTAGAAGGATATATTTCACTCGAAATAGCTGGCACCACAGCCTTCCATTTCGCAAATCTCTACTCGTTTTATCCGCGTGGCGCCAGTATTTATCTGAACCTTCAATTCCAGAAATAACCAGCGGGCAATATTTTCTGCGGAGGGATTTTGTTCATCAAAGGGAGGAATTTCATTAATATTATGGTAATCCAATTGACTTAAAACTTTCTCAACCATATCTTTTAGTTTAACAAAATCTATACCTACGCCAATTGGATCAAGTTCATCGGCTTCAACAGTTACCTGTGCAGTCCAATTATGCCCGTGCAAGTTTTCATATTTACCATCATACAAACGTAATTGATGGGCTGCAGCAAACCCGGTTTTAACAGTTACATCGTACATAGTGACCTCGATAAAAAAATGGAGTTAATCCAGGACCGCCACAATACATTCTTGCGCAATGGTCATCATCCTCTTTATCTCCTCTTCAGAGATTACCAAAGGTGGAATAAAATAAATCACATCACCCAAAGGCCTCAAAAAAATACCTCGTTTGAGACCTTCTAAATAAATTTTATAGCCTACCCGACTCTCAAGAAGGAAAGGTTCTTTATTATTTTTATTCTTTACCAATTCTAATGCAGCGATCATGCCCTGCTGACGAAATTCACCGCACCATTTTGACTCTTCATATATTCTCTTCCCCATTTGTCCTATTAAATTTATTTTAGGTTGCAACTTTCTTATAAAATTATTTTCGTTTAATATTGCTAATGTTTCATTGGCCACCGAACATGCTAATGGATTTGCTGAATAACTATGGCTATGAATAAACAATTTCCAATTGGAGAAATCATCATAAAAGGCAGAATAAATTTCGTCTGTAGTTAAAGTCGCTGCTAGAGGCAGATAGCCTGATGTAATTCCTTTGGAAAGGCATAAAAAAGTTGGAGAAATATTGAGCTCTTTGCTTACAAAGAGTGAACCTGTACGGCCAAAGGCCACCGCAACCTCATCAAAAATCAGATGTGTTGAATTAGAATCACAGGCAGCTTTTAATTTTTTTAAATAAACCGGAGGATAGATTTTCATACCCGCAGCTCCTTGCACTAAAGGCTCAATTACCACACCTGCGATATCGTTTTCCTCTAAAGCCTTTTCCATAGGCTCAAAACACTCGGCCTGACAGCTATCTCGATTCAAACCATAGGGACACCGAAAACAATCTGGACCCTCTACACCCAGATTGTTCAATAAAACCTTTTCAAATTTATCTCTAAAAATATCCAGCCCACAAACTGATAACGCTCCAATTGTTTCTCCGTGGTACCCACCCGTCAAATAAATAAATCGGGTCTTATTACTTTCCCCGCTTTGCTGCCAATATTGCAAGCTCATTTTCAAAGCTACTTCTACCGAAGTCGAACCGTTGTCGGAGAAAAAAACTTTGCTTAATTTCTCAGGGGATAATTTTACAAGAGACGAGGCCAAATCAATGGCTGGCTGATGTGTGATACCGGCAAACATCACATGCGCCATTTTCTCCATTTGGTTTTTTAAAGCCACATTGAGCCTGGGATGATTATGGCCTAACAAGTTTACCCACCAAGAAGAAATCGCATCTAAATAACCTTTACCCTCCCTATCATAAAGATATACACCCTCTGCTCTCTCTACCAACAAAGGTTTTATAGTTTCAAAATCCTTATGTTGAGTACAAGGATGCCAGATATTTTGAAAGTCTCGGGCCAAATCAAATTCTGTTTTTCTATCCTGCATTTTGAATTTTGCTTTAAATGTTATACCGCGAAGGGGAAAATTCTGGGATTTCTCCTTCACGGTCGCCCTTAATTAAAGAAACCATATAATCGGCTTGATTGGGGGTCTGTAAAATCCCATTCCTGTAATGCCCGGAAGAATAATAAAGGTTTTTATATTTTCCACTTCTTCCCATGATCGGCATTAAATCTTTTGCTGCGGGGCGTAGTCCGGTCCACGACTCTATTAAAGATGCCTCTTTAAGGCAAGGAAGAATGTCTCCAGCTCGTTCAATAAGGCTATCAATTACTTTTTCTTCAATAGCAGAATCAAATCCCCTGTCTTCCATGGTTGAACCAACCACAAAACCATTTCCCTCTTTCCAAGGTGCGATATACGTCATCATACCGTGTATCGTATAGTCAAGAATATGGTCCTCAAGTTTCAAACGACACATTTGTCCTTTGATCGGTTTCAATGGAAGGTCTACACCTAGTTCCTTCGCCAATTGCGCCGACCAACTTCCAGATGCAAGCACAAATTGATCGCCTTCGATTTTTCTACTATTGGTAATGGCTGCAGAAACACTAGACTCTCTTCGAACAAACTCCGTTACATTTCCCTCAATTGTATGAACACCAAGGTTTTTAGAGGCTGTCATCAGAGAATCGTGTAATTGCCGATTATTTACCTGCCCCTCTCCAACCCAAATCACTTCTCCACATTCTTTTGCTAAATAGGGGGCTTTTTCTTTTATTATTTTTTCATCCCATATTTCATGAGGAATATCTTCTGCTTTAAAAAATTCCTTTCGTTCTTCCCAGGTATCTGAGAAAGAGGAAGCAGGCATTAAAGAACCAGTATTAGAAAAATAAACAGGCACCTGGCTTACTGCAATGAGGTTTTCGAGAAATTCCGGAAATTTATTCAAAGATTCACGGCAAAACTCAAAAAAAGCATCTGCAACCTTACACTCACAAAAAGGTGCTAGCATTCCTGCTGCAGCCCTGGAAGCCTGTAAGGAATTTACTGGGTCTCCAAGAATGGCAAGTCGCAGGTTGGGATCTGTCTGTTTTAAACGATACGCAATGCTATGACCAATCACTCCAGAACCAATCACTACGATGTCGAAACCTTTTTTCATCATTTCTTTAAATTAGATATATAAATCATGAGCCTTGCTACCTTAAACAGGATTATGATATTTTAGAATCCAATAGTAACAAAGCCAAATCCTTTCAATCCATAAACAGGTATTTTGCCCTAAAAACAACCCTATGAGCGAAGAAAAAGAAAATAATCAAGACACCGATCAAACTGCAACTAGAGAAAATACGGGAAAAAGAGTAGATCCCATCCTAGAACACCTAATAGTCGAAAATTCCGACTTCGATAAAAATACCATTAGAAAAAGATTCATAGATATATGGGAATATGAAAATGGTGATACTCTTTCCGAAGAAGAACAATATATGACTTTAGTTGCTTGCTTTATTTACAATGCCCACAACGTTTTAGATGAGGCAAATGTAAGAATAGACAAGGCGAGAGCAGCCATTACTTTAGCATTGAGTAAATGGTCTCTACCTACTCGGGAAAAACTGATCGAAAAAGAAAAATCTTCTAAAAACCCCTTTAAAACTTTTGTAGAACAACATCAACCGCAAATCGACAACACCCATACATGGAGACATTTCCTCCTTGAACATAAAAAATCAGATGAAAAGCAATGGGTCTATAAGATGAAAAAGTGCTGGTTTGCGGAGTTTTTTATTCGCTTTGGACGAGTTGACTATATTCAAACTGCTTGCGAATTTGATAAGATCCCATGGGAAGATAGAAAAGAATATGTTGACTTAAAGTTAAGCAATCTTTTTGCTAATCTAGGATCTCTTTGTCAGTTCGACTACAAACCCAAGAAAGAATAAAAACCCAGGCCAGAGGTCAAAGATTAAACGCATTGCATACTATATTAGTGCTCATGGCTACGGTCATGCCTCGCGGTCTGTTCCTGTTTTAAAACAACTCATTTCCTCTTATAACCTGTTCATCAAAACAGGAATAAACTACGACTTTTTTAAAAATAACCTTACAAAATGTTTTGAGTTTTTTTCACAAAATGTAGATGCGGGTTGCCAACATTCAAACTCCATCAAAATAGATGCAGAAACCTCCTTTCAAAAGTTGCAGTCTTTTATTGAAAATACTCAGCTAGAAAAAGAAAAGAAATGGTTGACCGATAACCAGATTGATTTAATTATTTCCGATGTAGCAAGCATGCCACTTAAAGCAGGAAGCCATTTAAAAATTCCAACTATCCTCATCGGTAATTTTACTTGGCATGATATTTACTCGCATCTTCCCAGGTCAAATAATAATTCTGAACTTGTACAACTTTTAGCAGAAGAATACTCTTATGCAACTTTGCAGGTGCTTCCCCAATGTCATTTACAAAACGAAATTATCAAAAATAAAAAAGAAGTCGGGTTTATTTCTAACAAAGGAAAAAATATTAGAAATGAACTTGAACTTTATTTAGGAATAAAAGCTGAAAACAAAACTTTAGTTTTTATTTATTTAGGAGAGAATGGGGCACGTTCCGTAGACTGGAAAAATTTGGATACGAATAAGGACTGTTTTTTCATCACCCGTGATCCGATCAATCATTCAATACAATCCTTGAATGTCCTTGATGAAGGCTTCTCTTACTATGATTTAATGGCCAGTTCGGATATAACACTTACAAAGGGAGGTTATTCTACTCTTGCAACAAGCTTTGCCAACTGCAAACCTGTAGTCACTTGTGAAAGAAAAGATTTTTTCGAATTTGAAGCGATTCGCAAATATTTGCTCAGCCGGGAAATAGGAATTCTGATAAACGATAAAGATTTTTACAATGGGAACTGGCAAGAATCCATCAAGGATGCCCTAAATTTAACCGTTAAGAACAAAGTCCCGTTGAACGGGGAAATTGAAATTGCGGATATAGTTCACCAAATGCTCTCATGAAAATTCCTGACATCACCTTAATCATTACCAATTGGAATGGCAAAGACTTACTTAGAGAATGTTTGCCCAGCATACTGAAGGCTGTAGATTTTGATTCAAAACGATCTTATCAAATAATAGTAGTCGATGATTACAGTAGCGATGACAGCCTAAAAATCCTTGAAGAAGAGTTTCCTGATGTAACAAGATTAAAAACTCCGTTTAATATGGGGTTCCAGCGCGCAAATAATTATGGCATAGAACAGACACAATCCAGATTGGTTATGCCTATGAATAACGATATCAAACTAGATGAGGACGCCCTCTTCTTTTTAGCCGAGCATTTTAAAAAAGAAAATGTATTTTCTGTGAGTGGAAAGTTTTTTGGATTTGATGGTAAAACCTTTCTCTATGGAAACCGTGGCGGCTATTTTAGAAACGGCCATTTTTATCTTTATGAGAAAGCTGATGATGACATCAGCCAAACCCTATTCGCATGCGGTGGAGCATTTATGGTCGACCGCGAACGGTATCTAGAGTTAGGTGGATTCGACAACCTCTATCACCCGTTATACTATGAAGAAATAGATCTTTCTTACCGGGCCCTTAAAAGAGGCTGGGAAGTTCACTACGAACCAAAGTCGACTGCTTACCATAAAGTGCAATCGACAATCACCAAACAAGAGAAAAAAAGGAGCATCGAATTGATTTCCGCACGTAACAATTATCTGTTCGTATGGAAAAACATTTTAGACCCTTCCTTGACCCTACAGTTTATTATATTCATTCCGCTTTTCCTCATTCGTGATCTTTTTAAATTTAAGAGTCGATTTTGGATTGCATTTTTTATGGCCTTAAAGAGAATGCCTGCTGCTCTAAAATCCAGAAAAGAGGAAAAATCAAATGCCTTATTTTCAGACCATGAAATTCTCAGAAAAATAAATATCAATTCTGAACACCGAACTTAAACTCAATGCCGAAAATCAATATTTTTTGCAAGGCCTCATACACACATGGGCTAGGACATCTAATCCGACAAGTTCATATTGCCAATGAGTTTAGAAGACAAAATAACGAAGTCCATTTTTATATTCCCAATTTTCAAGCAGCTATAGACATTCTCAAGCAGTACAACTTTTTATTCTCTACACTCGAGAAGTTTGATTTCGACCCAACCATAAAAATAGAAGATAGCGAAATAACCGTTCTAGACATTCAAGATTCAACACACCCATTCATTAAAAACTTAAAAAAAATTTGCAAAAAAATTATCAGCTTTGAAGATCAGGGGGAAGGAAGAAGCTCTGTTGATTTATTGATCGACTGTAATTTAAACCCTGATGATTCACAAATGTTCTCTTCTCATACTCAAACCCTTTTTGGTCTACCCTATTCGGTACTAGGGCCGGAGTTTGAAAAGCTTCATCTAAGACAACGTAACTTCAAAGATCAAATCCAGTCTCTACTTATCACCTTTGGTGGAACCGATCCTTTTAATATCACTACAGATCTCTTAAAACATATCCCAAATAAACTAAAAACAACAATTATTATGGGACCCGGATTTCAAAACCAGAAGACCCTGCTAGAGTTAAATAATGAACATATAAGCATTAAGGAAAATGTTGAGAATATGGCACCTATGCTTGTGAGTCATGATGGAGTTTTTTGTTCAGGGGGAGTAACGCTTCATGAAGCCATGTGCCTAGGGACCCCAGCATTTGTAATCAATCAAGTAGAGCACCAAGAGGACAAAGCAAAACATGCAGAAAGCCAAGGGGCAGCAATCAACCTGGGTCAGGCAAATTCCTGGGATAAAAATCGATTGAGCGAAATATTCAATCTTGAAAATAAAGTGTTACAGAAGATAAGTGGTATGGGGAAAAAGTGTGTTGATGGAAAAGGATTAAATCGAGTAGTCGAGGCTATTCTTTCAACTTGCTAATTTCCTCACTCTTCATCCACCCAAAAATCATTAAACTGATCCATTACAGAAGTAATCTGTGGGTCTGTTCCTTTTACGTTCACTAACGAATATTGTTCTGAATAAATATCTACAACGATAGGTCCTGGGCCGGGTTGTATGGGATTAACGCCTAAAGAGACCGTTGAAGCGCTACTACCTATTAAAATTTGATTTCCCTGCTCTACAGTCGTTATAAGATTTTCCACAATATTAATCGTTTGGTCGACCGAGGCTTCACCCACGGTTTCGGTGGTTCCTTCCAAAGTTCCTTCGGCTACTGAAGGCTCAGTGGGTAACCCTGATATGCTAAAGGCTGCCGAAGTAATCTCAATGGAATTTTCTGCGGTACCAAAAGTTCCTCCGCCAGTAGTCACGTCAACCGTTCCATTTGAAGCCGTTAAATCTTCATTAGCATCACCGCCGTCTAGAATATTTCCGTTTTTGGTATTTAAGGTAATAGCAGTAGAAGTTGCATTAGTAGTCGTCATTTGTCCTAGCGTCAAATCCTCATCAGCGATTCCTGTAAGTGTTCCAGACCCGGCATTGAAGAGGGTGCCATCGGCCATGGTCAACTCACCCCCGGATCCCGGATCTGCTGTGGCATCGTCATCAGCTGTAACTGAAATATTTCCATTGGTACTTGAGATATCTCCTGCAGCTGTGAAAATTACATCGTCATCAGCAGATAATGTAATATCTCCTGCATTGGTTGTTAAGGCTGCCTGAACAGTCAGCGAATTAGAATTATCGACTGTAATTGTCAGGTCAGCACCACTTCCACCAAGAGTAATTGCATTGGAAATAGTTTGGTCAGCATCGGTCAATAATGATAAATCCCCACCGATAGCATTAGATGCGATTGTACCCAATGAAATAGCGGTTGTCCCATTATCCAAAGTAACGTCTCCTCCGGTACCTATTGTACTAAAGGTTATCTGACCGGTAATTGCGTTCTGAGAATTGAGAGTAATAAGCTTATCCGTTGTGTCGGTTGTAAAAGAGGCTGTACCCCCAACTGTAATAATCCCACTATCAGTGATGGAATCTCCCGCTGTTACCACCAGGTTCCCCCCAACAGTTGATGCCGCGATATCAAGA
>JAOMDP010000020.1:0-30796 GCA_028345515.1 Nitrospinota bacterium
AGATAAAGTCATCGAGTTGAAGAATCCTTTAAGTGCTGAAAACGAAAGTATGCGGACCAGTTTAATACCTGGTATGTTGAAAACCATATCAAGTAATTTAAGCAAAGGGCAAAAACCTCTTAAACTTTTTGAAATTGGGAGTGTTTATTTCTCTGATTCAGAGGCCAAAAAAATTGAAAAGATGGTTTTGACAGCTGCGATATTAGGGTCTTATGAACTTACACCATGGAAACCTCGTGGCAAAGCTTATGATTTTTATGATCTAAAGGGAGTATTAGATCAGTTATGCTTTCAATGTGGATTAAAGGTAGATTTTTCAGCAAATATAGATAAACCCTTTTTGTTACCGGGAAAATCAGTAAGTTGTTGCTTTGATAAAGAGGATTTTGGATATATGGGAGAACTTATACCAGAACAGACAGGTGTCGCAGAAAAAGTTTTTGTTTTTGAAATAGATTTACAAAAGCTGGAGCAAAAACTACCTCAGCGCCCTAAATTTCAAACTATTGCAAAATTCCCTAAAATATATCGTGATATCTCTATATTAGTGGACCAACATATTACTTCGCAGCGTGTTTCAGATTTGATATTAAAGATTGGCCAACCTCTTTTAAACCGTGTTGAATTGTATGACCATTTTGAGGGTAAAAAAATCCAATCGGATAAAAAAAGCCTAACCTTTGCTCTTTCTTTTCAGTCTAATGATCGCACCCTTTCTGATGAGGAGGTCAACCCAGTATTTGAAACAATTATTCAAATACTTAAAAAGGAATTGGACGCGTCACTCAGAGAATAGATCCATTTATCGCTACCATTGACACCCCAATTTTTGGGTGCTACGATTCTGCCATGTCCAAACCTAATATAGAACAGTTAGAGGCAAATATTACGACTTTACTTGAAGCTTATCGCAAGCTTAAAGAGGAGAGCAAAAGGCTTTCCATTCAAGTAGAAAGTTTGACCCTTGAGAAACAATCTTTTTCAAAAGAAAAAGAATTCATTAAGGAAAAACTAGCCCGCCTCTCTGAACTGGAAGCGGTAAATAAAAATAATGAAAATGACAGAATTCAGGTTCAAGAAAAAGTTACCCACTTACTGGAAAAGCTTGACAAATTTGATCTAACTTAATTTGACTATGGCAAAAATTCAAATTTTTGGAAAAACCTATAATTTAAAGAGTTCTTCGGATAAGGTCGAAACAGAAGAGGTTGCAGTTTATGTTGATTCTAAAATGCGTGAATTAGCTGAGATGAGTAGTAAAACTCCAACTTTGGATCTAGCTGTACTTACTGCTCTTAATATTGCCCAAGAATTGATCGAGTTGCAAAAACAGACAGATGCCAATAATCGAGAGAGAGAAGATAAAATAGGACGTTTATTATTAGCTTTGGAAAATGAGCTTCAAAGCATTGATACATAGTCGTTTATGTAGAGCATATAGCTCTTGAGGGTATTTTGGCTTTGTGGTACGATGCATTGAAATTTAAGTTTATTGTCCCCCTGTTGTGTTCGAGTATGAATTAAATTTTTTGAGCCAACAGTTTGTAAAAGGGGTTGAAGAATCGGCTGCGGTGTGCATGCCTTTTAAAACTAGAAGGAAGCCTAAAGCAGTTCACGGATACCCCACCTGTCCTTGACAGGTTCAAAAAATAGTTTATGCACGGCATAAGCGGGGGGGCTTTTTAATTGAGTTAAGAGCTTCAGGGGCAAACAGCCTAGAGCCTGATTATATATGGTTCGTTTTCAACTTTATTGATTAACGGGCCTAGTTACGGAGTGAAGATTATGCACGAAACCTTTCATTTAGTTTCGTTTTTTGATATATACATTCAAAACAGCCGAAGTGTTGTTTTGCCTTGTCTTGTCTCTCCTCAGGCCTGAATTTTCAAGCTGACTCCCTAATTTTGTTTGCGCTCACCTAAGCTTCAGGTCCAGTTAAGAATGTTTGCTGGGTATAGTTTGAATTTTCAGAGTTGTTTGTGTTTATGGTCTTTGCCACTCTTAAAACGGATAAAAAGTACATCCGAAGCACAATGCTCAGGCGCAGAAATAGTCTAAGCCGCGAAGAGGTTATTGATTTAAGCTGTAAAATTGAGATAAATCTTTTTTCGTGGAAAAAGTTTTTAAGCTGTGACCATATTCTATATTACTGTTCTTTTGGAAATGAGGTCATGACAGATACCATGATTGCTCGATCTTTAAGCCTAAGAAAAAAAGTTTATGTTCCGCGGATTTTAAAAAAAGAAGGAAAACTGGAAATCTGTGAAATTGAAAATTTAGAGAAAAATTTTTTAATTAATTCTTTAGGAATGCGAGAGCCTCACGGAATTAATGTTAAAACCGTCTCTCCAGTTAAAATCGATGCGGTAGTGACACCGGGTTTGGCATTTGATAGATCAGGTAGCCGAATTGGTTTTGGAGGCGGATATTACGATAAATTGTTTGTGGAGTTGCCAAACCAATCTTTACGCATTGGTGTTGCTTACGATTTTCAACGAGTGAAATCCTTATATCAAGATCCGTGGGATAAAAAGGTTCATAAGGTCATTACTGAAAAAACACGTTAAACGGCTAAGGTTTTAAGAACCTGTTTGCGGTTTACTTTTTTAAGAGGTATTTAAATGCATATTTTTACTGCTATAAAGGTGAATTTCATTACCTTGGTGTTGGGAATGGCATTTGCTCTAGTGATCGGCTATGCGATTGGTTATTTTCTGAGAAAGTTGTTTACAGAATACCAAATTAAAGAAGCGGAGGCACGTCGCCAGAAAATAATAGACGAAGCTGAAAAAGAGGTTGAAAACCGCTTGAAGTCTGCTGAAATCGAAGCTAGGGAAAAATCTCTAGCAGTAAAAAGTGATTTTGAAAAAGAAATAAAGGTCAAACGCGATAGTTTTCGTGACGAAGAAAAAGAGTTAGAGCAGAAAGAAAGGGAATTCAGAAACGAGCTTGGGAAATTCAAAACGCGGGAAGAAGAGATCAAAACTGAATTTGCGAAGCTGAATGAAAGGAAAGTGGAAGTCGAAAAACAGAAAGTTGAATATAAGCGATTGATTGATGAAGAAATTAAAAAATTGGAAGTAATCGGTTCTTATACTGCCGAAAAAGCGCGGGAAGAGGTACAGAATAAAATTGTGGATGAAGCCAAGTTGGACGCAGCCCGCGAAGTGAAAAAAATTGAAGAAAAGGTTAAATCTCAAGCAGATGATGAAGCTAGAAAATTGATTACAATGGCGGTTCAAAGATTGGCTTCCGACCATGTTGCCGAGACAACGGTGGCTGTGGTTGAGTTGCCTAGTGATGATATTAAAGGTCGTATCATTGGCCGCGAAGGTCGAAACATACGAGCTCTTGAACAGGCCACAGGAATAGATTTGATCATTGATGACACCCCTGGGGCGGTGGTGCTATCTGGGTTTGATCCTATTCGCAGGGAAGTGGCAAGACGAGCCCTTGAATATTTAACAATCGATGGTCGTATTCATCCAGGACGAATAGAAGATGTTGTTGGTAAGTGTAAGAAAGAAGTTACAGAGGAAATTCAAAAATCTGGAGAACAGGCTGTAATTAATGTTGGTCTTGATAATATTAATCCGGAGATGGTCAAGCTACTTGGCAGGCTTAAATATAGAACAAGTTATACGCAGAATGTTCTCGAACATGTCCAGGAAGTTGCATTTGTTTGTGGTTCCATTGCTGTCGAACTTGGATTAAATGAAAATATGGCAAAACGTGCAGGGTTGTTGCACGATATTGGTAAAGCCATTGATCATCAGACAGATGGTACACATACGTCTTTAGGTGTAGATATTGCAAAGCGCTATGGTGAACACCCTTTTGTTATAAATGCAATTGCCTCGCATCATGAAGACTGCGAAGCGGAATCCCCTTATGCAGTTTTAGTTGCAGCAGGGGATACAATCTCTGCTTCAAGGCCGGGTGCGCGACGTGAAATGTTAGAAACTTATGTTAAACGCATGACACAACTGGAAGAAATTGGTGATTCGTTTAAAGGGGTGCAAAAAACTTTTGCTATTCAATCAGGTCGCGAGGTTCGTATCATTGTGACCCCAAGTGGAACCGATGACCAAAGTGCCAATATCCTAGCACGTGATGTTGCAAAGAGGATTGAGAAAGAAGTGACGTATCCGGGTGAAATTAAAGTTACTGTGGTACGTGAGTCTCGATTTACAGAGTTTGCCAGATAACAGATCGTTATTATCTGGGATTTCCGTTTTTTGAAAATACTCCAAAGCGGGCCTACGATTTTTATTCAAAATAAAACCACTCAATTTAGCTCATGGAAGAATTAGGACATCTGATTAAGCTCAGGCATGAAAAGCTTGATGAAATACGGAAAAAGGGAATTGCCCCATATATTAATCGGTTTAAAATTGATACTGCTATTCAAACGCTGGTACAAAATTTTTCCGCAGGTACCAAGGAAGAGCTAGACGAAAAAGGTCATATTTGTATCTTAGCTGGCAGGATTATGTCCAGGCGTAAGCATGGTAAAACTACATTCTTAAATATTCAAGATTCCTCGGGTCAGATTCAGGTTTTCATGAATAAAAATGTTTTGGGGGAAGAGACATACGAATTTTTGGGTAAACTGGATATTGGAGATATTATTGGTGTTAATGGAAGGATATCCAAAACCAAAACGGGTGAGTTAACTCTTTTTGCAGATAAGTTCACTTTGCTGTCCAAATCCTTATTGCCACTTCCAGAAAAATGGCATGGATTAAAAGATATTGAACTGCGTTACCGACAGCGCTATGTTGACCTGATCGTAAACCCTGATGTTAAAAAAGTTTTTATACTTCGCAGCAAGATTATCTCTGCGCTTCGTGACTATTTAAATGAACGAGATTATCTGGAAGTTGAAACACCGATGATGCAGTCGATTCCCGGCGGAGCTACGGCGCGACCTTTTAAGACTCATCACAATGCTTTGGATATGGACCTGTATCTTCGTGTTGCCCCAGAACTTTATTTAAAGCGTTTAGTGGTGGGAGGTATAGAAAGGGTTTACGAAATCAATCGAAACTTTCGAAATGAGGGAATATCCACCGAACACAATCCAGAATTCACCATGGTTGAGTTCTATACAGCATATGCAGACTACAATGACTTAATGGACTTAACAGAAGACTTGTTTCGTTTTATATGCAAAAAAGTTTTTCCAGATAATAACTTTAAGTTCCCCTATACCAGTATTGTAAATGGAGAATCAATCACGGAGACGATTGATTTTTCAAAGCCGTTTCGACGTTGCTCTTTCCGAAACTCCTTAATAGATATAGGGGGCATCGATGAAGAGTATCTGGACGATCCGCAAAAGACAGCTGCGTTTGCTTTGGAGAATAAGGTGGCACTGGAAAAAAAAGACATCCATGAAAAAATACTTGCTAAATTATTTGACCATTTCGTAGAACCTAAAATGTCGCAGCCTACTTTTATCACAGACTATCCTTTAGCGTTGTCGCCACTTTCTAAGAGAAAAGAAAACAACCCTGACTTAGTAGAGCGTTTTGAGTTGTTTATTGGACGTAAAGAAATTGCCAATGCCTACACTGAACTGAATGATCCTATTGATCAAAAGAAAAGGTTCGAAGATCAAGTTGCAGAGAGGCAGGCTGGTGATGAGGAAGCCCACTGGATGGATAATGATTTTATACGTGCCTTGGAATACGGTATGCCACCAACGGCTGGAGAAGGTATTGGTATTGACCGCCTGGTTATGCTATTTACTGATAGTCCTTCTATCCGTGATGTGATCCTTTTTCCTCAATTAAAAAAGCAATCAGGGATCAGTTCTTGATTCATCTCCTATATGTCCTTTGAACTTTTTATCAGTCTCCGTCATTTAAAATCTAAGCGAGCGCAAAAGTTTATCTCTCTTAATACCTGGATATCAATCGGTGGCGTAGCTTTGGGGGTAATGGCTTTGATCGTTGTCATTGCCGTAATGTCTGGTTTTGGAAAAGATCTTCGCGATAAGATTCTAGGTACAAACAGCCATATTGTTGTGACCAATATTACACGGTCAGGGATGGATGATTTTGAGTCTGTTCTCAAAAAGGTAATGCAATCGGACGGAGTCAAGGCGGCGGCACCCTTTATTCTTAATCAAGTGATGTTGACGTTTGGTAGTAAATCTTCGGGTGTTGTTGTCCGTGGTGTGGATCCAGAACGTGAAGCGATGGTTTCTGATCTGGAAAAAAATTTGATTCAGGGTGAAATTGGCATGCTGAAAAGACGTAAAAAAAATAAAGTAGGCCCTGGTCATGACAATATTATTTTAGGAAAGGAACTATCTCAAAAGCTTGGTGTTCAGGTAGGTGGTGCAATATCTATGGTTTCGCCTGCATCACGATTAACGCCTATGGGTTTAATTCCAAAAATTAAACTGTTTAAGGTTGTAGGGCTATTTGAATCTGGCATGTTTGAATATGACTCCAGCCTGGCTTTTATTTCTATCCAATCAGCACAAAGATTTTTTTCGATGAAGGGTAAAGTAAGTGGAATAGAAATTCGCGTGGAAGATATAGATAGTGCAGATCAAATTGCTGAACTCCTTCAGGAAAACCTTGGCTTCCCCTATTACGTCAAAGATTGGATGCGAATGAATAAAAATCTTTTTTCGGCCCTGCGTCTTGAAAAGATTGTCATGTTTATTATTCTTATTTTAATCATTTTAGTAGCAGCTTTTAATATAGTGAGTACACTTTTTATGGTAGTGATGGAGAAAACGAAGGAGATAGCGATCTTAAAATCCATGGGTGCATCACGTACCAGCATAATGAAGATTTTCAGTTTTCAAGGATTAATTATTGGTTTGCTAGGAACCCTAATTGGCTGTATTGGAGGATTCACAATTGTTCCCAATCTTAACGAAATAGTAGGTTTTATCGAAAACATATTTGGTATAACAGCGTTCCCAAGCGATGTTTATTATCTTGATAAATTACCTTCTGAAATTCAATATATGGATTCATTTCTTATAGTAGTATTTTCAATCTTTATTTGTTTTGTAGCTTCTTTATATCCGGCGTGGCGGGCTTCTCGGCTAGACCCTGTTGATGGTCTTCGTTATGAATAATGCTGAAAATATAGAAAAAAAATGTCTAATCGAAATAGTAGGTGTTGATAAAAGTTATGCCACCAAACGGGAGACTATTCGTGTTCTCAATGATACGCACCTGAAAATATTTTCGGGTGAAGTGTTGGGAATTGTTGGTGCATCAGGTGTCGGCAAAAGTACCTTATTGCATGTTCTAGGAGGGTTGGATAAACCTGCAAAAGGTGATGTCTTATTTAAGAGCCAGAATATCTATTGTCAGGGCAATTCTTTTCTAGAAAAATTTAGAAATATTCATATTGGGTTTGTATTTCAGTTTTTTAATTTGTTACCTGATTTCACGGCTTTAGAAAATGTTATGTTCCCAGCTTTAATCCAGAATGAAAAAAATTCTGTTGCTAAAGAAAGAGCCGAGTATCTTTTAGGTGAAGTAGTTCTGAAAGATAGAATGCACCATAAACCAGGGGAGTTGTCCGGTGGAGAAAGCCAACGAGTTGCCTTGGCAAGGGGATTGATGAATCAGCCAGATTTATTGCTTGCAGATGAACCGACTGGAAACCTAGATAGAAATGCCAGTGACCAGTTAATTGAGTTGATTCGTAAACTAAATAAGGAATTCAATCAGACTTTTGTCTTAGTAACTCATAGCCAGAGGGTTGCAGGACAGTTAGATAGGGTACTTGAGTTGGTCAATGGGAAAGTCAATCCCATAAAACAAACTTTTATGATTTGAAAATTAATATAAGGTTGTGTCTAGAACTATTTTGAAAACCTGGAAGGGGGTCGTATGAAGCTGGAAAGGGTTGCTTCATTAGTATCTGGAACCTTGGAGGGAGAAGGATCTACTGAAATTAGTGGGGTCTGCGGTGTTCATGATGCGCAAGAAGGTGATATTACCTTCTTTATCCAAAACAAATATTTAGATGCATTAAAAAGTTCTAAAGCATCGGCAGTGTTGGTTACCAAACCGATTGAGGTAACAATTCCGCAAATTATTGTCACAAAACCAGAGCTTGCCTTTGCCCGTTTGGTTAAAGAATTTCATCCAGAACCACGTCCAATACCAGGAATTCATCCAAGAGCAATCATTGGCGACAATGTAAAGTTGGGGCAGAAAGTGACTATTTCCGCAGGGGTTTGCGTTGGAGATGCCGTTTCCATTGGCAATAATGTGATTTTACATCCTAATGTGGTGATAGGCAACAATTGCAAAATTGATGACAATTGTATTATTTATCCCAATGTCACTCTTTATAGAAAAACGGAATTGGGAAAACATGTCATTATTCATTCAGGTACCGTAATTGGTGCAGATGGATTTGGTTACACCTTGGATGAAAAGGGTTGTCATTATAAGATTAACCAGTTTGGACGTGTAGTTATTGAAGATTTTGTAGAAATAGGTGCTAATAGTTGCATAGATCGAGCAGCTATAGACACAACTCTTATTAAAGCGGGAACTAAAATTGATAACCTGGTACAGATTGCCCATAACTGTACGGTGGGCGAACATTCGATTTTAGTAGGTCAGGTGGGTTTGGCAGGAAGCTGTAAATTGGGTCACCATGTGGTATTGGCAGGCCAAGTGGGATTAGCTGATCATGTAACTCTTGGAAACTATGTAACCATGACTGCGAGAACAGGAACCTTTCGTGATCTGGAAAACAATGCGGTAGTCAGTGGTTGGCCGGCAGTTCCAACCAGCACATGGAAACGCTACGTAGCTACCTTACCTAAACTCCCCGATTTGGCTCGAAAGGTAAAGGATTTGGAGGCGCGATTAAGTGAAATTGAAAACAATTCTATAGATAGGTAGAATAGGCCAATAACATTATATTTAATTAACTCTTAAATAAAAATCACTAAAGATGAATTCGTCATTAAAAGTATTAAAAATAATTATTTGTGTTCTTTGTTTCTTAGCCCTTGGTTTCACGTCGGAAAAAATGACAGACGAGGAAATAGAAAAGTACATCCAGAAAAAAATCAAACGAAATGACAAACTCCTTAGAATCAATGGTAAAAATTTAGGTGATGAAGGAGTGAGTCATTTGGCCAAGTTGCCTCTATTGCAAACACTAACAACTTTAATTCTTTATAAAGGGAACTTCGGTGATGAAGGGGTGCGTATGCTGGCCGCATCCGAAAACCTTGCTCAACTGAAAGCTCTTTACTTGGAAAATAATAATATCACTGATAAGGGTGTTGCATTTATTTCTAAATCACAATCTTTATCGAATTTGAAGGTTTTAAATTTGTACCATAACCGAATCACAGATGAAGGCGCATCTTTGATTGCTGATTCGGATACCCTGTCTCAGTTGGAGAAATTGAACCTGAACTACAACCAACTTCATGACTCGGGAGCCATAGAACTTACTCGCTCTAACAAGTTAAAACGTCTGAGAAGTATCGACTTAACTTACAACCCTATTGAAAAAGCTGGAAAAGATGCTTGGA
This sequence comes from Nitrospinota bacterium, assembly GCA_028345515.1. GTDB lineage: Bacteria > Nitrospinota > Nitrospinia > Nitrospinales > VA-1 > UBA8687. The sequence continues at coordinate 9,545 of JAOMDP010000020.1, forward strand.
AACGTTTCCAGTTGATGGAATGGTTGAAAGAATTAAATCGGAGTAACCGACTGAACGAGGTTGGCGCTGGTTTGATTGGCGATTTAGGTGTCGATGTTTTATTACAATCACCATTTGCTAACAAATTAGAAGTTTTGGATTTAAAAAATAATGACTTGTCGGATAAGGCGGTGATTGCGCTGTCCCGCTCGGTAAAACTAGAGCAGCTGGTTTCGCTAAATCTTTCTAAAAATAACATTACAGATATGGGAGCAAAGGCCTTGGCCCGATCCAGTAGTTTTGGAAAACTAAAAAAGTTGGATTTAAATTATAACAGTATTGGCGATGAAGGTGCTTTGGCAATTGCGCAATCCCAAAACTTTGCAAACCTAGAATCATTAAAGTTAGGTCAGAATAAAATTGGTACAGAAGGTGCTCAGGCTTTAAGTAAATCTAAAACCTTGCAAAATTTGATTCATCCTATTTTTGGTTTTTATTAAAAAAATAATTAGTTGAAACAGGCATGAGTCAGAAAGCTTGGCTTGTATTAATATCAGAAGACTCCTATTCTTAGAAATCATATTTAACCATGGTACAGATACTCGATTTTGAAAGAGAAATTTTTGCATTGGAAACACAGATACATGACCTGGTTTCTCTTTCGCATATGTATGACAGTGTTGGGGATATTACCGATGAGATTTCAAAACTCAAAAAGAAACTTCGTCGGATGAAACATGATGTTTATTCCAATTTGAAAGGTTGGGATAAAACTATGGTAGCTAGGCACCGGGATAGGCCTCATATGCTCGACTATGTTGATCATATTTTTACAGACTTTTTTGAATTGCACGGGGATCGCCACGGAGGATATGGCCCATCGATTGTTTCAGGGCCTGCGAAGTTTGATGATTTCTCGGTGATGGTTGTAGGACATCAAAAAGGTAGGGAAATGGAGGAGAAAATTGCAAGAAATTTTGGTATGTCACAACCCTCAGGATATCGCAAGGCGCTTAGAGTGATGCAGATGGCGGAAAAATTTAGTATGCCAATTATTACTTTTATTGATACACCAGGAGCCTATCCTGGTGTCGATGCAGAAGAAAAAGGTCAGTCTGAAGCAATCGCTAGAAATATGTTCGGCATGGTCCCGTTAAGGGTTCCCATTATATGTGTGGTGATTGGTGAAGGCGGTTCGGGGGGAGCTTTGGCGATAGGAGTTGGTGATCGAATTTTGATGTTGGAGCATTCAGTTTATTCGGTAATCTCTCCAGAGGGTTGCGCGTCAATACTTTGGGAAGATAAGAATAAAAACAAACAAGCCGCTGATGCTTTATGTTTAACTGCAAACCATTTATTAAAATTTGAAATTATCGATCAAATTGTTCGTGAGCCATTGGGGGGTGCGCACCGCAACCATAAACGGGCAGCCATCGGTTTGAAAAAAACACTTCGTAAAAACCTTTTAGAGCTTAAAGAAATAAATCCTGACGAATTAGTTAAGCTGCGCGAAGAAAAATTTCGAAAAATGGGTAAAGTGATTGAAGAAGGAGCTTAAGATCCAAATTTTTTTATAAATGCATCTGATGCTGGAATAGATTCGAGTATTCTGATTTAATACTGATTAAATTATCGTGTGCTCCTGTTTCAACCAATTCACCATTCCTCATAACAAGAATTCTGTCGGCTCCTTCAAGCGTAGATAATCGATGAGCAATAGACAAAGTGGTTTTTCCTACCATTAGTTTGCTCAACGCTTCTTTGATATGGCGTTCAGTTCGTGTGTCCACAGTCGAGGTTGCTTCATCCAATATCAGAATGGGTGGGTCTTTTAAAAAAGTCCGGGCTATAGCGATTCGATGTTTTTCCCCTCCAGAAAGTTTTACACCCCGTTCCCCTACCTGCGTATCATAACCTTCTGGTAACTTATTTATAAATGTATCTGCATGCGAAGCGATAGCAGCCTCAATGACTTGCTGCCGGTTTGCTTTAATATTCCCATAAAGAATATTTTCAGCTACGGTTCCGTTAAACAAAAAAGGATCCTGAGAAACTAGCCCGATTTGTTCTCTTAAATAGGATAATTTTAAATCTTTAATTGGATATCCGTCAATACAGACCTGCCCTGAATCTACATCGTAAAAACGCATGATTAATTTAACGAGCGTTGACTTCCCACTCCCGGTATGCCCAACCAAAGCGATTTTTTCTCCTGCTGTTATTGAAAATTCGACACCCTTGACTACTGGTTTTCCCTCAATATACGAAAAGTGTACTTGGTCAAATTCAATCAACCCTCGAACATTGGTAGAAGGAAGAACAGCGTTAGGGCTTTCCTTTACTTCAGGAACGGTATTTATTATCTCAAACAATCTATCCCCAGAAGCCAGTGCATGCTGCAGCATGTGATTAACTGAATGCAATTGGTTGATTGGAGTATAAAAAAGTGCTAAATATCCGACAAAAGCAACAAGAGAGCCTACTGTTATTTGATTGGATTGCACTAAGCCAGCACCGAATAGCAAGATAAATACGGTTCCAAGTGACCCTAAAAACATCATGGTGGGTGAATAAATTGCCCATAAGCGCATGACCTCCAGGGTTCCATTGCAATATTCGCGACTTTTTTTATCGAACTGCTTTATTTCATGGAGTTGCCGATTAAAGGAAAGTGTTTCACGGATACCTGAAATGGAGTCCTGCAATTTGGAATTCATAGAAGCCGCACGTTTTCGCACAACATGATATTGACTGTGTGCTTTTTCCGTGTAAACCCATGCCCCGTATATAAGGAAAGGGATCGGTAGCAGTGCTAGAAGGGCCAATTTCCAATGCATGTAAAATAGTATTACTGAAATACCGATAAGGGTTAGAACTGCTGTAACAACTTGCTCCACACCATCTATAAAAATTCTCTCAACGTAATTCACATCATCATTTACACGTGACATGAGCTCTCCAGTTGACCCATTTTCAAAATATTTTAAAGACAAACTTTGAAGAGAACGATAAACATCTGAGCGCAAATCAAATACTACATTCTGCTCTACCTGGTTATTGACAACAATACGCTTATGGTTGGTAAAATTACGAGCAAGATAAACACCCGCAAGCCCGGCGATTGCCCAGTAAACCGCAACCATTTCTGAACTTTCAACAAGGTTATCCACAATTACCTTTGTAAGCCAAGGTGGCACGAGATCCAGTAGTGTGGTGAAAATCGCAAGGAAAAGAGTTAGAATAACCTTTCTTCGATAAGGCTTTAAATAGCTTAATACTCTTAATAGAGAATTCATAGATTTCAAAAATTACAATTTAGATATGTAGCATTAAAGTTTATAGTATTATCCTTCTTTATCGAAGAAGAAACTAAAAAATACAAATTTAATGAACTTTCATTATGGAATATAGAAAACTGGATGATTTAAAAGTTTCTGTCATAGGTTATGGTGCCTGGGGCATTGGAGGAGCGCCCTTCTGGAACAACGAAGGTGATAATAAATCCATTGAGTCTATTAAAATATCTTATGAAAATGGTATTAATTTTTTTGATACAGCACCTGTTTATGGTTTTGGGCACTCAGAAAAATTAATTGGTAAAGCACTAAAGGAAGTCCGTGATAAGGTTGTTATAGCTACAAAGTGCGGTCTTAGATGGGGTAAGGAGTCACTGAGCTCATTACGAAAAGATGCCAGTCGGAAATCCATACTGGAGGAGATTGACCAAAGTCTTAGGCGGTTAGATACAGATAGGATTGATCTTTATCAAGTGCATTGGCCAGATCTGGAAACTTCACATAATGAAACCATGGAGACTCTACTTGAAATTCAAAACCAGGGGAAAATTCGCTACATTGGTTTGAGTAATTATTCAGCAGAACAGATAAAGGAAAGTCTACAGTATGGGAAAATCATTTCATTACAACCGGAGTTTAGTTTGCTAGCTCGGGAAATTGAAAAAGATACAGTTCCTCTTTGTCTGGAAAAGAAAATCGGGATTATAGCTTATAGCCCTCTCGCTTCTGGAGTGCTTACCGGTAAATACCACAAAAAAACAAAGTTTAAAGATTGGCGAAGCAAGGGAATAATTGGTACTTTTACAGGTGAAGGTTTTGTTGACAACATAAGCAAAGTAGATCGGTTAAGAGAAATTGCTCGTGAAGAGGGAAAAACTTGTGGCCAGACTGCTATAAATTGGGTGTTACGGCAACCGGGTCTTGTAACAGCGCTTGTCGGAGTTAAAAATTCAAGCCAAATGGAAGAAAATATAAAAGCAATAGGGTGGCAACCATCCAAAGAGAACTGCAAAAAAATAGAAGAAATTTTTGCGCTACCTGTCTCAGGAAAAATTTCTAAGGTATAGGACTAGAAGAAATATTTTTATTGCTCTGCTGGCCAAGGACCATATTAGTTAGCTCCTGAGAATCTTTTTGTAACCTCTTAATCAGTTTATTCATTGTCTGAGTTTCAGGTTGCAATGCGTTTAAGGCTTGATTCATATCCTCAATTGATTTTTTAAAATTATATTTTGGGTTTCCATACATCTTGCTTTCCATTCCAATAATTTCTTCATCCACTTTTTTTTCAAGAGATCTTAAGGTTTGGTTTACATGACTTTGAAGAGCAGATATGTTGGTTTCTAAGTTAGCATATTGAGCACGTTGAAGAGTCTGATTGGTATAAATGAAGCCGAAAAGAAGTACAAAAAGTGCTGTATAAAAAAGAATTTTAAGCGTAGTTATTTCGCTTTTTCTTTTTTTGACATTGGCTTTAATGGCGCTCAATTCACTGGAAATTTGCCTTAAAGATTCATCCAGCCTTTCTATTTCTTTTTGTGAGATGCTTTCCTTTGAAATCTCCCGCCTTGTTTCTTCCTGATCCATAATTATTTTCCTGTTAATTTACCTTTAAATTTACTTTTTGATTTACCTTACCAGACCCTCTAAGTACAATTTTATCAGAAGATTTCCATAAAACAATGTGATCAAAGTGGCGACCGACAAAAATGGAGCAAATGGTATTAGGCTTTTTCTGGATTTTTTCCGGAGAGCTATTTGAAATATACTAACGATAGAGCCTAAAAAAGCAGCTATAAAGATTATCAATAGTACCTTTGCCCACCCCACTAAAGCGCCTGCTGCAGCAATATATTTAATATCTCCACCCCCCATACCACCCTTACTCAAAGCTGCAAGGAAATAGAATAGTCCACCGCCTAAAAAAAACCCCAGGATAGAGTCTACATAACCTATGGAGTAACTGCCGGCTGCAAGCCCCAAGACAATACCTGGGAGTATGATGACATCAGGGATAATCTGATGTTCAATATCTATGGTGGATATTATTACTAGGGTCGGAGCAACAATCGTATAAATCAGGAAATCAAAGGTTAGTCCAAATTTGAACAATCCTGCAAGCAGAAGCAGGCCGGTGATTACTTCAATGATGGGATACATTGCGGATATATTTTCTTTACAATTCCTACATTTACCACCGAGAATCAAATAGCTTATAACAGGAATGTTGTCGAAAGGACGGACAGGTGCGGAGCAGGAAATACAATGGGAGACGGGAAAAACAATTGATTCTTTTTTCGGTAATCGATGTATACAAACATTCGCGAAGCTACCTACTACTAATCCAAAAATAAATATGGCTATCGCTATCGTTGGGTAAGGAATTATGTCGATATTCTCCATTCCGTATTAATCCTTGCTTAGGATGGAAGGTGTTTGCGCATAGTTAATATCCATATCGAATTTTAATAATAACTTATAAATAATATCTGCTGAAAAACCTTTTCTTTTTAAGTATTGAATTAATCTGTGTTTCTTTTTTTCGCTTTCAATACCTTTTAAGGTCCCCCATTTTTTATGTGCGCATTCTCTAGCAAGTTGTATTTCTGAGTTATTTTCATAAAGAGTGCTCAAAATATTTTCGAGTATTTTTTGGTCAATACCTTTATTTAAAAGCTCCAGATATAAACGATTTCTACCCAGTTTTTTCTGATTAATTTTGAACTGGCCCCATTGTAATGCAAATCGTTTGTCATCAATGTAATCAAGATTTTCTAGATACTCAAGGGTCTGCTGAATCACAAGGTGGGAATGATTTTTTTTCTCAAGATATTGAGTGATCTCCCTTTTGCTGCGTTCTCTATAAGAAAGATATTTTAACGCCTGGTTTTTGGCTTTTTTCAATGCTACAGGGTCAAACATATTGCCAATTATCCGTTTTTCCCTGCCTTCTTAATTTTGGTAGAAGCTTCATCTTGCTCAGGAGAGTTTTTTTCTGGTGTGCTTCCAGCCTGCCCCAAAAGGCCCAACTTTTGGCGCAGTTGGCTTTCAATTTCATTGGCAATTTCCAGGTTTTCTCCAAGAAAACGTTTAGAGTTTTCTCGACCTTGTCCTATTCGGTTCTCTTTATATGAAAACCAGGTACCACTTTTTACGATGATTTCATTGGCTACTCCTAGGTCAAGAAGGTCTCCCATTTTGGATATTCCTTTTCCATAAATAATATCAAATTCGCAATTACGGAAAGGTGGAGCTACTTTATTTTTTACCACTTTTGCGCGGGTACGATTACCAATGACTTCTTCCCCATCTTTTAGAGCAGCGATACGACGAATATCTATTCGAACAGAAGAATAAAATTTGAGGGCATTTCCGCCCGTCGTTGTTTCAGGGTTTCCAAACATAACACCAATTTTCATACGAATTTGATTAATAAAGATTAGGCACGTATTTGATTTATTGATTACTCCAGCCAATTTACGCATGGCCTGAGACATAAGCCTTGCTTGAAGACCCATGTGCGAATCACCCATATCTCCATCGAGTTCAGCTTTTGGAACTAGTGCAGCAACAGAATCGACAATGATGACGTCTACTGCACCACTTCGGATGAGCACCTCTGCTATTTCCAGAGTCTGTTCACCCGTATCAGGTTGAGAGAGAAGGAGGTCATCTAGGTTGACTCCCAGGTTTCTGGCATATTCCGGATCGAGAGCATGCTCTGCGTCAATGAAGGCTGCAACACCACCAGATTTCTGAGCTTCTGCGATGATGTGTAAAGTTAAACTAGTTTTTCCTGATGCTTCAGGGCCATAAATTTCGACTATTCTCCCTTTTGGAACTCCCCCAACTCCTAAAGCACTATCCAGCGATATAGAACCGGTAGAAATGACATCCACTCCTTTTTGACTTCCAGCTTGCCCTAGTTTCATAATAGAGCCTTTGCCGAATTGTTTTTCGATTTGTGTGAGTGCCAACTCCAGTGCTTTATCCCTCTCGCCCATCATTCCCCCTTGCTATTTATTATGTCTAGGATCATAAAATAATTCTTTCGTAATGGATTATACCTTGGATAGTAAGAACCACAAAACCCAAACAATGAGGAAAAGTGAAAGAAAGAGGTGGATGGATCTAAAAATAATATAATTAAAGAGTTCGAAGCGAGGCGATGAGATGCATTAAGTTGTTAATTTTGATTCCGGGGAACGGCCGAAACCTAGAATAGTGGCGCGAAAACTCCTATTTTGAATACTGTCATACTTCTGCAAAATCAGCCTTTTCATAATTTCTTTACACTCTTTTTGGGATATCTCTCCTAACTCTAATTTCTTTTTAAGAAACTGTACCTTCTTTGGCTCCAAAAGTGATCGCAAACCGGTATTCATGCCATAGCCTTTCTTGTAAACAAACAAGTTGATTGGGATACGGAAGATTATCATCTCCAGCATAAATTGTAAAGCATTGAATTTTATAGGGTAATGTTGTTACAAAGATTGAATTTTTATGCTCAAATATGGATTAAATTTTGTTACTCTTCAAGATGTTAGTGTTTTTGGACGATTATAAAATATGGACTCTTTCTACCCAAAACTGCCTTTTGCTATAGCGGTTCTATATTTATCTATAAATTTTGGTTGTGGGATAAGTGAGGCGCAAGAAGAAGAAATAAAAATCCCTGATTCTCCTCCTCAGATAACTATTACCTTACGGTCAGGTTTTATTTTTGAACAGCCCCTTGAGCCTGATCCGCAAATAAATAGGTCGACTGAAAAAGTTCAATTGTTTGGGGAAAATAAAATAGGTATTGAAGATCGAAAGAAACCTACGCTATCTACTTTTAAAACAGATGAAGGTTATCAGTCCATTGAACGATTTGAGGGAGTTTATACCGAGACATTTGAAACTGTTGTTGAAAAGAGACCAATGCTATCAAAAAAGACGATCAGGAACACCGTTAAATTACAGGACAAATCTTTAATCTTGGGTGGACGTGGGTTCAATATTCAGGTTTTTGATGAGGCCTCCGATCTTTCCCTGGATGTGGGTCATACATCCCATCTACGAGAACAAGCTAAATATATCCCAAACATTGGCCCTGAGGATCATCTGGATCTTGCTGAAGAATACTCCAAACATACAAAAGGTTTAATCTACGGTGAAACCCGAGCAGCTTTTGGTAAGATGCCACCTGCTCCTGCTAAACCAAATGCTGTTGAATCTCAGCCAAAAGTGTCAATACCGGTAGAAAAAAATCCTAATTCACTCCTTGTTTTACCACCATTTGGAGAAAGCATTGCCGTAGTTTCAAGAGATAAAAAACCCTTGGACTTATTGACAGGCAGTGAAACTCTAAATAAAAAACGTTTTCGCTCTGAATAAACAGTTTCCTAATATTAGGGAAAATTTTAGTGAATAAATCTCTTGCTGTTCATAGTTTATAAAGAAAAAAGCCCCCCTAAAAGGAGCTCGAAATATGAACTTTATTCAATATAATGGTGTTTCCATCAAGGATTTTAAGGCTCCCGAAACCAATAGAAGAAAATCCAAAAACCCACAATAAATAATCCTATTAGAATTTTTCGCAGCGGGCTGATATTGGGAGTGCTTTCATGCTTAGGTGCAGGTGGTGTTTCAGATTTTAGCTTTTCTTTTTTGTTAGGCGTTTCCATTTATAATTCCTGATAGACACCTTAAGTTTTATACTTTTTTATTTCATAAGAGCAAAATTTACCTTGCATCTTTGGCGCAACGAAAACCAAAACTATTATTTTTTACTTCAGGTGTAAAAAAACTTCTATTAAATGTAGGTGCACTCAAACCACAACCGTAAGAGAGGCAGTCAAACCAGGATCCTCCTTTCAGAACTCTTTTATCTTTCCCGTACTCAGCTCGGGTTACTGGGTTTCCAGGATGAGGAAGATAGTAACTATCTACCCACTCCCAAACATTTCCAGACATGTCGTTCAGGCCATAAGGACTTTTTCCGTCAGGAAAAGAGCCGATGGGTACAGTCCCGGTCGAATTTTTATAAGGATTGTTGGATTTGTCTAGAGACCATTGGTTGCCCCATGGATAAATAAAGCCATCGGATCCTCGGGCTGCTTTTTCCCACTCCTGTTCCGTCGGAAGCCTTTTCCCAGTCCATTTGCAATATTTATCTGCATCAAACCAACTTACATAAATCACAGGGTGCTGTTCTATAGATTTTGGAAGATTTCCTTCGGGCCAGTGATAGGGGGTTTCGCGTTTGGTATCATCAGTAAACTTTTTATAATCGATATTAGTTACTTCGTTTAAATCTATATAAAATTTCTGAGTAGATGAAATATGCTCCGGCGCTTCGTCGTCCCATCGCTCATTAGAGCCCATGATAAAATCACCTGACGGAATAAGGGTCATTCCACGTGAAGGATTTTTGTTTTCAGTTGACTGTTTATTTTTTGCCGGCACATTTTGTACTAACGATTTTAAGAGCAGCCCACTCCCCCTTGGCAGTCTGTATTTAGTAGTAGAAGAAAAAGGTGATATATTTTTTATACCAATATGGCAACTTTTACATTCAGGCTTAAAAATTTTATCCTGTTTAGACTTTTTAATGTGTTCGGCCTCATGGCAGACTGATTTACATTCCTTCTTAAATTCGCCAAATGTTTCAAAAGCAAAGGCAGTGTGCAAAAGGCTCAGTATTAAAAGAGTAACCAGGTTTATAATTAATATAGATTTGTGCTGGATTTTTTTTATCATACCTATTATTTATAGAATGATTGCGATTGAGTCAAAAAAATTTTTCTATGGAGAAAACTATTTTAATGAATGCGAATAGCTGGAGAATCATCCAAGATTCTCCGTGTGATGGAAACCTTAATATGTTAACAGACCATGCAATTCTTCTTGCGTGTAATGCTGGTAATTCTCCTGCGACATTGCGGCTCTATGGTTGGAAGAGACCCACACTTTCTATCGGTTATTCTCAGGATATATCGAAGCACATTGACCTAGAATCTTGTCGGAAAAACAATATTCCCCTAGTACGCCGCTTTACAGGTGGGCGAGCTTTGTTACATCAATACGAGTTGACTTATAGTTTAATTGCTCCCATACCACATCACGCTTTCCCAGATAATTTAAAGGGTTCATTTGGAAGGATCTCGCAGGCTATTTTGGAATCTCTCAAAATAGGCGGAATTAAGGCCGAGCAGGTCTCTGGAAGAAAGAGCAGGAAAGAAAGTACTGAGTCCAAAATGTCCTCTGCCTGTTTTTCGGTTTCCAATCATTGCGAAATTATTTTCCAAGGTAAAAAGCTTGTTGGAAGTGCTCAACGAAGGCTTCGCTCAGCATTTTTGCAGCATGGTTCTGTAATTTTAGATACAAATCCACAACTAACCCATGGTGTTTTGAAATATTCATCAAGCAGGGAAAACCATTTAGTGCTGGAGTCACTAATTTCAAATACTACTACCCTAAAGAAAATCTTACAAAGGGAACCAGATTATAATGAGATTGCTAAGTGGTTTATTGAAGGATTTCAAAAATCACTGCCAGGTAATTGGATAAAAGGAAAGTTGAGCAGGCAAGAGTTAAGTTTAATTGAGAATGCCCAAGCGTTTGAGAATTTAAGAGAAACGGTTGTTACCTAAAAAAAGATTGTTTACAATATTAAGTTAAATTTTCTTTGTAAGTACCCTTGTAATCTTTTGGTCTTATACTTTCCAGAAACAACTTAAGGGTTTCACTGTGTATATAAAATTTTGGGGGGTTCGTGGCAGTGTTGCTTCAGGAAGCTTAGATACAGCCAGAGTTGGCGGTAATACTACCTGCGTCGAAATTCGTTGCGACCAAGAATTAATTATTATTGATACAGGTTCCGGATTCCATAATCTAGGAATGGCTTTGATGAAGGAGTTACCCATCAAGGGAACTATCTTGTTTAGTCATGTTCACTGGGATCATATCCAAGGGTTCCCACATTTTATTCCATTTTTCACTGCTGGAAACGAGTTTAGAGTGTTTGGTGGAACCAGCCTTCCAATATCGGTGGAAGAAATTATAAAGCAGCAAATGAATCCTCCTTGCTTTCCTGTGAAAACAGATATATTTGATGCTAAAATTTCCTATCACGATGTGAGGCCGGGTGAGGTGATAGAAGGTGAAAATTATAAAATAACTCTTACTTCTCTTAATCACCCTAATGGATGTTATGCCTATAGGATAGATCACAAGGATCAGTCTCTTGTTTTTGCAACTGATTGCGAGCATTATGAGGATAGGCCTAATAAAAACTTAATTGATCTTAGTCACAATACAGATGTTTTGGTTTATGATTGTCAATACACTGACGATGAATACTATGGTTTAAATGGTGAATTCCCAAGAAAAGGTCATGGACATAGTACCGTGCGCGAGGGTATTAAAGTTGCCCAAGCTGCAAATGCAAACAAGTTTGTTTTGTTTCACCATGATCCTAGTCATAATGATAAAGTTGTTCAAAAAATTGAAGAAGAAGCCCGCCAACTTTTTCCCCAAAGCATAGCAGCTTATGAAGGCCTTAAAATCGATCTATCAAAAGAAGGGTTACCCAGTTCGGTGTTTGATTAATTCTCTTATTTCTGGTCTGTTTATTCTTTTGCTGCTTTCAGCCTGTAGTGGCCCTAAACCTCATGTTGCAGACAAACCTTCAAGTCAAAGGTTTCGCAATGTTACCCGTTTTCTTACTCAAGAAAACCTTTTTGTCACTCAGGCTAGTTTTCTCCGAGGCAATCAAGATGCTCTGTCGGATCTGGTAGTATTAAACCAAATCAAAAATGAGCTTTATATTCTTCTTAATCGGGGTGGAAAAGGTTTTTTTAAAAAAAATGCTGGTAAGTGGATCCAGAAAAATAAAGAAAGAATAAACTTTTTTGTTTCAACTGATTTAGATAGGGATGGTGGAGACGATCTAATATTAATTCTTGGTGATAGGAGAAATCTAAAAACTCGAATCCTATTTAATAATAAGAAAGGTTACTTTTATCCTAAAAAAGACCAAGGAAACCATTCACTTTATTCAGGGATAGAGAAAGTTATACCAATTGATATCGATGGAGACGGTGATAAAGACCTCTTTTATTTTGGTAGTAATGTTAAAAAATTTAATAAAAACTCCTATCAAACCATGATATGGATAAACAAGGGAGATGGTAGGTTGGAAAATTTAACAGCCTTATTAATGCCTAAACTTCCAACCGGTATTAGGGATGCCTCATTCGCTGATTATGATAATGATGGGGTTGTAGATATATTTTTAGTTTATGAAAAAGGGCAAAATAGAATTTTATTAAATAATGGGCTAGGGAAATTTTCTGATCACACTTCATCAAGACTACCTAGAATTGTAGATGACAGTATGCACGCCGATTGGGCGGACTTTGATCAGGATGGAGACAATGACCTTCTTGTTGTCAATCGGTCCATTCAAAAAATATTTCGTGGATATCCTGAGGAAACTAGTTACTTCCTCGAAAATATGGGAGGGGGAAACTTCAAAAAACGGTCACATAAAATACTTCCTCGTTTACCTTCTATAAAAGCATATCTGTTAGATGGAAATGGGGATACTAGGCCAGATGCTTTGATCTTGACTAAAAGAGGGGTTTATTATTTCCAGGGGCGACGAGGTAAATGGAAATTTTCAGATGAAACAGAAAAACGTTTGCCTCGCTTTAGGCAGTTTAATCAAATGACTTTTGGTAATATTAATAAGGATCAATTCCTTGACCTATTTGGGTGGTCTGAAAATTCGAGTCGATTGTGGGTGAACCGTTTTAATTAGTTGTAGAAAAGTTTATTTAAAATTTTTTTAATTGGTATTTAACGAGAAACTATATGTCAAAATTTAAAAAATTGACCTTTCTTAAGGTGTTAACCACTGTGGCTTGGGCAGATGGCGAGGTGACTCAGTCTGAGCTTAATATTTTGAAGTCCTTTTATAGAAAATTTGATTTAGAAAAAAATGAGCTTGATGAATTGAAGCCTTATCTTCATGCGCCTATTTCAAATAAAGAAAAGGATTTGTTGTATCGCCAGATGATTGCTGAACTTTCTACCCCAGCTGAAAAAAAAGAAATTATGAATGCTTTAGAAAATATGATGCAGGTACATAAAAGAATGAAGGGAGAGGAAAGGCAACTAGTTGAACAGTTCTCAGAATGGCTTGAAAAATCTTCTTTTACAAAAAGATCTTTTGGTCGATTTAGAAATTTTTTCCAGAAAACTATATTTGAGCATGCACGTGATCCAAACCCGGATATGGAAAAGTATTTTAAAAGACGGGTATTAAAAAAGATAGAGCTGAAAACCTCGAATTCAGGAGTTATTTCTAAACTACCAGAAGACAAGCTTTATTTTCTCTGCCTGGTGGGCACGTTAATGGCCTCCATTGCCCATGTGGATAACCACTTGGATCCGGCAGAGAAAAAAGCTTTAAAAGTCTGCCTTTCAGAGCAATTTTCTCTTAAGGGAAAGGAATTGGCCCTGCTTTTTGAAGTGGTGGAGGAACAGGGACGAAAAGACTTTGATTTTCATGAGGTGATTTCTGAGGTTAATCAGTTGACTTCGTATAACGATCGGTTGCATTTCATGGAATGTCTTTTTGCAGTGGCGGCTGCAGATGGTGAAATCTCTCATGACGAAGCAGAGGAAATCAGAAAAGTTACGAAAGCTATGCGAATTTCTCATGATATTTTTATTAAGGCAAAGGTGCGTGCAAAAAAAGCCATCAAATAAAATAGTTAATACTAATTTTAATTAAAATGCAGCAAGATAAAAAGTTTTTAGGCATTATGTTTGAGTGCTGTAACATCTACCGCCGGATTTATATTAATAAGGACGGCAACGCTTATGAAGGTAGATGCCCGAAATGTTTTAGTGAAATAAAAATTATTATCGGCCCCGGTGGTTCAGAAAAACGAATATTCCGTGCACGTTAGCCTCAAGATTGTTTTGTTAAGAATAACTTTCTTCGCAAAATCTAACCCATGAAAATTGTACTGCAAAGAGTGACAAGAGCTTCTGTTTCAGTTGAGGGCAAGGTCATTGCTGCAATTAATAAAGGACTCCTTATTCTATTTGGTGCGGAAAAAGTTGATAGTGATGACAAAATTGATTTTCTTGCAGAAAAGACATTGAACTTGAGAATTTTTCCTGATGAAAATGGGAAAATGAACCTGTCGTGTTTAGATATTTGTGGCGAGGTTTTGATAGTATCTCAATTCACTTTAGCAGCAGATTGCAAAAAAGGTCGGCGACCAGGATTTGATAATGCTGCATTAACAGCTGAGGCGCAGGTTCTATATCAAAATTTTGTTGATAAAATTTCAATGTCTGGCCTTAAAGTTGCTGAGGGTGAATTTGGAGCAGATATGCAGGTAGAATTGATCAATGATGGTCCAGTTACTTTTATTTTGGACCGTTAGCCATCAAGATTATTCTTATTTCTCACCAGATGTACGGATTCTTTTGGGTTTTTTGTTCATGTCATAGTTTTTTAACGTATCTGGTAATTGTAGCTTGGTAAAGTTTTTCCGTCCTAGCTGATATTTTTGGAATAAGGGTTCCAAATTTTTTCCCATTTTCTTAAATAGATCCATTTTCTTTGCCTTATGGTAAATAATTTCTGCAATTAGAATATTTGAAATTGCATCACTACCTTGGTTGAGATTATCATAAACAATTCCTAGTCTGTAATAAGCATCCCCAAACTCTGGATCTAGTTTTATAGATTGCTCTAGTGATTCTATTGCATTTTCAAAACTTTCAAGGTCTGATTGAATTCTACCAGCGGCATAATAATTTTCACTATTAAAGGGTTCAATTTGTATAGATTTTAAAATCTTATCCAGTGCTTTTTCTTTTTTTCCTAATTTTTCGTAAGCCCACCCCAAATTAATTAATGTTTTTTCATCCCTTGAATCTATTTTGTAAGCTTTTTCCCAGGATTCCAAAGCTTTTGCTATATCATTATTTTTTGCATGGAGGACACCTAAGTTGTAATGCGCTATAGCATTTCTATTATCCTGCTTTAAAGCTTTTTGATAAGAAGTCATTGCTTTTTGCTTTTCACCCATTCTTTCATAAACGACACCCTTATTTATATGCACCTCGGTCATTAATGGATGAAGTTTGAGGGCTTTTCCCCAATAATCTAAGGCTTTCTTATTTTGGCCAATTTCGGCATGGGCAGCTCCCATATTATTAAAAACCACATGCATATTGCTGTTGCGGATTTTTGCAATTTTTAGAAGTTGTAGCGATTTTTTTATTTTCCCTGTTGTAATGGAAATAGAAGCAAGGTCGGTTGCAATATCTTTCTGGTCGGAATTAAGTTTAAAAGATTTTTTGAGAGCTTTTTCCGCATCAAAATATTTTTTTAAATAAAATAGGGCAATGCCTTTTTCACGGTAGGCTTCAGCGTAATCTTTTTTAAGACGAATTGCTTTCACCAATTCATTGTATGCTGAACTGTACTGTTCATTTTCAATATATACTCTTCCCAATTCGTAGTGCAGAGTCGGATTATTTGGTTCGTCTTGAATATTGAGGGCTAGCTCATTAATTTTGTATTCAAAAGAATCGCTTGGTGGGCCACAAGCTACAAGTATTAAACAGAAAAGAGTAACTAGAATTAAAGGCATTCCCCCCCCTGGAGGTTAAATAATCATTATCAATATATAACGGGATAAAAGAAGGGGAAGTTTAATCTTGAATGGCCTTCTGCTTTAAAATATGTACTTTAGAAGGGAATAGCTCCGCGCGCAAGTTCCATGAGAAAAGAGGGGAAGAGGCCAATGGCTAAAACTGCAATGGAACTCACTGTTACCAAAGCCCGCATGCCTTTATGCATAGCAGGTTGCGGGGCGGATTCATCTTCATGGAAGTACATCATGACAATGACCCGCAGATAAAAATAAACGGAAACAATGCTTGCAACTACTGCTAAAACAGTGATCAGTATATAACCTTTTTTTATAGCAGCATAAAACAAAAATAATTTACCGAAAAAACCAGCCGTTGGCGGAAACCCGGCTAAAGAGACCATAAACAGGCTCATGGCCGCTGCTATAAAAGGACTGCGTTTTGCAAGCCCCTTAAACCGGTTTATGGAATTGCCCTCCAAGCCCTCTCCTTCCATCATAAATACCACTGCAAACGCACCAATATTCATAAATAAATAAACAGCAAGATAAAATAAGATACTCGCCATACCTTCTTGTGTGTTGGTAACAATTCCTATCAAAAGATAGCCAGCATGTGCCACACCGGAATAAGCTAGCATTCGCTTGAGGTCATCTTGAAAAATAGCCGCTGTGTTGCCTACCAGCATGGTCAATACAGATGCTCCGAACAGTATTGGCATCCAGATGGTCTCCAGATCCGGAAAGGAGGTAAAGAAAATCCTTACGATCACCGCAAAGACCGCTGCTTTGGTTGCGACAGCCATGAACCCGGTGATCGGTGTAGGCGCTCCCTGATAGACATCCGGAGTCCAAGAATGAAATGGTACCAATGAAACTTTAAAGGCAAAACCACAGAACATCAAACCCATTCCAATATAAACCAACGTATTTTTTGTATAGGGGTTTTCCTGAGCCAATTGGCCAATGAGCCTTAACTCGGTGGTTCCGCTACCAGCATAAACCAAGGCCATTCCATATACGAGAATGGCTGATGCGAATGCCCCGGTTAGCATATATTTGACTGAAGCCTCTTGGGAAGATAAGGTTGCCCAACTTAGTTCCGGTGCACTTCCTGGGCCCTCTTTGCCAGTCCCGTGTTTAGCAGAAAAACCACAAAGGATATACAGGGAAATAGAGAACAACTCTAAAGATAAAAATACAGTAATTAAATTACCGGATTTGGCAAGGAACATCATGCCTGCAACCGACATTAGCAGAAGGGTAAAATATTCCGCTTTATTTTCATGATCACTTTGCGGGTACCGAACTGATCCGAATACTGGAAACAAGGTCATTGCTAGTATAATAATATTAAATATCAGGGAAAAGCGGTCATGTATAAGGGATTTGCTGAACATTTCCGGGTTGTTGCCATTTGCCGATGTTGGGGCATCGCCCCAGAGAATAAGAGTCAGGACAAAGGCTAAGCCAACTCCGGCCACAGTGACCATGGACAAGAAAGAATTGCGGTTTAAATCTTTTTTAAGCCCTACCAAAAGAAGGAAAAAGGCAGTGCCAAGGATTATAATCTCAGGCCCGATGGCTACCCAGTTCATGTCATCAAAATTTATTGCGAATTCCATACCAAAGTTCTACAAAATCAGTTTTTGAGCAAATGCCACCCACCTTAATTTATGGGCTGTTTTATAGCATTTCCTGTTTTTTTGCAACCCCTCACTATTTATAGAATGCGTGGTAAGGATTTTTCTTGTTAAGCTTAGGAATTCGAGGCAAGATAGGAACCTCTTTTTAACAATCTGTGGTTTTGGAGACTCATGTGGATACCAGTGAGACGCGAGCGCATTTGAACTATTTGTTAACGCTGGGGCTGCGCCGTGAAGAGGCGTTTGGTCCTATGGCACTTAATTTTATTAAGGAAAAGAATTTTGAAAATGGCGGACTTTTGCCAGAAGAACAATTTAGCCTCATCATGGCAACGGTTCAGGCTCTGGCTGAGGAGCCTAAACGGTATAACATAAAATTGGATATGTTAAAACGAGCTGCAGGGCTTTTAGAAAAAACCTCTTTTCATGATCCGCAATTGGTTCGTCAAATTGATCAGGACATAAAGAAAACAGAAGCGGAACTGACAATCTATAATGAAGCCATGCGTCCGGCCAAAAATGTTACACAAGAAAAGCAAAAATTGATTGTGCAATGTGATGCACCAGAATATTTTCTCGATATTGCTCAAAAGCGTGCTACCTCTTACTATCAGAATAAATTCGGGTTGAGTAAAGAATCTAAAACCGCCCAACATTTTGGCGGTGGTGCAAGAAAATTTGATCCGGATAATAAAGATGTGCAAAAGGAATTTCCCGGAGCTTGCGCACCCTTTATGAATGCGCGTACTAACGCGTTTCACCTGATGATGCCATTCGATTTAAAAATTAGTAAAACGCCTGATGATCCACTTGACGCAGGTATGCGTGCCTATTATTCAAAAATGGGTTATTCTTTTCCACTTGGATTTGAAATGGGGAAGATTTGTAGTTTTCAGGATGGAGAAATATTAGATATTGCATTGGATGATCCCAATCTTTTGTTCTTATCTGTCTCAAGAATAAAAGAAAAAGAATTTCGTGCTTCAGACTACCCGGGAACACCCGAGGTGCCATTCGAATATGCCTATCCGCGTGCGGTATTGGAGCGTACTGGGACTTTGGGTCCCTATGTGCAACTGGTTTCTAATTTTAAGGTTTGGTTCGATGCCTCTCAGGTCTCCATTTTAATTCAGGGGGCTCCCGATTTGTATGAATATGGATTGCAGGGGGGGGGCAGGCATGATGGTCCGCAGCCATGCCTCAGATAAGGTGCCTGCCTATGCTGAGAATACGTCACAACCTTGGCAGGAAGGGTTAAGTTTTAACTTTGTAAATATCCATCTAACTTTGGGGCCAAATACGGAGTCCGCATTGATTCCTTATAACACTCCCCTTTTTACCGTTTACCCTGTTTACCCAACACAAAATTTTAAATGGACAAGTATTTCCGATCTTTAAAACTTAAATGTGAAATCTGTTCTGAGATTCCAACGCATGCGTACAGTTGTGTTGGATTTAATTTGGTTAACGATTACTACTAGAAATACTTTTAAATAATTAGTGGCTGGTTTGTGTTTTTTGGCGTTCCAACGCTCGCAGTCTTCGAACTTCTTTTTTATTCATTTTAGATTTTACTTTTTTTTCTGCGACCGGTTCTCCTTCCCAACCGACTTTCTCTAGGAAGTCTTGATAACCTCCATGAAAATATTCTGCACGATCTCTATGAAAGATAATTAAGTTTTTTGCCAGGGTTTTAAGGATGAGTTCAGAGTGGGTAACGATGACCAAGGCACCAGCATAATTATTCAGCTCTTCTATTAGGCTTTCAATCGACTCAACATCCAGATGATGCGAAGGTTCATCCAGAAGTAAAAGGTTTGTAGGATGGGAAATAATTTTCCCGAGCAGGACTCGGCTTCTTTCGCCTCCTGACAAAACACTTACTTTTTTCTTTGCCATATCACCCTCAAACATCATGGCACCACAAATACTGTGAGCTGCTTGAAGAGATAGGCTAGGGTTGGAGCGCAGTATTTCATGCAGAACCTGATTCTGGGGTTCGAGTCGATCAATATTGGTTTGGCCAAAATGGCCGATACTAGCAGAAGGGTGAGGGATAATTTCCCCAGCCGTAGCAGTCAATTCTCCAGCTAGGCAGTTTAATAAGGTTGACTTGCCCTTGCCATTAGCTCCTATAATTCCTATGCGGTCATTTTTACCAATTGAAAATGAAATATCTGAAAAAATATTGTCTTCTGTTTTTTCACTATAGGAGAAAGAAAGATTTTTAATATTCATGATGGTTTTTCCGGGGCAGGCTAAGTGATTGAATCGGAAACCTAAATTTTTTTCCATACTTAGTTTTTCCATTGCCCCCATTTTTTCCATCATCTTGAGTCGCGATTGAGCCATACTCGCTTTAGAAGCTTTGGCCCTAAACCGGTCTACTAGGTTTTGCATTTCCTTGCGTTTGTTTTCGAGATTGACACGGGTTTGTTCGTAGGTTTCTTCTTCCTGAATAATCATTTCGTAAAATTTTATGGTGTCACCCTTGACCTTTTTTGTTTTTTTTCGATGCAGACCCAATGTATGGGTAGTGACCTTATCCATAAAATCTCGATCATGTGTGATGAGAATCATTTCACCCGGCCATTTGTTGAGATATTCTTTAAGCCAACGAAGAGACAGGATATCGAGGTAATTCGTTGGTTCATCTAATAAAAGCATATTAGGGTCAGCAAGTAGAGCTTTGCACAGATTGATCCGCACCTGGAAGCCACCACTGAAGGTAGTAGGGTCTTTATGGAAATCCTGTTCTGAAAAACCTAGACCGGAAAGAATTATCTCTGCCTTATAATGGTCCCATTGTTTTTCCACTGGCAAAGCTTCAACACATTCCCTAAGAACGGTGGGTTGTGTGAAGTGAATATGTTGCTCCAGAGTCCCTATTCTATAACCTTTGGGAGTGGAAAGGGTTCCTGCATCATATTTTTCCTTTCCCAGAATCATTTTAAATAATGTTGATTTTCCTGTCCCATTTTTTCCTACCAAACCAACTCGTTCTCCTTGGTTGATGAGAAAGGAAACTCCATCAAATAAAACTTGTGGTCCAAAAGATTTTTCAAGATTACTAGCTATGATCATGATTGCTTAGGAATAAATAAGAATGCGTGATATTAAATAAAAGAAGAAAGAGAACGAGGCCTGATTTTGGAGGGTACCCGCACTATCATTAAAGCTCTTAATATTTAAGTATATCAGAAATACCTTTTTGGTCTAGCCCGAACTGGATGACTTGATGGTTTTTAAAAAATTACAAAGCTATAAAACAGAAAATAACCTTGTCATCGTCTTCACTGCTGATGCCATGACGATTGATATTCGGAAGGAAATCGATCTGGATTTTAATTCATACATAGCTAAACCCATTTATGTGTTTTTAATAAGGTGGTAATGTGGTGAGTCTATTGTCATCAACAGCTCCTCCAACAGTAAAATGATATAAGCTTTGATAGTTTAAATCTTTAATGCTAAAAATATGATGTACAGGATCATCAAAAAAACATCCGATTCCGGTGCTGCGAATACCACTGACTTCTGCTTGGAGGTAAAGAATCTGACCAATGGCACCACATTCCCAATAAAGACGTGGATAAAACCAGGGTCCAAAAATTTTTAAGGGTGACTCAAAAGCACTGATCATACTCAGACTAAAGCAACCAT
>JAOMDP010000021.1:0-24669 GCA_028345515.1 Nitrospinota bacterium
AATTTTTCCGGTCCAAAGATATTGAATACCATGATGCAGATGAGTTAATCGTGACTAAAGATATGCGTGAGAGAAAAGCTAAAATGAATGAGAGGAGCGACGCCTTTATTGTTTTACCTGGTGGTATGGGCACCTTAGAAGAAGCAATGGAAATTCTATCCATGCGACAACTGAATTTAACCGATAAGCCGTTGGTGTTTATAAATTCGAATGGGTTCTATGACAATCTCAACAAAACCTTCGATGTGATGATCGAGCAAAAATTTGCAAAAGAAAATATACGCAAAATGTTTGCGATGACTCCTGATCCTATAACCGCATTGGAATATATTTTGAACTACAAAGCTTAACTTTCTAGATAAAAACGGTTTTACTTAGATAGATGCTTGCATTATTTATTTTTTACCAACGGGGGATTTTCTTCATCTTTGGGAAGGGTATTTTATAATAATTTATCCAAGAAAACTTGTTCGCTATTATCTCCTCGATACTCGTTATGACCTGTTAAAAAAGTTAGCTATCTGCAAGCACAACTTTTTTTTAAGAGTATTTATCAGTTAGTATCCCTAAGGCCATATAAGTCTAGGATGGATATGACAAGTACAGTCACATCCTTTGGCTAATAGGTTAGTTGGCTTGGACTTCGAGTTCTGGGCTGATTGCTTCTTTAAGGAATTGTTCAATGTATTGCAAGGTTCCGGTGGTGGAACTGGGACAGCTGCCGCAGGCACCTTGGTAATGTATTTTGATTTGTTTACCCTCTATAGCAAGGATATTTATGCCACCGCCATCATTTGCAAGAGCGGGTCGAATAGCTACGTCGAGTAAAGCGTTTACCACTTCTGTCTGTTTGTTGCCATCGTAATTGAAGAACTCTTCTTTTTTGAAGGCTTCAAGAATTGGATGGATATCTTCTGAGTGTTCGGGTTCATCTCCTGTTTCATAAAATTTTAAATGTTCTTCGAGAGTATGCCCGGTTTTTTCCATCAAGGTATGCCAACCCACAGTGCTGGACTTAGTAATGGTCACAAAGTTTTCTTTTAAGTAAATACTTTGGACACCAAAAATTTCGAATAAGGCTTTTGCTAAAACATCACTGCTGGCATCTTCAGGTGAGTCGAATGTTTTGGTGCCATCTCCAATTACTTTTCCGTTCAGCATAAATTGAAATGCATCGGGATTTGGCGTAGGCTGGACTCGAACTATTTTATATGTTCCCGTTTCTTTAGGATTTTTTGTTTTATCTTTGCTCATTTGATACCCAATCTCAAGTAGACCACTCGGCGCATTATAAACGATTTATCAAGGGCGGGTCACAAGTTTCTTTCTTTTTTCCATTGGGGTTTAGGCAATTACTTCGGTATTTTTATCCGGTGTTTCCTTGGTCAAGGGTCCATTGCGACCACGTTGTCTCCATTTTATGCACCGGTGGATCCGAATCCTCCTTTGTTTCGAGTTGTTTCGCTAAGCTTTTCGGCGGGTAGAAATTGAACGCGTTCAACTTTTTGGATCAGAATTTGTGCGATGCGATCCTCTGGTTCGATTTGGAAATCGAGGTCAGAGTGGTTGAAAAGTAGGATTTTGATCTCTCCGCGATAGTTCGAATCGATGACTCCCGCTCCAGTATCTATGGCATTTTTAACGGCCATTCCACTTCGCGGCCATATTAATCCGACATGTCCGTCTGGGATTTCCAGCCGAATACCAGTGGTTACCAGGGCTCTATCTCTTGCTGGAATGGTGATACTTTCTGCTGCCTTTAGATCGGCACCCGCATCTCCGATATAGGCGTATTCAGGGATAGGCCTACCAGCAACTCGGCAAATAACCTCGGATTCTGATTTTTTCATTAATTAAATTAAGCGTTAGGTTTAAAAAAATGAATTATATCAATGGATAGAAAAAGGGGTATAAAAAAAACCGGGAAATGGGGTAAGCGCCCCGACATTTCCCGGATACTTAATGCGTTAAAATAATATTACTACAACCGTCCTTGACAAGGGGCAGCTAAGCCTTCTGGTCCGGTAAGGACAGGGCGCTTTCCTTTTGAAGAAAGGAGGCGGGCTACTTTCTTCCGGGCTTTGCCCGAGTTCAAAAAGGGACTCCAATTTACGCCAATTGGATAGATATCATCTGCCGAGATGCATCGCAGAGTTCGGCTGGCGCTCAAAACGCTTGGGGGTTTGGGAAGGGATTTGAGACTAATATACATCCCGCTAGTTGCTTTTAGCTTTAACAATTTGGGATGCATCTCATTCATTAACGATGGAATCCTTTTTCTAGTAACCCGCCGGTGGAAGATCTTTAATTTTGTCTCTCAATTTATTTAGCCTTCCAATCAAACAACACTCAATATACATACCTAGCCAAATTCTATTTAAACTTATTCTTTTCTTTATATTGTGTACCTTGCGGAAAATACCACTACATATAGTATATGTCAAGGGGTTATTAGCAAAAAACTGCTAAATAAAGATGAAAACCTTATTTTACAATGGCTTATGTTATAAAAAAATCTACAAAATTCTATTTTTTTTCTTTATTATGCAATATAAAGTATATCTAAATAAAAATTATTACAATATATTGGGGTGTGTTACTGGAGAGATTCAGAGGTTTAACTTGGTTTTTTGCTAAGATTTAAATCGATCTAAAGTCAGGGGAATTGTGTCTAAATACTTCTTTTTGATCTGATAGTAGCCCAATTTGCCTTTAATTTTGGCAAAATAATTCTTTCCATTTGGGCTTAAATTCCCTACCTGCAACTCGGCAAATTTTGTTGAATCATTTTTCCATAGGCTTACTTTATAAGTGGGGGAGGTCAGCCCGGAGGATTCAGGAGCGTTGCCCGCTTTTAAAAAAGATTCAAATTCCATCCCCTGCAGAGTCCAAAGTATATCGTTGCCAATATTTTTTTTAATCTTTGTTTTTTCATGTTTTAACAGGTTCCAATGGGGATCTGATTTTTGTAATTCAAAAAGGGTCTTTTGTGTTTCTATTACAATTTTATTTACATCATTAGTTTCAAATTTAAAAAGTTTTTTATTTCGAAATTCATGAAATGTACGAAACACTTTTTGTACTATTTCTTTGGAAACGGAAAACACAGCAGACTCCCCAGTTCTCTGTGCAAAGTACTGATTTCCATCTTCATTAGTGTTTCCAAATTGGATTCCTAGAGATTTTCCATTAACTTTTGTAATTGAAAGGGAACGTTTCGGTTCGTCAAGCCCAAACGAATTTTTAGAATCTAGTGCAAGCTTGATAAATTGAGTGACCTTTGCTTCTTTCAAATCGAACAAAAAACTTCTGATCGTCGCCATGTCTGCACCTGTTTCATGAGGCTTATTAATTCTCCAGTTATCATTTTCAACACGAACGGCCTGAATGGTTTCTTGTTCATTTTGTATGTTTATTCCTGTCACATCTTTTTCTTTAAACTCGACTAATGTTCTGTTTAGAAAGTCGACATAATCTTTTTTTAAAGTGTTATAAAAATTTACGTTGACTACGAAAACCTCTGGCGATTTTTTCTTTTTGCTGTAGTACCCAGAGCTGTTTTTTTGGGATCCCAAATCTATGGCATAGGATTGTTTGTTTTCATCTTTCAGAATAAGGGTGGCATAGGGGTTATCTAGACCATAAGTAGTTAGTGATTCTGGATTTTCACTTTCAAATTCTTTAATGCTGGAAAACTGGATAGCCTGAAGAAAAGATAATACTGTATCCTTTTCCGCCTTAGCCTCAACTTTTCCAGAAATTTTCCATTGATCTTTTTCTTTAATTAGATCAAAAGTGCTGTTGCGCCTTTTAATTTGAATTTGGGTGATAGAGCCTGAACTGAAATTAAAAATAGTCTTATCTCTGAAGTCGTAGACTGACTTATCAAATTGCGTTTTAGAAGTAGCGGCAAGAAGTACTGCTGGATTACTTTCAAGTTTGAGATATATGCTGCCACCGATGGCACTCTCATCTCCTAACAACAAGGTTTCTTCTATACCGTCTTTGAATTTAAGATTCACTTTGAAAGACGGTTTTTCCAGGCCGTATTGCGAAAGAATTTCTGGGTTGCTATCAACTATCCGCGATTTTTCTAGGTTTGCTATATCAGTTAAAAATTTTTCAGTGACCTGAATATCGCCGACAGCTTTAAGAGGTTGGGATAGATCCCACGTTTTATTACTGTTTTGTAAAAGGGTAATAGTTTGATCTTCTTTGTTTAAGGAGAAGTTTTTGATGTTTTTGGTTTTAAAAGGAAAAACTTTTCCAGCGATTTCTTTTTCTTTTACTTTCTTTTGTTCTGCAGGTAGGTCAACAAAAAAATAATAAATTCCCAGGACGAGGAAAGCGACCATCATCCCGGCCGTTCCTTTAAACTTCATAAACCTCTTCTCCTCCACCAGATGCGCAGACCTGCACCGGCAACAATTCCGGGAAAAACGAATATACCTAGAATAAAGATAGCACTTCCCCAGGAACGGGTTAAGTGGATGGGAGTATCTTTTCTTTTTTTCGGTCGAATAGAAATTAAGTTTTCCTCCTCAGCTAACCATGAGACTGTATTAAGGAAAAAATCTCCGTTACCAGAAAAATTACTGTATCGGTTATTTGCAAAATCGGAGTCTCCTATGACTACCAGTGTGGCTTTTGGTTGTGACTTTTTATGTCCTTGAGTTTCTTTGTTTTTTTGATGTGTTTTTTCTGAATCCAACAACTTTGAAGCAACCACTGCGACAGAAACGGGACCTTTAAGGTCGGACTCAGCATTGAAATTTACAGTTCCCGACTCAAAGTCTGATTCCCCCCAGCTATTATCACTAGTCTTCAACAATTCAACGGTTTCTACTTTTGAATTTGGTATTTCTTTAACGGACTGAATAATTGGGAAAATAGTTGCAAGAGAAAAGTTGCTGGTAATATCATGCGCTGTGTATTGATTGACTACGGGAGCCGCAAAATCACCACCAAATAACTTGGATAAGGGATCGATGACTATATTCTTACCAAGTTGAATACCCCAGTTTTTTAAAAATGGTTCCATTCCATGTTTTGATTTGGGATCGACGAGCATCATAATAGCACCGCCTTTCCCAAGATAAGATTGTAGCGCTGCTTGTTCTTCTTCTTGAATTGGTTTTTGGGGTCCCGCGATTACAAGTACTGATGCGTCTTCAGGGACTTCTCCTGTTTGTAAAAGTAATAATGGCTTTACTAGAAATCCATCTTGTTCAAGATTCTTCTTTGCGTTTTGGTAGCCTTCATTTTCCATGCTTTCAATTTGATTTTCGCCATGAC
This sequence comes from Nitrospinota bacterium, assembly GCA_028345515.1. Taxonomy (GTDB): domain Bacteria; phylum Nitrospinota; class Nitrospinia; order Nitrospinales; family VA-1; genus UBA8687. Next base: position 5,296 of record JAOMDP010000021.1, read on the forward strand.
CTTCAAGGAAATAAATCACTTTTTGCTCATCACGAGTGACTTTTAATAGCGCGTTAGTTAAGTTTTCTTCCATAGCATTTTGAATTTTAGTTTCCTTTTTTCCACTTTCTAATACGATGGTGCCATAAGTGGTTACTCCATATCGCTTGGTTATTGCAGGATTTTTATCAGGATCTACATAGGTTATCGTAATTTTTTCTGTTTCTTCCAGATATCCTTCAATTAAGTTGCTGAACGCTACTTTTTCCGGAGTTTCAATTTGAAAAAATGCAGTTAACTTAACTTCACGCGGAAGGTCTTTAATAAATTTTTTTGTTTGTGGAGCTAAAGTGAAAAGGCTTCCCTCGGTGAAATCAAAACGGTATTTATGTCGAAGGATCAGAAGATTGATAAATATCATTACCCCGAGTAAAACGGAAATAAGGATAACGGCATTGGTGCCATGTTGAGCGGATCGCGAAGAAAAAAAGTTTTTTATGGATGAGCCTTCTATATATAGAAAAAATATACCATTAGAAATAGATATCAAGACTAATGATATGACCAAAATTTTAAGATCAGGAAGTACAATATAAAACAACAGTGCCGTGAACCCTGATATTAAGGAAAGCCAACCTGCCATGGTAGAAAATTTTTTCATAGTATTACCTCCAGCGATTAGAATCCAGAACTCGGTGGCAAAGGAAGAGCCCCAGAACTATGAAGGTTAAATAATAGGCTAAATCGCTGGTTTCTATTATGCCTTTTAAAAAACGGTCTAGATGTTCAATGATGGAAAGATATTCTAAGACTTGCCCTGTCGACGAATCAGCGGATTGAGCACCCCATCCAATGACCCACATAAAAAGGGAAAAGCCAAATGTGATTACTGCTGCAACAATCTGGTTTTCGGTCAAAGAAGATGCGAATACCCCTATCGAAACATAGCAGCCTGCCATCAGCAAAACCCCAAGATAGCCCGTCAAAACAGGCCCGATGTCAGGCTCGGCTATCATAAATATAAAGCCCAGGGAATAACTTGACAGTAGAACCATCACCATAACGACAATCATGCAGGCAAGAAATTTCCCCAAAACGATTTCTTTTAAATGTATCGGTGAAGAAAGTAGAAGGCGAAATGTTTTGGATTTTTTTTCTTCAGAAAAACTTCGCATAGTGATGATGGGAATTATTAAAAGTAAAATCACCGCCATGTTTTGAAAGCTGGGTTCGATGACCATTTCATTTATGTTAAGAGCTATGCCCATTTGCTGGAATTGACCAGATTGCATACTTTGCATACTAAAAAAACTGAGGATATTTATAAAAATATAGCTATAAATAGTTAAAAAAACAGTGGTGATAACATAAAAAATAGGTGAGTTGAAAAATGAGTTCAAATCTCTTTTTGCTATGATCCAACTATTTTTCATGCTGCAGCCCCCTTTTCTTCAAGTGTGAGCTTAAGAAAAATATCTTCAAGGGTCATGGACACAGGTTTGAGTTCTACTATTCCCCATTGATTTGTTAGCGCCAGTTTGGCGATATCGTCTTGAAGATTGGACCTCAATCTACATTCAATGAAGTATTGGTTGTCTTCACCTTTTGTAGTAGAAATCACCTGGTCCAACTTTTTTAATTCCTCAAGTACGTTTCCTTCTGGATTTCTCACGGTTAAAGAAAGGCGCTCACTTTTTCTTAACGAGGCTGTAAGCCCACCAAGAGAATCAACCGCTGCAATTTCTCCTTCGTTAATGATTATCACGCGTTTACAGATTTGAGTAATTTCCGGGAGGATATGTGAGCTCAGAATGATGGTATGTTCAGCGGCGAGCTCCTGAATCAACTTTCGAATTTCAATAATTTGAATGGGATCCAACCCTATCGTCGGTTCATCGAGTATTAAAATTTCAGGGTCATGGACCATGGCTTGCGCAAGACCTACCCGTTGTTGATAGCCTTTTGATAGTCGTCCAATAATTCGATGACCTACATCTTTAAGCGAACACTTTTCGAGAACCCTTTGGACCGCTGCAGTAGTTTTTTTAGCATCAACACCTCTTATGCCGGCTGAAAAATTTAAATAATCTGTAACAACCATATCAGGGTAGAGGGGAGGTGTTTCTGGAAGATATCCGATGACTTTTCTTATTTCAAGCGATTGTTCGAAGGTATCGAACCCGTTTATTTTAACGCTACCAGTTGAAGCGGATAGAATGCAGGAAATAATATTCATGGTAGTACTTTTACCTGCTCCATTAGGACCTAGAAAACCGACAACCTCACCTTTTTCTATTTGAAAAGATAAGTTGTTTATTGCGCGACGCGTTCCGTAATAACGAGTCAGGTTTTCAACTTCAATCATTCTGCTGCTCCATTACAAATATTGGAAATCTTTAAAGTTTTTTAAGAAAAATCAAATAGGAAAAATCAAAGGAAAATTGAATAAGAAAAAATTACCATAATGGAATTGTAATTTTCAATTAAAAATTTTTAATCTCCTTTGTGGTAGTATTGATCCGAAATTAGAGAGGATTCTTTAGATTTTTGTTTTTGCTGAAAATTCTTTTTGTCTGACGTTGAAGATGAGAGGAATTTTATTTTATTTTCAGACGTCTGCCTTTTTGTTGTGCCGATTTATAAATGGTATAAATGATTTCTAATGCCTTGAGCGCATCTTTTCCATTGGAAAAACTGGGTTTCCCTGTTCGAAGGCTTTTTAGCATATCTTTGGCTCCACCTATAAAAGGGCTTTCATGATGCCTTGGTTCGGGAAAAGGTATTTGCTCTAACTCTTGAAAACCCTTAAAGCGTTTGCTTTTTCGTGTTATATAAAGTTCTCTACCTGAGTTTCCGATTAAAAGACGGCCTTCTGATCCTTGAATGTCTAATTCAAAATTAAAATAATTTCTGGATCCCCCGCCTTCGATAAACCCGAGACTCCCATTTTGAAAGCCAATCATTGCAGAAGCAGTTTCTTCAATATATCGTTTTCCTTTCGGTCTTATTTCGTGTCCCGATACCCATTTAATGCGGCCACCAAAATATAAAAGAAGGTCGATTAAATGTGTTCCATCATGAAACAAAGGGCCACCCCCATATTGTGATACAGGTAGATCGCCGGGTTTCCAGCTTAATGCGTTTCCAACAATAGTTCTTATTTCTCCAATTTTTCCTGTTTGGATTATTTTTTTGGCTTTTTGATAATATGCATCCCATCTTCTTTCATGATTTATTAGAAGTGGTATTTTTTGTTTCTGGCAGGTGCTTACTAGTTTTCGTGCCAAATTGAGATCGACATCAATAGGTTTTTCACAAAAAATTCCTTTTACTCCAGTCCGAGCACCATCCAATGCCATAGCGGCATGTTGGTTTGTCCACGTGGCGATGCATAAAATATCTAACGAATTCTCACTAAGCATGTCATGGTAATTCGTATAAAGGTTTTTAACCCCCCATTTTTTTCCGAACTTTTTAAGGCGTGTTTCATTGATGTCACAACCTGCAATCATTTTCACATTTTTAAGTGAGGAAAAACCACCTGCGTGAGTGCAGGGTTTACCTCGTAATGGATCTTCTTCCAAGAGGCTTCCGATTCGTCCACAGCCAATGATTGCAGTTTTAAAAAATTTCATTTTGAAGGATAAAGGTGAGTGCTACTAATTTATTTCGTAGGCTAGTTTACTATAGCATTATCATATTATTGATTTAAGTTGAAAAGAGATTGAAAATACAAAAGCACCTCTACTGAAGTAGAGGTGCTTTTGTAATACGCGTTTTTGAGAAAGTTTTCAAAATTACATGCGTGTTTACTTTTCTGATTCGGGCTGTTTATAATTCATGTCATCTACTCCATTGACATCGACATTATCCACACGTTTGGAAAGAATATCATTGTACGCACTAATACCTTTGTTTAGTCGTAATTGTTGCTCCCCGGGGATTTGTCTTACTTCTTCTCCTGTGTTGCCGTCTACTACTTCAATAATCACTTCTTGAGTTTCCGGGTCTATTCTAATCCGAGTCTTATGAGAATGGTCTGAAAGCTTCTGAATATCTGCTGAATTGTCATTTTCATCAGAAACAGTTTTTAAAGTGCTAAGTTCTATGGAATCCTCATCTTTATTCCCCAAGAGTTCGACCTGCGGCGTATCTTTTTTTACAGTGCTAAGCTCTATGGAATCCTCATCTTTATTACCCAAGAGTTCGACTTGCGGCGTATCTTTCAGACCTTGGGGTTTGGGCGCTCTTGCATTCAATTGAGACGCGTAACCTACAGAGAACGAATTGGATGAAATTGTTAGTGACATATTAGTTTTATTATTAATTTAAAAGTTATTCTGGATAACTCAGATATTTAATAGAATTTTTTTAAATTACTAAACTCCTTCGAGTAGTGTCAAAGCTGCTTGCGGATTCAAGTTCGCCTGACCTACCATTGCCACTCCTGCTTGAATCAGAAGCTGATTTTTAGTCAGCTCAGTGAGCTCTTCCGCCAAGTCTGCGTCACGAATTGTGGATACCGCAGCTGTTAAGGTTTCTTCTTGAACACTAAGATTGTCAGCGGCATGTAGCATACGGATTTGGGCAGTTCCGACTCGACTTCGAGTATGGATAATTTGGTCAATGGAGCTAGTTAAATCATTCAACGCCTGGAATGCAGCACCCTGAGTTTTAATATTGGATCCTGTTAGGCCTAATGCTGCAGTACTTTGATCGGCAATATCTAAAATATTATTCAGATTAAGTTGACTGGATGATGTTGTATCAACACCTAATTGCAAAACGGTTTGGTTTGCGGCGGCTACACTTTTGGACAATGATCCATCGAGTAGTTTGGACCCATTATATTCGGCTGTATCTACAATTCTATCCATCTCTTGGAGAGAGGAGGCATATTCTATATTAGTACTTACTCTTTCCACATCACTGATGGTTCCATTTGCGGATTGTGATGCGAGAGAGCGAAGACGTAACAAAATTGCCGATATCGCGCTCAAGGCGCCTTCACTTATATTTACAAAAGCTGTTCCATCTTCAAGATTTTTAGAACCTTGCGAAATAACCATAATATCCGCTCGAATATTTTCTGTCAGGGTCAGTTCTGCGGTACCATCTTTTGCACCTTGAATTCTAACTCCTGTAGAAATGCGGTCTATAGTGTCTCCAAGTTCTGACTGAACATCATCGAGATGCCTTTGCGCATTCAATGAAGATAAGTTTGTGTTTAATGTTAATGCAACCATTTTCTTTTCCTCCCTGAAAAGGTCTGGTATTTTTTGTATTTTAGTTTAAGCATCCTTGCCTATAAATTCGGAAAAAATTTTTATTTAAAATCATCTTCATATTACTGGAGAAGCTGTAAAACAGATTGTGGGATCAAGTTTGCCTGTCCTACCATGGCTGTTGATGCCTGCACCATAATCTGATTTCGGGTTAATAGAGCTACTTCTTCAGCAATATCCGCATCGCGGATGGCTGATTCAGCAGCTTGCAAGTTCTCAATAGTAATAGAAAGATTAGAAATAGTTCTAACTAAACGATTTTGTACAGCACCGACTTTACCTCTACCCTGAGTAATCGTTGCAATCGATGAATTCATTTGATCTAGAGTAGTTAAAGCTGCTGCCGCTGTTGTTAGACTCAAACCACTAATTTCGAGAGCCGATGAAGTTACCGCGCCAAGATTTACCTGCTCGTTTAGGTTGATACGACTTTCTTTATTATTATTGATACCTACCTGAATTAGTATTTGGTTGTTGGCAGTTATATTGGAAGATAAAGATCCGTCTACCAACTTCTGTCCGTTAAACTCAGTGGTGTTGGCAATACGGTCAATTTCCAACCTTAGAGCATCAAACTCTAATTGAATAGTTTGCCGTTCCGAAGATCCGACAGTACCAGTCGCTGCTTGTGAGGCCAGTTCTCTTAGTCGAATAAGAATACCGGATTGCTCATTAAGAGCGCCCTCTGTTACATTGATAAGAGAGATACCATCGTTGGCATTTCTTACTGCCTGACGCAGTGCTCGTATGTCAGACCTTAATGCCTCCGAGATGGCAAGGCCTGCCGCATCGTCTGAACCGCGGTTGATTCGGATTCCAGAAGAAATCCTTTCTACCGACCTTGCCAGACGGTCATTATTGACGCCTAAAATTCTTTGGGCGTTTAATGACGGGATGTTATTAAAAATTCTGATGGGCATGTTTATTATCCTCCTTGATAATTCGGAACTTAGAATTCCTGGTTTTCAGCATCCTTGCTGAAATTTAAATTAGTGAAACCTTTGCTGCCTTTTCTAATTCATTCGAAAAAAAACTTTAATTGGGATCTTAATGCCAGTTCGATCTATCCCCTCCAGGAAATCCGAACTTAGAATTTGTATCGGGAATTGAGGAAAAATGCTTTATAGTTTTTTTGAGAAAAAAGGAAGAGTAGCAAAATAAATTGGCAATCAGAAGCTATAACTCATTAAAATTCAATTCTCAAGAGGAATTTCTTTTAAGGAAAAAAAATGCGCCACCGGATAAAACTGGGGCGCATCTTTAGATGGAGAAGGAGTGCCTAGAAGCCAGTTAAATTATAAACGGACCTATTAATTACACAGACTCGTTTAGAATTTTCTGATTAAAATCTCTGATACGACTGGTCAATCTTAGAAATTCTTCGCCTGGAATTTGGCGAATCACTTGACCCGATTCAATATCCAAAACTCGAATCACTAATTCATTTGTTTCTAGGTTCACTTGATAATCAATCTTATTTTTATTTAGAGTACTTATATCTACCTTTACCCCTGAATCTTGTGAAAAAGAGGTTTCTCTTGTTACAGGTAAATTATTACTTTCTTCTTTTCGGTTAATCCCCCTTTTTGGTCGGTAGGTTATTCCCGGCAGGCCGGGACTTTTTAACCTTGTTGGGGAGGAAATAGCTATATCCATATTTATTACCCCCTGTTTATCGAATCAATTTAAAAGAATTATCTATTTGATAATTACTACGGTTTATATTTATCCGAGAAGCTGCAAGATTGTTTGCGGAATCAGATTTGCTTGCCCCACCATGGCTGTTGATGCCTGTACCAAAATCTGGTTTCTTGTCAATAGAGCGACTTCTTCAGCAATATCCGCATCGCGGATCGCTGATTCAGCAGCTTGCAGGTTTTCTATAGAGACCGACAGATTAGAAATGGTTCTTACCAGTCTGTTTTGTACCGCACCAACCTTGCCTCGGCCCTGCGTAACAGTAGAGATAGCTGTATTAATAGTATCCAATGCGGTCAATGCATTAGCTGCACTGGTTACTGAAAGCAAATCAATTCCTAGGCTCGAAGCAGTTACTGATGCAAGGTTCACATCAGTATTTAAATTGATCCGGCTGTTGGCCCCACTGTCAATTCCGACTTGAATCAAAATTTGATTAGCCGAAGCTATATTCGATGATAACGATCCATCCACTAAGCCCTGACCATTGAACTGGGTAGTGTTCGAAATTCGGTCGATTTCAAGACGTAATGCCTGAAATTCCAATTGAACCGATTGGCGTTCGGTTGAACCAACGGTACCGGTTGAAGCTTGGGAAGCCAACTCTCTAAGTCTAATTAGGATACTCGATTGTTCGTTGAGGGCACCCTCTGTAACGTTGATGAGTGAAATTCCGTCGTTTGCATTTCTTACTGCTTGACGAGTTGCCCGAATATCAGAACGTAAAGCTTCTGAAATAGCTAGACCTGCTGCATCATCTGCGGCTCTATTGATGCGGATACCGGATGAGATACGCTCAACAGATGTGGCGAGACGGTCGTTGTTGACACTCAAGATTCTTTGAGCGCTTAATGAGGGGATGTTATTAAAGATTCGAACTGGCATTATAATCCTCCATGATTGAAAGTACGGGTTAGTGTTTTGGTCTAAATACCAAAACAAGCCTCCAAGCTTTTAACCCTTGGGTGAAGAATCAATTTCTCCACCTTTTTTTAATTTGCGACCTCCTGATAATTAGATTAAAAATTTATTTCTTAACTCAGGATATAAACATGCTCAATGAGGCCTATCGGAGAAACTCGTTAGACCTTTAGCGAATATTTTTTTTTGGTGTTATTTTTGGAGAGTAAGGTTAGGTAAAAGTGTTGGGCTAAAACTAAATAGGATCTGAATTCAGTCTTTTAATGCAAATAAAAACAATAAGTTATATTTTGGGGCTTTGGTGAAGTTGTATTAAAATATTTTTTTAGAAAAGAATCAAAAAATATTGTCCCTAGATGTTGATTCGCCTCTTAATCGGTATCGAATACGCATAATTTTTTTAAAAGGGTTCCAGAAGGACCCTTTGTTATGGATTTTATTACCTACCCATTATTGTTTCCTAGAAAACTTTGAACTTTTTGAAATAAGAAGTTATTGGACATGACTTTTTTCTAGTATTTCAGGTTAGGAGATTAATTGTTCTCAAGACTTCTTCTGCTTTAGCTATAGAATCTGGTGCAGATTTAGCTGCCTTATGATTTTCAATAGAGATCTCTTGATGTTGTTTAATTTCTTGAAGCAAAATATTCAAATTTTTGGAACGCTGTTTTAGTTGAGTGGTAATGTCCAATTTTTTAAAAGAAATTTTTGTCTTTAACTCAGAATGCTTGAAGGTATCAAGATCGGATACAAGCCCAGGAGCCGCCAATTGCTTGATTTGATATAAAAGGAATTCTACCTTTTCGTAAGTAGCATCTACTTTTTGAAGAAAATCCATTCCCAAATCAAGTTCTTGGATTGCTTGATTTAAGCTTTTTAGATCTACCTCTTTAGTCCTGGATTCGCAAAAAGCCTTATCTGGAGTCTTTTGAGTTAGCTCTATTTGTTCTGTTTTAATAGGTGCTTTAGCTATAGTTTTCTGCTCCATGACGGATTCCTTGCATTAAGCTGGTTATATCGGTGTATAAAGTTAGGATTAAGCCAGCAACTGCAAGATAGTTTGAGGAAGCAGATTAGCTTGTCCCACCATCGCCGTTGAAGCTTGTACCAAAATCTGGTTTCGCGTCAACAAAGCTACTTCTTCAGCGATGTCAGCATCTCGAATGCCAGATTCTGCAGCTTGCAAGTTTTCTATAGAGATCGATAGATTAGAAATACTTCTTGCCAGTCTATTCTGTACTGCACCTAATTTACCTCGCCCCTGTGTAACAGAACCGATAGCCGCGTTAATGGAGGTTAGTGCGGTCAAGGCATTACTTGCACTGGTTACCGAAAGCGCGCTTAATTCAAGGCTGGAAGAGCTTACTTGTCCAAGACCAACATCCGTATTCAAGTTGATCCGACTGCTGCTACCGCTGTTGATACCCACTTGGATAATAATTTGGTTATTAGAGGATACAGAAGACCCCAAAGATCCATCAACTAAACCAATCCCGTTAAATGTGGTGGTTGCTGAGATACGATCAATTTCATTTCTTAATGCACTAAACTCTAATTGAATTGATTGGCGTTCAGTCGAGCCAACCGTACCCGTTGCAGCTTGGGAAGCCAACTCGCGAAGTCGAATTAGAATGCTTGATTGTTCGTTGAGAGCACCTTCTCCAACGTTGATGAGCGAAATTCCGTCGTTTGCATTTCTTACAGCTTGACGCAGTGCTCTAATATCCGAACGCAAACCTTCTGAAATAGATAGACCTGCTGCATCATCCGAAGCTCTATTAATCCTAATACCGGATGAGATGCGTTCAACAGATTGGGTTAGACGTTCGTTGTTTTTGCTCAAGATCCTTTGAGCATTAAGCGAGGGTATATTGTTGAAAATTCTTACTGGCATATCCCTAATCCTCCACCATGAGTTAGATATTTGCTGCGATTAATTTTTTGTTTAACTGATACTGCTTGCCCCTGAAGGATATTGTTTAAGGTGGTTTCCCTTCAGTTTTCCACCGTTTGCTTAAAAAAGCACTTTATAAGCTTGATTAAGCAGCTATGTTAGTTAGGCAACTTTGAATCTCCGATTCAGGTTACTTGCCTAGCTAATTTAGGTTATCGACCAGAAAAGTTAGAACTTTAACAAAAGTTGTAAAAATTATTGTTTTTTGGTGCGCCAGTCTTTTTGCTTAATCTTTGAATTTAAAGCTGACACTTGAGGGTGGGTATTCAAAAACTTAATAACATTTTCAATATCAAGGTTAGACGGGGGAATGGGATGAAGTTGGGAAAATATTTTTTCCATTAAGGCGAAATCTTCTGGGGTATCTACTGTTAAACGAAAAGGACAATTTTTTAAATAAGTAGGTGGCTCGACATGGGTAATTGTAAATTTATCATGGTGGTCATGAAACCAGGTGGTAACATGCTCTTGATATTTTAATTCATGGGCCTGCTGCCCTATATTTTTTAGTGTTTCAAGACGGACGACTTCACAGCCGACTCCTAAAGGAATTTGACCGCTTGGTACAGTATAGTCAGCATTCGATTCTATATGCGCTGTTATCAAAGACCGCAAAAGAGGGATGTCTATAAGTGGGTTATCACCGCAAACTCTAACTAAATGTTGGGCTCCGATGACCTTTCCGGCCTGAATAAATCGGTCTAGGACATTATCTTCAGAACCTTGGAACACATTTACCTTCAGATTTTTAGCGATTTTAATGAGAGGCGCTTCTGTTTTTGCCTGGGTTGTGGCAAGTTGAATTCGATCAATTTCTGGAACCTCTTGTAATCGATTGATGATATGCTCAAGAATAGAAAGTCCTGAAAGCAGATGGGAACTCTTCCCCGGTAAGCGAGTTGACACCATCCTAGCTTGAATAATTGCTGCAACCATGATTTCTGGAATTAAAATAATTTGGGTGCGGCTATTGTAACCTTTTGAAAGTTATTTGTAATGTCGAAAAAACTAAAACCATTGATCCGGCCTCCAAAACTGAATCTAGAAGATAAAGTTGGTGTGGTGACTCCGGCAGGACCGGTAGATAAAAAACAATTACAAAAAGGTTTGGATGTGATTTCTGGCATGGGGTTTCAACCAGTTTTGGGGAAATATGTTTATACCCAGTCACGTTTTTTCGCCGGTACCGATTTACAGCGAGCAAAAGATGTTATGGATATGGTCCGCAATCCTGAAATTAAAGCAATTTTTTGTGCGCGTGGGGGATATGGAACAAATCGGATTCTTGAGCATTTAGATGCCAAGGCGATTAGGACTCATGCAAAAATTTTTGTTGGGTCCAGCGATATTACGTTGTTACTTCATTACCTATATCTTTATTGCGGCTTGGTAGGGTTTCATGGTCCTATGGTTGCAGGTAGTTTTGGTCGGGCTCCAATGAAACAATCGCGGGAACAATTCAAAAATATTTTGATGGGAAAGTCATCCTCTCTTTTTTGTCGAAAGGCCAAAGTATTTTCAAAAGGATCTGCCACGGGGAAAATTACGGGCGGTTGTTTAACTCTTCTTTGCCGATCTCTGGGAACCCCTTATGATATAAAAACTTATAACCGTATTCTTTTTATAGAGGATGTGAGTGAGCCTTTATATAAACTGGATGGTATGTTGTGGCAGTTGAAAGCAGCAGGAAAGTTTAAAGGGGTGAGGGGAATTGTTTTTGGTGAAATGGTCAACTGCAATCCACAAAAACCCGGAGATGGAAAGCTGGAAAACATCCTTTCTGATTTATTTCCAAAACCTGACATACCAATCCTAACCCATTGCCCGATAGGCCATAGTAATGAGATATGGACACTTCCTTTTGAGACCCAAGCAACACTTAACACATCGATAAAAACTTTAGAGCTGAAAAACTGCGGAGTCAAGTAAGGCGAATGCAAACACCTTTTTTTTGTAGGTAATGTTTGGTTTCCTCAATAGTGAATTCCTTGAAATGAAAAATTGAGGCAGCTAAAACTGCGTCGGCTTTACCTTCATTTATCACCTGGTAAAGATGTTCCAAGGTTCCTGCTCCTCCTGATGCGATTATTGGAATGGTTACGGCTTCTGAAATAGAACGGTTTAATTCTAAATCGTATCCTCTTTTTGTCCCATCCCGGTCCATACTGGTTAACAAAATTTCACCAGCCCCGTAGGTTGCCATTTGTTGAGCCCATTTAACTACATTTATAGCTGTTGGGGTTCTTCCTCCATGGATATAAACCTCCCAAGCGGAGGCTATGTCATTTTCATTCAAAAGTAAATCAGGATGAGCATCTGTCCAACTGGGTATGGAAGCTTCATCAGCTGCCGCCTTAGTTTGTTTGGCATCGATAGCCACGACAATGCACTGACTTCCAAAACACTTTGCTGCTTTTTGGACAAAGGTGGGATCTTTAACGGCAGCAGAATTGATAGCGACTTTATCGGCCCCAGCTTTTAACAGGTTTCGAATATCCTCTAAAGTGCGAACGCCACCACCTACTGTAAGAGGCATAAATACTTGTTCTGCAGTCCGTGCGACAACATCCAGAATGATATTGCGTTTTTCATGGGAGGCGGTAATGTCCAAAAACGTTAGCTCATCAGCACCTTCTTTTTCATAGGCTGCGGCAATCTCGACCGGGTCTCCCGCGTCACGCAAATTTACAAAATTTACCCCTTTGACCACGCGGCCATCTTTAACGTCAAGGCAGGGTATGATGCGTTTAACAAGCATAATTACTAAACGAGATTTTTGGCATCACGATAAGACAAGGTTTTGTCGTAAAGCGCTTTTCCGATTATGACACCTTCTACACCTGAAGTTTCAAGCTTTTTCAGGTTTTCGATGTCTTCCAGGCAACTTACTCCTCCAGATGCGATGACGGGTAATTGCGCTGCTTCTGAAAACTCTTGGATTCTTTCAAGGTTGGGACCTTGAAGCATTCCATCGCGGCTAATATCTGTAAATATAAATCCAGCAATCCCATAACCACGCATCTTAATGGCAAGATCGGTTGCTTTTTGCTCAGAAACTTCAACCCAGCCTTTAACAGCCACTAATCCGTCTCGGGCATCAATACCAACAATTATTTTTCCCGGAAATTTTTTGCAGGCTTGTTCCACAAACTCAGGTTCTTTTTGAGCAATGGTTCCCAAAATAACTCGGTAAACTCCAGCATTTACATATTCTTCAATTGCGGAAAGGGTTCGAATGCCTCCCCCTACCTGAATATCAATAGAACTGCTATATATAATTTCTTTTACAATTTTTGAATTTTTAGGGCAGCCCTCAAAGGCTCCGTCCAAATCAACAACATGAATAAGTTGCGCGCCTTCTTCGTCCCAATGATTAGCCATTTCTTGGGGATGATCAGAGTAGATCGTTTCTTGATTAGCTTTACCCTGGGAAAGGCGTACACACTTACCATTTTTTATGTCTACTGCAGGTATAATTTTCATTAAATTTCTTGGGTTTATTTTTTATAAAGGCAGATATTAGCAAATTTTAAGGACAACCTCGAATAATTATAGTTTGTAAATGAATGAACAAGAATTAATTGAACTTGCCTGATTGCTAATTTTACCCTTAGCGTTATATAATCTCATTCCTTATTTAGTGCGTTCCTCCCTCAACTTCTTATTGGAAACTTGGATTAGGTGTATGGCTTTTAAAGTTGAAAAATCTGATTTGGAAGGGGTTTTAATAATCGAACCGGCTATCCATATCGATCCCCGGGGAAGTTTTTTCGAAAGCTTCCAAAAAGAAAGATACAAGGAATTAGGAATAGTAGAAGAGTTTGTGCAGGACAACCAGTCGGTTTCCCAAAAACATACCATTCGTGGGCTCCACTATAGAGTGGAACCTGGGCAATCAAAACTGGTAAGAGTTATTCGAGGTGAAGTTTTTGATGTGGTGGTAGATATTCGAAAAAACTCTTCTACTTTTGGCCAGTGGAGGGGATATAAACTTTCAGATGCCAACTATCTTCAAATTTATATCCCGGCGGGATTTGCCCACGGCTTTTGTGTTCTCAGCGAGTCAGCAGAATTTTTATATAAGGTTTCAGAATATTATGCCCCAGAAAAAGAAAAGGGCATTATGTGGAATGATCCGGAAATTGGAATCGAATGGCCTACTACGAATCCTTTTCTCTCCGAAAAGGATAAAGGCAACCCCGCATTAAAAGATTTGTAGCGAGCCAGGAAAAGCGAGGCAAATTAAGTTTTACTGGTAACGAGTTTTTTGAATTCGTTATAAGCTTTACTCACAGTCTCTTCAATATCAAGTTCCGAGTCACTCTCTATATTTGAAATATTTTTTACTAAAGTCTCATCTAAACTGTTTTTAAGCTGTTTTTCAAAGTTTGAAGATCCCATTTCATTTTTGTAGAGAGTTAAAATTTCTTCAGCTATCGTTTTTCCGGGTTTGCTGTCCATTATTTTGTCGTAGTCAAAACCTTTTTTTTCTCCAAACTCTAACAAACGGTTAATTTTTCCAGATATTTGTTCGTAGTTCTCTTCACCAATGGTGTTGTGAACAGATTTTGCAAAAACGGGAAGGAGGCAATCGGGTAAATCTAATTTTCTTATGTCTTTCCATATCAAATTCTGTAGGAAAAAACGTCCAACGTGTTCCTTACGTTGATCCCGGTCTTTCTTTTTCATCCGTTTTTTCGTACGATTTTTTTCTCTATCTGGATCACTTTCAGAAGAAGAAGCTCCTTCATCTATAAGTTGAGCAAACATAGCCTGTGTACTTGATTCAGATAGTTTGAGCTGCTCGTCAAGGCTGAGGTCAGAATTGTCCGAAGCGATTTTTAAAATTTTAAAAATGATATCTTGCCTTAAAGTATCACTCATTCGATATTGTACTAATTAAGGGTTTAAGGTAATTGACTTATTTAGTATGGATTAACGAATAATATTGTTAGCTTTCTTTTCGGCTGTTCAGGCTTTTATACGAGTTCTTTTGGAGAAAATCCTATCATAAATTTTTAGAAATAAACAATATCCCCCTTTCCAATCCACATAAAGCATTGAAAAAATTCAGGTTAAATGTTTTCTGTTCTTTCCTGATTTTTTCTTATGTTTACATGTGGCTCTGCCGATAACAATATAGAGAGAAAAAAGATTATTAGCAATTGAGACGAATTTTTATCATGACACTTGAAATCCCAGACATAAATCTGAAGCGACCTCTGAGAGAGGAACGCACTAGTAATGCTTCTGTGAGTGCTTCTGTTTCAAGCGAATTAAATATCAGGACTCAGGAAGGGGATCTTGTGAATCTTTCTTTCTCAAATGAACAGTCCGTGCAAGAGTCCAGCACTCAATCTAAATTACAAGATTCTCAATCGCTTCAAGAAATCAGTACCGTTGCTCAGGCTGCTTCCAGTTACTCCATTTCTGTGCAAGGAGATTTAAACGAAGAGGAGTTGGCCGCAATCAATAAACTCGCTGCAGATATTAAACCCATTGCCAGTGAATTTTTTACAAGTGCAGTATTTGATTTTGAAAACTCCAGTAATGTTTTAGCTGATAACTTAGATGTACTCCAGGAAGTGCAATTAACCCTCGAACGTACGATCGTTGCAACTTTCTCAACACAGACAGTTAATGAATTACCAGAAGAAGGTTTGTCATCAGAAAATGTTGAGGCTGCATTGACCAATCCAACTTCCGCTCTGGAAACAGACGGTATTCGCGATTTTCCTGCTTTGGTACAGGCAACAATGGATGCAGTTTTTGAGGCTGAAGCCGCTGAGGCTCCCAAGGCAAGCACGATACTCCGTTCTTTAAATGACCTTTTAGAATTCCTCCGTCAACGTTTGGTAGAATTTTTTGGTCCTGAAGACATTGAAATTCCTCCAGAAGTCCTAGCTCAAATAAAGGGCGAAGCCAATACCGCTAAGCCTTCTGCCCCCGAACCTTCTCAATAAAAGCAGGTTTTCTTAACTCATTTCTTTAAATAGAAATGAAACCTACAAAGTTTATTTCTGGATTCAATTTTTCGTGACAACGCTTTGCTATTAAGTTGCATTAGATTATTGATGTCTAAGGTGGGGAACTAGATATTTGTTGTGTTTTGATAGGTTGACATTGCGCAGCATTTTGCTGCGTGACTTAAGCCTAAAAATCAAGGCATCAGAGCACCATTATTTATATCTATGGTTTGTCCGGTTAGTGAGGTTTGTTGTTCGGAGAATAGGTAGTTTATGAATTGTGCTATTTCTTCTGGTTCTGACATTTTACCCAGAGGTACTTGTTTCATTGCTTCCTGATAGGCTTGCTCTTTTGTGATTTTTAAAGCATCAGCAAATCCATCTATTCCTTCTTGAGCCATATCAGTATTGACCCAGCCAGGACAAATTGCGTTAATTAGAATTTTATTACCACTATGCTCGGCAGCAAGTGAGCGAGTGAGACCAAGCAACCCTGCCTTGGAAGCACAATAGGCTGAATAACCCGGTACACCCAACCTTGCTAGAATAGATGAAAGGATTACCACTTTTTTAAAAGGTGCGTCATCCTTTTTAAGATAGGGCAGGCACTCCTGTATAGTTTGGTAGGTTCCTGTCAGATTTGTTTCTATTACTTCACGCCAGCGGTCTTTTCCTCCATAAGTATTTTCACCACCTATGCCAGCATTTGCCACCAGGCCATATAAGGACTTGATATTATTATTTTGCAAAACAGATTCTACACTACTAATTTTACGTATATCACAGGTATGTGTTAAGTGATTTTCTGGGTTGTTTAGTTTAGTTTTTGTTTTTTCCAAATTATCGAGGTTGCGTCCGCAGAGAATCAACGAAAACCCTTGCTTGGCTAGAGCTTCTGATATGGATCTCCCGATCCCTGTTCCTGCGCCGGTTATTAAAACAAGTTTGGACATGGGGTACTTATTTTATAAAGCTCTTTCAGAGGGCTGGTTTCTCGAGGGATTTAATAAAATTTTTATATATTCAGCTAGTGTTTCAGCTTTTTTAGTTTCATTAGAATTTTTATAAACTTGAATCAGATTATTGAGCATGCGAATAAGAGTTTCCCGCTGTGTTGACTGTGAAAGGAAATGTTCTTCGAAGGGATAACCAAATTGCTTGACAAGTTGAATGCATTCATTTTTTGTCAACAACCGACCTTGATGAAATGGATCAAAGTAAATAGGTTCTTTCGGTAAACTGTATTTCACAATATAATGACCAGGCATACCAACTCCAACAATAGGAAGATTTAGTCGTTTCGCCAATAAAACACAAAGTGCCGAAAGTGTGATTGGTAAACCGGTATGATTTTCCAAAACCTTATTAATAAAACTATTATCTGGATCATGGTAGTTTTCTTTATTCCCCTTGAATCCCATTTTTTGGAAAAGAAAATTTGTGAAAGCTCTTACAATCTCGGTTGGTTCAGAACTGTCAACCAAAACCTCTGAGAGTTTCTGTGCTAGATCATCTAGTTTTTGGTGGCAATCATTGGGATCTATTTCGGGGTAACCAAATTCCATTAACAGCATCATTCCAGTTTCCAGATCAATATCTTTGCCTAGACCTTTGTGCGCCAATAACCTAAATTTTTCCCCAAGTTTTTTTGGAAGAATATTTTTGATTACTAAATGTGCTTGTATTCGAAGTGATTCGTCTTCGCCGCGAGTTGCCATCTCAAGAAAGGGGAGGGCATCTTCCCCCAATTCTAATAGTTGGTCTTGAACTCGGCTCCTGACAAACTCATCTCGATCTGTTAACAATCGAATGAGGTACGAAATCTGACCCTGCGCTTTGTTTTTTTTCATTATTTAAGGCCAAAAAAGAAAGCCTGAACCAGGTATTTTACACCTGGTTCAGGCTCCGAATAAATTTTATAAATTCGGTTGCGGTGTGGTACGCAAATAAGGTTTGATTACCTTATGTCCTTTTGGAAATTTCTCCGGAATATCTTCGGTTTTGATTGCCGGCACTACTACGCAGTCATCACCGTGTTTCCAATCGACGGGAGTGGCAACTTGGTAGTTAGCGGTCAACTGAAGAGAGTCGATGACCCGCAAAATCTCATCAAAGTTCCTGCCTGTAGAAGCGGGATAGGTTAGTGTAAGCTTAACGGTTTTATCTGGAGCAATGATGAACACAGAGCGAACCGTTAGGTTGTTTAATGCATTTGGATGAATCATGTCATACATTTCTGCAATTTTTTTGTCAGGATCAGCAATGATTGGATAATTTACTGTGCAACTTTGTGTCTCATTGATATCGTTGACCCAACCTTTATGAGAGTCCACCGGATCCACGCTCAGCGCCAGTACTTTTACGTTACGTTTCTCGAACTCACTTCTCAAATTAGCAACACGGCCTAATTCGGTTGTGCAAACCGGTGTGTAATCTTTTGGATGTGAAAATAAAATTCCCCATCCGTCTCCCAGATACTTATGAAATTCAATAGTTCCTTCAGTGGTGTCTGCCGTAAAATCCGGAGCGGTATCTCCTAATCTGATTGCCATAATATAATCGCCTCTTTTAAAAAAGTTAGAAATTAAAAAATCATTTCCTAAAGTTTTTCCGAATTACCCGTCCATATAAATGCGGGTTATTTGTAATAAAATATGAGGGGGTGATCTTTTTTAGGATAAGATTATACCATAAGGTACAGTTTGATAAGGTACAGTTTGGGAAAAACTTCCCGAAATACCCCCTACTCCCGGCTTGATGGCCGTTTATGTAAACATAGTAACTAGTTCAATTACTTGTAGTTTTTGGAGTTTAAATATAATTCGAGAATGGAGAAAAGATTTACCGTGTCTAGCTATCAGGTTGAGCAAACGAAGGAATTGTTATTAAAAGTTTGGACAGTTTTATTAATGGGTTTGTATTCGGTTGGGTTTTTGCAAGAAAAAATGCTGGTAGAACAAGTCGTCGAAAGCACAAAAGAGGTTTTGCCAGATATTGCTAAACTCCTATTTTTTGCTTTGATGTTTGTTTCGTTTTTGATCGATATAGTGGAAATGAGAGAAAATAAAGATAAAGCCTACCGTTTTTTGCTTTTATCTCTGATCTTGGGTGGCCTTTCAGCTACCTTTAGTGCAATGCAGTACCATGCGTTGACTTCAGTAATGGGAGGATAACCTAATATTGCATGGTGTCTAAGTATTGATTAGAATGGAACTAAATTTTTTTTAAAGAATATTTTTAGTCGGGCCGTTAGCTCAGCTGGCAGAGCAAATGACTCTTAATCATTAGGTCCTCGGTTCGATCCCGAGACGGCTCACCAATTTAATTAATGGGTTACAGTTTAGGCTGTAGCCCATTTTTTGTGATATTTGCCAGAATGTTTACCGAGTGAGGGGGTTTCAGGAAAGTAAGAATAGGATATAGCTTTGAGTCTAAGGGGCTATCAATAGCCCCTTAGAATCTAGACAACTTTCTTGAACGTATCACCCACCTTTGAAAGTAATAATCTAAATTACCCTATTACTCTCTTAGGAAAGATCTTTTACCTGATCGATCTGGTATCGGTTGACAG
>JAOMDP010000022.1:0-21827 GCA_028345515.1 Nitrospinota bacterium
AAATAGGAAAGGGAAAAAATAGGCAAATTGGTCAAACCTGGCTTTAAAGGCACCAATGCAAATTTAAATATTTTTTTACCGGCAATCTGATTTCCTGTTACTGTTTGATGGGTTTCGGGTTGATCCGGATATACTTTAAATAAATTTTTAAGGTCAGGTTCAGGAAGAAGTATTCCGCGAATATTTCCCTTGCCTGAAACAGTTACGGTCAGTGTGGTGGTATCCCCAACTTCAAGGTTGTTTTTTCCCAAGTTTGCATCCATTTGAAATTCACCAATAGTATTATCAAAATTTTTTGGCATTCCATTTTCTGGTAAGGGCGATATCTCAAGAAATATAGGCTTGGTTCGTAAAATTTTATGTTCTGCGCGAGTTGATTGATTGAAAAATGGATCGTTGAAGAACTGGCCAAAGGGTCCTTGATTGGAACGTTTTTGTGCACGGTGATAGATATCAAACTCAAGGCTTGCTGTTGGGATTTCTGCTTTCCCTGCTTTAATTGGAAACAATGCCACGGAAACTTCCTGTACATGGTATTGAATTCCATTAATTACACTATTAAAACTTTTTGCTTTTCCTAGATCTTCTTTATGAAAATAAGATACGCCAAATGGCATATTTAAATTAAAATTTTTGACCTCTACACGATGAAAAACTTTGAAAGAATAGATTAACTGCTCTCCAACAAAGGCTTTCTTTTTAGATATGGCCGATTCTATGAAAACAGACCTATTACCTGATTGACCTGGTGCGGTAGGTTTCCTTACTTCAATGGTAATGGGTTGAGTAACATAGGTTTTTCCATTAGTTCTTATGCGGGCCGGACCAATTTTAAAATGACCTATGTTCATAGGGGTTAGGCGATAATTATGAGTTATGGAAATGTTACGTTTCATATTAATTATCTGAGTCGATGATGACGTGCCAGAAGAAGAAATGCGAAAATCAGGTAAAGAAGGCAATTCTGGAGGGGAGGTATTTTGAGTTCCTTGAATGGTAATAGATAATTGTAGGCTATCTTCTAAAGTAATTTCATTTTTGTCTACAGTAGCTAATACCTGAATATTCTCTCCCCATGCGGGCAATGTTAATAAGATGAAAAACAGCAGGTTTATGATTAAGAGTAATTTTGAAGATTTCGATCGAGTCATCTTTTTACCATTGATTGCCTTGGTAAGCTTTTTTTGATTTATCTTTGGCTGCCTGCATACGGCTAATCTTTTTTAAATCTTCAGAAAGGTTTTTCAATAATTGTTCTGCTTCTTCTTCATTTAATTCCCGAGGATTTACCTTTGCAGATTCCTTTGGATTGTTTTTCTGAGGTTTTTTTTCGCTAGAGGGGGGTTCATTGGGTTTAGGTTTGTTTTCTCCATTTTTATCTTTTTGTTTTTGAGATTCTTTCTTTTTTTGATTAGATGCCTTACTTTTATTATTTTCTTTTTCCTGATCTTTTTTCTTTTTTAATTGTTCGCGAACGAATTCAAGATTGAACTTAGCATCCATATCAGAAGAATCCAACGTCAGTACATTTTTATATACCGCCTCGGCTTCTTCCAGTTTTCCCAATTTAAAAAGGGCATTGCCGGAGTTATATAGCGAATTTATTTTTATTTGAGGATTTGATTTTTGCTGTATGGCTTGTGTGTAGTCTTGTAAGGCTTCAAGGTATTTACCCTGCTTGTATTGGGAACTGCCCAAGTTGTAGTCAAGCCTATGGTCATCAGGCCTATTGGAACGTGCTTGAGCAAAACTTTTCTCAGCCTCTTGGTAAAGACCTTTTTCGTATTGGTTTAGTCCTTCTTGAATATGGGAGTCGGTCTGGTCGGCATAAACATAGAAATCTGTAAAAAGGACAAGAAGGCCAACGACGAGGACTATTTTTACTCGAAGTTTGCAATCCATAAAATTCAACGCGGTAAGGGTACATTCCCGCCGAAGCGGGAATCAATTGTTCTGATTAAAAAAGAGGTTATCTCCTGTCTCCCATAAGTCTTAGGAGCATCAGGAAGAGATTTATAAAATCAAGATAAAGTGTGAGGGCCCCACGAATGGCTTCTTTTGTATCTTCATCAGTTCCTTCATTACCTATTATGTTCATCTCCTTGATCTTTTGGGTATCGTAAGCTG
Source organism: Nitrospinota bacterium (assembly GCA_028345515.1). Lineage (GTDB taxonomy): Bacteria > Nitrospinota > Nitrospinia > Nitrospinales > VA-1 > UBA8687. The sequence goes on from JAOMDP010000022.1 coordinate 2,128, forward strand.
TTAATCCCACGAAAATCAGAACACCTGCGTAGGTAATGATCATGTGCATCATCTGGCTTTCCATGAAAATGTTAACCACTGAAGCTATGATAATTCCTATTAACCCCATAAATAAAAAACTACCCCAGGAGGTTAGGTCTTTTTTGGTTGTATACCCGTAAATACTCATCGCTCCAAATGTTCCTGCGGTTACCATAAACGTCGCGGTTATAGAGGCGGCAGTATAAACAACGAATAGAGTAGAAAATGTGATTCCGGTCAATCCAGCATAGAGCAAAAATACTCCGGTTGCCTGACTAACACTCATCTGCATAACCCTTGATGCTAGCCAGAATACAAGGCCAATTTGAGCAATTATGAGAACAATGGGAATAATAGGATTTCCCATTACAATATTAAAAAAAGTTGGGGTATTAGCTACATAGTAGGCCATAAAACCGGTAATCCCGAGTCCGGCTGCCATCCAGTTATAGACACGCACCATAAAACGTTGTTGCTCTGCCGCTACCGCATCTATGCTCATGGATCGGGGGCTGTTTTGCATAATTTCTTCCTTTCGATACGTTATTCTACGAAAACTAATTTTTTAAGTACCTGCTGTCTGGATAAAACTTCACATCTGTTTTGTCAAGGAACCTCACTTATATATAATACCAAAAACCAGAATCCAAATGCAGACCATTTTTTAGCGATTCAACTCAATTTTCCTGGCAGACAAACCACTTTCGTAAACCAAGAATAAAAAGGCAAAGAAAATGAACCACTGAAATCGCTCCTGCCATATTTTTCTGCGTTCGGATGTAAAATTATTTTTATCCAGACCCTTGTTTATTTGATCGAGATAAATAGTTTTAAGATCAATATCACCAGTTACAGATCTCACATAACTACCACCCGTCTTTAGGGAAATTTGCTGCAGAGTTGTTTCGTCCAGCTTTGTGAGAATAACGTCACCATTTTTATTTTTCAAGAAACCACTTGCTATATTTGGATCAGGCAAAGGTGCACCGATTTCTTTTCCGATTCCAATAGTGAAAATTTTAACGCCAGCCTTTTTAGCTTCCTCAGTTGCTTCCATTGCTTGTCCGGTTTGGTCTTCCCCATCTGTAATCAGGATGATAGCTCTAGATTTATTTTCCTGGGTCCTAAAGGCTTTAGTCGACTTTCTCAATGCATCACCAAGGGCAGTACCTTGTACTGGAATAAGGTCGGTATCAATCGCATTTAAAAAAATTCGCGCTGCAGCATAGTCGAGTGTCAACGGACACTGGACAAATGAGGTACCGGCAAACGCAACCAGACCGATTCTATCTCCCTTGAGCATATTCAGAAGATCAGAGATCTTTCGTTTAGCCCTTTCCAGTCGGTTGGGTTTTATATCTTCCGCAAGCATACTTCTTGATACATCCAGGGCAATAATAATATCCACTCCTTCTTGCTTATAATCTTTCCATTGGTATCCCCATTGAGGGCGGGTGAGGGCAAGGAGAAGAAAGAGAAACGTAAGAATTACGAATATTGCTTTTGATTTTTGGAGTCTCTTAAAATCATGAGTTACTAATTTTGATAATAAATTTGCACCGCAAAAGCGGACAATAAGATCATATTTTTTCCGGTTGGCCCATATCAGAAAAATAATAAGAGGAACCAACGTCCACAATAAATAAAAATAATAGGGAGCACCAAATTTCAATTAAGGTAATCTCCTAAAAAGAGTATTGGATAAAGTGACTTCCAAAAATAGAATCAATATTGCCGGTATAAGAAAATAGTGGAATAGTTCTGTGTATTCAGAATGATCAAAAATTTTTACTTCAGATTTTTCCATTTGATCAATTTTTTTGTATATTAATTTTAACGATTCTAGATCTGTGGCTCGGAAATATTGTCCTCCTGTTATTTTGGATATCTCCTTTAATGTATCTTCATCTATATCTACTTCCTGGTAAACATAACGTTGCCCAAAAATAGAATTCACCAGAAAAGGAGCTTTCCCTCGTGTTCCCACTCCAATAGTATGGATTTTAATACCAAAAGTTTTGGCCGTTTGCGCTGCTTGTAAGGGTGCCAGGTTTCCAGCATTGTTACGACCATCTGTTAAAAGAATAATTAGCTTGGAATCTGATTTAAGATCCTTCAATCGTTTGACGGCAATACCGATTGCAGAGCCTATTGCTGTGGAATCTCCTGCCATTCCGATATCTAGTTTTCTTAGAAAAGATTGTAAAATATTCTGGTCTAGAGTAAGCGGACATTGAGTATAGGCTTCGGAACCAAATACAACCATACCCATTCTGTCATTGGTTCTATTTTCAATAAATTTGGAAACGACATCTTTGACCATGGTAAGGCGGGTATCTCTTTTATCATTTTGAATAAAATCAAGTGCCTTCATACTTCCCGAGGTATCTAATGCCAGCATTATGTCAACACCCATCGATAATATTTCTGTTCTTTTTTGTCCTTCTTGCGGACGTGCTAAGGCCATAATGAAAAGAGATATAGCAAAAAGGCGTAAGACTAGAGGGATTGTTGATAGGAAACCAACCTGTATTGCGCGAATATTTTGTAATATTTCTAGGGAAGAATAACTAATTGTAGCTTGTTCTTTTCTTTTCCATACAAGATACGGAATTATCAAAAAAAGTATTAAAAACCAAGGATCTTCAAATCTAAAAAATTTCATAAAATTTAATTTTTAGAGGATATTTCTTCAGAAGAAACTTTCATTGGAGTCGTATCCTTGATGAATCCAGTGACCGGCTCAATAAGGTCGTAGTGGGTTTTTACATTAGCTTTCGCAAATTTAATTTTATCGCTTTCAGATAGAATAGAAATTGCCTTCAATTTTTGGTTGTCGCTCAAGTCCGAAAAATTTTTAAAATGATAACTTATTTCCTCTGTTGTCCACTCTTGGGCAGGAAAAAAATAGCGATTTTCCAAATATCTGCGGAATATCTCTGATAATTCAAAGAAATGGTCGCGGATACGTCCCAATTTTATCCAATCACGATTTTCAAGGGCTTTTAACTCTTTGATGGCCTGTTGCTGGACAGTGAGCTTAGAATTAATTTCAGGTTTGCTATCCGCTTTATTCAGAAATTTTTTCCATAGAGCATAGGCTAATACTAATAGACATAAAACTCCAAGGGCTTTCCAAAAGTAATGGCCCCAGGGAGCATCAATTTCGGCAATGGGTTTGATGTCTTTTAAGTCCGAAGCGTTGCCTTCAAGTTTTAACAAAGATTGCACCTCAATAGTAATTTGGGGAGTCAATATTTTGCCTCGGATTAAATTTTTATTATGATCGGGAGCGTTAAACCAGACAGGAATTGCGGGAAATGATATAGGACCAGTTTTATCTATACGCAATTTTAACCAAAATTCTTGAGTATATTGTTGTTTGTTTTTCAAAGGTTTTGGTTTGCCGTTTCCAATCTTTTCCAAGCCCTCAGGAATTACGTATTCAGGCATGTGCACAACGATATCGGAGTCATGCAAAACGGTTATAGAGTAGGTGATCACATCACCCAATGTTGGCTTAAGATTATCAATTTGGGCGTCTACAGTGACCGGATCTAGTTTGACGCACCAGGAATTTTTAGAATTTATTAATGTAATAAAAAAAACAAAAAATATAATAAATAAGGCATTTGAAATGGATTTGTGAAATTCCATTTTTTATTGATCTTTTTGAATGCAATTATCAATAAGAGGCTGTAGCTTATCTGTCATATCAGGATTAGCGGCTTCCGAGCGAAAAAGCCAAACTAAGGATTCTTTACAATTACCCAATTGCAAGTAAAGCTTGCCAACTTTAAAAGCGGCTTCGGACCGAGTAAGCTGGTTGGTAGTTTCTAAATTCCAAATTTTAATATATTGATCCAAAGCCTGTTTCATATATCCAATTTCCTGCAATCTTTTTCCTGTTTTATTTAATTCGAAAATTCGTGAGTTGTTTAAAATTTTTTCCTGTTTTTTTGGTGCAGAATATTTAGTAATCAATTTTGCGAAGAATGCAACAAAAGCAAAAAGGGTGACAGCGGTTAAGATATATACAACGGCTTTCAATTTTCCACTAACCCCATTATCGGGAATACTAGGTTCATTCATCTCAATGTTTTTTTTCTCTGAATTTAAAATATTTGATAATAGGGTCTGTTAAAGATTTGTTTGTAAATATTTCAATAGTATCTATTCCGATAGAATTGAAAAATTTTTTCCTATCTTGTTTTTTTTGACTGCAACGTTTTTGATGCTCTTTGAGCATCTGTGGATCATGGGTATTCACCAGTAAAGTTTTCCCTGTCTCTAAATCTTCAAGAAAAACCATCCCTACATCTGGAAGGGTTTCTTCTCGTGGATCGATTATATTTATGGCGATGAGATCAAATTTTTGATTAGCTAGTTTAAGTTGTTGTTCATAGTTTGTATCTTGAAAATCAGAAATCAAGAACGTAGTTGCTTTCTTTTTTTGAATTTTTAGAAGATACTCCAGGGGCAGGGCCAAATTTGTGCCTTTTCCCTCAGGCTTAAAACTTAAAATGGTGCGAATAATATTCCAGATATGTGCTTTTCCCTTTTTGGGAGGAATATGATGCTCAATTTTATCTGAAAAAATAATTAATCCAATTTTGTCATTATTTTTTATGGCTGCAAATGCGATAATTGATGCTACTTCTGCTGCGATTTCGTTTTTAAACTTCTGATCGGAACCAAAACTACCAGAAGAACTCACATCCACAAGCAGCATCAAAGTCAGTTCCCGCTCTTCTATAAATTCCTTAATAAAAGGTTGATTCATCCGTGCTGTCACATTCCAATCAATAAGCCTTACATCATCTCCAGGCTGGTATTCACGTACTTCACTAAACTCCATACCACGACCCTTAAAAGCTGAGACATATTCTCCTGCCATAATATCGTTGACCATGTGGTTGGTTTTTACTTGGATTTTTTTGATGGTTTTCAGTAACTCTGGGGAAAGTTGGTTTTTATCAACTTGCGGTGGTTCCGGTAATTGGAACCAATCTCGAACATTTCTTGCTATAAATTGCAGCATAAAGGATCAGGGAACTTCAATAGTATCGAATAATGCCTTTAATATGTCGTCTGTGCTTATGTTTTCCGCCTCTGCCTCATAGGTAAGGATGATTCGGTGCCTAAGGATATCCATTCCTATGCTTTTTATATCGTGAGGTACAACATAGCCACGCCGCTGTAAAAATGCGTAAGCTTTAGCTGCCCGATTTAAAAAAATTGAGGCGCGCGGGGAAGCGCCAAATTGGATCATCCCGGCGTAAGATGCTAATTGATTAGCTTCCGGGTCGCGCGTAGCGGCGACTAGATTGATTATATAGTCTTGAAGATTATCATCAATATAAATGGTATCAATTACTTTTCTAGCATTTAATATATCTTCAGGATTGACTACAGCCTTTACCTTGCAGGATTCACTACTGGAGGACATTCGCTGCATGATCATTTTTTCCTCATCTTTAGAAGGATAATCAATACGAAGTTTGAGCATAAAACGATCAACCTGAGCTTCAGGAAGCGGGTAGGTGCCTTCCTGTTCGATGGGATTCTGTGTGGCTATAACCATAAAGTGATCACCCAAATCAAAAGATTTTCCGGCTATAGTTATCTGTCTTTCTTGCATCGCCTCCAGCAAAGCACTTTGTACTTTTGCCGGAGCACGGTTGATTTCGTCAGCTAGAACAATATTGGAAAACAGTGGCCCCTTTTTAATATCAAACTCACCTGTTTTGGGTTGATACACTTGCGTTCCCAATAGGTCCGCTGGAAGTAAATCCGGGGTGAATTGAATACGTTTGAATTCTGCTTTTACTGTTTGAGCTAATGTTTTAACGGAAGTGGTTTTGGCGAGACCAGGAACTCCTTCAAGAAGAATGTGTTCTCCGATTAATAATCCTAGTACCAGTCTTTCGGTTAAATATTTTTGACCTACCATGACCTGATCAAGTTCTTCGAGAAGAAGTGGTATGAAACCACTTACTTGATTAACATGTTCTGAGATTTCATCGATTTTTTGAACCATACTTATCTAGCCAAATTCTTTGATTGGATTTTTAATAAAGAACAACTTAGAAAATCATACATTATAGAAATATAATAGATTGGATAAGAAAAAAAATATATTTTTAATCTCGACTCCCGTTTTGTGTTTATCAACCATCCTTTTAGCATATAAAAGGGTTTAAATTCATTTTGGTGGTTAAAAAGTAGATTTTAGCCTTTACAAGAGCTATAACTTTAATAAAATAAGAAGCTTAATCCAAATTACTAGTGCAAATTGACCAGTAGGGAGAGCGGCAATGCTTGATGATGAAGTAAAAGATATAGACAGTATAATTGATCAGGGTTTGAATTCAGAGAATCATGAGCTAGACCTTAGGGAAAAAGAGTTAGACGATGATGATCTGATTAAAATCTTGGAATCAGATAAAATTAAGGGAGTTACTGCAGTATTTTTAGAATTTAATGATATTGGTGATAAAGGCCTTAAAGCACTTCTTGAATGCGAAAACATGAAGTTTGTGACAGCATTAAATCTTTTCAAAAATAAGGTGACGGATGAAGGAGCCATAGCCCTTGCAAAATCTAAAACCATGCTCAACTTATCCGAATTGATTTTGAGTGATAATGAGGTTGGCATCGAGGGAGCTAAAGCCATTGCAACATCCAATATCTTAGGCAATCTAGTTTCACTTTGGATTGGAGATAAACTAGGTGATGAGGGAGTTAAAGCCATTGCAGCATCAGAAACCTTAACTCGGCTAACCCAGCTTTCTTTATATAGAAATGGAATGGGTGATGAAGGAGCTATTGCAATTGCCGAATCTAAGAATTTAGCAAAACTGGAAGAGTTAAATTTAAATTGGAATTTTGTTGAGGAAGAGGGTATCGCAGCCCTAGCCAATTCAAAAACCTTGGATAACCTGACACAATTGACTTTAACATATAATCCTATTGGTACCCGGGGAGCTGAAATTATTGCTGATTCGAAAACCTTCAAAAATGTCACGCTTATGGATCTTTATGAAACGGATATTGGTGATCTTGGTGCTAAGGCCTTGGCAAACTCAACAAATTTGCAAAATCTCCAGACCTTGGTTCTGATTCATAATGATATTGGTGAGGGAGTACAAAATTTATTTAAAGATAATAAAAACTTTCCCAAATTAGAGAATATTTATTTTAATAAGCCTAAACAAACTGAAGATTAATAGAACCAATTTGTAAAGGGGGTTTCCGGTTTGCGCCGGAACCCCCTTCTTTTTTAATACTAGAGAAATAAAATATGTTTACGGGTGAAAAACCAGATTTGTTGGATATTATGCCATTCGGGGAAAACAGTATCTATGTTGTAGGTAAGGATGGTGTGCCACAGCATTGGGATGGAGAAGAATGGCTTCCAGTAAGAACAGATAATACCAACCCTCTAATGGGAGTCTGGGGTCCTCACGAAAACTGTATCTATGCAGTAGGCATCGGTGGGGTGGTCTTACAATATGATGGGAAAGAATGGAAACAGGTGGATACGGGTAGCTATGACTCATTAAACTCAGCATTTGGTTTCGATGAAAATAATATATTCCTTTATGGCGTAGGAGGCCGAATGCTTTATTGGAATGGCCAAAAGTGGGATTACCGTGAGCCCAATACTATACATGATCTCTTTGGTATGTGGGGTGAAGATATAGATCATATTTATACTGTTGGAGGCGAAGGAATTTTCAGATTTTATAATGGCAAAGAATTTCTTAGAAAAGATGAACTGACCGATGAAACCATATCTTTATTTGGAGTATGGGGTACCCAAACAGACAATGTATATATCTGTGGTTCCCATGGAACCATTCTTCATTTTGATGGAGAAGAATGGGAAGTAATGGAAACAGGGACGGAGGAGTATCTTCTCAGTATCTGGGGAACCTCGGATGACAATATATTTGTTGTGGGGGATAATTCCAGCATATTACATTTCGATGGAAAAGCATGGTCCAAAATAAACCCAATTAAGGAAGAGTACTTTACAAAAGTAAAAGGATTGGGAAAAGATTGTGTCTACGTAGCAGGAGAAAACGGTACTGTTCTTAGATACGATGGAACATGTTGGAACGATATGTCTCTTTAAACAATTATTGCCTTTGGAGATTGAATGTCTACATTAACAACTAATCATCTGCTTTCAGTTTTTGGATTGGATGAAAATAATATTTTCGTTGGCGGGACCGATGGAACCATGATCCAATATAATGGTAGCGAATGGTTAGCTATGGAAACCGATGGTCGATGGACGTTTAAAGATATCTGGGGCACTGCACCTGACAACGTTTTCACTGTTGTAACTGATGGTAGAATTCTCCATTACAATGGACATACTTGGTCTCCGATGGAAACTGAAAAACTGCCACCTATGACTGGAATTTTTGGTTTGTCTTCCGATGAGATTTATGCCTGCTCAAGACTGGGTAAAATCCTTCGTTATGATGGCAATACTTGGAAATTTATGCAGACGGGCACCGACACCGATGTGACAAGGTTATGGGGTACCAAAGAGAGCGGTATGATAGCAGTTGGTTATGATGGACTGGTTTTAAAACAGGAAGGTGATAAATGGCACCGTATGACTTTTAATTCAAATGCCGAGTTTTACGGTGTTTATGGATTTGCTCCAGACAATATTTATATGGTTGGTTCGGAAGGTGCTATTTTTCATTATAATGGTGCTGATTTTATTGAGATGCCTTCTCAAACGATGGAATTTTTTCTTGATGTCTGGGGGCCTTCCCCGGAAATGGTTTTTGCAGTTGGTGATGAAGGTATGATTCTTTATCTTGATGGAGATCAATGGACGAGGATTGAATCCAATACCAAGGAATATTTTTCATCAATCTGGGGTAGTTCTGATGAAAATATCTATGCTGTGGGAGATAACGGCTTGATCCAACATTGGAATGGCGAGGATTGGAAACCGGTTGAGGGATGATTGTCCTATAACATTAACCTATGCTTTTCCAAAGCAAGGTTCTGCAAACTGCTTGACACTTGTTTAGCACCAATGTTATTCTTCTAACTCATTGATATTATTCGATTTTATCATTTTACAACCACCACCCGAGTGGCTGAGTAGGCACAGGTTTCCTGTGCTTTTTTTATACCGTTTTTATTGTCCTATTTTAGTGACTTTGAATAATGTTTAAACCTTCATTAGAAGAATTTAAAAAACTATCGAAATCAGGGAATCTTATTCCTGTTTATAAAGAGATTCTCGCTGATTTAGACACCCCTGTTTCAGCCTATATGAAGATCAGTGATGGAGATTATTCATTTCTTTTGGAAAGTGTTGAAGGTGGAGAAAAATGGGCGCGCTATTGTTTTTTAGGCTGTGACCCTGCTGTCGTGGTAAGTAGCAAAGGCCGCGATATAACGGTAGAAGAAAGGGGGGTAAAAAAAGAAATAAAAATTGAGTCAGGCAATCCGTTATCAGCAATCAAGAAAATATTGGCTCGTTATAATCCTGTCCATGTTCCTGGGTTACCCAGATTTTCAGGAGGTGCGGTCGGCTTCATCAGTTATGACATGGTCCGATTTTTTGAAGACCTACCGGAAAAAACAGAGGATGACCTGAATGTTCCAGACTCACAATTTATAATTACGGATACCATGCTTGTGTTTGACAATGTTTCTCAAACCATCAAGATGGTTTCCAATGCTTATATTGATTCGGAAGATATTACGACGGTCTACGAGCAAACTATAAAAAAGATCACCTTACTGGAAAATAAATTAAAGACACCCCTGAAAGTTGCAACACAACAAAAAGAAGAAACTGTAGCGCTTGAAATTAATTCAAATTTTGAAAAAGAAAAGTTTAAAGAAGCTGTTAATAACGTTAAACAATATATTCTAGAGGGAGATGCTATCCAAGTTGTACTTTCACAGCGTTTAAATTTTGCGATTAAAAATAAAGCTTTTGACATTTATAGGGCTCTAAGAACGATTAACCCTTCACCCTATATGTATTTTTTAAAATTTGGTGGTATTGAGGTGGTAGGCTCATCTCCCGAAATTTTGGTACGATTGGAAGACGAGAATATTGAAGTACGCCCTATAGCGGGAACCAGAAAACGCGGTGTTAACGAAGAGGAAGATTTGTCTCTAGAAAAAGATCTATTGCAAGACGAAAAAGAACTTGCTGAGCATATTATGTTGGTAGATCTGGGACGTAATGATTTGGGTCGGGTAGCAAAAATTAGTACGGTTGAGGTAAATGAAAGTTTTACGGTCGAGCGATATTCTCATGTAATGCATATTGTATCCAATGTCCGAGGAATTTTAAGGGAAGGGTTAGACTGCTTTGATGTTTTGGAAGCAACCTTTCCCGCGGGCACAGTTTCTGGTGCTCCAAAAATTCGTGCAATGGAAATAATTGAGGAGATGGAACCCAATCGGCGTGGCCTTTATGCGGGTGCTGTAGGCTATATTGGTTTTTCAGGTAATATGGATACTGCTATTGCAATTCGAACCCTTGTTGTTAAAGATCAAACGGCTTACTTGGGAGTCGGTGCTGGCATTGTTGCCGATTCGGTTCCTGAAAGTGAATATGAAGAGACCATGAACAAGGGCCGGGCGCTGCTAAAGGCTATTGAGTTGGCTGAGAAAGGCTGGGTCGTATGATTTTGATGATCGATAATTATGATTCCTTCACTTACAATTTGGTCCAATACATGGGTGAGCTTGGAGCTGATATTCACGTGGAGCGCAATGATTGCATAAGCATTTCAGAGATAGAGTCCTTGAAGCCGAAAAAAATTGTTATTTCGCCAGGTCCCTGCACACCTGCAAAGGCAGGAATTTCTGTTGAAGTCATTAAAAAATTTGCTGGTAAAGTGCCGGTGCTTGGTGTTTGCTTGGGTCACCAGTCAGTGGGAGCAGCTTTTGGTGGAGAAATTATTAAAGCAGGTAAATTGATGCATGGAAAAACATCTAAAGTTCGCCACGATGGAAAAACATTGTTTAAAAATCTTCCTAATCCTTTTACCGCGACTCGTTACCATTCACTAGTATTGAATAGAAAGACCTTACCAGACTGTTTTGAAATAACAGCTGAAAGTGAAGATAATGAAATAATGGGCATACGACATAAGGATTTATCTGTTGAAGGAGTTCAATTTCACCCAGAATCAATTTTAACTCCCAACGGAAAAGACCTGTTAATGAATTTCATCGAAAATAGTTAATATGACTTTCCAAAGAACTCTTCAATCTGTTGTTTTTGGCAATAGCTTGTCGGAGCAGGAAATGATGAATGCCATGACTCAGGTTATGGGTGGAAAAGTGAGTGATATACAACTTGCGGCTTTTTTAACCGCCTTACAGGTAAAGGGTGAAACGGTTCCTGAAATTGTAGGTGCCGCGAAGGTAATGCGCGACAAGGCAGAAAAGATCAAAGTAAAGGCATCAAATATTATAGACACATGTGGCACAGGTGGGGATGGTGCTGATACTTTTAATATTTCCACAGCCGTTGCCTTTGTAGTGGCAGGTGCGGGTGTGACAGTTGCAAAACATGGAAACCGAGCAGTATCCAGCAAGTCGGGTAGCGCTGATGTTTTACAATGCCTAGGGGTTAATATCGATGCCCCTTTAAGAACAATTGAACGATGCATTGAGGAAGTTGGGATAGGGTTTCTTTTTGCACCATTAATGCATAAGGCCATGAAGCATGCAGTGGGTGTTAGAAAAGCTTTAGGGTTTAGGACTTTTTTCAATCTCTTGGGACCCCTTACGAATCCTGCAAATGCAAATTCGCAAATTCTGGGAGTCTTTGATTCAAAATGGGTAAATCCTCTCGCTGAAGTGCTGCGGGATTTGGGAAGTAAGCACGCTATGGTTGTTCATGGTTTTGATGGGTTAGATGAGATAACGCTGACATCAGAAACCCAAATTTCAGAATTACGAAATGGGAATATAACCAACTATACTCTTAATCCAAAAAAGTTTGGCTATTCGCTTTGTTCTTCGGAGGATTTGAGGGGAGGAGCCCCTGAGATAAATGCAAAGATAATTCGTGATATTTTAAAGGGTGAAAAAGGTTGCAAAACAGATATCATTTTGCTGAATGCTGGCGCCGCAATATACGTGGCCGGGAAGGCTGAAACCATTGAGCAGGGGATTGTGATCGCAGCCAAGTCAATTAGTTCGGGTGAGGCAAATAAAAAACTTGAAGAATTATGTCAGGCATCCAATTCGTAAAATGTCAAATATTCTTGATCAAATTTTTGCTAGTAAAAAAAAGGAGCTCCCAGAAACAAAAATTAAATGTCCTCTACCAGAAATCAAACAAAGAATTGCTGACCAAAAACCAGTATTAGATTTTTATAAAGCTTTAGAAAAAATTAACACCTCTAAAATTATTGCAGAAATTAAACCTAAAACCCCATTTAAAGGAGAACTGCGAAAAGGTTTTAATCCAATCGATATGGCACGAGATTATGTGGAACATGGGGCAGCGACACTATCTGTTTTAACTGAGAATAATTATTTTGGTGGTAGTGTTCAGAATTTAGCGGAAATCAGAAAAATTGTAACGATACCGTTATTAAGAAAGGATTTTATTTTTGATGAATATCAAGTTTACGAATCTCGAGCTTTTGGTGCAGATCTTTTTTTGCTAATTGCGACATGGCTTGATCAAAGCTTGATGAGCGACCTGCTTTCCTTGGGGCATGAATTAAAAATGCCGGCTCTCATCGAAACTCATAATGAATGGGATATGGAAAAAGCGTTTGCTGTTAACGCTAAATTAATTGGAATTAATAATCGTGATTTGACTAATGGTAAAACTGATTTGGGTATATCGCGGCGTTTGATTCCCATGGCCCTTCAGGAAAAAGACAAGGTGTTAGTTTGTGAAAGTGGAATAAATGGCCGAAATGAGATTGAAGAGTTTGAAGCATTAGGTGTGGATGCATTTTTGATTGGAGAAAGTCTTATGACCTCTCAAAATATTCCTGAAAAACTAAAAGAGTTATTAGGTTATGACGGTTCCTAATATGCAAATAAAAGTTAAAATTTGCGGCATGACCAATCTTAGCGATGCTTTATCGGCTGTAAATGCAGGTGCGGATGCATTGGGTTTTATTTTCTATAAAAAAAGTCCGCGCTCGGTTAACATGAAAATAGTCCGCGAAATTGTTTCTAAATTACCGCCCTTTGTTGATGCTGTAGGTGTATTTGTCAATGAGACTGCGGAAAATATAAACAAAATTGCAGACCGTTGCAAACTTGACAAAGTCCAATTGCATGGCAATGAGTCTCCTGTATTTTGCAAGAAGATTCAGCGCAGGGTAATTAAAGCTTTTCGAATAAAGGATCTTCAATCTGTCAAACAACTTTCCAAGTATTCGGTCAGCAGCTTTCTTCTGGATACTTTCTCTGAAGATGATTATGGAGGAACTGGAAAAGTTTTTGATTGGAATTTAGTATATCCCGCTAAAAAATATGGACCAGTTATTCTAGCAGGAGGTTTGACGCCAAATAATGTAAGAAAGGCAATACAAATTGCTCAACCTTATGGAGTGGATGTTTGTTCAGGGCTTGAAAGTCACCCTGGTGTCAAGGATCACAATAAAATGCGTACCTTTTTAACAAATGCAAAGGTAGGGAGAAAATTATGAAACCCCATAAATTGCCCGATGCCAAAGGCCATTATGGAAAATTTGGTGGCAAATATGTGATTGAAACCTTGATGCCTGCTTTGAAAGAGTTGCAAACTCTATACGAAGAAGCCAGCAAGGATCCCAAATTTCAAAATGACCTTGCTTATTATTTGAAACACTATGTCGGGCGCCCGACACCCTTGTATTTTGCAGAAAAACTTACGAATCATCTGGGGGGCGCCAAGATTTATTTAAAGCGGGAAGATCTTACCCATACTGGGGCCCATAAAATAAATAATACTATTGGCAGCGCGTTGTTAACCCTGAGAATGGGTAAAAAACGTGTTATTGCAGAAACTGGTGCCGGTCAACACGGTGTTGCAACAGCCACTGCGGCTTCATTGTTTGGTCTTAAATGCGATGTGTTCATGGGGGAGGAAGATATTAAGCGACAGGCCTTAAATGTTTTTCGAATGCGTTTGTTGGGTGCCAACGTTATTCCAGTTAGCAATGGGACAAGAACTTTAAAGGATGCAACCAGTGAAGCTATTAGAAATTGGATCACAACGGTTCAAGATACTCATTATATTATTGGTTCTGTTGTTGGACCGCATCCCTATCCTATGATAGTTCGGGATTTTCAAAAAATTATTGGAGAAGAATCAACGCAGCAAATAATTGAAATGGAAGGAAAATTACCCGACCTATGTGTTGCTTGCGTAGGCGGCGGCAGTAACTCAATGGGTCTCTTCTACCCTTTTCTTGAAAAGGAAAATGTGAAGCTTGTTGGTGTAGAGGCCGCTGGACTAGGAATAGATACAAATAAACATGGTGCCTCTCTTACAAAAGGATCTACGGGAATTCTTCATGGAATGATGAGTTATCTATTACATGATAACGACGGACAAGTAACCGAAGCGCATTCTATATCAGCAGGTTTGGATTACCCAGGGGTCGGCTGCGAACATAGTTATCTGAAAGATTCGGGACGCGCAAATTATGTCACCATTAATGATGCAGAAGCCTTAGAAGGTTTTAAACTTTTATCCCATATGGAGGGTATTATCCCAGCTCTAGAGTCGGCGCATGCTATTGCACATGTTGCCAAAGTTGCTCCTGAAATGAAAAAAGAAGAGACCATCCTTGTTTGTTTATCAGGACGTGGCGATAAAGACGTAAATCAGGTCGCAGATAAAATGGGAGTTTCTCTTTGAGTCGTATTCAAAAATGTTTGACCTCGCTAAACGGCAAAAAAGCCCTTGTAGCCTTTTTTACAGCCGGGGATCCTGACCTTAGCGCATCAAAGGATATTTTTTCGACAATAGAAAACCATGGTGCGGATATGGTAGAAATAGGGGTCCCTTTTTCAGATCCTCTTGCAGATGGACCCACTATTCAGGCCTCTTCCCATCGTTCATTAAAAAATGGGACGACCCTTAAAAAAATAGTGCAGTTGGTAACTGATATAAGAAAAACATCTGAGCTACCTGTCATCTTGATGACCAGCTTTAACCCTATATTTGTTTATGGTCAAAAAGATTTTGTTGCCGATAGTATTAAAGCGGGTGTAGATGGTCTTATAATTCCAGATTTACCTCCTGAGGAGGCAGAAAGCTTTTTAGAAATAACTGAAGACCTGGATATGATCTTTTTGCTGGCTCCCACAAGTACAGCCGATCGAATTCAGCATATTGGAAAACTCAGTAGAGGATTTATATACTATATATCATTGACGGGTACGACGGGAACTAAAGAATCTCTTTCCGTTGGACTAAATGATAAAGTATGTGAAATAAAAAAATCCGTTTCACTTCCAGTTTTCATAGGTTTTGGGATATCAGGTCCTGAGCAGGCCAAACAAGCTGCGGAAGCAGGAGATGGTGTGATTCTTGGTAGTGCGATTGTTAAAATTATTGAGAATAACCACGACCCTATTGAAAGAGATCGTAAATTGGGAGCATTTATATCAAGCATACAAAAAGCTATAAATCCTTGATTCTGAGGCAAGGATGTCCCGGATATCTGTAATCATTCCAGCTTATAATGAAGAGAGCTCCATCGGGCTTGTCCTCGATGCTTTACCCCAAAAAAAAATCCATGAAATTATTGTTGTCGATAATAACTCAAATGATAATACCGCGTTTGTAGCGAAGGAACACGGTGCTCGAGTAGTAAAAGAATCTCGAAAAGGTTATGGTTCCGCTTGTCTAAAGGGCATGGATGAATTAGATTCTCCCGATATCGTAGTATTTTTAGATGGAGATTTTAGCGATTATCCCGACGAAATAGTTTCACTTTTAGAGCCCATAGAAAAAGGAGAGATCGATTTTGTGCTGGGTAGCCGTATGATAATTTCAGAAAGTCGAATGGCTTTGCTACCCCAGGCTAGATTTGGCAACCAACTAGCAGTTTTTTTGATCAAACTTTTTTTTAATCATGCATATACAGACCTTGGGCCATTCCGAGCCATTAGATATAATTCTTTAATAGAAATAGGGATGCAGGATACAAATTTTGGCTGGACGGTGGAAATGCAGATAAAAGCTGTAAAAAATAAATTGAGGATAATTGAGATTCCCGTTAATTATCGAAAGCGCGTGGGGGTTTCCAAGATTACAGGGACAATTTCAGGTACTTTTCAAGCGGGAACAAAAATCATTTACACTATCCTTAAGTATTTGATAGTCTGAATTTATGTATAAAAACCTTATAGTTATTTTTCTTTCTTGTTTGTGTTGGTCAGGAGTTTCACAGGCCTCCGACATAGTAAAACTTATTGAGAAAAAAATTAGTAAGGATCGAAAGAGCCTGGACTTAACGGGTTTGAATATTGGTCCAAAAGGGGCTAAACAATTAGCGAATATGGAATCATTGTCTTCGCTTGTAACCTTGCATTTGCAGGGAAATAGAATCAAAGCCCGAGGAATGAAAGCCCTAGCTAAATCACCTCATTTCTCAAATTTGAAGCATTTAGACCTTTATGGAAATCTTCTTGGAGATCGCGGACTAAAAGCAATTGCTGAATCCCCTCATTTTGGTAAACTCGAATCTCTTAAATTATGGAAAAATGAAATCAGCGATGACAGTATGAAATTTCTTTCTAGTTCGAAAAATTTTTCGAACTTAAAAGTTCTTATGCTAAATGACAACCTTATTACTGATATCGGGGCTTCGATCATCGCCAAATCTAATAATTTACCAAATCTGATAACTTTAAATTTGTTCCGTAATGAAATAGGAAATGCCGGAGCAGTGGCATTTGCAAAATCTGTGCACTTTTTTAAACTCGAATCTTTATATTTTGGTGAAAACAATATTACTGATGCAGGAGCAGTAGCACTCATTGAATCGGATGCATTTCCTGAAT
The DNA here is from genome assembly GCA_028345515.1 of Nitrospinota bacterium. GTDB lineage: Bacteria > Nitrospinota > Nitrospinia > Nitrospinales > VA-1 > UBA8687. Next base: position 19,186 of record JAOMDP010000022.1, read on the forward strand.
TAAATTTTCTTGATCTGGGGAAGAATTTGTTAGGAGAGGCTACCGCATTAGCTGCTTTTAAAGTTAATCGCAAGGAAAAAGTTCGTGTCCTATATAAATAGAAAAGTATTTTTATTGAAATCTCATTCACAAATGTCGGTGTTATAATCCTACCATCTGTATTTCAAATCGATAGAGTCTTATCCTAATAAATTGGTGAGTATATATGACAGTATCTGAAATTGCTAAGCGAGCTAATTCTGCGGGTTTAATTCTTGCGCATCTTTCGACAGAAATTAAGAATCAGACTCTGAACGAAATGGCCAATGCGCTTGAAGCAAATTGTGTTTCCATTCTTGCAGCTAACAAAAAAGATTTAGAGTTTGCAAATAAAGAGGGTATCGCAAAACCTCTTATTGCAAGACTGGCTTTAAATGAAGATAAAATTCGTGGGATGGCTCAAGGTATTCGTAGTGTTGTATCGTTGCAAGATCCTGCAGGGGTAAAGCGGTCAGCGATGGAATTGGACGAAGGTTTAATACTTTATCAAGTTACCTGCCCAATTGGTGTTATTGGTGCTATTTTTGAATCTCGACCTGATGCTGTTCCTCAAATATCTTCCCTTTGCCTTAAATCTGGTAATGCGGTTATTTTAAAGGGTGGTCGCGAAGCACAAAACTCCAATAAGGCTATAGTTGGATTCCTTACAGATGCCATTAATAAAGTCCCCGGAGTGCCTGATGCAGCTGTACAAATGATTGAAACACGAACGGAAGTTCAAGATATGTTAAAGGAAGAGAAATCTATTAACCTAATTGTCCCTAGAGGCAGTAACGATTTTGTAAAATATATTCAAGACAATACAAAAATTCCTGTTTTGGGGCATTCTGAGGGAATTTGCCACAACTATATTGATGAGGACGCTGATTTAAATAAAGCTTTAAAAATTGCCTTTGACTCCAAGTTGCAATATCCAGCAGCTTGCAATGCTATGGAAAATCTTCTTATTCATCAAGCTTTAGCCCCAAAAATTATTCCTCAATTGGTTAAAATTTTTGAGGAAAAAGGTGTTTCACTATTAGGTTGTGAAAATACTCGTAAAATTAGCACGGAAGTATCTTTGGCATCGGATAATGAATGGGATGAAGAATACAATGATTTAAAACTTTCTATTAAGATTGTTGAAAACTTGGATGAGGCAATTGCTTTCATTAATTGTCATGGGTCTGGACATACAGATACAATTGTCACTGAAAACTCAGAAAAGGCCGAAAAATTTATGAACGAAGTTAATTCTGCAAGCGTAATGTGGAATGCGTCCACCCGTTTTGCAGACGGCTTTCGATATGGGCTGGGTGCAGAAATAGGTATAAGTACCAATAAAACCCATGCTAGGGGTCCTGTTGGTTTAGAAGGTTTGGTTATTTATAAATACAGGGTATATGGCAATGGTCAAATCGTGGGAGATTATGAAGGAAAAAGCCCTCGTACCTTCACACATAAACAGCTTTAATGATAAAAAGTGGATCAAAACATACCTAGTAGTCTTAGCTCGCAACAAAGCCCGTCATTATATGACCCATTTGACGAACCAGTAGGCCCTATAAAAAATAATTGGTGGTTATTTTATAGCCTTCTCGCAGCAACATTGGTCACAACAATTTTGGCAGGCGGACTATTATTTTCCATTAGTTTAATGCTTATTTTAGGTGCCCATGAATTCGGTCACTATTGGGCTAGCAAGAGAAATGGTGTCAAGGCAACGCTTCCTTATTTTATTCCCGCTCCACCCATATTTATTGCAGGAACATTTGGTGCATTTATTCAAATTAAGCAACGGATACCAAATCGTAGAGTTTTGATGGAAATAGGTGCTGCAGGACCGATTGCCGGTTTTATTGTTGCATTACCGGCTTTGATCTTAGGTTTACATCTATCCACAGTCTCACCTTTAACCGGAATGGGGGGAATTAATTTTGGAAGTTCTATTATATTAAACCTTTGTTCAAAGCTTATACTAGGTGTGAATCCTAGCTCACCTTATATAAATATTCATCTTCACCCCATTGCTTTTGCTGGTTGGATTGGAATGTTGGTAACAGCGCTAAACTTAATGCCTGTAAGCCAATTAGATGGTGGACATATCATTTTTGCTTTTTGCCCTGACAAACATAGTTTAATCGGAAAGCTTTTTTTTGTGAGTTTGTTTCCTTTAGGCTTTTATTGGCCGGGCTGGTTTTTTTGGGCTTTAATGATAGCTTTTATGGGCTTCAAAACAGCACCAATTAAAGAAGGATCCGATGAACTAGGGCCAATGCATAAGGCGCTAGGGACAATTTCATTGATTATTTTCCTGCTTACTTTTATACCTATTCCTTTTTCTGAGATTTAAGCTTTAAGTCATTGATTTATATATATTAATTGAATTAGTTAAGTGGTAATTTTGGCTTTAAGCCGATAATTTTGCTAAATTTTATATCTAAGAAGTCAGCAAATATTTTTTAAAATTTACCATAAAAGTGTTGTAATTTTGACGATATAACCATATCTATTTGTTTTTAAATGATTTTTTTGCCAATTAAAATTTATTCTTCTAGAAAGAACCTTATTATCAAATTGACAGTCGAGGCCTCGTATGATACATTTTCATGCATATTGGGGCA
>JAOMDP010000023.1:0-21557 GCA_028345515.1 Nitrospinota bacterium
TCTCACCAGAACAATTAGGCCAAAAAGCAATCGCTGTCAACATTAGCGATATCGCAGCAATGGGAGGAATCCCGACAAGAGTTTTAATTACATTAGGGGTTTCTAAAAAGGTTTCAACCGCATTTCTTAAAAAACTATATAATGGAATACATAAAACTTGCACTCTTTACGGTATAGAACTTATTGGAGGGGATACCGTTTCCTCCCCAAAAAATTTTTTCATGAACGTCACAATAATCGGTGAGGCAAAGCAAGGAAAACTTTTCACCCGAAATGGAGCGAAAAAAGGAGACCTGATTTTCACAACAGGAACCTTAGGAGATTCGAGTTTAGGCCTCAAAATATCATCTAATAAAAATTGGAAGTGCACACAAAAATCCAAAAAATATCTTATTAAAAAACATCTACTCCCTACTCCCAGATTAAAAGAAAGCCAGTTGCTTGCTCGATCTAATCACAAAATCACCTCTATGATTGACATAAGCGATGGCCTGGTTCAGGATCTAAATCATATCTGCAAGCAATCAGGAGCAGGGGCAGTTATTTATGAGGAAAAGTTACCTAAATCGCTCGAATTCTCAAAAGTTTGTAAGGAGAACAGGGTAAAGCCCTTACCCTTTGTTTTAGAGGGTGGCGAAGATTATGAATTACTATTTACTTTGCCATCCGATGGTGTTAAAAAATTATCTAGGCAGTTTGAAAAGGCCAAAGCACTTGTGACCCATATTGGGGAGATCACTGAATCAGCCAGCAAAGTTTCTCTTTTAAGACAAAACGGAAAAAGAGAAATTCTCCGCCAATTATCCGGATTTAACCACTTTTGATATTAAAGGTTACCGGATCCCAATAAATTGCCGCTATCGAGTTTAATATATTTCGATAAGCAAGTGCCAGCCAAGCTTGAGGTTTCTTAAAAACTTTGGACGACTCATTATTTCCACGGTCGCTACTACTCCTGTTCTTATTTTTTTGTTCCGCCTTTTTTTCGGCGTGCGAGGTCGCATTTTTCTCACTCAATCCCCTTCAGCAAAAAGAAATTGAGGAAAAGAAAGGTCGAGCAGGCCGCTTGGTTTATTCTCTTTTGCAAAAACCACGTGAACTACTGATCACTATTTATATCGGTAACGAAGTAGTCAATATTGCAATTTCTGTTGTAATCACCTCTATCACAATTAGTCTGTTTGGAAATATAGGGGTGGGTATTGCAATTGGTATTGGCACCTTGTTACTTCTTTTTCTTGGCGAAATCGTACCTAAAAGCATATCGCTAAAATATGCGCAACCCTACGCATTATTTGCAGCTTTTCCATTAAAGTTTTTTGCCAATATTGTCCAACCTGCACAAAAACTATTTAATACTTGGACGGAAAAAATAATGCGATCTGTTGGTATTTTAACTCATTCAAATAAAGAATCCTCTATATCTGATGAAGAATTTCGTACTATGGTGCAAGTGGGTGAAGGAGAAGGTGTTATCGATTCAGATGAAAGAGACCTTATTGATAAAGCTATCGTATTCGGAGAAACAACCGTAGGCGAAGTCATGACACCCAAAATAGATATGTTTACAGTAAATATCAAAGATAGCTGGGACGAAATTTTACCTAGAATAATGGAAAATTTCTACTCAAGGGTTCCCGTATACGGTGCGAGTGATGAAGAAATAATAGGTATCCTTTTCACGAAAGATCTAACACGCCTTAAACATTTACCCCAGGAAAAGGTCAATTTAAAAAGCATACTTCATCACGCAGTAGTTGTTCCAAAAACTAAAATGATAAAAGAGATGCTTGAAGAGTTCAGAAAACTAAAAAGGCATATGGCAATTGTTTTGGATGAATATGGAAGTGTATGCGGACTGGTTACATTAGAAGATATCATTGAAGAGCTTGTTGGTGAGATTGACAGCGAAATGAGAAAGGACGAACAACCTCTATTCAAAATCAATGAAAATCAATATCGAATTTCAGGGACATTTAGCCTTGCTGATTTCAACCAAACTTTCCAATGTGATTTACCTATAAACGACTATGATACGGTTGGCGGCTTGGTTTTTGGATTATTTGGCAGAATTCCCCGGTCAGGAGAATCAACCACTATGGATCACTTCAAATTCCGTGTTGAAAAAATGAAAGGGTCTAGGATCTTGAAGCTTCATTTAACCTTACTTAAGCGCTCCATCAACTCCGAAGAATCGGAACAAATCAAAACAGCAACAACATAATGGATCCCACAACTACAATATTTTGGGTGCTCCTAGCAATAGCTATGGAGGCTTTTTTTTCCGGTTCTGAAATTGGTATGGTTTCTGTGAACCGAATTAAAATGAAAAAACTGGCAGAAGAAGGAAACTCCTCAGCAGAAGCCATTTTAAAGCTTCTAGATAACCCAGAAAAGCTTTTCACCACAACATCCTTGGGAACCAACCTTGCAATGGTTACAAGCACTGCTATTTCCACCGCATTCATGGTTGAAAATTTTGGAGACTTTGGGGAATGGATAGCAATGCTGTTTATTTTTCCTCTTGTTTTTTTTGGCGGAGAAATCATTCCTAAGGTAATTTTTCAAAACCGGGCTGACAGTTTGATGCCTGTAATGATTTATCCCTTGAACCTATTTCACAATTGTATGGGACCCATTATAAAATGGCTTTCTTATACCTCACAACATTTAACCAGTCGGGTGCCTGAAGGCATGACAGAGAAGACATTTACCTTCAGCCGCGATCAACTGCGAAAAGTATTGAGTCTAGAGTCACAAACTGTGGATTTGGGCACTACCGAAAAAAAAATTATTCACAATATATTCAACTTTGGCGAACTAATTGCTGAACAGTGCATGGTGCCCCTTGTGCAAATGACTGCTATTAAAGACACGGCCAGTATGCGGGAAGCCCATGAAATAGCAAATGAATCAGGTTTGTCCAGACTACCTGTTTTCCACGAAAGAATGCATAATTTGATTGGAATCCTAAATGCATTTGATTTGTTAGACCAAGAAATGGACGACACTCCCATTACGGAGTTAATTCGTCCTGCGCATTACATCCCACCTAACAAAAAAATTGATGACTTGTTGAAGGAACTCCAGCAAGGTGGATTACATATGGCTTTTGTAGTAGATGAATATGGAGGCTGCATTGGTCTCGTCACTATTGAGGACCTTCTTGAAAAAATAGTTGGGGAGATTGAAGATGAGTATGACAAACCTGAAGAACTATACAAACCTTATGCTGAAGGTGGCTTTCTAATTGAAGGTAGCACGGAAATAAGCGTACTCAACGAAACTTTAGGTTGGGAATTACCTGGAGGGGACTTTGAAACAATTGCAGGTTTGGTGATAAACAGGCTTGAAAAAATTCCTCACCCAGGAGATCAGGTATTAGCTGGCCTTTATCGCTTAACAGTAAAAGATGCCAGTAAAAGAAAAATTCAATCACTTATCGTAAGAAAACTAGATGACCTAGAAAATGATAAAGAAACTGTTTAAATCCCTCGAACGCCCTCCAGTTCTTTATATGCCTGCTGAATCTCCAAAAACTTTAAATGTGCGACTTCAGTAGCTGCCTCGCCCTCATGAGCTGCGCGATCGGGATGGTATTCCCGAATTAAATTTCGATAAGCTTTTTTCACCTCTTCATTTGTAGCATCTGAGGAAATTTTTAAAACATGATAAGGTGTTTTAACGATTGCTAATGAATATTTTTTTCTAATTGCATTGTGTTGGTCATAGGAAACACCTAAAAGAAGAACTAACTGCTTGATAAGGTTTTCGGTATCCTCATCCAATTGACCGACGACTAGAGAAATTTGATAGCAAAGGGCGATAAGCAAAAGGTTGTAATTATTTTGGCAAGATTTTTTATACATTGCTATAAATCGATCTAAATCTGGTTTTTTATTTTGAACCTCAATAATTAACGGTGCAATTGCCTTAAAGTCGGCAGCACCAAAATCTAAATTTTTACGAAAAAAACTATGGATAATCTCAACTTGCTTTTGAGTCAAAGCATCATCAACCATACCTACCCGGGTCAAAATAATTACCAGAGATGTTATATAATCACCTTTCTTTTGAATACCAGGCAAACTCTTTTGAAAGTTATTTTGAAGTTTTTTACCAAGAAAATGTTCGGCAGCACCACCAACTACTGCCCCAAAAGGACCACCACGTATAAAACCTAAACCTGCACCCATCCACCAAGACATATAATTAATTTCTACTAGTATTTTTAATTTACAACATTATATTATTACAAACTCACGCAGCCTCGTTCTAATTTAGTCATTATTATACTGAATTTCTTTATTTATATTTGGCCATGGAGAAAATTAATGATCAAACATATTGTCATGTTTAAACTATCCGAGAAGACCCCTGAAAATATGGAATATGCTATTAAATCCCTTAAAAGCTTAGAAGGAAATATTGAGACTTTAAAAGCTATCGAAATAGGCTCTGACTTTTTAGAATCAGAAAGAAGTTATGACATTGTTCTCACTGCACAGTTTGATAATCAGGAGGGCCTAAAAATTTATGCCCAACATGAAAACCATTTACCAGTAGTAAAAATAATGCGATCTTTATGTACCTCTTCTGTAGTAGTTGATTATAAAATATAACCCTAGAGGGTATTCATATCATCATGACTGCATATTAAGAAATTAGCTTATTTTGAAACAAGAAAATCAAATACTTATATATAAATAAAAAGCTTGTACTTTTTTTTTTCAGGTGATAAAGTTCTACGAATTTTCACCATTTTCGGTGAAATTTGGGGTTCTTTTCAATTGGTTTCGCCTTTAAGTTCCATAAATAGGAGGTTCGATAATGGCGACGAAGAAAAAAACTGGGAAAAAGAAAGCTGCAGTTAAGAAAAAAGTAACAAAGAAAAAAATGCCGGCTAAAAAGAAAACTTCTCGTAAAGCTGGAAAAAAGAAAGCTCCCGTTAAGAAAAAAGTAACAAAGAAAAAAATGCCGGCTAAAAAGAAAACTGTAAAAAAAACTAAAAAAACCAGTACGTCTAAGACCAAAAAAAAGCTAGTAAAAAAGAAAGTCGTAAAAAAATCCTCGCCCACAAAAAAAGCTAAAAAAACTTCAAAGAAATCACTTTCAAAATCAGTATCCAAGAAGAAAACTGTTTCCAAAAATAAAGAAGAGGTTATAAAACCAAAAAAACGTTCCAAAGCCCTTCCAAAGCTTGGACCCGAAACTTTGAAAATAAAAGAAAGGTTGCTGGGAAAAAGAAGTGATCTACTAAAGTTAATTCAGTCTTCAAAATCCTTGGAAAGGGATGTCGGAGATTTGACCTTTAGCAACGAAATTGATCTTGCCTCCAGCCTGGAAGGTCGAGAAATGGTTTTTCAACTTACTAGCCGTGACCGCAATGAATTAAGGCTAATTGAAGATGCAATATTTAGAATTAACGAAGGGACTTATGGGGCCTGTGAATCCTGTGAGAAGAAAATAAGTTTAAAGAGATTACAGATTATGCCTCTCACTTCATTGTGTATCGAATGCCAAGAAGCCGCTGAAAACCTATAGGTGCTTTTTCAACTTCCGTGACATTTTTTGAATTTCTTACCGCTTCCGCAAGGACAAGGTTCGTTTCTCCCGACTTTTCCCTCTTCACGGCGAACTGTTGCCGGTTTACCTGATCCCTCAACGTCTCCTCGATGTTCGATAATTTGCTTTGGCTGATTAATCACATCTTCATCATCGAACTCATTTTCCCGGCGTATTTGAACCTTAAATAGATATTCTGTGATTTCCTCTTTGACCCTCAACATCATCTCACTGAAGAGAGTAAAACCTTCTTTTTTATACTCTGTCAAGGGGTTTTTCTGAGCATACCCGCGAAGACCAATTCCCTCTTTTAGATGGTCCATTCCTAATAAGTGGTCCTTCCAAAGGGTATCCAAAACTTGAAGCATAATTAGACGCTCTTGATGCCTCATTGCAGCAGGATCAATTTCCAATTCTTCTAAAATCCCTTTTTCTTTTAATTCGTAAGCTTCACATACAACCTGGATAACAGATTCGTATAATTTTTCTCGGTTGCAGTGTTCTAACTCTAGCCTTTTATTTTCTTGTATCTCTAGTTCAGTATCATTAATTTTTTTAATATTAACCCCAAATTGGCGCTCAAGGAAATCGTTCAAAAATTCGATATCCCACTCTTCAGGGTATACTTTTTCATGGGCTACTTCCGAAACGATGTCATCCACCAATTCATCAGCCATATCAAAGAGAGTTTCTTTTGGATTTTCGCCTCCAATAATTTCTCTTCTTAAGGAATACAGAACTTCCCTTTGGCGATTCATCACATCATCATATTCCAAAACATGCTTTCGGATATCAAAATTATGGGCTTCTACTTTTCTTTGAGCATTGGCGACTGCCTTGGAAACCATCGTATGTTCTATAGGCTGGCCATTTTCCATTCCCAACTTTGCCATGAGAGGAGAAATTTTTTCTGAACCAAAAATACGCAACAAATCATCTTCTAGGCAAAGATAAAACCTGGAAGAACCTTTATCACCCTGCCTACCTGATCGCCCTCGCAACTGATTATCAATACGTCTACTCTCATGGCGTTCAGTACCTAATATATGTAGCCCACCCAACTCAGGAATTCCTTCCCCCAGAACAATATCAGTTCCCCGGCCTGCCATGTTTGTGGCTATTGTTACCGCATAGGGTTGCCCTGCTTGAGAGATAATTTCAGCTTCCTGTTCATGGTGTTTTGCATTTAGCACATTATGTTTAATTCCACACTTTTTCAATTTTTTACTTAAAAGTTCTGACTTTTCAATCGAGATGGTGCCCACCAGCACAGGCCTACCAATTTTATTCAACTCTCTAACTTCTTCTATTACAGCATCAAATTTTTCTTTTTCAGTTCTATAGATTACATCCGGACAGTCCTCCCGAATCATCGGCCGGTTTGTGGGCACTACTACTACTTCTAGCTTATAAATCGACATAAACTCTTCAGCTTCTGTATCTGCAGTTCCGGTCATTCCAGCAAGTTTTTTGTACATACGAAAATAATTCTGAAAAGTTATACTAGCCAGAGTTTGATTTTCATTTTCTATTTTTACTCCTTCTTTGGCTTCTAATGCTTGATGTAAGCCATCACTATATCTCCTACCATTCATCATTCGTCCGGTAAATTCATCGATGATAATTACCTCTCCATCCCGGACAACGTAGTCTACTTCGTTTTTAAAAATTGCGTGGGCTTTCACTGCCTGATTCAGGCAATGTAAAGTTTCTATATTTGAAGGATCATAGAGGTTTTCGATATTTAATAATTTTTCCATTTGGCTAATCCCATCTTCAGTAAGGGAAGCCGTACGAGCTTTTTCATCCACCTGATAGTGGCTTTCTTTCTTTAAGCTTGGAACCAACTGATTTACCTTGTAATACTTGTCAGTGGATTCTTCTGCAGGACCAGAGATGATCAATGGCGTTCTCGCTTCATCTATTAAAATATTGTCAACTTCATCGATAATTCCAAAGTTTAAATCTCTTTGAACCATTTGCTCTTTAGAGAACTTCATATTATCGCGCAAGTAATCAAAACCAAATTCGTTGTTGGTACCATAGAGCACATCACAATCGTAAGCAGACTTTCTTTCTTCCTCTGGTATATCGTGATAAATCATGCCAACGGAAAGCCCTAAAAATTTATAAATGGTTCCCATCCATTCACTATCTCGAGTGGCCAAATAATCATTTACGGTAACTACATGAACTCCTTTTCCTTCCAACGCATTAAGATAAACTGGTAAGGTTGCCATCAAGGTCTTTCCTTCACCGGTTTTCATCTCAGCTATTTTCCCCTCATGCAAAACAATCCCACCAATTAATTGTGAGTCGAAATGCCGCATTATCAAAGTTCGCCAACTTGCCTCTCTTACAACGGCAAACGCTTCAGGTAGAATATCATCTAGAGTCTCCCCTTTAGAAATGCGACCTTTAAAATCCTGAGTTTTACCTTTCAACTCTTCATCGGAAAGAAGTTTTATCTTTTCTTCCAAACTATTGATCAAGTCTACCTTCGATTGAATACGTTTTATCTCCCGATCGTTTCGGGTCCCAATAATATTTTTTATTAGTCCAAATACCATTACAATTTAAACCTAAATTTTTTAATGAAATAAGATTAATTAAATTCTTGCTCAATTATAAACAGCAAGCACCCTTAACATTTGAGGTTATGAAGATAGAAAATAAGCGAGGGAGGAAATCTACCAAAATGAAATTTCAATCCATTGATCAGAACGGGATCGAATTAGTCTTCAAGGATATAGTTCTTAGGGCTGACAGGAACTCCATGCAAAAGAACTTCATAATGCACATGAGGTCCCGTACTCCTTCCCGTATTACCAACAAGAGCAATCACCTGCCCACGCTTCACGCGATCTCCCACTTTTACCAAATGCTTGGAGTTATGTCCATATCGCGTCATCAAACCATATCCATGATCTACTTCTACCAGGTTACCGTATCCATATTCTCTACCTTCTACCACGACTTCACCATCAGCAGTGGCCCTTACAGTAGAACCAGCACGTGCAGCGATGTCCCAGCCTTCATGCTTTTCACGTAACCCGGTGAAAGGTGATTTTCGGAATCCAAAACCAGATGTAACCCAACCTCGAGTAGGCCAAATTGAAGGTGTTGAAGAAAGTAGTGATTTTTGATTTTTAAAAAAATTATCCAACTCCTGAAAGCTGATACTCTGAATTTTTGCTTGTTTATCCAAATGACCCAGACGATTGGATAAACGGTCAACCATGTTTGCAGCACCACGGCTCATTGCGGTGTTGAAACTACTTGTTGTCAATCCAAATGGGCCGCCCAATCCCCAATTCTTTTCTATCGATTTTGGAGAGTTTTCTAGGGCTGTAATAACTCGCAGTTTCTTTTCAAAACGTTCGAGTCTCGCCATCTCAGTTTCAAAATTCTTAACTTGATGGGAGAATTTTTCTACCTGAATTTTCCTTATTTTAGATTCTTTACGCAGTTTCGCCAGTTCCGTCTCATTTTCCTGCAACGTCATATATTGCTGCGCAAAATAAAGCGAAGTACCAAGAAATGTAACAAGCACTATTAAACCAATCTTGGCAAACTTCTTGGACAGCCGGAATTTTTTTGGCGAGGCCATCGCCCCAGAAAATACAACCACCGTATAATCTTCTTTTTGCACCCTACACTCCTTAATTAGAATTCTAAACCCTTAAAACAAGCTAATCGTAGCTCTTAAAGCCCATAATTGTCAATAGTTGAATCAAACTCAACCTCACGAATCACAATCTAGTTTACCGGGGTTAATACGCAAATTAGTCTCTCATTTCAAATTAAACCAAAACATCAATGCAAGTTTTTTATCATATCTCGAGCTTGAATATGATTGGGATTTATTGCTAGCACTCGAGAAAAATACTCTTGTGCTTTTTCTACATTTCCTTTTTCTTCTTGAAGAAGCCCCAAACTAAATAGAGCCGGCACCTGCCCTTTAATATCCTTTATTTCCTGATAAATTTTTAACATATCTTCAAAACCAAGAATTGCATTATCCAACTCTCCCTTCGAATAGGAGCGAAATGCCTTCTGCCTGATAACCCGAACAAGAGTCTTTCCATAAGCCCAAGCAAGTTCCTTAGATTGTTTTTTCAACAAATCTTTATATTCAAGCCTGAAACGAATCGGTTCGCCCATTTCCTGATAAATTTTATGTAGGTTCCAAATAAAAATAGGTTCGTTTGAGTTAATTTTTATCGCTCTTTTCACTTTTTCAATGGCACCTTTATACTCTTTTTTTTCTGAATCAATCGCTGCCCAGTTATTCCACGCTAGGCCATTTTGAGGATCTAATTGGACCGCCCTCTCAAAATGGATCTCAGCCTTTTGATGATAAGACTTAAGATAGTTTAAATAACCTAAGGCATACCAGATATGCGATGAATCTTTATGGGAATCTTGATAATCTTGGAAAAAAATTTCTGCGCTATCTAAATTACTTAGTGCTTTCCAGGATTTCAACATGGTTCGGAATAAATAACTCGTTTCCCCTTCTAACTTCAGTACGGTTTTAAATTTTTCTATAGCTTCTTCATAACGTCCTTTTGCAAAAAGAATTTCTGCTTCACCTTTTGAAGATAAATTAAATTTTTCATATCCAGGGTGGGTTTGAGCAGAAAGCGAAGATGGATTTGAGGCTACACTTAAAAATAAAAGAAAGATTGTTATACCCATAATAGTGCTCGTTTTGGAAAAGAAAAAATTAAATCAAAAACTACCAAAGTCAGTAGAATTTTCTGGCGGCTCATCATTTCGTTCGGCCCGATCAAAGAAGCGAGTAAACTGGCTTTCAAAATGTAATCGCACATCACCAATGGGACCGTTCCGTTGTTTACGAACCAGAATCTCGGTTTTTCCCGGGTCATCGGTTTCTGGGTTATATACAAAATCACGATAAATAAACATAACCACATCAGCATCTTGTTCTATTGAACCAGACTCCCTCAAATCTGAAAGAAGAGGACGTTTATCCGTTCTGCTTTCAACAGCACGACTTAATTGAGAAAGTGCGATAATTGGCACATTAAGTTCCTTAGCCAAAGCTTTTAGTCCACGAGAAATATCTGAAACCTCCAACTGTCTGCTTTCAGAGCTTCCACGCCCTTGCATCAACTGCAAATAATCAATAATGATTAAGCCAAGAGGTTGCTCTGCAGCCAGACGTCTTGCCCTAGCTCTAACATCAAGAACAGAGAGGGCAGCACTGTCATCAATAAACATTTTTGCCTCAGAAAGTCTGGCTCCTGCCTCATGAACTTTTGGCCAATCGCTGCTTGCCAGGTATCCTGTCCGCACTTTAGATGAATCCACACGTGCCTGAGAACATAGCAAGCGTACTCCTAATTGTTGCCTAGACATTTCCAAGCTAAAAATTGCAGTGGGAATACTTTGGTGCAAAGAAACAAATCGAGCAATATCCAAAGCAAAACTGGTTTTACCCATACTAGGTCTTGCAGCAAGAATAATTAAATCTGAGGGTTGGAAACCTGCAGTTAAATTATCCAAGTCGGTGAACCCACAAGAAACACCGGTCACCATACCTGGTTTAATGGAAAGCTTTTCTAAATTAGAAACGTTCTCCCTGATCACATCAGGGATTTTGAAAAAACTGGCCTTAGTCCTTTTGTCTGAAATTTCAAATATAGATTGTTCCGCTTTATCTAAAAGTGTGTCCACATCATCCTTATCACTATAGCTACTGGAAACTATTTCTGTAGCGGTTTGGATAAGATCCCGAAGAATCTTTTTTTCCCTAAGGATTTTTGCATGGTGGTTAACGGCGGTAGCGGTAGGAACATAATCTTCGAGAAGGCTTAAATACTCAAGACCTCCCACATTGTCCAACTCATCCTTTTTTCGCAATAGATCTGCTACAGCAAGGACGTCAATGGGTTCGTTAGCTTCAAACTGTTCCCGCATTGTAATGAAGATTTTTTTGTTCGCAGCTTTATAAAAATCTTCTTCGGTGAGAACCTCAAGCGCCTTAGCAATAGCTTCGCTGGAATGAAAGCAAGACCCCAAAACACTCTGTTCAGCCTCCTTATTATATGGAGGAAGTTTATTCAGAGAAATTTCGGTCAGGGCATCCGCCATGATTATTTATACTCAATCAAATAGGCTAGCAATTATTCTTGCTTTTTATTATCGGGCTTTTCTAATACTTCTGTTTTCGGTTGGGCTTCAGGTTTTTCATCAACTGTCTCACCTTCCACCACCAGCTTGATTTCAGCTATCACCTTTGGATGAAGTTTTACGGGGATGGAGTATTCTCCCGCTTTTTTGATGGGTTCTTGAATCTGAATTTTTCGACGATCTAGATCAACTCCTTTTGTTTTCAGCAAATCAGAAATCTCTTGTGCTGTCACAGAACCAAACATTTTCCCACCGTCTCCTATTTTCTTTTTTATTTGAATAGGTGCTTTGCTAATTTCATCGGCGACACCCTGGGAGACTCCAATTACCTTTTTAACTTTAGACTGAACAATTCTTTTTTGATGATTAAAAGCCTTCAGGTTATTCGGGGTTGCAAGTAAAGCCTTTCCTTTGGGAATCAGGAAGTTCCTACCATATCCGTCCTTAACTTCTACTTCATCCCCACAAAACCCTAGACCATCTACATCTTCTTTCAACAACAGCTTCATAAAAGTTTTCCTTTCTTGTCACGACTAAGCTTCTTCACTTGGCATTGGATTTCTAATTTTCCGGAAATCTGCCCAGATATCGAATACCCCCATCCCTGCTATCAAACCAATAAAGAGAGGTTGTGCAAATATTATTATAAAAAGAAAAAGCCAGAGAAAAATCGGCACTTTCCTTGCCTTTAAAAAATGAACCATAATGCTCATTCCCTGAGCAAAATAAATAACAAATACTACTATAAATAAATTCAGGCCTACATCTGCTATGATTCCATGGCCCAGAAACCAAGCAGCACTAGCTGCGATAAAGCCCCATATAAAGTTTTCCGGGCATATCCATTCTGCAAAAGTACCCTCTGAAAACAATTCCGAGCTATATATCCTGCCCCAAACTATTCTTAATAAGGCATAATTTGCAATTGCACTTATAAGAGAACCAACAAAAACAAATGCAGGATAAGCAGAAGCGAATCCACCGACAGTTTTATCTACAAACGCCTTCAATTCAGCAATCTCTGCTTTATTTTGTTCAACCGATTCAAAAGTCTCAATCGATTGAACAAAATGAGTTCTTATCTGCTTTTCAAAAAAATCTTGAACCGTCGTTTCCTGATTTCCCAACAGGGCTACCAGTAGTATGATAGATACCCCTGCTGAAACCAAGGAGGAAACCCCTATGCACCAATCTCCAGGATACCTTCCTTGAATCATCTCGCCCAGCACTAACGCCATCACGGCATATTCTGCCATGAATAATAACGCCTGATCCTGACCCACCAAAAACCAAAGGACTCCGAAAATCAGGCTCATCAAGACCAGCGCAACTTGTTTGCCGCGCTGCAAAAATATGAAAACCAGCGGAAAAGGCGAAAGCAAAGCCACCAATGCCCCCAAGGGGGGAAAAACCATTAAAGCAAATAAAAGCGCAAAGACTAAAAGAACAGGCAGCAGCAAATTTTGCGACTGTGGTTCAGAAGCCAATGTCAGTGTTGAACAGAGAACGGCAATAAGGCAATATTACGTGCTCTTTTAATCGCCCGAGTTAACAACCGTTGACACTTTGCGCAGTTCCCCGAAATTCTCGAAGGAACAATTTTACCTCTTTCTGAAATTAAAGGTTTTAATGCCTTTATATCAGCAAAATCTATAAAAACCTTACTATCATCATCGTTGCAAAAACGACAAATTTTTTGTGAAAATAGAGAACGTTTTTTTGTCTCAGCCATGTTTACCTTCTATGTATAAGTTAATTAGTTAAATTAAAATGGAATGTCATCTTCTGGATCCGGACGAGGCGGTGTACCTGAACCGCCTATAGATTCCTTTACCCCTTCACCACCTCCAGATCCGGGCCTGGATAAAAATTGCACGTTGTTGGCGACCACTTCCAATTTATTACGTTTTTGACCTCCCTCCGCTTCCCAACTCTGGAAGTTCAAACGTCCTTCAATAAATGCCTGACTGCCTTTATGTAAATATTGGGCACAATTTTCGCCTAGTTTTGCCCATACAGTTATGTCTACAAAACATACATCTTCCTTCCACTCTTCTCCCTGCTTAAACTTTCTATTTACCGCAAGACCAAAGCTGGCCACAGCCGCTCCCCCTGAGGTATATCGAAGCTCAGGATCGCGCGTTAGGTTACCCATTAAAAAAACTTTATTGAAAGAAGCCATAATAATTATCCGTTTTTCATTTTATTTGTATTTGAAAAATTTCTTAATCTTCATTTTTATCTGCAGTTTCTTGGGCAGCAGCCTTTTCGACTTCCTCACTATCTTCTCGGTTCAATGCTCTTTCTAATTCATCATCAGGTAAATATACGACCATATATTTAATAATGAGGTCGAAAAGTTGATATTTATTCTCAAGGTCCATTACTCCCGAAGGCTCGAGCGTATGATAGATATTTAAATAAATACCAAAACGGTTTTTTTTAACTCGGTAGGCAAGACGCTTCTTCCCCCACTTTTCAGTTTTAAGACAGGCCCCCCCATTACTTTTAATGAACTCTCCTATTTTTCCGAGAGCTTCATCAATGCGGGATTCTTCAATATCGGGTTTTAATATCAGAACACTTTGGTAAGAACGCAATAGGTACCTCCTCATGGGTTTAAAAAAGGGGACACTGAAAAACAACCTTAGACTTCCAGCAGGCCCCACTAGCCCCAACTCAATAGTTGGAGCAAGGGATTAGACTTTCTCAAATTATGTGACCACTAAATTATCATATTTCATCAAAAAGAGGTAATATTTTCAAAGATCCGCTAAAAATACTTGCTAAACGCTTATAAACCACAGGCAGGCATATGAAAAGTCATAATAAGATTCTAATTTGGTTATCTGCCGTTTTAGGAATTGTCGGATGCGATCTTCCTTCCCCACCTCCGGATATGCTTTACAAATTCGATGTCATAAAAGTTGGAAAGGGCCCGTCTTACCTTCTAACCCACGATATCAATTTGGATGGAGAACCCGATTTAGTTTCAGTCAACGCCAAAGAAAATAGCCTCAGCCTTCTCTATGGTAAAGGCGATGGAACTTTTCATAACCCTCAACACATTCGGGTTGCATCCGAACCCACCATGGTCACAACAGGAGATATTAATCGTGACGGCATACCGGATCTGCTTGCCAATGCACGTGGTGAAGAAATGGTTTTCGTGTTGCTAGGAAATGGAGATGGTAGCTTTAGAAGATCCGTACCTATTAAAACAGGAAAAGTTCCTTTAAATGTAATCCTAGCAGATTTTAATAATGATAAAAAACTGGATGCTGCCGTGACATTGACCTTCGATAAAATGGAAATTTATATAGGCAGTGGAGACGGCTATTTTAAAAAAGGAGGAACCTACCTCACTGGTTCGCGCTCGTTTTCGGGAGTCGCTGAAGATTTTAATGGTGATGGCAAAGCAGATATAGCCTTGGCCACCAGCAGTTCCAATGCGAGTTCGATTCGGGTTTTTCTTGGAAAGGGTGACGCAACATTTCAAAAGCCAAAAACTTATGGTAAAAATCTTGTCCCCCTTGCAATCATTTTGGAAGATATGAATGGGGATGGAAAATCAGATCTGGTCTTCGCCTCAGGAAAAGGGGATAACTTATACATGCTCTTTTCAAATGGAGATGGTAGTTTTTCAGAGCCTATTTCATTTTCAGGAGGTGGGGGACCTTTTGCTTTGACAGCAGGCCATTTTAATCAGGATAGGCTTAAAGATGTGGCGGTTGCTAATTCCCGCTCCAGCAGTTTTTCATTGGTTGTCCGTAACCCTAACGGAAGCTTTCATTATCCCACCCGTGATTATGTCGTGGAGGGAGGTACGGTATTAGCGATTACCAGTGGCGATTACAACCATAGCGGCATGAAAGATATCGCCGTTGCCAGTAATTTTAAAAATACCGTAGAAATTTATCTACAACGGCGAAGCTTTAAGTAATATCACCTTAATACTTAACGGCATGCAGGTAAATTGAACCAAACTTTTTTCCATACTTTCTCCCACCCTCTCGCATGCGTTGCGTTGATCAGACGAACAGAAGTACAGTTTTTATTTCCAACAGCGTTTGCAAACTTTTTCGCAACCCATTTTGGAATCACCTTATCCTTTATCCCTGAGTAATGAATTTGGGGAACCGATTTTAGCCTGGGGGCCGCCTTAATAGGATCTAAAGAGCCTTTTAAAGGAGAAACATCCTTCTTCCTGTTTAGCATGACATGATCCATATAACCCGCTAAGGTCCTCAAGCTGAGTACATCTCGCCTAGATGCAGCAACCAAAGCGGCCACAGCTCCACCTCCGGAATAACCAACCAAATGAATACCATCAACCTTGCCCTTCGGAACCATTTTTTCTATGGCTTCGTTCACCGCACGAATGACTTCTTTGGAAAACCGTTTATGGGTCCAGTAAGAAGTTTTACATAACCTTTCTGACTTAAAGTTTACATATTGACAGGGTCTCGCCAAATAAAGAACATTTTCTCCACGATCGATTCCTGCTAAACGAAGGGCTAAGGGGTTTCGTGGAGTGGGGTTGGCAGATGGCGTATTTCTATTCAAATAAGCCAGTCCATCCCCTTCAATATATACGGTGAGCGGAGCACCCGAATTATGAAAACGGTAATACCCCTGCAAACTAAAGGTTGAAGTTCTTATAAAAATAGGTTGAAGGTTCGATTCCTTTGCGATGTCGTTTGCCACGGTCTTCATCACCCTTTGACTTACACACGCTGAAAACAAAAAAGAAAAGAGAATGATTATAAATAAACCTTTCTGTGAACGATCTATATAACCCTGATAAAGGACTGTTTTCTTAAACAAGGCATAAATGTTTTTATTATCTTTAATTTGTTTGCCGCGCTCCATTGTTGAACCGAAATAATATGAAAGGGACGATTTATAAACAAAAAAAACCAGTGCATATTTATGCACTGGTGCTTAAATAAAGGTTTGTTAAGAGTTAAAACTCGTAACGGATTGCAAAATTAGCACTGTGGCCTACAAAATCTTCCTTCTTTAACACATCATAGTTTGCTGATAAGCTCAAACCTTCAATAGATTTTGATGTAAAAGGAATTGGTATGGGTTTCGGCTCATAGGACAATCCAGCTCCCGCCTGGAAACCAAATTCCACGACATCCTGACCTTGATTATAAAAAGCTGCCCCGCCCCCATTGAAAATATTGGTTGCGACACCGTCATCTGCAGCGAAATCATAGATGATACCCCCTCTCAACTCCGGAGTCAGCATACCACCTTCAAAATTTGTATTCGTGTGGTACCGCAGACCAAAGACACCCAATGCGATATGTATTTCATCTTGATCTACCCTTAAGTTAAGATTGGCTGCACCTTCTTCGGTATAGGTTTCATTTTCAACGAGAGTATATTGAAAAGATGCGTTCGGGGTAACAAAATGATTTTCTGCTATCTTCATTGGCATTCCACCCCCAATGCTAAACATAAACTGGTTTGAACCATAATCAGCAGTAGCACTTACGGCGGCAAAATCAATGACTCTGGAAGTTCTAATTTGATTTCTTGCATAGCCTGCCATACCTTCGATATACCAACTTTCGGAGGTATAATCCGCATAAAAGGTTCCCTGATAACTAGCAATGTCGGTTTGGGCATTACCAGTGCCTTTACTGTCTACACCTGTATAAGCATAGCTAAAGCTTACTCCGTAAGTAGACTGGTCCACTTTAATATCCCCCCCGAAAGCAGCCCCATAGGTTCTACTTCTAAATCCAGCAATTCCATATCTTGAATTCTGATCACCCAGATTTGCAAAAGGCTTAAACCAAAGTGCCTTTGCTAATTCACCTTCACCCGCTGCGAAACCAGAGGTCTGCGAGGAGGCAAAAGCTTCGCCAGTGCGCAGAGCAGCAAGGCGGCTTGAACCAACTGCCATTACCTGCGTGCCCGTGGCAGCTACTGCCGCACTACCTACTGCAGTCATGGCACCTGGATCATTTTGAAACTGCTCTGCCGCTCTTACAGCTGGATCACCACCTTCAATAAGAATGGCGTTTAACATTCTTGACCAAACTGGATCATTCTGTGCCAACAACTCATTTGCTTGATCCAACGCATTTGCGGCTCCAAGCGCAATACCCAAATCCGATTGGATTTCATCCATTGATCTTTCATTTACGGATATGACAACTGTGTCATTTGCATCATTAACAACTACCTCAAAGTCATATAAGCCCGTATCTAATACCGTATAAGTCGCATCCGTGTTACCGCTGCCCCCGTCAATTAATGTTACGGATTGTCCATCTCTCAAATTTGGTGATCGGACTTCGATCGTTGTGTTGCCATCTGTTACGGCTCCTGCAGCACTTATAACCGTATCACCGTCAACAAAATTTTGACCTACTATAATCTTATTGTTATCCGCTGATGTGTAACTACCGTCTGCCACCACCCCCGTATGAAATAGTGCGGTTCCACTCAGCGAGACGTTTTCAACGTTCAAAGCTGCATCGAATACTGTATTGGTACCCGCATCCAACGTCAGGTCACCCTGACCTTGATTAGCGCCAGCTGCACCAATTGTGTTTGGAAAGGTTACCGTTCCACCAATGTTACTGTTTCTGATATCGCCATTGTTGTCTGCGCCGCCTGAATTGGTGATGGCACCTGTAATGGTTTGATCTGTGGTGCCATCCAGTGTGAGTGAACCGGCCCCTGCAAATCTAAAAAGTGTTGATGATGTAATATCACCCGATGCTGTTACAGCGCCCGAGTTAAAAGTTATGGCCGTTGCCGCTGTGACGTTTGCATTAAAATCCATATTGTCACCGGCGGAACCCGTAATCGTTTTGATGTTAACAGCTTTAGCGAATTGAATATTACCGTCGGTCTGCGTCAATGTTCCTAGAGCAACCAAGTCAGTCCCGACTGTTTCTGAGAATATAATGTCATGTGTCGCGGTGGCAGTGTTATTTGCGACAATTGTAGCCTCGCCATCATCTCCTACAGTTACTGCACCCGTAATGGTTTGCGCTGCGGATCCATTAAGTGTGAGAGTTACAGCACCAAGCGCACCCCCTGATCCTCCTGATCCTGTTCCTGTTGCGCCCGCGCTCCCCGTCTCTCCATCGTTAAGGATAAGCGTCCCCCCGATATTTCCACCAAGGGAAGCGTTAAGCGCCGCACCCGCACCACCGTTACCCCCATTTCCCGACCCAGAGCCAGCAGCACCCCCGTTGCCACCCGAGCCACTAATTAAGGTTACATTTGCAGAAATTGCTCCAGACACAGACATAGTCGAAATTGCTTTACCATCACCACCGGCACCGCCATTCCCACTACCGTTTCCGGCTCCACCCGCTCCACCGCTACCGGCCCAGACCATTAAATTCCCTGTGATATCTTGTGAGATATTACCAACTGCAATTGTTCCACCTTCACCACCGGCACCACCGTTTGCCGTGCCACTGTTCCCACCAGTCCCACTGGTTCCAGCTCCTACGGTTACATTTCCAAGCGTTCCACCAGCACCTATAGCAGTAATGGTTACAAGACCCCCATCACCACCCTTACCACCCGCGTTGGCATCACCAACACCCCCATTACCGGCGTTACCCCCTATAAGACTAAGCGCTCCCGTCAGGCCATTTGCCAAGTTCGTTACCGTAACTGCACCACCGTCACCACCAATACCCCCTTGGGCATTAGCTCCGCTACCCCCTGCACCGCCATTACCCCCGGTTACAGTAAGCGCTCCACTCACCAGCCCGGTGAACGTGTTAGAAGTTGAACCGACCGCACCCCCGGCGCCACCGTTTTGGTTCGCTGCGTCATTTCCCTGACCCCCGTCTCCACCTGTGAGGTTTATGTTTGTCGCGCTGGTTGCACCGGTTTGCAAATGCGTTGCGACCGCACCACCCGCACCCCCTGTGGCTCCGGTATCTGTACTGCCATCACCACCCAGTACGTTATAGGTGGTTACTGTTGTATTCCCATTGAAATTTGTTTGAGTTACCGCACCCCCGGCATCATTTTGGTTTGCGTCACCCCCTTGTATTGTCAAGGTGGTCAGTGTCGTGTTTCCTGTAACCGTAGCCAAGGTAACAGCATCCCCCGCGGTTCCCGAAGCCGCGTCGCCACCGTTAAGGATAAGGGTTCCACCTGTTCCATTGGAACCATCCGCGTCAATGTTACCCGTCACATCAAAAGTTGTCGCATCACTCGCCGCCAATGCCTTAAAAGTAATCGTAGAACCCGACCTGATTTGCAGGGACCCAACACCATTATTATGAACACCAAAATCATCGTTAAAAGTTACGCCATTGCTGTTGTTGATTACAATAATACCGGCCCCATCCGCCGTGGTTGTGAGGTTACCAACAATGGTTTGAGCCGACGCCCCATTAAATGTTACCGTTGCCTCAGCATTGTCTTTATCAATGTTTAAAGCAGTAAGGGCCAAGTTCCCGCCAAAATTAACCGCTGCGGTATCGCCCGCACCACCGGTTTCGATATTCCAGGTCCCACCTGTAACATTGCCAGCAAATGTCACCGTTTCCGGCCCGGCATCCGTGTCAATGTCCACCGTGGTTACATCCACTGTCGAATTGAATGTGGCAGTGGAGGTGATGTTCATGGTCCCAACCTTGTTACCACCACTAGTACCGATGCTACCGCCAAAGGTTACGCCATTATTGTGGGTGTTACTGATTACGAGAATACCGTCGTTATTGGCCGTAGTTGAAATATTACCGGCAACGGTTTGAGCGGAGGACCCATCGAATGTCACCGTCGCCTCAGCCGTTTCCTTGTCAATGTTTAAAGAAGTAAGGGTCGCATTGCCACGAAACTTGACAGTTGCCTCATCATTTGCACCACCTGTTTCGATATTCCAGGCTCCACCTGTAACATTGCCATCAAATGTCACGATTTTCGCACCGGCATCCGTGTCAATGTCCAAGGTACTGGCATTAACTGTTGAAGAGAATGTTGAAGCCACCGTGATATTCACGGTTCCAATTTTGCTACCGCTAGTACCGATATCATCGTTAAAGGTTACGCCGTTGCTGTTGCTAATTACGAGTGTCCCATCCCCGTTCGCCGTAGCGGTAATATCACCCGCGATGGTTTGAGCAGACGACCCATCAAATGTCACCGTCGCCTCAGCCGTTTCCTTGTCAATGTTTAAAGAAGTAAGGGTCACATTGCCACGAAAATTCACAGCCGCGGTATCGCCCGAGCCACCCGTTTCTATATTCCAGGCCCCGCCTACAACGTTACCCGTAAATATCACCGTGCTCGACCCAGCATCCGTATCAATGTCTGCGGCGGTGGCATCCACCGTCGAAGAAAATGTCGCAGTAGACTTAACATTCAAGTTCCCTACCTTGTTACCACTACTAGTGCCTATAGTGCCGCTAAAGGTTACGCCATTATTGTTGTTAACTACCAGTGTGCCATCCCCGTTCGCCGTAGCAGTAATATTACCTGCAATGGTTTGTGCAGACGACCCATCAAATGTCACCGTTGCCTCAGCCGTTTCCTTGTCAATGTTTAAAGAAGTAAGAGTCAAATCGCCACGAAAATTCACAGCCGCGGTATCACCCGAGCCACCCGTTTCGATATTCCAGGCTCCACCTCTAACTTCGCCCGTAAAAATCAATGTGCTCGACCCGCCATCCGTGTCAATGTCTGCGGCGGTAGCATCCACCGTCGAATTGAATGTGGCATTACCCCGGGTACCCGATTCAACAATCAAGTTCCCTATCTTGTTGCCATTAGTACCTATAGCCCCACTAAAGGTTACGCCGCTATTGTGGGTGTTACCGATTGAGAGAACACCGTCC
>JAOMDP010000024.1:0-21113 GCA_028345515.1 Nitrospinota bacterium
GGCCTAATGATTAAGAGTCATTTGCTCTGCCAGCTGAGCTAACGGCCCATGTCTTATAACCAGTAATATCAAAGGCCTCTCTAGTCTTCCATTTTCAAAATTGTATTGAATTTCACCGTCAGTGCGCCGTGAGTGTACCTCGGGTGGGCTAGAGTTGCTATAGGAGTGAAATGAGGAGGCGTTGTAGCCGTAAGAATATTCCCCCCGTCACTACAACTAATACCATGTGAGATACTAAAACAATTATATCCTTAAATCAGAGAATGTTTTGTTAAGGTTTTAAAAAGAAAATAAATTGGATTCTTCCGCTAGTAAGCATAAAGTCCTATCGTTGTTAACTTCAGTCCTACCCAAAGTTACTTACTCCTCTTCACTCCACTAATAAAACTATTGTCACGTTAAATTCATGCTGATGTGAATGCTGAGACCAGTCTTGTGGAGTGCTGGAGTTGATGTATGAGAGAGTTGATATTGACACATTCTTGACTTGACGATGTGTAAGATTGAAATCAAAATATTTAACTATACATAT
This sequence comes from Nitrospinota bacterium, assembly GCA_028345515.1. Classification (GTDB taxonomy): domain Bacteria; phylum Nitrospinota; class Nitrospinia; order Nitrospinales; family VA-1; genus UBA8687. The sequence goes on from JAOMDP010000024.1 coordinate 533, forward strand.
AGTTATTAATAACAATATTTACGGAGGTAACTACAATATGAAAACTAATATCATATTGATAGCATTATTTGTTGCAGCTTTTATGTTTCCATCTATTGGAAGTGTTGACACTGCAATTGCAGAAACAGATATTTCTCATTGTGCCAACTTGGAAGCTACGGCTGCCCGACCAGCATGCGAGGCTGCGGCTAATATTAAACCTGCTCCTACCACCTACGACGATACCTTGATGGGAGTGCAAGGAAGGTCGTACAGGCATGAACTGCGCGAAAAGAACAGGATGAAATATGGGGTCCCAGCGTCAGGTTTGGGTTATTCTTCTGATGCATCCGCAGTACGAAAGGGTGTGGAATCCAAAGCGAAGAGGCGAGACGGAAGGTCTTACAGGCATGACCTGCGTGAAAAGAATAGGATGCGAAATGGGGTGCCAGGGTCAGGACGAAAAATGAAATAATAGCTTCGTATTCAAGAGAAGAATATGCAAATGGCAGGTTTGGAAATGAAGGTTCTCGAATTAGAAGCTCAGTTGAAAGAGGCAAAGGCTGCAACCGTAACTTAAGCCGGGTCTTGCGATCAAGAAAGTTTTCTAGAGCTTAAGTGGCTACTATAAGTCACTTAGGCTCGAAGCTTACTTTGCCATAAGCTTGCTCCAACTAATTATGGCCATAAAAAGAGCAAGACCAGACATCATAATTAATAAAGGGTGCCAAGAAGTTTGGATAGCGAAGAAAAGGAAGGCCAGCCAAAAAAAAACACCACAAATCATAATGCTCTTAGCCGACCTCTGAAAGTATCCCGTTTGAAATTTGATTCGACTAATATTTAATATCTTTGATATAAGGAACCCCGCCAATATTACTAAGACTTGTAAGAGTAATATATACCCCCATCCAAGCGGAGAAAGTATAAAGCTAAGAGGCGACTCTTCAAAAAAATTTTTCTTTAATTCAGGGATAAGTAAAATTGCTCTTAAACTCTCTGGTCCACCAAAGGCTTCAATTTCTCCAGTAGCTAAAACATATTTGATACTCTTTTCTGTGCTTTGTACATGGATTTTATATTTTCCAGCGTCAGCACGAACTTTAAACTCAGGTCCTTTCCAATACATGCTTTGGCCAAATGGCTCAAAAAATTCCTTCCAGTCCTCTTTTGTAGGGCTAAGTGTTCTTATAAGTTGTTCACCTTTGAAGATGTTGACTGTCACATTTTTTCCTGACCCTTCTATAAAAGGAACCAAAATATTTACATATAGATCAATTGGTGAACTTGTGCTGATTGTATAAATGTGTGGTTTTCCTGAAAGATTGCCATAGTACGCCTTTGATATTTCTGGTTTAGTAACATTAATTTTTTCCATTTCGACTAGTCTGGGTTGGTGGGCTAACACCTCTAAAGGCCAACTAACCAAAATTAAAAATAAAATTACCATTACAATTCTTAAATTATTTGTATTCTGATTCATTTTTTAAAGTTTATTTTAATATTTCTTTCATGGTATTGATAAGGTTATGAGCCGATGTGAATGCACCTTCGACGCGTCCACCAAGGCACCAGTCACCACATGCGGCAAGCTTTAGATCAGTATCTAAAAATATATTGCAGATTTCGCGTTTAGCATTATTCGCATATTGCCAGCCATGAACGGTTTTATAATCAGCAATGCTGACATCATGTCCAATAACATTGCTGGTCACATTCATGAGGTGCTGCATAACAGTTTCCCGATCATCATCAATATGGACTTCTGAATACTTCTCAGAGGAATGCACTACCAACGCAAACCGATCTTCCCGTCCCGGCTTATGGCTATTCACCGCGATCCAGCTTAAATCAGAATGCATGACATGTGCAGCCTCAAATTCGAGTGGAAGGTTTTCAGAGAAACCCAACATAAGTGAAAAGCAGGCACGCATTTCGATGCCTTTAATATCATCGTAATACTTGAATGTTTTGGGAAGAAGCTCTGTCGCTTGTGGTGAAGGTACAGTGGAGATAACCCAGTCAAAGTCACTATGAAGTTGACCGCTCTCATCTGTAAGCTGCCATGCATCACCACGTTTTAACGATAAAATCCTTGTGTTGATCTGTACATTCAGCCCCTCAGCCAGATGTTTGGCGATTTTGTTCATGCCCGGTACCCCAACATAACGGGGTTCGTCATCTATCCAGTTCTTACGTTCGATGATTTTATTTTTATCAAACTTCACGTAACGTGCCATCCAGCGTTCAATTATACCGTGATTGATGAGTGGCTGAATGAAATCGTTAAAAGCTTTTGTTCTGACAGTGAAATATTGCGCACCATGATCAAAAAAGTAGGGCTCAGCACGCCGTGTTGACATTCGACCACTGACGCCACGCGCTTTCTCAAAAAGAGTGACCTTTGCATGATCTTTTAACAAATGGGCAGCCGATAAACCGGATAAACCCGCTCCAATGATGGCGATTTTTGTCATGTTACAATCCCTAAAATAATAAGTACTAAATAGCAATGGCCTAGGTATAACTAGATCAGAGGAAGAGCTACTACTCCTATTCGATGGAATGGCTTCATTTTCATTCTTTCCGATGCTATTTGCAAAAACCCGCAACAATAAATTCTAAGCTTGAATTTTCACACAACGAAAATCCACCGACCCATTTTGGTCTAGAAACTTTTGAATTTTAAATCTAGTTTTCAAGTATGACCACCTTAAAGATAAAATGATGATTCGGTCATATGTATGTATATTGAGTTTGAAATAAGATTAGGCTATCGCGTTTATACATGTTATCGTTAATCATTAACTACGGGTTGTTCAGTTTTTGTAAGTAGTTTTCTTCTAGTTTCTCGCCTGAAGCAAACCTTTAAGTTTGGTTTTTTGTGTTTATCTAAAAGTTCTTGCATCCATTCAGCCCCATTAAAAATAACAGGGAAATTGCTGTCCAGATTTTCTGGAAGTCTATTCCCATCAATAAGCAGGAGAGTATTTATGTCAGTAGGAAAAGTAAAATGGTTTAACGAAGGTAAGGGTTATGGATTCATTGAATCAGAGAGTGGTAAAGATCTTTTTGTTCATTTTTCAGAGATCCAAGGGGAAGGGTTCAAAACATTAGTAGAAGGCCAGTCGGTGGAATTTGAAGAGGGCATGGGGCAGAAGGGTCCACAGGCCACTAATGTGGTTGCCAAATAAGAATAAAACCAAAATATAATTCAATTATTTTTTGTTTAAAAATTAAGGAGAGGCTCAGCCAATTGGCTGGGCTTTTTTAATTTCTTGTTAAAGGATTCAGTCAATAGCCGGTCCTTGAAGTTCTGTGATTGATTAAGAGTCAGTTGCTCTACCAACTGAGCTAACTGCTTAATCAGAGAGGCCAGACGACGAGGATCATAGGAACGGAAAGGATTATAATCAAAATTTCCAGTGGCAACCCCATGCGCCAGTAATCGCCGAACTGGTATCCTGCCGGGCCCATAATCAATGTATTGTTCTGATGTCCAATGGGGGTGAGAAAGGCACACGATGCACCAACGGCGACTGCCATGAGAAAGGGGTCAACGTTAACTCCGAGTTGTCCGGCAATGCTGACCGCAACCGGACCCATCACCACGGCGGTTGCCACGTTGTTCATAATGTCCGACAAGGTCATGGTGACGATCAAAACCATTGCCAGTATGAGGGCGGGAGGCAAGCTTGCACCCAAACCCAGAATGAATTCGGCGATCAGTTGTGTTCCTCCAGTGGATTCCAGACCTCTCCCGACCGGAATCATCGCTCCCAACAAAACGATGGCGGGCCAATTAATCTCCTCGTAAACATTGCGGACCGGTACGATCTTAAAGACCACCATCGTAATAGCGGCCACGGAAAGGGCTATCTGAAGCGAGACCAATCCCATCGCCGTGGCAACGATGGCCGCCGCAAAAGTACTCACCGCAAGCCCGGCCTTTTTCCCAGCTCCTAAATTAAGCCTGCGTTTGGCCAAAGGGAGACAGCCCAATGAAGAGACTAAATCGGCAAGACTTTCGGAATCCCCCTGAAGTAGCACGACGTCACCACCACGAAATTGTACCTGGGGAAGACGTTTGCGGATCGGGGTCCCTTGGCGAGATACTCCAAGCAGATGAATGCCGTAACGCTTCTTGAGTCGAAGCGAGGTAAACGTTCGCCCCTCCATTCGTGAGCTCGATTGCACTACAGCTTCAATCATTGTGGTATCTTCAGAGCGCAAGAGGGCTGCTTTCTCCTTGCCTGCCAACAACTCCAGTTTAGTATCGGTCACGAACTTGTCCAGTTCCTTGGGGCCGGCTTTAACAATCAGTATATCTTCGCTGTTGATTTTTTCATGAAGAAGTGCTGCTAGAATGCGGCGTTTATCCCGTATTATTCCCACGATCTCGACATCAAGCTTTTCCGCACGCGGGTCAAGTTCCCGAAGCGGCACACCAATCAACTCCGAATCTTTTGGAACGCCGAGTTCGGCAATATAATCATCGATGGCGATCAGTTCTTCTCCGGTGACCCGTGCCCGCCGTTTTTCTGGAATCATCCTCCAACCCGCCAAGGCAATGAAGGCCACACCAGCAACCGCGACCACCCCTCCCACAGGAGAGAAATCGAACATTGCAAACGGTTCCCCTCTCACATCTGTGCGAAAATTGGCGATGATGATGTTAGGCGGGGTTCCAATGAGAGTCACAAGACCGCCTAGAATGGATGCAAAGGACATTGGCATCAGAATAATCGCAGGAGATCGCTTAGCTTTCGCAGAAGATTCAATCCCTACCGGCATCAAAAGGGCCAACGCGCCGACGTTGTTTATCACCGTAGAAAATACTGCAGAAACCCCTGAAAGCATGGCCACATGAAGAGAAACACGCTTGACCGTGAACATCAAACGAGTCACGATCAAATCCACCACGCCGGAATTGGCGAGGCCTCGGCTGAGGATAAGTACCATCGCAACGGTAATTGTTGCCGGGTGGGAAAAACCGGAAAAAGCATCCTGAACGGGTACCAGGCCTAGCAAAACGCACAGGATGAGTCCCATGAAAGCGACCACGTCATATCGTATCCTTCCCCACGCGAACAGAGCAAGAATACCGGCAAGAATTGAAAAAATCGCAACCTGTTCCTGGTTCATGAGTTAACTTTCAATAAATCCAGTAAAGTACCTACACATTAAAGCAACTCCTGTCTCGTTTGTCATCTTTATGCCAACCGCACAAACTACAAACAAGTGACCCATTTTTGGCTCCAAAAATATTCTATAAATATTTACCACTAGTTGGGGTGGGCTAAAGTTGCTTTAGGGGTGAGGTGATTATCCTATTTAACCATTAGACAAACGCGAGGGGTTTATTGAATTGTTAATTAGACCTTCCAAAACCCCGCATTTGCGGAATGGTACCGTCGAACGTGTCTTGCGTTGCTGGGGGATCCGCCTTCTTTTCCTGATCACCTTTTTTCTGTGTCAGGTAAACAACAAGATCTGGATTAACTTGATTCTCCGGGCACATTTTCAAGTGCTGACGGAAAAACGGCATATTGTAGACGGGGTCGTTGTATAACGTTTCAAGTTTGTAATGATCGAATAATCCTTGTAGCTGGCGCGGCGCCACCAGAAACATAAATCCGCCTGGCAGTAATGCTTCTGATAATGCTGTCAACATGCTTTCACAGGCTTCGCGATCTTGATGATACATGAAGGGAATCCATTTAAAGATGAGATCGTATTTCTCGCTGTATGCATCACGAATATGTTCTGCTTCTAGTAAAAATGAAACTTTTTCCAAATTGCTCAATTGATCTTTCGAGGCGGCATAGTTCCATAATAGCTGTGCGTTTTTCTGTGCGAATTCCGGATCACTGAAGAGGACCGTATAAACTCGGTCTTTCGAGCTATCGATACAGCCTGCAAGAACTGTATCGAAGGTGTGGATGAGCACTGAATTCATTTTCTCCAGTTTCGCTGGCATGGCGGGTGCCATTTCCATATAGTGAAAAATTTGATCGAGGACCATCGGCTGTATGGAAGATTCGTCGATATCGGCTTGTCCTTCGGGGTAGAAGGGTACGGTATATAAGGATTTTACCGGGTCGACTCTCGGAGGCTCGCCGTTAAAAAACCATTTCCATGTGAATGGATACTTTTCTGCCAGTTTAGTTGGATAGGTTTGCGGTCTGAGACCCCAGCTAGGTTCGAAAAATATTTCTCTTCCCAGTTCGCCCTCCAATAAAGTGAAAGACTGGTTACCGACCCGTACTTCTCTCTCGATGGGGGGTCTTCTTATACCGACGCAGTTGGTGAACGGAAAGGCGATAGGATCGTCAAAGACGGTGACCTTGTAAAGATAACCGTCTTGCGCGGTGATGGCAACTTTTTGCTGTTGACTGAAGTGACGTACTGGTGGATGTTTTTGTGGTGTCCAGGTAACTTCGTTTGAGGTTTGTGGATCCATGAATACGGTTTTGATGTTTTTACCATCTGGCCCTTTTGGTTCAAAGAAAGCTGAAAAAATATTGAAAGCTTCTTTGGAAGGGTAGGTCGGTAAGCCGCGATACCTCAAGGGTGGCAATTCTTCTTCTCGTGACTGGTCGTTATAAATTCCCCAGATAAACTCAAAGACGGCTCCCCCTGTTCCAGGCAGAGTAGACTGAAAGAGTTCCACGACAGGGATAAGATCGAGTTTTGCCCAGTTGACCTGAAACATGAAGCTTATGAAAATTGATTTATCGAAGTTGCCATCATGCAGGGCGTAAAGCCCATCCTTGGTAAGGCGGATATCGTATTTTCCATCTCCCTGATGAAGCATGTGGTTATCGTCATAAAAATATTTTACTTCTGATGTGGGCACTCGCCAGGCTTCAGCGGCTTTTTCGCGTAAATCATCCAGGGTCATGGTTTCCCAGCCTTCGTGAGGGCTGATATCAACTTGTGTTGTAAAAGTTTTAGCGCGAGGTTTGATGCCCACCCATTGCTTGCAATCGAGTTGCATACGGGCGAGAGACAACACGGTTTCGTTCGTTGTTTCATCCTGAGTCCACAAAGCTTCATGGAGAGGCGTCCCTTCAGGATCTGTGCAAAGAAAACGTCGACCTTCTTCGTTATAAAAGGCGATATGTTTTGTAGGAAAAATTTTTATCCGAGTGTTGGCGATGGTGGGGGAATCGTTTTCAAACCAGAGTTCACAATCGTTTTTTTCTTCGACCTTCAGGTTGGGAATCATTTTCTCCAGTTTTTCCGCAAAGGATAAATTGCTAGCGAAAATCAAAGAGCCTTCCTGAGTCAATGCCTGAACAATTTTTTCAACTTTAGTCACAAACTACCCCTTATATTTTGTTTGATTTATTCACTCTAGATTTGAAAATAACCGGCGCCTTTTTTTAAAAGGGTTTTCCCGTCACACAATGCATTTGCAAAGAGGTGATTATAGTGAGCCTAATTCCAGTCTGTCAACCAAAGTAGATTTTCTTTATGAATACCGTAAAAACAGGATACTTTGCAACCTTGTGGAATGATTGACAGCAGCCTCTTAGAACTTTATAATTCTTCTACACGCATATTATTAAATAACTCATTTATCTAGAATTACTTAGTTGATAGCTAGGTTGTCTATTGTCTAATTTGTTTTTTGTTTATTGGCAAAAAACAGGTTCTTAATACAAATTTGTTGAAAAATTTTAAAGGTGGTACCCGGTTATGAGTGAAGGTAGAAAATTAGAGAAGCTTGGTTACGAGAATTTGCAAAAAAATAAAATTCAGGAAGCGGAATCCAATTTCCTGAATGCTTTAAAGGAAATGGAAAAAGAAGGCGATGATAGTGGTCAGGCTTATGTGCTTGGAAATTTAGGAAATATTTGTTTTCAAAGCAAACAATTTGATAAGGCTGAAGAGTTTTATTCCCGTTCGCTGACTTTTATGGAAAAGCTGAAAGATGCCAAAGGCATAGAAAGCTCACTGGGTAACCTGGGGAGTGTTTATTTTTACAAGGGGAGCTTTGATAAGGCCGAAGAAAACTACCAAAAAGCCATGGATATTATGGTGGAAGCCAATGACCCTCTGGGACAAGGTATCTATAGTGAGTACCTCGGCAACATCTTTTTGAAAAAAGAAGAGGCAGAAAAGGCTATCGAATATTACGAGAAGGCCAAAGAGTTCATGACTGCCGCCAAGCAAGATGAAAGAAAAATCAAACAACTCGATGATCGTATCGAATCCATTAAAAAATCTCCTCTCTATTTAAAGAAAAACGAAGAGGCACTTGCTGCCAGCGTCGAGTCACTTGTCTCCACTGGACAAAAAACCAAGGCCATTGCCAAACTGCAGGAATTGGAAGAAATATACTTTCAGTGGAAGCGTATGGATAAGGTAGTTGAAACCATAAAGAAAACCACACATCTCTTAGAAGAGCTGGATGACAAGGCATCGGCGGGCGTCTGTTATGCCAATCTAGCGGGCATCTATTTGCAAATGGCCGCTGAAGGGCAGGAAGATAAGACCAATGAAGCCGAGACTTATTTCAAAAAAGCTTTAGAAGCCATTGGCGACTCTGATAAACGAAGAAACTCTTATCTTTTAGGTAGCCTCGGAAATATTTATCTAAATAAAAACAAACTGGAACTGGCCTGGGAAAACTTTGAAAAATCCCTAAAGGCTATGCAGGAGTTGGGAGACGGTCTTGGAGAAGCGCGTGGTTATGCCAATTTGGGTAATGTGCGTGCCTTGCAGAAAAACTGGGATGCAGCTGAAGAGCAGTATCTAAGGTCATTGGAACTTATGGAGAAAAATGAAAATCGACCAGGTATTGCCCAGCAATGTGAATCACTAGGAGATGTCTATCTTAAAAAAGAGGATTTTGATAAGGCGGAAGATCATTTCATGCGTGCCAGCGACCTTTATGAGGAGATGAAAGAACAGGCAAGTATTCAGGAGGTGCAGGACAAATTGATGTTTATCTTTTCACAACCGAAATATCTTGAGAACCGAAAGCAAGCGCTTCGTGAAGGTTTAAAAAAACCAGAAGCTGAAAAAGACCCGAAGCTCAAACTAATGCTGTTGAAAGATTTGGGTAATGTCCTGTTTATGTCTAGTGACTGGGATGAGGCTGTAGAAGTCGCTAAGGAGACCATTGCATTGCATGAAAAGTCAGAGGATAAGGCAGCTCTTGGTGGTGCTTACGGAAATTTAGGAAGTATTTTAATGGAGAAGCAAGAATTTAAAGAAGCTGAAGAAAATTTTGCAAAATCTATAAAGATCAAAGAAGAGTCGGATAACCAGAGCGGCCTTAAAGAATTGTATGCCAGCTATTTGAATGTGCTAATTCTCGCAGGCAAAATGGATAAAGCTGAAAAGCTAGTGACAAAATCGTTGAAGATTAATCTGAGTGCAAACAATGTTCAGGGTCTAGTTGCTGACTATCGCAACCTGGGTAATATCTCTTTGCAGAAAAAAGACTGGTCGGGTGCTGAGAAAAATTATCTTGATGCTTTGGAGTTAAATACTAAGGCAGAAAATAAACCGGAAATGGCAGAGGATAATCGCAATCAATATAATCTGTATTTACAAAAAGAAGATTGGGGAAATGCTGAAAAATATGCTTTGAGATCTTTTGAAATCGCTGAGGAAATTAAAGATGTTCAAAATATATTGGCTGATAGCCGGATACTGGCAAAAATTTATGTTGAAAAGAAAGAGAGAGCCAACCAGGAAAAATTTTATAACAAAGCTCTTGAGATATCTCAGCAACTTAATGATCCAAAGGAAATTTGCGCGGACCTCAGGAACCTTGGAAAATTTAATATGGAAAGGGGTTATCGGGAAAAAGCTAGTGAAGGCTTCCAAAGATCCTTTGAAATTTCAAACAAGTTAAATGATAAAACAGAAATTGCTGAAGATTATCGGAATCTCGGTAACCTTGCTTTTAGTAATGGGAAAAGACAAGAAGCAGAAAAACTTTACTTAAAGGCTCTTAAGCTTACCCAAGAGGCGGGTGACATAAGAGGGGTAGGTCAGGATTTGACCTATTTAGGAAACTTGAAGTTTAAGGACCTAAAATATGATGATGCGGAAAAATATTTTGGGCAGGCTGCTGAATGTTTTCGAGAAATCAAAAGTTGGTCGAACTTAATCCAGTTCAATATGACAGTAGCGCGAATGCAGATACTTGTGGGCCGGTTTGATGAGTTTGACAAATATTTAAAAGATGCAAGAGAAGTTGCAAGGGACCTTGGTGATCCGGAGCCAATCATGGAAGCGATCAAAGCCATGGAGAAGATGAAGGATGAGATTGACAAAAAATAAGTGATTAGGATTGGAAACCTTGAATCTTATACCCTTATTTCTTCTATTTGAGGAAATAATCTGGTGCTTGCTAAGCAAAAGGTATAAAATGAGGTAAATTTAGTTGTAAGGTTTTAAAAAAAGCTAGTGCGCTTAGGCACTAACGCAGAAGAGCTTTTGGAGAAGGCTACTTAAATAAAAAGCACGGGTTTTTTCAGCGTAACTCCTAAAAAATAAAGGACTTTTGTCTTGACATAAGCCTTTAAAAGGAGCTAAATTAACCTATTAAATATTTCTTAAAAAAGATCGGTTCAAGCCCTTTGAAAATTGATAAGCTTGAGCTTTTACAATGATTTGACTTTATGAAAGTAAGTTATAGTCCTCAATTAATGGAAGAGTCGGTTTTCCGGCATCTTAATCATTTAGAACGGTCGGGTTATCGTGCAGATTATGATGAATTTCATTCCCTTGCCGATCCTATATATGAACTCCCCGAAGATGATCGGGAAATAGCCTTTGAAAAAGTTAATCGTTTATTCTTCCTTGAAAAGTTAAAGCTGGGAGACCACGTTCTTAGAGCTTTGGAGGCAGTTGGGCTTATTCCAAAAAGGAAACGAACCTCAAAAAAATCTGCACTATTGCAGGAAAACAAGGGCGAGCAGCCAGAGGAGCTGCAAGAGCCAGTTGAAACTGACGAAGTTGAAGAGATCGAAAGCGATACGGAAGTTGCTGCTACTGAGGAAGATGCTTTAGAGCCCCCAGAAGAAGATGACGGCCAGATTTCCTATGACCTCGCGAGAGAATTTGAAGAGCGTATTAGAGAAGTAACTATAAAAAGGGCGATTAATAAAGTGGACGAAGGCTCCAATGTATTAAACCGAGTCTCTGGAAATCCAATAATTGAAATGAGGGTTCTGGCAAGTCGTTTTAGCAATCCCGAAGAAGCTCTGGATCTTGACGCTTTTTTGATTCAGGAATTCATGCATGCCAAGGATATGGTTGACCCAGAGTTTGACTACGAGGATGCGTTTATTCCTGGGAACCCTTCGGTAAAAAATCTTATTACATCGCGGTTTAGGCTTTTATGGAATATGTATGTTGATGCGCGGTTAGCTCGTATCGGTGTAGTGTCCGTGATTCCCAAAGAAGGTCGCTTTCGGGAATTTGACAATTTTTACAGGAAAATTCCTGACAAGCAGCGACGTGGTATATTTGAAGGTATATGGATGACGGATAAGTTCACTCATGAAGAACTTTTGTCCATGGCCACGGATCTCGACACGTTGATGAGCAAGTACGTTGATCCTGGAGAAATAACAGAAGAAGAGCGAGACTTTATTCATCTTCAAGGATCTCCGTGCCCATTATGCAAGTTTCCAACTTATAACTGGGTGGATGATCCTGAAAGCATTTGTGATGAGATGGTCATCGAAGCCATTCAAATTGACTTTCCTGATTGGGAAAGCAAAGATGGGGGCTGTGATAGATGTATTGAGGTTTACGAATTACGCGCCGGTGTGGGTTAACCATTGCGGCTCGAATCAATTCGGAGATTAGGCGTTTTGTTTAATGCGTCAAGGTTTCCGAAAAAATATGGAGATTAAGAAAAATGGGAGATATTACTCAAGCTAAAGCAAGTGACCCAATGCTCGCGGTGCTTGGTCAGACCGGAACCTTGGAGGAGTTGAAAGAAGAGCGCATATCTTTGCAACTTGCAAGAGGTCGTTGTTACGATATTCTTTCTAGTGCATTCAGTTATCCGTGGAATCGAAAATTTTTTCGGCCTAAGTCCTTGCTTGAGCCCATGGATATTGCACTCGTTGACGAAGAAGACTGGAATCATGTTAAGTCTATCATCGAGGGGTTTGATAAATTTCTGCCTAAAATGACGGTTAAGCAGGTACAGCAAGAGTATGTGAGGGTATTTGGGCATGCTGTTTCCATGGAGTGCCCTCCTTATGAAATGCAATATGGTACAGAGGGCGGTATTCAGTCACAAACCGATGTTTTGATCCAATTAGGTGGATTTTATGAAACTTTTGGATTCGAACAACCTCGTAACCGAACTAAGGAAAGAGTAGACCATCTTTCTATCGAATTAGCTTTCATGTTTTTTATGTGTTTCAGAACTGCCTATGGAATTCAAAATGGACATGAGGAACGCAATGTTAATGTGTTGACCAGCAGTATGAAGAAATTCATGCGAAATCATATAGGCCGTTGGGGCCCCTTGTTTTGCATATTTACAGCGCGAAAAGCAGAGCGCGGACTTTACAAAGATATTGTTGATATCTTGGCGATTTTTCTAAGAAATGAAAACCTTTTATTGGATATCAAACCTGTGAAAGTTGAAGAGCCTGAATATCGCTCCTTATCTTACAGTATGGAAAATGATTTGATTGCCAACGCACCTTCAGAGTGTGAACCTAGGTAATAAAGTTTTTCTAACGCCGTAAAATGGTTTTAAAAAATATATCAATCTTTATTTTTTGCCCAGAATTGAGTTTTTTAACTTAATTTCTGGGCTTTTTTATGTGAGCCCATTTGTTCCTATAAATATGGGTAGCCAATTAATTTTATTTTAAAATCCTCTATCTTTTAAAAAGCATATAAATATTAAACTTTGCAAATTTATTTAGATTAAATACCCGTATTGGATAAATAATTTAAAAAATTTGAAAGGTTTGGATAATTGAAATGGTTTAATTTTTTCAACCCTCAAACCTCTTAATCTTAAACATAAATTTAGTACATTTGGTTGAGAAAAAATTAGGAATAAGGTTATATAGTAATTAAAAATTTCTCGTGAATAAGCTAAGTAGGTTATAGATGTTTGTTTATGATTCTATGGCACAGGGGATTGAACTTCTCGCAAAGCGTGAATTACAAAGTGCGGAAATTTTATTTTTGAATGTGGTCAACGATCCTTATTCTCAGCCCGAAGAGACAAAAAGAGCTAAAAACTTTTTAAACGAAATACGAGCTTGTCAAAAGGGTGATAGGACGCTTGATTTCGAGGTATACAAAAAACTCGTTAAGAAGTCGATTGTTTCTTTGGATTATGTTGACGAGCTACTTTCCGAAGTTTATTTTTCGGGTGCAATTTCCTACCAAGATTTTGATTTGCAATTCTCGTCTAAAATCCCCACTTTGGTTAGTCGCTTGAAGCAAATAAAAATAAGCGATATTTCTGGGCGTGATAATTTATTTAAAAAGATGGAAAAGAGTAGTTTGCGGCGTGTTAAAAAAGAGTTGAAAGAAAAAGGTAAACATTCAAGCCTAGGTCAGGTTTTTGATCCCTTTCGTTGGAAAACAATATACAGAAAATTTATAGAGCAGATTAACCCAGTGCTTCTTGAGCGGCATTTAGAATTGCTAGATTATATTCTCGCTACAGGTGAAATTCAACTGCTAGATGACCCGAAACTTTCAGTTTCTACTCCTAAGCACAACTGGATCATCCAATCTACACTCAATAACGAATGGTATTTATTGCGAAGCTATTTTTTTAAGGCCCGATCTGAAACTCAATTTCAGTTTAAGAAAAAAGAAGGCACTAGAAAATATTGGGAAGAAGTTAAATATAAAAAAATAAAGATTTTTGAAGCTTGTAAATTCAGAGAAATTGATATCCAAAAATTTCTATTTATTGATAAATTAAATTATAAAACACTTGAAGAAATTTATAAATACTCTCAGGAGTTGGGTATGGAATTGATACCCAGAGATGTGAGCCTAGCGCTAAGAGGAATAGACAAATCTAAGGATCATATTAAAGAACGTGCCGGGTTCTTAATAGGGAGTCGCAAGGTTTTTCAAGGAGCATTAATAGATCTTGGTTTTTCAAAGGCCAATGCTTATATCGTTGCTAAACAGGCAAAGCGTTCTAATAACCATCAAATAAGTAAGGCCTTTCGGAAATCGTTACAATTCACAAGTGATGAAATATTTTGGTACCGTATTCCTCCAAATTGTCAAAAGATTAAAGCTGATATCGAAGCTCAATGTGTAAAACACTTGAGCACGGTTCGTGTGCATTTATTTGAGAGAGGAAGATTGAATAAGTTGTTACTAAAGGCAGGAAAAGCCTTGATACGCAAATATCTTGAGAAAATTTATGGCGATAAGGTCTCGGAGTTGCATTGTTACTTTCGATTGGAAACCATCCATCAATATTACAAACTAAAGTTTTTTGAATATAACCATAGTCAGATACCCAGTGTTTCAGAGTTGATTAAGGTAAGTCGAAAACAATTTCAGTCTACTGTATTATCAGGCTATAAAACTTTTTTGCAGAAAAAACGGATAGATATTCCTTCTTCTCTATACAATGCTATAGCTATGCATAAGTCTGGGACAGGCTGGGAAGATTCCTACACTACAACCGAAGAAAAATTGCTTTTACGTTTTTGGTTTCTAATGGATCACGGAGTTGCGGTAAACCAAAAAATAATAAACTCAGGTGTTTTGAAACCAGGTGAAGATATTTGGGGGTTTGTGAAAGGTCAGGGAGAGGAATGCAATAGTTGATTCATTCTGTTTTGCATGTCCTTTAAGGGCATTAAATCACCTTTTTTCGAGGCAGCAGCAATTCCTTTTTTGTATACGTCGACAGCTTTTTTGTTTTCGGATAATTTTTCTAGAGTTTTTCCCAGCAATAGATAGGCCGCTGAGTAATCTTTATATTTTTCGACTACGGTGGTGAGGGGTCCGAGACCTTCTTCATATCGACCCGTTTCCAAGTAGATAGATCCTAGTCCAAAATTTGCTACCTGATCTACAGGGTCTATTTCTAAAACTTTTTTGAACATTCCAATCTTTTCTTCCATTTCCTTTTTTTTCTGTTCTTCTGCTTTTTTCTTAAGTTTCTTGGCCATATTTTTTTCCACAGCCTGCTCGAATTGTAAAGCAGTAGCCTCACCTTTCTCATTTTCTGCGTCCTCGATCCTACCTTGTTTCATGTAATAAACTGATAGGTTGGTGTGCGCCATGATTTCTTGCGGGTTGATCTCTACCAAGCGCTTCATAAGAGCAATCGCCTCGTCAAGCTTATCCTGCTTTGAAAGGAAAACTCCTAGCGCCTCATAAGCCTCTGCATGCTTAGGGTATATGTCTATAGCTTCCCTTAAAATGGTAATGGGCTTGTCCAAGTTATCTTGTTCTTTATATATTTTAAGCGCTTCATTCAAGAGTTTCTTTGAATGCTCTTTTCTTGTGGGTGCTTGATAAAAAGGTAAAAGGCAGGTTTTAGTTTTGTAGGGACGTCTATCGATAATGACATCCATTTCTATATCTGGGCTACGATGATCTTTATGGAGATAGGCTAGGGCAATGATTTTACCAACTGAGGGAGAACGGATGGAGCTTTTAGTAATTCCTATTTTTTTTTCTTTAAAAAAGATCGACCCGTTCATTGGGGGTGAGACTGGTCCTTCAAATGTTAATCCCATTAAGGCAAAGTTAGGTGCGCCATAGGTCTTAATCCGTGCAATAACCTCTTGGCCTATATAACACCCTTTATTATAGCTTACAGAAGAGTGCTCCAGGCCTGTTTCAGGAAGGATATTTTTACTGTCCATATCTTTGCCGAAGACTGGAATTCCAGCTTCAATTCTTAATGTTTCTTGGGCCTGCGCACTTATTTCTAAGGGTTGGATTTCTGTATTCGCAAATAAAACTTTTTGTAAAAAATCTTCTTTTATATCAGGAGAGAAGCAAAGCACGAAACCCTCTTCACCAGTTAAAGATTTTTTGATAAGGGTTATTTTTTTTCCATCCAATTCTAACTGTAATATAGCATTCGGTTTCTCGGGTAAAGCTGTGAAAAGTTTTTCTAGTACTAGAATGCTTTTAGGACCTTGAAGGGCTAATAAAACTTGGTCGATGACTTCGAAAGTTACATCTTCGCGGAAATGATAAGATTCAAGGTGATTGTATAAAGTTTGTGACTCCTCTGATAGCAGACAGGCTTCATTTGCAGAGTTGCGGTGGATGGAAAAATTAGCAATTAAGCGTGCTTGGCGGTCTGTTGCTGCACTGGCCTGTCCCTCACCTACGTTTAACTGAAGCGCGTCATTGGTGGTCTGAGTTTGCAGAAAAGAGAAAGTTTCCTTTCCTTTGGCAGTGAGGATGCTCCATCCATCCAAAAAGAAAAAACCACAATTGTTTCTGACTTGGTCAATTTCTTTATTAGTTTCAGTAGCTATTTGCATAATTCAAAAAAAAACGCATCCACAAGGGATGCGCGCATTTACCTAAACGGTTAAGGCCATGGCCTGAGTAATTTGAAATACGAATTTTATCAGGTGATAGAAAAAGACTCTCCGCAACCGCACGTTGAGGTTGCGTTGGGATTGACAAAAACAAATCCTTTGCCTTGTAATCCATCCTGATAATCCAGTGCCATTCCTTTGAGATAAATCATACTTTTGGCATCCATGTAGACATTAAAGCCTTCATGTTGAATAATCGTATCACCTTCCTCTTTCGGGGTAAATTGCAGATCATAAGATAACCCTGAGCAACCCCCACCTTTAACTGCCAGTCGCAATCCAATTTCAGGATTATTTTCTGCTTTAACCAGTTTAATGACTTCTTCGCTGGCTTTCGGTGTTATTTTTACAAAATCAGTAGCTACTGTCATTAAATTCTCCCTTAAATTAACTCTTTGACCTTTAAGCAATACATAGCTTCAGGTATCCTTAGATTATACTTAAATTTGGTTTATTTCGTCAAATATTGAAACCATATAGTAATTCAGGGCACGAAAAGGGCTTTAAATTTAGTATATATAATAATTTAGCCATATTTTTGACTAGACGTTCTATAGTAGAATATTATCTACCATAGAGTCAAAACAATAAACCCTTTTGGTAAAATTAGAATCAAATATTAAAATTTATTTCAAAAAATATTTTTTTAAAGGAAATAGGATGATTAGTATTACAGATTTAATTGATTTAGTTAAAACCGCAGTCCCGGATGCGGAGGTTAATGTTTTGGACAAGACGGGTATGAAGGATCATTTCATTATCCACGTAACCTCGGCAACTTTTGCGGATTTAGGAGTCATGGATCGACATAGGAAGGTTCAAGATGCTTTGAACCCTGCTATGCAGGATGGCCGAATTCACGCCGCTGAAATAAAAACAGCTACCCCATAGAGGTTAGGTAGCTATAAACTTCATTCATAGAAATTATAAAAAACATAAAAGGAGTTATCAATGTCAGAATTAGACGATCAAATTAAAGAAGAAATCGCTGCAAACAAAATTATCATTTATGGTAAAGGTACTAAAGAGGCACCGCAATGCGGCTTCACGGTAGAAACAATCCAGTTTTTTAATAAATACGGGTATCCCTTTGAAGTTGTTAATGCACTTCAAGATCCTGAAAAAAGGGAAGCTCTTACAAAAATGACCAACTGGCCAACGCTACCAAAAGTTTTTATCGATGGTAAGTTCTATGGCGATACAGATATTCTTGATGAGATGGAATCAAAGGGTGAGGTTGAGCCTTTACTCAAAGCTGCATTTGGCGACCAATAAAACTTAGTCTGGATTTATTAATTAGGTAATTTAAATTCATACAACTCGCAGGCTCTGCTAAAAAGAGGTTATTTATTTGCAAGCTAATGTTTTGGATTGCCCAAACGGAAAAGGATAATTTTTATGCCCGATGAATTGGAAGTGGGGGATCGTGCACCTAATTTTGAACTACCGGCTTGTTATGGTTATAAGGCAGGTGCCTCTAGCCCTTCTGCTGAAGAAAAAGTAAAGGTAAGCCTTAAAGATTTTGAAGATAAAAAGTGGGTGGTTTTAGCCTTTTATCGACAGGATAGTAGCCCAGAAGACACGCGATTGATGGTCGGTTTCAACGAGTGGAACCGTAAGTTTAAAACTAGAGAGGTAGAAGTGCTAGGTTGCAGTTGGAATGGTGTTAATGCGCATCAGCAGTTTATTGAGGTTTTTCAGTTTGGTTTTACTCTTTTAGCCGATGAACACAAAAAAGTGACGGAGCAATATGGGGTCATTAAAGAAGAAGAGGATCTTGGAGAGATGGTCAAATATATCGAGCGTACTACCTTCGTTATAGATAAGACTGGAATGATCCGAGGTATTTGGAAAAACCATGAAGACTTGCGCGAACACCCTGCCACTATCTGGGAATTCATACAAAAAGAAAAAAAATAGTGCTTTAATAAGGAAGTAAAATTTAAAAGTTTTTAGACTCTTTTCCCAACAACGGCTTGTTGCTGGTTTTCGAGGATAGTTGCGCGGATAGAATTTAATATCTTTCCATCATCCTTTTCCTCCAAATGTTTTCGTACGGGTGAAGATAAGATAATTTGAACAGAGCCTGGATTGATAATGGCACTACCTTTTTTTATTATTTCACCACTTCCTATAATTGTTACTGGAACCATAGGGCTGTTTGAGCGAGTTGCAATAAGGTTGCTTCCCTTTTTGAAAGGTCCGATCGTTCCATCCTCTGATCTGGTTCCCTCAGGAAAGATGATCACCGAGCACCCCTCCTTTACTTTTTCTACAGTTTGCATGAAAGCCTGATACGATTTTTTGCGATCAGTTCTTGTGACGGGAATATAACCGGATGCTGTCATGGCCCAACCCATAAATGGTATTTTAAAAAGGCTGGATTTAGCAACCCACCTGATCTGCACTGGCAAATATCCGGATAAGGCAAATATGTCAAAATAACCTTGATGATTGGAAACAAATATTTGTGGTTCATTAATTAATAAATGCTCTATACCCTTGATTTTAACTTCTACCCCATTCCACTGGCAAAGCAGCCGACACCAGAGCCTGGAAATATTATGAGATGAGTCTCCAGAACCATCAAAAATTCGGGCAACAACCGCTGCGATACCCAGTGCAATGGAAAGGGAAATAATGAGTGTCCAAAATTTTATGGTGTGGTAAAAAGAAAGCAGTTTTTTTATCCCCTTAAGTA
This sequence comes from Nitrospinota bacterium, assembly GCA_028345515.1. Taxonomy (GTDB): domain Bacteria; phylum Nitrospinota; class Nitrospinia; order Nitrospinales; family VA-1; genus UBA8687. The sequence continues at coordinate 19,769 of JAOMDP010000024.1, forward strand.
AAAATGGTAAAAATGTTTAGAGGGAAGAAAACAATTTGGCCCGTCTACCGATTTTTTCTGGTCGTAATTTTGTTAACGATAAGATTTGATATTGCATACGGCTGGGGCCATCAAGGACATAGCGTGATTGCCTATGTGGCAGAATTTAATCTGGCTTCCGAATCAAAAAAAATTATCGTTGAAGAGTTTAGCATAAAGAACTTAGTTAATGTCGCGAGCTGGGCAGATAAAGTCAGGAAAAGAAGAAAATATGAAGGACCTTGGCATTACAGTAATATAAAAGAAAACGAATCTACTTATGTTGTTTCACGCGATTGTCCTGATAAGAACTGTGTTACAGAAAAAATTAAAGAATTTTCACGTGTATTGAAAAATAAAAAAATTCTCTTTCGTAAACGAAAAGAAGCTTTAAAATACCTAGTTCATTTTGTAGGAGATATTCACCAGCCTCTGCATTTAGGCAACAGCAAAGATCGTGGCGGTAATAAAATCCGTCTGGACTATTTAGGCAGGAAGGTAAACCTTCATTACTTGTGGGACGGTGCACTCATCGATTGGAAAAAAGAAAGTTTTTCTAAATATGCCGAGCATTTAAACAACAAGTTGATAGAATCGGAAAAATTGGAGTGGTTGGATAGTAATGTGGACGATTGGGCAAATGAATCCAGATTATTAGCTTTAAAATATGCTTACCCATTGGATAGTGAAAGATTGTCCAAGGCTTACGTTATAAGAGGCAGAGAGATTCTAGATCAGCGTATGGTTCAAGCAGGTGTCAGGTTGGCGGATTTGTTAAACCAAATATTGAAAACGAAAGAATAAAAGGGGGCCTTCTTGTCAGAGATAAATCCAATTTATTTTAAGCAATTATTGTCTGGTATCGATTTTGGTGTGAACGATCCATCCGCACGTTCGATGGGAAACTTTGTATATCTGATTGGCGATAGCAATACGCGTGAATGCATGGTGGTGGACCCTGCCTGGGATATAGACGGTATTCTAAAAGTTGTAGAAGAAGATGAGATGAAACTGAGGGGTGCCCTTGTAACCCACTATCATCCTGATCATGTCGGTGGAGAAATTTTTGGAATGGAAATTACCGGTTTAGCAGAATTGATGGAAAAACACCCTGTCTCGGTCTATGTCAACAAGCATGAAGCAGAAGGAGTCAAACAGGTTACTGGAATTTCGATGTCGGATATGAAGCAAATGGATGGAGAAGATATTATTAAAATAGGCTCGATCGATATTAAATGTCTTCATACACCAGGGCATACTCCAGGCTCGCAGTGTTTTAGAGTTGTTGACAGCCTTGTTGCTGGCGACACATTGTTCCTTCAGGGAT
>JAOMDP010000025.1:0-17514 GCA_028345515.1 Nitrospinota bacterium
TTCTCCCTCCCTTATTTTTCCTTCACACTCCGCCTGCCATAATTCACCATGCACAAGAACACTACCCTCAGGGTTCAATTCCTCCTTTACAGTACCCGTTTCTCCAACCATGCCCTCTGCCCCCCCTTGCTTCTTTAGATCTCGGGCTCTAGTTGCAAAAACAGCGATCCCTACCGAGAAGATAATTGCAAGCCCCATAGTAGGATAAAGAATAGCTCGCGAAATCTGCATGGTCGGGTCATCGCTGTCGATCAACATCGTTGATCCAAGAAATATAGAAACTACCCCTGCTAACGATAAAAGCCCATAACTCATCACACCAATTTCTGCTATAAAAAATAAAGCTCCAAGGATAATCAATAATAATCCTGCATAGTCAATGGGAAGAGTTTGCATCGCATAAAGAGCGAGCACCATACTAACCGCGCCGATCACTCCTGGAAAAACAAGACCAGGGCTGGACAGTTCAAAGTAAAGTCCCACCATACCAATCATTAGGAGGATGTAAGCCACATTTGGATTCGAAATAATATTCAGCATTTTTTGGCGCGTATTCATTTCCTGAAAAATAATTTCTTGATCGGTGGTCTTCAGTAATTTAAGACCAGAAGCTACTCGTACTTCTCGATTATTGAGCGCAAGTATTAGAGCTTGAATATCTGTAGCAATAAGATCTATCACATTTAGCTTTTTTGCTTCCTCCGCAGATATTGAAACACTTTTAACCACGGCAAGTTCGGCCCAATGGCTGTTTCGTTTACGCAACTCAGCCAGAGAACGTATGTAGGCAGCTGCATCGTTAACCACCTTTTCTTTCATAGTCTCTCCCTGACCACCTTCACCACTTCCTCCCATCATATTTACTGGATGCGCTGCACCAATATTAGTTCCCGGTGCCATGGCAGCAATATGTGAGGCGATTGTAATGAAGGCTCCGGCCGAAGCTGCCCGTGAGCCGCTGGGAGAAACATAAGTAGCCACGGGCACTTCAGAGCTTTGTATTTTCTTGATTATCTGGCGCATAGAGGTATCTAAACCGCCTGGTGTATCCATATTAAGAACAATCAATTCTTGTTGGTCCTCATTAGCTTTGTGAATTTCATGAGAAACAAATTCAGCAACCGCTGGGTTGATAGCACCTGAAATCTTAACAACTACAATTTGATTGGCTGCAAAGGCTGGAGAAGTAAACCAGAAGAACAGAAAAAAAATAAAGAGGAATTTATTTAACATACTCGGAAACCTCCCAAGAAGTTTTGCTTACTCGCCATTGTTTCACAGGGATCATTGCAAATCAAAGAGGTTTTACTTAAAAATAAATGTTAAAATGATCCAATAACTTATTTTAATAAGGGAATTTGATGCCTTATAAAACAATATTTATTGTCGACCCAATTCGCGGCGAACGCATACAAATGGCTAAATTTCTTAGTGAAGAAATTATTACAGTTTTTACATTTGTATCCATCAGCGATTGTTTCAAAAAACCTGGTCTCATCCATTGTGATCTTATCGTATTCGTACCCCGAACAGATAAAAACGAAATTAAACATTTGTACAACATAAAAAAGAAGTACCGTCAGATACCTCTCATTATACTTTTAAATAATGATTTTCCAGATATCAATCTCACGGAAATATCTGAAAATAGTTTCTCTAATCCCTACAAGGCAATCAATAATGAAAAGGTACGAGAAATTATGCTTGGTCTGCTGACTCCCGAAGGTTTACCACCTCGCACCGAAGTTCCACATCCCGTTCCTATCGCAGATGAGGTGCAAGCTGCATTGTCAGAGAGGCCGGAATGAGTTTATCCCCTAAAACAATTAGACCTATTGCTGTGGGCCCCTATTTGATAGGAAATCAAAATCCCCTAACACTCATTGGTGGACCTTGTGTGATTGAGTCAGAACAAAAAGCAATGGGTATCGCAGAAAAATTAAAACGTATCACCACAGATTTAGGGGTGCCATTTATATTCAAAGCATCTTACGATAAAGCCAACCGGACCTCCATAAAGTCTTATCGGGGGCCCGGCCTTGGAAACGGGTTAAAGATATTACAAAAAATTAAAACTCAACTGGATCTACCAATCCTTTCTGATGTGCATAAAGAAGAAGAGATAGAACCTGCAGCAGAAGTTCTTGATATTTTGCAGATCCCTGCATTTCTTTGCCGTCAAACCGATCTAATAGTTAAAGCAGCACAAACAGGTAAACCTATTAATGTGAAGAAAGGCCAATTCCTAGCACCATGGGATATGAAAAATGTAGTTTTTAAACTTGAGGAAAGCGGTAATAATAACATTTTACTCACAGAGCGAGGTGCTACTTTCGGTTACAACAATCTTGTTGTTGATATGCGCTCACTCGTATTGATGCGCGATCACGGTTATCCGGTAGTGTTCGATGCAACCCATAGCCTTCAACAACCCGGAGGACAGGGCACAAAAAGTGGAGGTCAAAGTGAAATGATTCCTGATCTAGCCCGCGGTGCTGTCGCCGTTGGTTGTGATGCCTTGTTCATGGAAATTCATCCAGATCCCAGCAAAGCACTTTCAGATGGACCCAACATGTTACAAATTGATTTACTACCCAGTCTTCTTGAACAACTTGTAGCGCTCGATCAGATCGTAAAAAGAAAAACCATACCACAAGCGAATTGAAGCCGTGAACCGTCTTGTTGCTATATTGACTATAGGGACTCTGATTTCTCCAATATATAATTCAACATTTTTCTTCCTGGCGGAAGCGGTAGTAACCACCATCTAACTTTTTCCAAACAGAGTAAATAACTTTTAAATATATTGTTATAGCCAAAGGTTGTATTTTACTTGCAGCCAACAAAGTTCCGATTAGGAAAGTAAACCTAACTCGATAGTATTGCTTGTAGACTAAATAAGAGGTTTAAGAAAATTAATTTTATATTTTAGACTTTATCAAGATAATTCCAAAGGAATGCTTAAGAGTGGGGAGGATGGCTCCCTTAAAGGGAGCCGGAGAGAAAAAACTTGTTAACAATCGAGTTTGGCACGCCACGGATTGGGTCACCTAAAGGTACCCCAATCCGTTGGAGGTGGCAGTGCCAGTTCGAATCTTCAATTTTAAAAGAGCAAAGTTTATGCCAAAAAGAAGCCACCACTTCTTTTTCAAGCTAAACCTATATAAATAAAAAGTTTTTTATTTTTTTTAAAGAGGCTTAACCTTGAAGTTCTCGGAAATTATGACCATATTTTTATAAAAAAATGTCAATTTTTTCCCTTATATTTAGTCAGGCTTCTTTTTAAGTAAAAGAGGATGACCTTTTTTGTTAAATGGTGGATAGCTAAATCGAGATCAATTTAGAAATAAAATCGGTTAAGTTTTGAGTAGCTATTTGTGTGTGAGAACGAAGTGAAATTGCATTTTTAAGAGATTTAGGGTGGGTCAAAACATACCAACCTGCTCTTAACTTTGAGATCTCACCATCGCTTCCAAGAAAACTAGAGGGATCAATCAGCTCGTGATCTACTGCATCTGAAATTCCTCGAATTGATAGGAATGGTATTTTCTTCTCAAGAGCAAGCATGGCTATTTCAATAGTTTCCATCTCCACGGCATCAGCACCAACCTTTTCTCCAAGATCTTTTTTTGCCTCCGGAGTATGAATTACCGAATTAACCGTTATAAGTTTTCCAACTTTTATTTTTAGTTCTCCTGCGAGAGAGATACTTTTAGCTAAACCCAACCATTCTGAATTAAGCGAATTCTCAACTTCAAAAGCAACAGAATCATTCTGCCCATCTAAAATGCAATCGGCTATGAAAAGATCTCCCACTTTAAGCTCTGTAGCAAGAGCTCCTGCGTAACCTATGCTTATAATGGCTTCTGGATGAAAGTTTTCTATGACTTGAGCAGTCGCTTGTTTTGCTTTTTGCCTTCCCACGCCTGTACGGGCAAGCACAATATTTTTTCCCCACCATGTACCTGTCCAAGTTTCGATTTTATTCAAACGAGTTCGATCAAATATATGCATCGCCTTTTTAATACCGGCAATTTCTTCAGAAACAGCTGCTAATAAAGCTATACTTTTTTTCATAGCGACAAGTATACATGCCTTTACTTGCAAAATTCTAGGTCATGTTAAGAGAGTATGTTAAGGTTCCTCTCTTTAAAATTAAAAAGCACTAAAACAAAAATGGCAAAACTGAAACTGAAGATACCAGTAAAAAGGGGTGATCGTTTAGAGTTGGAGGTAGAAACTCTTGCATCCAGCGGGGATGGACTCTGCCATTACAAAGGCTATACCCTTTTCATTCCTAATGGCCTTCCAGGTGATCGTGTCCAAGGAAATGTGATAAAAACCACACAGCGCTTCGGGGTAGTTGATATATTTGAACAAATACAACTATCAAAAAATCGGGTCGACCCGCCTTGCCCTGTTTTTTTGAAATGTGGTGGTTGTAAATTCCAGGATCTCCATTACGAAAATCAGTTGGAATTTAAAATTCAAGTGGTACGCGACAGCTTAAGTCGTATAGGTGGGATAGAACTCCCTGAAAAAATTGAAGTCCTCGCGTCAGACAGACAATACCATTATCGTAATAAGGGAAGCTTCGCCATTCAAGGAAAAGCCAGCGACCCTAAAATTGGATTCTACTCAGAAGGGTCACATAAGGTTGCGGACTCACCTGTTTGCGATATCCTGTTAAAACCTATTATTAAAGCCAAGGAATGGCTCCGGCAATTATTAAAGAAAAATCAAATTTCTATCTACCATGAAAAATACCACCGAGGGTTAATACGGGGACTGGTTATTCGTCATTCAGAATCGACCAAAGAAACTCTGGTGGGAATTATCACAAATGGAGATAGGTTTCCACGCAACTTTCTGTCCGAACTTACGGAGAAAAAAAAATTAAAAGAGCTTGGGATTGTGGGCCTGATACAAAATATTAATCCACGGCCAACGAATGTAATTTTAGGAAAAGAAAACAAAATACTTTGGGGAAAAGAAAGGCTTACAGATAAGCTTGAAGATGTAAGTTTTCATCTTTCGCTTGGGTCATTTTTTCAAATACACCCAGAACAAACTCTATACCTGTACAAACTAATACAAACCTGGTCCGATGCTGCCAAAGAAAAAATAATTGTGGATGCCTACAGCGGTGCAGGAGGGATTGCCCTTTGGCTCGCAGCAAAAGGAAAAAGAGTGATCGCTATAGAGCAATTGCCAGCAGCAATGGAAGACGCGCGCCTTAGCGCAAAAACTAATGGGATCAATCAATGCCAGTTTTTGGCGGGAAATGTGGAGGAACACGCACCCCGCGTGATTCTAGAAGAAGGTGTTCATACTTTCATTGTTGACCCGCCTCGTAAAGGCTGTTCCGATGCAGTAATTAAAACACTAATGGAATCGCAACCCGAACAAATCATTTATGTCTCCTGCAACCCAGCTACCCTCGCTAGAGATCTGGAAAAATTAGAAGGATACTCCATAAAGGATTTAAGAGTAATCGATATGTTTCCTCAAACCCACCATATAGAAACTGCGGTCCTTCTCCAACAAGGCGCCGCCACCGTCTAAGAATCTAAAGAAAGATTAGAACAGACTCCGTAATTTAGAACTCTGCATGTTTAGGAGTACGTGGAAAGGGAATGACATCGCGAATATTTTCCATGCCTGTCACGAATTGTACCAAGCGCTCAAACCCCAATCCAAAACCGGAGTGTGGTGCGGTGCCAAACCGTCTTAAATCAAGGTACCACCAATAATGTTGAGGGTCTAGATTAGCTTCTTTCATACGTTTTAAAAGAATATCGTGATTTTCTTCGCGCTGACTACCACCAATTATCTCACCTAGTTTTGGGAGCAATACATCCATCGCCCGTACCGTCCTGCCATCTTCATTCAGTTTCATATAAAACGATTTTATTTTTTCTGGATAATTAAAAACTATGATTGGTTTTTTGAATAACTTTTCACTAAGATATCTTTCATGTTCTGCCTGCAAACCCAAGCCCCATTCAACCGGGTAACTAAAGGTCTCCTTGGATTTTTGTAAGCAATTGATCGCATCAGTGTAGGTTAATCGTTCAAACTGATTATCAATAATATGTTGTAAAGTTTCTAGAATCGTTTTATCAATACGCTGATTAAAAAACTCCATATCTTCAGAACAGTTTTCAAGAGCATCTAAAAGCAAATATTTTACAAATTCCTCGGCGAGATCCATATCATCATCCAGGTCATAAAACGCCATTTCTGGTTCTACCATCCAAAATTCGGAAAGATGGCGACTTGTATTCGAATTTTCAGCACGAAAGGTGGGGCCAAAAGTATAAATTTCTGATAGTGCAAGAGCATAAATTTCTCCCTCTAGTTGTCCACTGACTGTTAAGGACGTTTTCTCACCAAAAAAATCCTGCGCATAGTCAATTTGCCCATCAACTCGCGGAGGATGAGTTAAGTCAAGGGTGGTAACTTGAAACATTTCTCCCGCACCTTCGCAGTCGCTCGTAGTTACGATAGGAGTATTCAAATAAGCAAATCCCCGGTCATTAAAAAATTGATGAATAGCGTAAGCCAATCGGCTTCGAACCCGCATTATCGCGCCAAAAGTATTGGTTCGCGGGCGCAAATGAGCAATCTCCCGCAAATATTCAAAAGAATGTCGCTTTTTCTGTAATGGGAAAGTTTCAACATCTGCCGTTCCATAAACCTCTATAAAGACAGTCTGAATTTCCATCTTTTGCCCTTTTCCTTCAGAAACCACAAGCCTACCAATAATTGCCAAACAACTTCCTGTTGTGATTTGTTTATCTACTTTCGAGAATTCTTTTAGGGAATGCTCAATGATGACTTGGATATTAGCCAAACAAGACCCATCATTAATTTCGATAAAAGAAAATCCTCCTTTGGAGTCACGACGGGTTCTCACCCAACCTTTAACCAAAACTTCTTTCTGCTCTTCTTTGCTATTAAGCAAATCTTTTATCTTTGTTCGTTTCATAAACAGGTTTCCTAAGACTTACCGATTTCAAATCAACCCACTTCTAATTGACAATAAAGGGGATTTCAGATACTTTAGTTTAGAATTATACTGGTAAGCAATTTTTTTCTTCCATGAAAAAACCTACACCTCATACTATTGTTCCGTGTTTATTCTAGGAAATTTACTACAAGCGACAGCCCAAGTTCTAAATATTATCCTTCAACTTTATATGTGGGTAATCATTGTTCGCGCATTATTATCCTGGGTCAATCCGGACCCTTACAACACTATAGTTCAATTATTGAATAGTATAACAGAACCCGTGCTTTATAGAGTACGGCAACTGATACCCATGACGGGAATGGGAATCGATTTCTCACCCATAATTGTCCTACTCGCAATCCAGTTTCTTCAAATATCTCTGGTGGACTCTCTTGCCACATTGGGGGCAAGACTACAATAACCATTTATGCGCTTAAGCTATCTAGACATTCTGGAGCAATGTTTTCACGACAAGTTCCGCGGTTATAACAAACAGGAGGTAGACACCTTCCTCCATTTGATTGCCGATGATTTCAAAGCTATGACTGAAGAAATCAAGGAAAAAGATTTATTGATTAAAAAATTACAGGATACTAATAATCAGTCTGAAATTGGAAATAATCCATTATCTCAAATCACTCCAGAAATGCTTAAAGACAAAGCGAAAAAGATTATCAATACTGCCAAAGAAAAGGCCGAGCAACATCGGCAGGGGGCAATAAAAGAAGTGGAAGGATTGATACAGGATATTGAAAAACTTAAAAAACAAAAATCGAGTTTAATAGAAAATATAAAGTCCACTGCCAAAGACCATTTAGATAAATATACAGAAGAAACACCTAACGTCCAATCAGAAAATGCTGATTAAACCAGGTGGAAATGGAGTCCACTTCTCTGTTCTAATACAACCCCAATCGTCAAAAAATGACGTAACGGGGATACACAATGATGTATTAAAAATGCGATTAACAGCATCACCAGTAGAAGGTTTAGCAAACAAGTCATTTATGTAATTTTTTGCAAAATGGGCCGGTGTAAGTCCTGCGAAAGTAAATATTATTCAGGGGATAAGTAGCAAAAATAAAACTATTGTAGTGACCAGCCTCACAGAAAAACAATTCCACTAAATATTGAAAAATAAAAACCTTGTTCCATAAAAAATTACCATGATTAAAACTATCGAGTACTTAGATGGTGTCGTACGCATGATAGACCAGACGAAATTGCCAGCAGAAAAAATATTTGTAAATTGTCGTACAATAGAAGAAGTTGGAGATGCCATTAAGACCATGGTTATCCGCGGTGCACCGGCAATTGGGGTAGCAGCGGCGATGGGTGTAAGTCTTGGGGCAGATTCTATAGGTGCCACCAACTTTGACGAATTCTATCGCGAACTGGAACAAAAATGTTATCTCCTAGCGCAATCTCGTCCGACTGCAGTGAACCTTGCCTGGGCTATTAGTCGTATGAAGCAAGTGACCCAGAACAACAAGTCACTTCCTATCGCAGAATTAAAATTACGATTAAAAGAAGAAGCACTTACTGTTTTAACAGAAGATATTGCCACGAATCAGTCAATGGGAAAACACGGACAAACCCTTGTAAAAGATGATAGTGTGATTTTAACGCATTGCAACGCAGGTGCTCTTGCCACTGCAGGTTTTGGCACGGCATTGGGAGTGGTTCGAGCCGCAGTAAATGCCGGAAAAAATATTCGAGTCCTCGCAAATGAAACACGACCTTTTTTACAAGGTGCGCGTTTGACTACATGGGAATTAAAAGAAGACAATATCCCGGTAAAATTAATTACAGACAACATGTGTGGCTTCTTTATGAATAAGAAAGAAATCGATCTGGTCGTTGTTGGTGCTGACCGTATTGCAGCCAATGGAGATGTTGCTAATAAAATTGGTACTTATATGGTGGCCGTACTTGCCAAAGAAAACAATATCCCCTTTTATGTGGCGGCACCTATTTCAACACTAGACCTTTCCCTCCCATCGGGAGTAAAAATTCCCATTGAAGAACGTTCCTCGGATGAGGTGACAAAAATTAACCAGAAAAAAATTTCTCCGGAAGGTATAGAAGCTGCTCATCCTGCTTTCGATATTACTCCCAATCATCTAATCTCTGCTATCATCACAGAAAATGGTATTGCCAGGGCTCCCTTTAAGGAGTCTCTGAAAGCTCTCGCACACTAAAAATGAAAGCAATGATTCTTGCGGCGGGCTTTGGCAATCGCCTCAAACCTCTTACGAACGATCTTCCTAAACCTTTATTCCCAGTTCTCAACCGACCCATTCTGGAACACACCCTTCAATTTTTAAGATCGCATCGCATCCAGGAAGTTGCGATAAACCTTCATCATAAGCCAGAAAAAATCATCAATTATTTTGGTGATGGAAAAAATTTTAAAATGGACTTGCATTATTCCCGAGAAGAAAACATTTTAGGAACTGCAGGTGGAATAAAAAAGCTACAAGACTTTTTTAAAGATGATTCATTCGCGGTCATCAATAGCGATATCCTAACAGACGTTGATTTGAATGATGTTCTAAAGTTCCACAAAGAAAAAAAATCTAAACTAACTTTAGTAGTACGAAAAACTTTCAATACAGACCAATATGGATCTATCCAACTAGATGATAATGGACGTATCGTAAATTTTCTTGGTCACTCCATTATTAATTCGAAGTGTGTGACTCAAGTAATGTTCACCGGTATCCAAATTGTAGAGCCAGATATCTTTTCTCGTATCCCAGAAAATAAATTCTGCGGTACAACTGAAGATATTTTTCCAGGAATGGTTAACGATGGACTACCGGTATACGGGTATCTGCATCAGGGATATTGGGCAGATATAGGAACTCGCGAAACCTATATTCAAGCTCACGTAGATGTCCTCGATAGCAAGCTGATATTGAGAACACCTTCAGCCAGAAACCCCGAGGGGTATCTGGCGGTGCAACCGGTTCACATTGGAAAGGACTGTAGAATTGCACAAGATGCACAAATAGGTCCCCATGCAGTATTGGGAAACAATTGCCATTTGAAGTCCGGCGCAGTGGTTAAAAATTCCATACTCTGGTCTGGGGCAACCGTAGGCAATGGATGCACTGTTGAAAACAGTATTATCGGTGAGGGAGTGACAATTGACCAAAATGTAAAAGACAATTTACTAACACTTGGCACTTAACCCTCGATCTTTCTTTTAGAATATAACAAATATTTAGTTAGAGTAATTTATGATTACTCAATGTCATTGTGGAAACTGTAATAGCGCCTTTTTCACAATTTATGATGCGTCGCACTTCTGGGAGATCAGCTTCACCCACTCTTAAATATTCATCCGTATAACTTTCAACATCTTTCAATCCTTTCTCTGGATTGAAATAAAACACGGAGTATTTTCTTGTCAGAAATTTACCATCCTGATTCTTCATACTTTCCTCAATATTAATAGTAAAGGAAAAACGGGGTGTTTGCCGGTTGATTTGTTGAATACGTCCATCCTTAACACGATAAAAAGAACTCATACCATCCCCTCCCATAACCACCTTTCGTCCTAATGGGTGAGTCCCATCATCACCAAAGACCAATTTATATTTTCCATCAGACTCTTCAAAAGATCGTGGTCCTCGATGCATGGCAATGGAAGCAAGATTTTCATTCAAAAAGTTTTTTATATTCTCCTCTTCAATACTAATCGTAATATCCTTAGGCCCTTTAACGGTTACGGTACCTTTTTTTTCTTCACCATTAATATTTGCAACGACATCTGCAGCAAACCCACCAAACCCTGCTGGCCACCTTGCCGTATTAGAAAAAACTTCCTGCATCGTATTACGTGCTTCAATATCATCTTCAAGAACAGTTTCTACATCTTTTTCTTTGGTATAAGTAGCCATCCTAAATCTCCTTAAAAAAAATAATAGCTCACCTGAAGTTTTGGCAAGCTTTTAATTATAAAAAGTTATAACGCTTATAAAGATATTATACCTTATTTAACCGCAACACTAATGTCAGGAATACCTGCTTTTTGCAAAAGACCCATAACCTGAATAACCTCGCCATAAGGAAGTAACTTGTCAGCCTTAATTATAGCCGTTTGTTTTCTACCTTTTACATCTAGTTTTCTAAGAGCCTGTTCCAGACCTAAAACGGTTATAGGTTTGCCCGCAAGAAATATGTTTTTATCCTTAGACATTTCTATTTCAAGAGTCTTTGGTTTTTCGTCAATGATAGATGACTTGGAACTAGGCAAGTTGATTTCCATACGGCGGCTGAAATCGACAAAAACAGTGGAAACCATGAAAAAGATGATGAGCAAAAAAACGACATCAATCAACGGGGTCATTTCCATTGCAAAATTATCTTCTTCTCTTTTAAAGTGCAAAGTATTTTCCTTTTATTTTGTTATATTCAGACTAAAAACCCGTCTTCTTTGACTTGACCGGTTTTTTTTCTTTAACAACCCCGTCATATGAAAGTTCTTCAACCAACTGAATTGCAACTTCTTCCATTTCAAAAACATACCGATCAATCTTACCGCGAAAATAATGATACAAAACCAAAGCTGGAATACCGACCAACATTCCGGCTGCCGTAGTTATGAGAGCTTCAGAAATACCACTGGCAACAAGACCAGGGTTTCCCGTCCCGCTCAACGAAATTACGTTAAAAGCTTTGATCATTCCAATAACAGTTCCTAATAAGCCCATCATGGGTGTTATGTTTGCTACTGCACCCAGCACTCGTAAGTTAGAATTCATTAAGGAAGCTTCATGCTGCCCGCCTGCTTCAATAGCACGCTCGATTTCATCCAACTTACCTCCAAACCGCAGTAAACCCATTTTCAATATTCTAGAAAGGGAGTTATCATATGAATTACAAAGGCGTAGAGTTTTCTGGATATTTTGCCAGTCCCACTGACTACGAACATCTTTAACAAAATCAGGATTGATAATATTCTTTCTTCGCAAGCTATATCCTCTTTCAATAGCAATGCCCAACATAAGCACTGAACTAAAAAGGATGGGGTACATCATGGCTCCACCTTTTTCAAACAGAGACAATAATTCCCATTGTCCTAAAGAAGAGGGTTGCGCTGCGAAGGCGGGCGTAGGCATCATGAAAAAGACAATACTGAGATACACAAAATTTATTTTTAAAGCTCGATACATATTTTTTAATTATTGATAGCAGGCGCCCAGGGCATTATCATAGCGGAGTTTGATTTAGATACGCCCTCTCTACTAAAAGTGCTAATTCTTAACTATTTAAAGCCCAGCCCAACTTTTATAGCATGAAAAATTCTCGATTAGCAAGAAACTAGCTTTTAATAAAATAGATTAAACTCTTTAAACATAGATTTTTTTGCTATATATTTAACCATCAGCTAAACTTTCGAATTACCAAAATGCCTCGAAAACACACCAATTTTACTCTTATATTCCTATTTCTTATTTCATTAGTTATTACTCTAAATTGTTCCACCACTAAACAACCAAGATCCATTCCTCCCTCCAAACTTTTGCGAGAAGCAAAAAAATTTTTCAGGTTAGATGATCCAGAAAGAGCAAAAAAACACATTGAAACTTTGATAGAAGACTTCCCTGACAGCAAAGAACGGATTACTAGTTTGATGCTTCTAGCAGATGTGCACTATAAAGAAAGAGAATATGAAGAAGCAAAATTCAATTACCAGAAATTCACTGAACTTTATCCAGCACATAAATTTGTAGATCGCGCTCATTTTTACAAAGCAATGGCAAACTATAAACTCTCTGATTTAGCATCAAGAGATTTAACTCCTGTACATTCCGCATTGGAAGGTTTCGAAAACTTCATAAATGATTATCCTAAAAGCACCTACAAAGGGCAGGCACAACAAAAAATCAAAAAGTGCCTGGATATTTTAGCTCAAAATAGTTTTGAGATTGGAAAATTTTATTTTCGTACGGGATCATATCAATCAGCAATTATTCGCTTAAAAAGTTTTATGGTTGAATACCCAACCCATTCTTTCATTGCGGAAACAGAATTTCTTTTAGCGGAGTCGTATTTTCGGGAGCAGAACTACAATCAAGCACGTGCTCACTACAAAATAGTTCTAAAAAAATATCCAAGAACAGAGTTTGCAAAACAAGCCCGGTTTCAACTAAGGACTTTAAGAAAGCTATAGCTTATGGTCAAGAATACTTCTAAAAAAGAAGCATGGATCAACGAAGACGAATAAAAAACCATGCTGACTGAAATTTTCATACTTTGTCTTTTCGCTTATATATGTGGTTCCATCCCTTTTGGGGTACTTCTTTCTAAAAAACAAAGTATTGATATCCGCGAACATGGCAGCGGAAATATTGGTGCCACAAACGTTGCACGTACTTTGGGGAAAAAAGCAGGACTCTTCACCTTACTCGGAGATGTATTTAAAGGATGGTTGGTAGTTTTTATAGCGAGTCTATGGTTTGGAAAAACCATAGTTATTGCTTTGGCTGGTCTCGCTGTATTTCTTGGCCACCTTTTCTCTATATTTTTAAAGTTTAAAGGAGGCAAAGGAGTTGCAACCGGAGTTGGGGTGCTCAGCTTTATAATGCCTTTGCCTACCCTATACTCTATTGCGATTTTTATCCTATGCCTTAAGATATCAGGTTATATATCTTTGAGTTCAATTTTAGCAGCTATTTGTTTACCAATTCTGGGGATTTATTTTAAAATGCCGTTACCCTTTATTTATCTAGCCAATATATTAGCTCTATTTACACTGCAAAAGCATCATGACAATATCATCCGTCTAGTTAAAGGAAATGAACCAAAGTTTTTGAAAAAATAGAATTTGACAATATATGCTGAAGAAATATAATTAGAAGCTTGGGAACTCCAAGCATTCCTTAAAATATAAAAAAAGCGGGAGTAACTCAGTGGTAGAGTGCAACCTTGCCAAGGTTGAAGTCGAGGGTTCGAACCCCTTCTCCCGCTCCATTTTTACATCGTTGTATCTGGAGCGTGGCACCGTCGCCAAGTGGTAAGGCCGAGGTCTGCAAAATCTCTATCGGCGGTTCGAGTCCGCCCGGTGCCTCCATTTCCCTTTAAAACAAGTACCGCAAAAAGATGGGGAAATGAAAAACAGTTTGATTGTTTAACGCTGAATTAATGCTTCCACAAATCTTTCAGGATCAAATTCCTGCAAATCTTCCGCTTTCTCACCAACGCCAATAAAATAAATTGGTAGCTTTAATTCTCCAGACAAATTAAAAAGCACCCCCCCCTTTGCGGTGCCATCGAGTTTTGTCATCACAAACCCGTCTAGTTCAAGAGTTTCGTGAAAAAGCTTAGCCTGTGAAATGCTATTTTGGCCAAGAGTAGCATCCAAAACTAATAAAGTTTCGTGCGGGGCACCAGGCAAAATCTTTCCAATAACCCGTTTTATTTTTTTGAGTTCTTCCATCAGGTTTTGGTTGGTCTGTAATCTGCCTGCCGTGTCAATCAGAACCACATCCATATCTCTTGAGACAGCTGCCTGCACAGCATCATATGCAACGGCAGAAGGATCGGCACCGCTTTTCTGGCTGATACAATTTATCCCGGCACGGTCTGCCCACACTTGCAACTGGTTTATGGCAGCTGCTCGAAATGTATCTCCTGCCGCTAGTAAAACTTTTTTTCCTTCCTGCTTCCATTTTTGAGCCAGCTTTCCAATGGTTGTTGTTTTACCCGACCCGTTGACACCCACCATCAAAATCACTAAAGGTTTATTTTCGGTGAAAGTTATAGGCTTTATATTCTGTGATAGAATTTCTTTCATCCGGCTTTTTAATTGCTCTAAAACTTCTTCATTTTCTCGAATACGATTTTTCGCTACATCCTTCTTTAAATCTTCCAGAATAAACGAAGCAGAATTCATTCCAACATCTGCTATCAGAAGAATTTCTTCCAATTCTTCCAACAATTCAGGGCCGACTTTTGCCTTACCATGTACAACATTTTCTATTCCGCCGGCAAGACTGGAACGAGTTTTTTGCAAGCCCGATTTGAGACGAGCAAAAAACCCAGACTTGGGTTCTTCTTTCGGTATTTGAGTTTCTTCCATTTAACCCCCATTTATTATTCTAATTTAATCGCCAAAATTCGGGCGGTATTTTAAAAAGTTTTCTCTACCTTGCTAAAAAACTACTCATCGTATAGCAAATAGGCATTGTTAATAAAATGAATAGCTATTACCAAGACTTTTAAATTAGCTTTAGTTTTATTTTTTACCTCATTAGAAAACTGCCCGCAATATCGAAAGTTTACAAGAGATTGTTTTATAATCCTTATTCCTTATCAAACTTTCTGAAAAGCTTATTTCCTTCTTCCCGCACTAATAGGAGAAAAATTAATTAGCTAAAACACCACAAAAGCCTTTATAGGTAAAGTTTTATTTGATTTCAACCGCTATGACATTTAGACTCTTTTTGCTAAAGGATCCCTCGTTCCGGTTCCGGAAAAAAGAGCTGATATTTTCTCAATAGTGAAGGTCGTATTAAAAAGCTTCGTAATAGTCAATCTACTTAATAAATATCCACCTATAGGTAAAAATATGAAAGTCGCTGTTTGTAACTCTGTTGGAATCGATGCCGATGGCTATGCGATGATTCACTCACCAAGCCGTTGGACCAATAGCACGAAAGATCACAACATATTCACCTATTACCCATGGCAACTTGCCTATTGTTCTTCTATCTTAAAAAGAGATACTGATCACGAGGTTAAATTTTTTGATGGATGTCTGGAAAAATGGGATCACGACGTATTCGTCGAAAAAGTTTCCGAATTCGGCCCTGATTATCTTGTAATGGATTGCGCCACGCGGACCATTGAGGCAGATAGCAAGTTTGCAAAAGAAATTAAGCTTAGATTTGGAACTAAGCTTATTTTTTGTGGACCTCATCCTACAACCTTTCCTGAAGAAGTCAGCGAATATGCCGACTTTGTGATTCTCCGCGAATACGAGATGGTTGTACTGGATATTTTACAAGGAAAAAATCATCAAGACATCATGGGCCTATGGCCAAATACCAATATTCGCCCTCCCCTCGACGTCAATAATTTACCATTACCAGAAGACAATGATGTATCGCGCCTTGACTATGGAATGCCCGGAGAACCGTCCAGTGAATATCTGGAAATCCAGGCCTATGCTTCGCGTGGATGCCCCTTATCTTGTACTTTTTGCGTATGTGGAAACATTTCTTATCAACGCCCTAATTGGCGGCCCAGAAATCCAGAAAATGTTGTTTACGAACTACAGACTTTGCGAGCTAAATACCCTGAGTTAGAAGGGATTTTCTTTGATGAAGAAGTTCACAATGGCAGCAAGAAATATATTCTAGAATTAACAAAAGCTATTCGGGAAAATGGGCTCGAAGACCTAAAGTACGATGTCATGTGCGGTCAATGGCCGATGGATGAAGAGGTGCTCGATAATATGAAAAGTGCTGGCTATTACATGGTTCGCCTGGGAATAGAAACAGCAGGAGAACATGCCGCAAAGGGTATGGAGTTGCAGAGAAAGTTTAATCTTCCAAAGCTTAAACAGTTGATGCAGCACGGAACCAATATTGGGTTAAAATTTTACGGAACCTTTACCTTTGGTGGCGAAGGTTCTACTGATGACTGCGATAAGAAAACCCTCGACCTCATTCGCGAATTGCTGGACCGAGAACTATTATGGCGATTCCAATTATCCATTAGCACACCTCAACCAGGAACCCCTTTCTTTAATCATATGAAGGAACAAGGACATCTTAAAAATGTAGACTGGAAACATTTTGATGGTGGCAACCATGTTGTAGTTAATCGTCCTGAATATCCTGCTGAAAAAATAATGGAAAATTTTCGTGAAGCCGAAAAACTTTACGAAGTAGGGTTTAACCAGCGTTACAAAGCAACAGCTCATAATAATTTCAAATCGGTTGAGCTTAACCAAGAAGGAGAAATACTCTTATTTCGTAGTTCAAGAATGAAACAAATTCACGATGTGATCAATTCACTTCATAGCCAATTTAAAAAAGATGTAACAGTACTTGCTCAACCTTCAGTTGAACCAGAATTAAGGAAAAACCCACATATAAATGAAGTCTTATTATACGGAGACAACCATTTCAATCAAAAAACCTTCCCTGATAGTTTGGTTGGAAAATTGAAAAAGAAATCCTACTCGTTAGGTGTAATCCCATTTAATAATATTTCAGGAAATGGGTATTCAGAAATTAAAGCGATTGCAAAACGATCCGGAATTCAAAAACTGGTGGCTGTAAACATTGAAGGAAAAGTTTTTGATTTAGAAAATCCAGGCGATTTTGGACGCGTACATATACCAAGATAAAAAATGATAAAAGAAAATCCACCAAAAAAAATTTTTGTCATTCGCTCCGCGACTCGGATACTCAACAAGACGCTTATTTCTTTACGGGAAGAGTTTCCAGGTTGTCACATCACAGTTTTAGTTCCGGAAT
>JAOMDP010000026.1:0-16626 GCA_028345515.1 Nitrospinota bacterium
ATTCGAAAAAGTTGAAATACCGCCCAGGTTCAAATTCCAAATAAGTTGCCGGATTTTTTTCTCCGTAAGCTTTTGCCTCTATCGCTCTTTGCTTAAAAAGAAGGATCAACTCATTGGCAGCATTCTTAGCAAATTCTTTAGAGATTTGAGTTTGCACTTCTGTGAGCTTTGGATGGTCAGGAATCGTATTAAAAGTTTTGTTGAAATTTACTTGGAATGCAAAGGATTTTTCAGGTTTATCCTGATTGCGCATGAACACCACTACATAATTATAATCAAAAAAAGGATTCGTATGGTAATAGTCTTCAAGGATATAGGTATGAATGTAGTCTTCTTGTTCAAAGCGATAGGTCAATACCGATTTTTCACTTTCCTGTTTGTTAACTACCTTATAACTTTCGATGACATTTACCTTTTATAAATTATTTTATTTTTTTAAAAATTCAACATTGGAAAGACTCGAAGTCGAAATCCTTATTATTTTAATTTAATCAGCGCGGAAGTGGAGAATTTGCAAAACCGGGGAATTTATTTAACACGCCTTTCTCCCTTTCGCGTTTTTCTACATCTCTGACTGCACGAACCGAATCTTTAGTAATATCTTCCTTATGATTAGAATTTGCATGGCCATATCTGTAGTAAAAAATAGCAGCTGTTGAGTGTGGCATTTCTGTTGCAGTCCAGCTCGTGAAGCCACCACCTGGTGAAAAAGCTTCACTGATGAAAATATCCATTCGATCCATATCCTTAATACTGTGGTTTTCATCATGAAGGCTTTCCGCCTCCTCCAAAGTTGGCATCCTCCAATCTGCATATCCTGCAAATTTTTCAAGCTCCAAACTACGAATATATTTAAAAGCTTTATACCAATTCGTCCACTGGCTTGTATCCTGAAACGAGTCTGTTTGTTTCCACATTAATTTAGTTTCAAGATCCGTTACTGTTCCATCTCCATTATCAACAAATCTTTTTTTCAATTCCAATTCCCACTCCTTCATTTGCCTTCAAATCAAATCATCATCTTTTTCAATATCACGAACCAGACGCGAGGATCCTCTCGAGGTACGATAAATATCATCATACATTGTCACCCCTTTTCTAAAACTCAACCGAACCCCTTGCACTTTGTGTCTTACATCACTCGTCCAACATAGAAACCCGCATCCCGAAGCAAATAATTCGGATAAGAAAATTTCTTTACCCTGATTATCAGAGTTTTTTCTACTCTTATCAAATAGACTTTTTGCTTCATTAGCTGTCGGCAGTCTCCAGTTAGAAAATCCAGCAAACCTTTTTCTATTTAAAGTTTCAGCAAACTCTTTTACCTGCAACTGATTCATCCATTTACCAGTAACCTGCCAAGTATCCTGTTTAAGCCATACTAACTTCTTGGAACAATCAATAACCGTATCATTATCGGCTTCAACAAAACGTACTACAGACTTTATTTCAGATTGTTCATTCATGAATTAAGTCAGGAATTTTTTTTGAATGTGCGCAACGCGCGTACTCCATGGCTTCGCAAACCCATCTGATGCCATTTATAGTCACCATTATAAAAGTGGAACCGAATGGCCGATCCTTTTTCTGTCTTGTGAAGGGTTTTTGTCCAGGATGTTTGACCGGCTCCTGGTGAAAAACCTTTGGTCAAAAAAATTGTGTCACCATAATTGTCTGTTACTGGGTTTGCAGGATCATAAATGGACTGTGCCTCTTTTCGGGTTGGCATTCTCCAGTCCTGGTAACCCGCAAACTGAGTCCTGTTTAATTCAATCACATAAGTTTTGGCTTCTTCCCAAGTTACCCATTTATCCAAGTCCATATATGAATCATCTGTCTTCCAAAGGAGACCTGTTTTATGGTCGATAATCGTGCCATCGTCTCGTTTTTCGATTCGCACAAACTCTGAATCTTCTTCCTCTTGTTTATCATCCCTAACTAATCGAACTGCACTGGGAAAACCATCATTTTCTTTTGCAAGCCAATACTCATAATCGGACCTAAAATCATAAGACATGGCCGCCTTAGCTCCCCTTGTCTGACTTGTCCAAGTTGAAAACCCACATCCCGAAGGAAAAATTGGATCTATATGAATTTCGCAACCTTCTACATCTAAATTGCTTGCTTCTATATCGAATAAGTATTTTGCTTCTGAGGCAGAAGGTATATGCCAGTTAGTATGACCAGCAAATTTTTCTTCATTCTTTTTGCGAGCAAGCTCCAGACTTTCATGCCAAGTTATGAGGCGACCCAACTCCAACCATGTATCTTTTTTCATCCACATTATCCCATGTTTGGTGTCGGTCACAGTTTCATCGCCGTTATCAATGTACTGCGCCTGAATTGTTTCCGTCATGCGAATTTACCTTCTTCTAGGAGCTATTTGTTTTTTTACAACAGTATCTTTTCTACATATCCTTACTGAGCCAAAAGAATACTCTTCCACGCTCACCACCTTACCTTCACTATAGTCAAACCGGGGCCTTCTGGTGGAAGTATCTCCTGCAATCCACCCTGTTTTGAAAGCTCCTTCAGGGAAAATTGGATCTATATGAAGATTCGTATCACCCTTGCCTAGAGTCTCACAATTCTCGTCGTACAAGGAAGTAGCTTCATCCATATTAGGTAACCGCCAATCATCGAACCCACCTATTTTTCTGAGGTTTTTATTATCAGCAAAGGTAACAGCCTCATGCCAATTGAAAAACTTTCCCTTGTCCTGCCAGGAATCTTTTTTCAACCAATAGACACGGGTTTTGCTATCAAAAACAACATCACGACCTTTTTCAACAAACCTTTTCGGCTTATCATCTTTTTTTTCTGGTAGATGCTCCTCTACCTTCTGCGGTAAATTTTCTTCCATAGTAGAATCCATTAACCGGCTTAACCGGTGGTTATTAGATGAATTAGTTTTATTCTCCGGTGTATCCTATTTCGACACTATCTTCATCGACATTTACAATAACCGGAACGATGTATTGATCATTGGAATATTCCAACAATTTTTTTAATCCATGCGGGTCTTTATCGACATTAATATAAATAAAAGAACGATGTTTATCTTTAAAGTCAGTTATGGCTTTTTGCGTATGAGGGCAATCGTCTTTTCCAAAAATCATGTAGTGGCTCACAAAGTCCCTATTCCGTCTTAAAAACAACTAAAGACAAACAAAAATTAGCGTTCGAATGTTTTTGTTTCTTTTCTCCATTCAGGCTCCCAGTCCTCCTGAATAACATCCCGTGTAACTCTGCAATGTGAGTATTCGTTATCCTTATGTTCCCACATTTCATTACCAGTGACGAAACTAAATTTTTGAGCATATTGTTGATAATCCGGCTTTTCTTCGTAAGTCCAAGTGTTATGCCCACCCCCCGGCTCAAAAAGTTCAGAGATGTGGGTTTCCGCCCCATCCTTGTCAGTATTGGATTGTGTAAAAGAAAAAACGCTTTTTGCTTCTTCACCACTTGGTAATCTCCAGTCATCATAGCCGGCAAATTGTTTTTCATTAAGCATCTCGCAATAATCTTGGGCTTCAATCCAGTTAATTCCATATCCAAATTCTTTAAAAGAATCATCTTTTTTCCACATCAGGTTTGATTGAGTATCACTGATAGTTCCATCTCCATTATCAACAAAGTTGGGAACCTCCTCCTCGACAAGAGCAACATTTTCCTCTTCCTCATCGCCCCACTCCTCTTCACCTACCCATTCGGTTTCGCCTTCATCATCAAGAAGGTTAGGGTCTGAAGCCTCTTCAAAATCTTCCTGTTCGTCAGACATTTTTTAACCTCGCCTTATAAAAAAGATTCAATCCATGTCCCGGACCATACGAACCGAGGTTCCTGTGGTCGAAACCGATTGATCAACACAGATTTCCTTTAAATCTGGGTAATAACATTTCCAAGCATAAGAATCATAACGGGTCTCTGAGGTCCATACACTGGTCTCGCCTCCCGCCTGATAATTTGAAACACGCCGCGCCGGTTTTTTAGGCAAGTTGAGAAACATTTCCCGGTAGGGATCCTTGTTTTTAAGAATGGACCGCACCTCACTTTTACTCGGCAACCGCCAATCATTGTAACCTAGATAATTTTGCTCATTGCATGCTTTGACGTAGGCAACTCCCTCATCCCAATTAAGCCATTTACCCAACTCTTGTCTTGAATCTTTTACAGCCCACATGAGATCATTATCTTGATCTTCAATTGTTCCGTTATCATTTTTCTTCCAATTTGGTTTGGCCAAATCCACACCTCAAAATAAACATCACAATAAAACACCCCACCACCCTCGTCTTAAAAATGGCGTTGCCTTTTATCTTTCCCCACAGCACTAATCGTAAGTTTAGTAAACACCTATCCAATCTATTTAAGACAAGGAAATAGAGTGTTTAATCTCTTTCGATTTATATAAAACCTGTAAATTCAATACTACAAAGTACCACTCGAAACCTATATTTACAACTCAAATTAGAACTCTGAAAACCCCGGAAAACCCTGAAATCTTATGAATAGTAGAAGATGGTCCAAAGATTTGTTCAGGCGAGAAAAAAAAACAACCCCCATTATGCCCTGACGCACAACAATTATCTCCAACCTCCTCCTTGGGTTATTTTGTCTCTAATTTCGGGGACAAAGGTAACCTTGGTTTTTGAATTGTCAAATTTCGCACGGACTAATCGTGCGCTAGAATTTAATGTGTCTGCTGCTTCCTTATGACCACCACTACCACTATTAAAAGAATAACAATAAGCAGTAATTTTGCCACGAACATGGCTTGTCCAAGTATCATAGCCACAACCCGCAGTAAATATTGGATCTAAATGGATGATCATATCGTATTTATCCTTAATTTCTTTATTGATGTCAAAAAGGGAGTGTGCCTCACGCTTATTAGGAAGTCGCCAGTCCTTATAACCAGCAAAAGCTTCTTCATTTTTTTTTTCAAGATATTTTACAGCTTTAGGGTAGGTAACAAATTTCAACAGATCCAAATAGGAATCATTCTTCATCCACATTAATTGGGTGAAGGTATCCATTATGGTACCGTCTCCGTTATCAACAAACCTGTTTTCTCCCATTTTTGCCTCTTCAAAGATTAATCTAAATTTTACAGTTTATTTTATAGTCTTACTCTTTAATATCCAAAAAAATCCAAAAAAAAAGCCGGGAGGCACAAAGCCCCCCGGCAAAAAATCTAAATTATATCTTAACGTGCACCTTCTCGCTGCTGTCCATTATTTTGGCTAAACAGTCCACGTTCTGTGCCTTCTGGTTGACCCATTCCCGGCTCAATATATGTTCCAGGTCTAACATGGTCCAGATGGTAGTTACTTTGATAGGTCTTCTGAGAACCAGGATCTTTTTTCCACTCATGTCGGTTAGAATTCTCAACACGTGTTCGTTGGCAATTCAGACTGATGTCCGCAGGGCCTTTGTTGGTGAATGTAGCTTTATTATTCGCAGCATTTGCCAAGAAATCACCGGGTGGTAGAGTCCGGTCAAAATTCTTGTTCCACGAATAAGCCAACGTACCTAAATGAATGTGAACCGTGGTGGATTTTGTTTCACTCAAATTCTCAATAACCCAACCGGCTCTCAGACAGTCTGCTTTACCTCCAGCTTTTACAGTTGATACATTTGCGCTGGCTACTGATACAGAAAATACTAAAAGTACTGCCAATAAAGTTACAACGGTTTTTCTCATGATATGCTCCCCCTTTCGAAGCTTGATTTAAAGAAACCTGAAACAACCTAAAAACTTTAT
Organism: Nitrospinota bacterium; assembly: GCA_028345515.1. Taxonomy (GTDB): domain Bacteria; phylum Nitrospinota; class Nitrospinia; order Nitrospinales; family VA-1; genus UBA8687. The sequence goes on from JAOMDP010000026.1 coordinate 5,768, forward strand.
TATTACATCAACCTTAAACGGTGATTCGTATTCAAACCTTTTAATTTGCCTTCCTAACAGTAAGCTTATAATGGCAAAATACACCCAGCAAACCCACTGGCCTGACTAGATTGAAACGAAATTAACAAAACCATAAGGGTAAGTCAAGCCTTTAATAACACTATAATTTTAGACCATAAAATCCTTAATTTATCAATAGTTTACAGGGATTACTAGCTTCTTGGTTATGAGGGATTTAGCAACCCTCCCGATCCACAGAACTTTGACATCATTTATTAAACCCTAAACTTTAAGGAGGTTAAACTCACTAATTCAGTAGAGTTTCGTAAAAATTTTTCCCCCTCTTCGGTAATATCGTTCACAACTAGCTGTAAACTACGCAGCTTGTTTAATTTTTTGGAGGTAGCCAAGAGCCGAGCCCCTTCATCACTTATGTTATTGGATGCCAAATTTAAATTTCTCAAATTGCCAAAAACATTCGATTCAGCAATAGCTTTTACTCCTTCATCACCAATTCCATTTTGGGAAAGATCCATAGCCCTAACTTCTTTTAATTCCTCCCTACAAGCCAGCTCTTTTGCTCCAACTTCCCTTAGAAACTGGGCTTTTAAATTTATCACTTGTCCGTCCTTGCTCAACTTATCACGTATTAAATCATCTATATTGGGCATTATTTGCTCCGGTAAAAGAAGGCTATAGTTTGTCTATCCAGATCCAGGGATTATTTTTGCTTCAAAACCATACTCATCGTAAATACTAAAACCCTCGAGCAACATTTTTTTTCCATACTTGACCATTAAATTAGCCTGAGCATGATTAGGGTCTATTTCTACAGTCTTCCTCAAAAATTTCAGTCCCTGCTTAATATCCTTGATCTCATCGCCGTAATTTTCGAGTTGCCTTGCTTTGTCGAATAAGTCTGAGGCCCATTTATAATAAATGGTTGAAATTTGTTTTGGTGCAGTTTTTCTGACGTAATCTACTATTTCTTCATCTGCGTTGAGACTTGGAATGAATTGAATAGCTTTTTCAAACTCGGCAATAGGAATCGAATAATCATCCCCACTGACCGAATTAATCGTATTCTGCTGTTTGTGCTGGGAAAGCATACCCACAGAGCTCTTCACAACAGTAGATTGAATTCCTGACATTAACTGATGATAATATAAATTTCCGATTCCAAGATGTATGATAGCGCTGAATTCCTGATTTTCATCCAACACCAGGGCTTGCTCAAAGGCTTCCTTGGCCTCGCTTAGTTGACCGAGTTCGGCGAGCGCCTCACCCAGGTTGTAAAAGTTTACACAATTATCTGGATCTTCATCGATCAGCCGACGAAATTCCTCGACCTGCGCCTCCAGGTCAAACTCTACCTCCTCCTCGTCCTCATCCTCTAGCTCTTCTTCCTCCTCGGACTCAGTTAGTTTACTTTCGTCAGAATCCTCGGACGTTTCTGAGTCTTCAGGAGTTTCTTCAACAGTTTCGGATTCGGAGGTTTCCTCTTTTTCTTCCTCGGTCATACCCTTGGTCTCAACATTTTAAGAGTTAGAAAAACATTCACTTGTTCTGTTGGATTCTAAATTTTTCTCGCTACTAATCTTTTTCAGAAACAGTGCGTACTGGTCGAATCGTTGACAAAGATAGGTGATACTGGCCTCCTCCCTTCATGCTCGGGTAATCTTTACCTCCAATATAATTAAACCCCCAAGCATATTTATCTTTATAAAGTTCGCTTGACCAGAAACAACAATGCGAATAACCAAAAATAGGGTCGATATGAATCATATTTTCAGTCCAATAATATTTCCAGGGAATATTTTTATCCTCTTCATAAAGGCTTTTAAGCTCTTTACGCGTCGGCAACCGCCAGTCCGAATAACTTGCATACGCTTCTTTATTAAACTTTTCTAAAAGTTTCTGCGATTCCTCCCAACTAGACCATATTTTTTTTTCCTGATAGAGATCTATTTTCTTCCACATCAACCCTTCTTGCAAATCTGTCACAGTACCATCATTGTTGTCCTTAAACCTTGGGTCATTGGAAGGCTTGAGCTCTGGTTTTTTTTCAGTAAGGGATAATATTTGTCCACCAAAAATTTCATCATTACTATTTTCAGCCTGCACATTTTCAGGTACAAAGAAAATAGTGGCCATAAACACAAAAATCATAGAGTTACAAAATCTTTGTAATAAATAAAAAAGTATTGTTTCTTTATTCGTCACAATCACTCTTCCTGAGGTGCCCAATCCGGTTCCCACGAAAGACAGATTCCGGCAGGATTATAAAATTGCCCGGGGTCTTTACCAACAATACCCCATTTAGCTATGAAGTTTAGATCAGGATCAAATTTTTGAATTCTCTGGTTTATAGTATCGACAACAAACACATATCCATAGGGATCTTCGACTACAGAAGAAGGACAGTTAAACTGGCCATCCCTTTTTCCCCCTTCACCTACTACTCCCAAAGAATGACCTTCACGGTCAAATAGTTGAAGACGATTTTGACTTTTTTCAGCAACAATGATTGTTCCGTCTCGGCGAACTGTGATACCGGTTGGGAAATTAAGTCTTCCAGGCTCAAACCCGTATTCACCAAACTTGGATAAGAATTGTCCGTCCTCGTTGAAAATTTGAATGCGTTGGTTATCACGATCTGCAACATAAATATTTCCTTCCCTATCCAAAGCCAAACCAACGGGGAATTTCATGAAACCATCAAAATTTCCAGCATAACCAAAGCTCAGAATAAACTCTCCATCATCGTCATAACGCTTTACGCAATGATTAGAGGTGTCTGCCACGAGAATTGTTCCCATTGGTTCTGCAACAATGTCTTCGGGCATATAAAATTTTTCCTGCCCCCAGCCTTCTGTGCCAAACTCAAAGAAGAAATCTCCCTCCGGATCAAATTTCTGAATCCGATGACATCCTGTATCCACAACCCAAATGTATCCCTCCAAATCGACTGCAATTCCGCTGGGAGTTTTAAATTGCCCAGGCACATAAGGGGGACGTGTGCCTCCAGAGGTACCAAACTCCTTAAGTAGTTTTCCATTACCATCGAATTTTTGTATTCGGTCATTTCCGGAATCGGCGATCCAGACATAAAGCTTACTGTGATCTATAGTTGGTCTCTCTTCAGGAAGAGTTTCCTCGGTCACTGCAACTTCAAGAGTATTCGAATCTTCTATATCTGCATTATTGGTGTCTTCTTCGTTCAATTTCCAAACCCTTTCACTTGCCCACTCAAAGGACTCCAATAGGAAAGAGCCCCTCTAAAGGGGCTCTTGAAGCCATTATTATTTCAATTCAAAATTGAACTGATATCCTGAAAATAAATACCCAAAAATCTACTTAAAAAAAAGTTCTTATTTCAGCAAAAACCCTTTCACATCTAAAATTTGGTATTCAAAGTCGCAGGTCTTCTGAAAATCCTCCATGCGCTCGTTCCAATTTGTTTTGAAATTATCCAAACTTTCTGATTTGGGTTTCTTCTTCATTAAACCTACTTCGCGATAAAGTGGTTTAACCATATTTTTATGAACCAGTTGAAGAATATTGCGCAAATTTAAAATACATTGTTTGGTCACTTCTTCACGCGTAACGCCATCCACTTTTTCAAGAAGACGCAAGAAAGACTGGATTGTAGTCAACTGTACAGTGTAACTTTCAGCAAGACGGTGGTCATATTTTAATCCACAATCAATAAACGCTGGCATCAAGTACATGCCAATATGATGATCGAATTTAACAGAAAGGGTAATTAACTTTTGAAGGTAATCTACCTCTCTTAGATCTTCATCTTCTTCTTCACCTTCTGCGAGTTCTTGAGCAGCCTTCTCCTTTTCTTTTTGGAGTTCAGCTTTGATCTTCTCCAACTCACTCAAATCGGCCAGGTGGTCTACTTCTTTTTCTTCAGGAGCCTCTGAAGAATCCGTTGTTTCTTTAGTTTCAGTATCTTGGTCACTCAACTCAAATCTCCTTCCTTACAGGAATAAAACAATAAACCAATATTTTTAAAAGAGTTTCCGGAATCTTTTAAGTATAATCCTTTTAAGCAAACACTGTCAACCGCTCGGCAAAGAGCATCAAGCTATCAGGGACCCCAAAGCATGGACTCGGGTTGACAGGGCTTTCATATTGGATATATGCTAATCTATTATAAACCCATATAATTCTTTCAGTTGAAGCGTGTGCTAAATCCTAATTCGCAAAAAAGAATGGTATCTGGAAAGGAGAAACAATGAAAGTTGCCCTCCTTTTTCCACCCCAATGGTATCCCAGCCAACCCTATTTGGCTCTCCCTACCCTTAAGGCCCATTTAGAGTCCAAAGGCCATGAAGTGGACCAGTTTGATTTGAACATCGAATGCTACGATGTTTTTCTTTCAAAAGAATATCTTGAACGCTGTGTTGAGATTATAAGAAGGAGACTTGCTGATCCAAAACGTTCCACGGAAGATCAGGAAGTCAGACCAATTTATAAGGACATCCTATCCGATGTATCCTTTTTGGAGTCTGTTCTTAATGAGGTAGAAGATGCAAAAAATGTGCTGAGAGATGAGAATCGTTTTTTTCAGTTTGAAACCTATAGCCAAGCCTACACCAACCTGAAAATTGCAATGCAGTTGATTTCCTATGCTCACCATCCCAGTCGTTTGGATCTCGATTCCTTCTTCATGCAGGGAAACCCTGAAGAACATCTTTCAGGAATAATGAGTGCAACCGAAGACACGGTGCGAAACCCCTTTTTACTTATGTTTGAACAATACCTGGCTCCAAAAATACCGTGGGACGATTACGGAATTGTTGGTTTATCTATCATTCATATTGGACAAGTCATCCCCGGTCTCACTTTGGCGCGCCAGTTAAGGCGTCGTTATCCTCATTTGCATATTGTAGTGGGCGGCAGTGTTTTCAATCGTCACGCCGATTTACTTGATGACAAGCAACAATTATTTAAAGAGTTCTTCCATAGTTTGATTGTTTCTGAGGGTGAGTTACCATTGGATCATCTTGTCAGCCATTTAAAAGAAAACAAACCACTGCAGACAGTACCAAACTTGATTTATCTTGAAGACGACAAGGTTATCCGCAACCCAAAAACAGAAGCATTGCCTTACGAAGAAATGGTCTGTCCGACCTTTGATCAATTGCCACTGGAAAAATATCTTATGCCTTATCCCGTGCTTCCCTATATGTCGAGCCGCGGATGTTATTGGGGTAAATGCACCTTCTGCACCCACAGTTTTATATATGACTCGCATTACAGAAAAGAAAATGAAGTTAGAGTAGCCGAAGAACTAGACCACCTCTCAAAAAAATACAAAACAAAATATTTTACGTTTTCAGACGAAGCCATTTCTCCGAACGCTTTCAACCGTATGTCGAAAGAAATTCTCAAACGAGGAGTCGAAATGCGCTCATTGGGAATGCTTAAATTTGAATCCGGCGAAAAAGAATCTCCCGAGCTTTTTGACGATGTTTACCGCGCCGGATTTTTAATGCTGTTTTTTGGCTTAGAAAGCGCAAATGATCGTATTCTTTCCGTTATTGATAAAGGTTGTGATCAAGAAACTGAAAGGACGGTACTGCGACATAGCTCGGAAGCTGGAATCTGGAATCATCTTTATCTATTTTTCGGTTTTCCAACAGAAGAAAGAGCAGAAGCGGAAGATACAATTCGTTTTACTATAGAGAACTCTGAAGTTGAAAGTGGAATAATCCACTCCGTGGGGCAATCCATTTTTGCATTGGAGAAAGATTCAGCGATATACCACAACCCTGCAAAGTTCAAAATCGATCGTATTATTCATAATCCGGAACGTGACATGGCTATCGTATTTGATTTTGAAATTAAATCCGGAATGCCAAGGGATGAAGTTATGGATGTCTATGAAAGTTTTGATTCAGTCATTGAGGAGCATTTCCCATCCCGTAAAATCTGGAATTACTTGTCCCGCGAACATTTCCTACTTTATCTCGATCATTACGGGAAAGAAGAAATTCTTAATATGGCCACCACTGACGTGGCTCCGTAACCGCTGAAGCTAACAACAAAGTATTAAAACAAATGCCTTCTGTGCTTAACAAGCTTCAGTTCCCTTTACGAACCAGCATTGACTGGGTTGACAGATGGGGGGACAATCACCTAGAATTAGCTTATCTTTTATAAACATTTGAATTAAATAAATTTGGAGCCCGAGTTATATGGCTAAAGCCGGCAAGCCTACAGACTGGATCACGATGAAAATTGATCCGGAAATCTTTGAAGAACTGGGTGTCCGTGATCCCGAAGAAACTAAACGGGAAATGGCTATCAGCAAAAAGTCCCGTCAAGTACGGAAAGAATTAAAGACCGACCCCGACAACCTGGAATTACAATTAGAGCTGGCTACTCTTTTAATTGATGGCTGTAATTATGAAGAAGCTTTAAAGCAACTCAAACTCATCCGCAATAAAGATCCTAAGAACCCTCGCGTTTACAAACTAATGGGTACCGCTTACGTTCTTTTTAATCATGATGAAGAAGCTTTGCTGGAACTCAACCGCGCCCATGAATTGGATCGCAATGACCCAGAAACTTTGTTTAATCTTGGGGGAGTTTATCTGCTTAGAGATATGTACGAAAGTGCTGCCGATGCTTTTGAGAAAGTCATTAAAATTGATCCCACTGACACCACGGGATACGCAAATCTTGCTGCGGCCTATGGCATGCTCAAGACTTACGACAAGGAAATTATCGCCCTTAAAAAAGTCTTAATGTTTGACCCTGAAAACAAAGAACTGCGTGCTGCCTTGTCGAATTCGTATTTTAACTCAAATCGTTTTGAAGAAGCCATTGATGCTGCGTTGTGTGTTGTAGAAATAGACGAGAAGGATACGCAAGCTTATTGCAACCTTGGTAGCTGCTATGCGGCCCAAAGTATGGTAGACGATGCCATCAAAGCATTCAATAAAGCCACTGAGTTAGCCCCAGATTACTCCTTGCCCCACACAAATCTGGGGACTCTTTATGCCAACATGGGTCGAATTGAAGCCGCTATCAAAGAATTAAAAGTTTCTGTAAGTCTCAACCCACAAGATGCGGGAGCCTGGTTAACGCTCTATAGCTGCTATAAAGAAGTCGGGCTGATGGAGGAATCTCAAAATGCCTACAGCAAATATGAAGCCATCCTAAATGAACCAGAATTACAGCAGGCAGCGGGTGGTGATAATCCTTCCAATATTCCAGGTGGAGTTTCCCAAACAAGTAAGCTAGCGAGTGGCGAAGACCTGAGAGATAACTCGGCCGGACTCGAATCCTTGCGCGAAAGCGGCGAATAAACTCATCTTCGGATATTAAGCCATGACGCTTTCCCCCAACCTAATACCGCTTGGGGAATTCAAACCTTCAGACCAATGGCAAACACACGTCAATTCCATTTTCTATGGAATCAAGGGCCCCGAAATCCACAATCATTTTCAAACTTATGTCAGCCTGGACCATCGGTTGGCACACGCACTGGCAGAAGATTTTTTTAGAGATACGGTTGGAAAAAATCCAAAAGGCTCGGTCTGGACTATCCAAGAGTGGGGAGTTGGTAACGGCAACCTAGCCGCTTGCTTTCTCAGCCGCCTTCAGGAAATTGACTTCAACCAACAAGTGTACCCTTTCACTCATTATATATTGTGTGACGAATCCGAAGAAATACTGAAAGGAACCCGGGCCAATCCGCGCCTCCATCAGCATCAAGGAAGGTATTCAACAGTAAGAGTAGATGCCGAGAATCTCAACTGTTTCGAATCCAAATCAGTGACCAAAATCATTTCGAACGAGATATGGGATGATCTTGCCACAAAAGTTGTACTTAAAAATGAAAACCAGTTTTACGAAGAATATCTTTGCCCTTACCTCCCTGCTGACTTCTTAAATGTAGACGAAACAAACTTTCTAAACCAATTTCAAAATAAAGACCTAGATGGTCTTGCTCAGTTGCCCTGGTTTCTAGATGCTATTCATTGGGAGCGTGATTTTCAGAGGGTGGATCTCAATGACTGGCCTTTTTCAAAATCACTATTAAACCATTGTAATAATCTTGCAGATGGAATACCCATGCCCATCAACATTGGTGCCTTTGCAGCATTAAGAAAGGCAAAAGACCTCCTCGTCGAAGACAGTCTAGGATACACCGGATTCGATTATGGAATGTTGGAATTGAAAGATCTAAATCACGAGGGGCGCCCCTACTTCAATTTATATGGTGGACAATATACCTTTATGGTGAATTTCCCTTTATTGGAAGAAGTTGGGCGTGAGATTGGTCTTTCGGAAGTACACAAGGAATATCAGAATGAGTATGTAAAACGCAGCCTCGAATCAGAAGTAGTGGGGGTCGTCGATCTGGTACAAAATCATCCCCAAGTTGCTCAAATGCCTGGATGGGATCGCGACATTTTAATGCTTCGCACCCTGCAGGCCCTGAATTCGGTTTATCACAGCCCCTACTCTGGCAAACTCGAATACCCATCTATGCCAGGCACACCTAAAAAGCAACGAAAACTAATTTCACAACTGGCCAAAAGTCTTAGCGCACGTGGTGTTCCCGATACTGTTGCATATGTTACCAAAGAAGAAGTTTTCACTGCCCTGAAACCTTTAAGAAAACTGGGCTATAGAGAAAAAGATCTCTCAGCTTCTTTTCAATCCCCTCCGCCTCCGGTTTCCTTCATCCACATTAAATTCAAAGATTAATATCATTGCTAAAATCTGATAACCTAGCATAGCAATTAAATTTTTCTGGAGTCCCTGCGTGCTCAGCATCTTTGTCGAAACAAGTTGCAATCGCTATAACCGTGACGAATGTATTACCTGCCACGTTTATGAACCATTGATGGAACACCCGGTTTCTGATTGGCATCTTACTGTGGGTCAGGCTCGCAGTATGGCTGAAAAAATTAAAAAAATTGAAGTGCTCAATACCCTGGCGCAACAAGAAATTAATTTAACCGGTGGTGAAGCATCACAAAACCCGGATATCGTAGAGATTTGCAAGGTTTTTCAAACCGTCACTCCACATGTATGTCTTCATACCAATCTAGATATTCTTTCAGAAAAATCAAAACGCTGGTCTAGGCTAGTAAAAATAATGAAATTAAACGCAAGGGTCGACATTACACTTTACCCCACGGTGTGGGAAAGTTCGCAAAAACTTTTTCTCGAAAAAATGCTGGAAATACAGAACAAACTTATTGTGAACGTTGTGTATGAATCCTTAACCGATTTAAAAAATCAAATTGGCCTGCTGCATGATTTTTTTCAAGACAAGGGAATCAAACATGTTTCAGAATTACTCCAAAACTACTCCAAAAAAATATCAACCCTGACAGAAGAACATCCTAACTGCGATGAAAAAATTTTTACTACGCACATGGGAGATACCGAAGCATTTGCCAGTCGTCCTGAATTCATTTTTGGTGTTAGCCTTTTACCTGCTTTTGACGTTGATAAAAACGGTTATCGCTCGATGACATCCCTACCGTTTCCTCGCGATAAATATTTGATAGGGTGCCCCGCAGCACGCGGTTCGATTGATATTATGACCATTCAGCAAAATGGAGAGATGACACCTTGTTGCGATGTCGGAAATTTGAAATGCCAACCTAAGTTCGGTAATGTTTTAACTGATAGCCCACAACAAATTATGGATAAAATGGAAACATCTATGAAAACACTTGCTTCAGGAATCACAAAAAACCACGAGAATTTAAAAGCTGGAAAAGCAGGCATCCATGTCGAAGAAGGAATCCCTCCCTATTGTCAATAATCCGTCTAACTACTCAGCTTTTTAAATAGTTGAGGAGAACTCCGATCATGCTTTTGAGTTTTTCTTTAACTTTTCTGTTTTCCAGTTTTCCATCTTTAAAGTCTTCATAACTGGTGCACACCACAGGTTGAACAGACAAAACATGGGATTCATAGGCGAGGATTTTTGCAAGGTCCGACGAGGCTAGAAAGGACATAGAACTTCCTGTAGTACATAGAATACCCGCAACTTTTTTCTCCATAGCAGGGGAAGTGATATCGATCAAGTTTTTTAAGGGACCAGAAACAGAATAGCAATAAACCGGCATTCCAATAATAAATCCATCTGCCTCGTTTATCATCTGAAAGACTTTCTGTGTATCTAAATTGTAATCTACTAATTTACGCCCATCACAAAATTGCATATCAAAAGATCTAAGGTCGAGAATCTGACAGTCGATCCCGCCCAAACTAATTAAAATTTTTTCAGCCTCACGCACTACAACTGCAGTTTTGGATTGAGGATTGAGACTAGCCTGGATAATAAGAACTTTTGGCATAATAATTCCCATAAAAAATAAAACGGCTTGCGTAATTCTTACGCAAGCCGCCATTACCTACTATATAGTTTCAGAGTTTCTTACTAAGCATAAGGGTCTTCTAGGCAGAAGGAAGTTCTCCCGGCGGGACATCTTCTTCCTCATCCTCAAAAAACTCGTCGTCATCATCATCACCAATCAACAAATTTTCATCATCAACCTGAAGTTCCTCAAATTCATCATCGGCCTTTTCTTCTTCTTTAGGATAAGGCAACTCATCCCAGATTAAGACACGCGAATTTCCTCGGTCAGCAATAAAAAGTTTAAACTTAGGCTGAGGTTCTTCTTCATCTACCTCTTCTGTATCTGCCAAAGCTGTTTCATCTTCATCTTCATCATCCTCCGGCATGGGTATTTCTCGAAGGCCTTCATCTTCTTCCTCTTCTTCAAGAAGCAGCAATCCAAACGGATCGTCCAAAGTACTTGCCGTGGCTTCGCCTTCCACACCACGATTGGCTTTATTGTCATTAAAGC
>JAOMDP010000027.1:0-15710 GCA_028345515.1 Nitrospinota bacterium
ATTTGGATCTTGCGCCGCAACTGTTGTAATTTGAAAAGTTGCAAAAGTAAAACCAATTAGTAATAAATAAATGACCCTTTTCATACGTTCCCCTCTTACATTTTAATTGTAGTTTTTGAGAATGGGTATCATAAAGAAAATGATTTTTTATTGTCAAGGTAAAATTGGCTATTTATTAGGCAATAAAACTTTTCGAGATTAAAACAATATCGACTTTAGGGTAACCATTACCTTCCAAAAAAATAGGAGCTACGGAAAATCTGTAACTCCTTTTGCTATAATGCGTGCTCTGTGTGCTTGTACCTTAAATATTATCAGGGATGCGCACTCGTCTCCGTATAGGTGATAGTTGCGGTTGCAATCTACGGTGTCTCTCCTTATTCCACTTCTGGAGGTGGCGTATTAGGCGTTGGCTGCGCTACCGTGGCACTGGCTTTGTTTTCAGCGGCTCTTTCCTCTTATATGACGATCTCTGCTCCATTCTACTTCTTGCCTTTGCTGCATGCCTAGCTCTATAGTTTTTACAATAGCCACTTTGTGATTTACGTCCGGAAACCGGGCTTCGCCGTTCGCAATAATGTTTTTGTTTGCTTTTGTAATGGCCCCACGTGCGGTTCGGTAGGTAACTATACTTGAAGTTCACTTGCTTTTCAGTTTGCCTAGGTATTTCTCCTATTTCTGCTAGTGCTTCTGGAGGCGGTTCCTCATCAACTTCTGCATCATGCCTGGCAGCCTCCGCCATCTCCTCTACATGACAATCAATTTCTGCCCTTGATAAACCTTTTGCCTCTAATTCAGCATAGGTTGCATCATTTAATCGACCCACTCCACCCTTGGCCAGAGTTGCTCTGTATTCTTTCTCGTATCTCGCTATATCGGCTTCAGTCGGTTCAACACTGGGTGCTCCAGTATGTAAATCTTCACAATGAAGATCCTTAGGACCTAAATCTTCATCCAAATTGATATAACATTCATCTTGCTCTTCCCCAAGAGGTAGGTTCATGCATGGGTCTTTCTCTCCCGCAGGAGGAGCCATATCAGGACCTCCTTGGGCGGATGCCGATGCAACAAGAGATGAAATTGAAAACAAAGAAACCGTGATTAATGTTAATGACAGGCACTTTACTCTTTCCATAAAATTCACCTTATTTAGAAACCAACAAAATAAAAATTAAACTTTTTTAGCTATTAGATAAAAAAAGAAAGAGGCTACGGAAAATCCGTAGCCCCTTGCCATGAGCGTATGATTTGAATTTTTTTTACTTAATGTATTAATAAAACTATTTCTACTTCAATTTAACACTATTAGTCATCCAAATATGTTAAGAATTTGTTAATCCTAACTCTTGCACTCCAAGTTTAATAAAACAATATTTTAATGTGTCAAAATAAATAATATAAAAGGAGTTACGGGAAATCCGTAACTCCTTTTATTATATATGGTCGGGATGAGAGGATTCGAACCTCCGACCACACGACCCCCAGCCGTGTGCGCTACCAGACTGCGCTACATCCCGAATTTTAATGGTTTTGGAGTGTCCTTATGGATGCATCAATTGATCGCATCGCTTTATAAGGATGCTTCACAAATTAGTTGATTGCTAAGGGGATGTCAATATAATTGCCTGCCTTTATATTTGAAGTTTTCTTTTTCTTTGGCTTCCACTGATTTCCTATGCTATTATCTCTAACTATATGAAAGTTTGGAAGTTTTTTGATTAATCTGGAAACTGAATGTCATTGGCTTTTTTGTTTTGGCAGGCTGAAATTATAGATAAAATATACGTATAGCAATACTCTTTTTAAATTCATTGGGTGGATTAAATATGAAAGTTTTGAATGTTCTTGAGTCGATTGATTTCAGTTCTGAAAAAATGAAAAAAGTAAGCTTGTTCGATACGGATAATTTCTTTTGTGATATATACTGTTTAGAACCGGAGCAATTTCAAAAGGTCCATTCCCATGAAGGTTCGGACAAAGTTTATATGGTTTTGCAAGGCAAAGGCAAAGTAACCGTCGGCTCCGTAGAAAAAGAACTTTCTGAAAATGATATTACTCTGGCACCCTCGGGTGAGGATCATGGAGTAATGAATGATTCAGGGGAAAAGCTGGTATTACTGGTTTTTATGTCACCCAAACCCCATTAGGCTTGCGACCTATGCGGAAAGGTGATTCAATAATAGTATTACTAAAGATTTGGGTATTTAATAAATGATCTACTTGGTATTCCCGACATCCTGGCATCCCTCGCAGCCTTATCTGAGTCTGCCGAGTTTAAAAGCGTTCTTGAACCAGAATGGTGTGCATGATGTCGTTCAAAGAGACTTGGCGATAGAATTACTCAACGATCTTTGCACCTGGGAGAAGACGAAGCCGCTTTACGAGAGAATCATTCGAGAGTTGAATGAATTGAGTTCTCGATCCAATTTGACGCAAGTAGAATCCGAGAAGTTTGCCAAGCTGCGGGAAGCCGAAGAAATTGTGATGGCATTGAAAGACCAAATCGATTTCGCAATCAACTCACAGCGCAGCCCGGATTTTTATGAAATAGATCAGTACATGGAAAACCTGAAGGTGATGGATGTGTGGTTGGATAACATACTGGCCCCGTATTATCCGTCACAGTTGACAGTGATTGGCAGTCAAATGCGTTTTTCACCTTACTCTTCTAAAGAAGTGATCGATTCTTTTAGTCATCCTGAAGAAAACTTTTTTTACGACCTTTATGAGAAATGGTACCTCGATGACATCTTAAAAGAAGATATCGATATTTTCGGCATTTCTATTACCTCGGTAGAGCAGATCATATCCGGTTTGACTCTGGCTTATCTTGTTAAGAAAAACCGGCCTGAAATTCATATTACCGTCGGTGGCAGTGTGTTTACTAAACTCGTTGACCGGCTGGAAAAAGACGCGTCTCCTTTATTTGATTTTGTTGATAGTTTTATTGTTCACGAGGGTGAAACTCCTTTACTTCGACTGGTCGAATATTTAAGGGGAGACGGAGATTTAAGCAAAGTTCCCAATTTAATTTACCGGGAAGAGGGTGTGGTGAAGGTGAATCGTCCCTTTGCCAAAGAGGAACTCAATGCGCTACCGACTCCTGATTTCGATGGGCTGCCCCTGGACTTGTATCTATCGCCCACGCGCGTATTGCCTGTTATGGGATCACGAGGTTGCTACTGGGAAAAATGTGCTTTTTGTTCCATTCCTTTCGACCACATGAATTTTCATGTGCGCTATGCTGAAAACGTGGTCAATGACTTTAAGGTGCTCCAGGAAAAATATGATTGCGATCATTTCTTTTTCACCGATGAGGCGCTACCAATTAATTTTCTAAGAACGTTTGCTGCAAAAATTATCGAGCAAAAGGTCGATGTGCAATGGACAGGTGAATTAAAATTTGAGAAGAGCCTGCTTAAAGACGATCGTATGGAATTGCTTTATAAATCTGGCTGTAGAAAATTGATTTTTGGACTGGAATCGTATAACCAGCGGGTTCTCGATGCTATGAAAAAGGGTGTGGAACTTAGCTGGGTGGATGATACGGCAGAATCCTGTATGAAATTGGGAATTGCCATGCACTTCTACTTGATATGTGGTTTTCCAACGGAAACCGAGGCCGAGGTTATGGACTCGATCAACTTTGTGCTCAACAACCAGCGCCTACTCGATTCACCCGGTTTTTCTGCCATCTTGTCGCAGTTTGATTTGGAACGTGGTGCTCCTATTGAAAAAACCCCTGCAGAGTGGGGTATAACAAAACTGTACACTCCACCAGAACATGATTTGAGCTTGGGCTACACGTATGAAACAACCATAGGCATGTCATCAGATGAAGCCAATGCTTTGTATCAGCAATTGATCGAAAAGTTGGGCCGCGAAGTAATGACCTTCCCGCATAATTATTCCTTGTCGGATGGATTGCTTTACCTTTCTCATCATCAGAAAAATTCTCTTACGGAACGATTAGGCGCGCTAGCTTAATACCCTTTGATTTTTATTCCTTAAAAACTATGAAATTCGTAAAAGTAATGAAGGAAGAGGATTTACCCATTGGCAAGTCTGCAATTATTGCGGCCGGGGATAAGCAAATCGCTTTGTTTAACTATAAAGGAAAGTATTACGCGATAACGAATACCTGCCCACACCGTGGTTCCCCTTTGGGGGAAGGAAGAATAGAAGAAGGAATCGTTATTTGTCCTAACCATGAATGGAGATTCAGGTTGATGGATGGAGCCAATATGCAGAATCCGGAATTATTTATTCCCACTTATCCTGTTAAAACCAAGAACGATAATATTTATATTGGCCTGGAAGCTGATGAAGAAAATATTGCTTATGGAAAGCAGGCTTCCAATCTTCCATCGAGTATAAAATTCACTATCCCCACAATACAACAACCTCGAAATCCTGACGAGGAACTAGATTAATAATTTTTATAGAGTAATTAAAAAGATTTAATAGAGGTGTTTGGAATAACCGTGATTCAACCAGTAGGATTATCGTCCTCGATTTCAACCCATTTTGGATCTCCATGCGCCTTGTAGTTTTCAGTTCCGCAAAAAGTACCCTCGTGATAGATATTCACCTTAAATTTTCCACCACCATATTTTTCGGTTATATATGGAACCGGGTCTTCAATCTCAATGAGGTCAGGAGTCTGGTACTTTCCAATCAACTTGAATTCCATTCCCATTCCTGAGGGAAGCAACACATAGAATTTTAAATTGGTTGAGGCTAGAATTTTTTTAAAATCATCCTCGCAATCATCCCGGGTGTAATTGGGGCCTACATTTTGCCGTGCTCTCCTTTTAAGATAGTCTTCCATGAGATTGTAGAACCACCAGTTTTTTTGTTTACGAGTATCATGAAGAAAAGGGTACTCTACAAATCCATGTTTATTGATAAATGGTTTTTTGGCCATTCAATAGCTCCTGCAATTTATGAAAATATGAACGATTATATTGTTTTATAAGTTTATAGACAAGCGATAGCATTTATTAAAAAGGAAAAAATGTCTGATTGGTATGAAAAGTATTATTGGAGGGCTGGATTTAAAACCCGTTTATATGATTGGTTGACGCCGGAATCCTATTTTGATTCCATGCGTCAGACAATTGAAATGATCCCAGATAAAATCGCCCCTAAAATCTGGGATGTAGGATGTGGTTCAGGCTTGTTATTGCGATTTTTGAATGAGAGTCTCAATCGCAATATTGTTTATTGCGGTTCAGATCTTTTATTTGCTGGCCTGGAAAAGGCAAAAATGCGTGCAAGGGAGTTAAAGGTTTCTGCTCAAGCTGTTTGTTTTCAAAATAACGTGATCGAGGCATCACCATTTAAAGAAAATTCAATAGATATTGTGATAGCTCATTTTTCAATCTATACCATTCCCGAAACTGAAAAGAGGCACCAGGCTTTAAAAAATATTTATCATGCTTTAAAACCAAATGGAATGTTGATAGTAACTTGTCCGTCGAAAAATTATGACGCGGGTAAAATCATCCAGGAAAGCGTTGAGCTGCTTCGAGTTAAGAAAGGATACTTTGCTACCATGATCAAAAGGGTATTTTTCTATCCATTGACCAAGGGTTTAGGACTAAACTTTGTCCAAAAACAATTGCAAACAGGTAATTGGATGGCGTACTCGATAGAAAGCTTGTCGGATGAATTAGGTAATGCGGGATTTAAGACGGAGCTTGTGAATACAGTTTACGCAGGCAGCGCATATTTAATGTGCGGTCTTAAAAAGTGTTGATAAATGCCTAGAATAAAAAGAAAGCTGCCCAGGTATATAAAATAAGTGTTAAGCGCATATTGGTGTGCCTGAGCAACCTTTTTTTTCAAGAAAGCATACAAAAAGTGATCTTTATTTGAGCTAAAAAATAGCTAAAGATCCCATCTAATTATTTTTCTTTTTAAAGCCCTGCGTCCCTTTTGATGGCCTTGGCTTTATCTGTTTTTTCCCAGGTAAAAGATGCTTCTTTTCTACCAAAATGACCATAGGCTGCGGATGGCAAGTAACGCGGTTTTAATAGATCCAGGGTTTTGACTATGCCTGCAGGTTTTAAATTAAAATGTGAACGCACTAAATTTTCTAGGATTCCAGGGTCCACATTATGAGTGCCAAAGGTTTCTATGCAAACTGAAACGGGATCAGCGACACCAATTGCGTAGGCCAATTGAACTTCGCAGCGTCGGGCTATGTTGGCTGCTACAAGGTTTTTGGCAATATAGCGAGCCATATATGCTGCAGATCGATCTACCTTGGAAGGATCTTTTCCAGAGAATGCGCCTCCTCCATGACGGGAAAACCCTCCGTAAGTATCAACAATAATCTTTCTTCCTGTTAAACCGCAGTCCCCATGAGGTCCACCCACAACGAAACGTCCTGTAGGGTTGACATGTATCTTTATTTTTTTATGCTGCAAACTTTTTGGAATCACCTTGTTGATGACCAATTCGGTCACATCAGCTTTTATTTGTTTGGTGGTTACATTAGGGTCGTGCTGGGTGGAAATAACAACCGTCTCGATAGATACGGGTTTGTTGTTTTCGTATCGAACAGAAACCTGAGATTTACTATCTGGACGAAGATAGGGGAGGGTACCCTTTTTTCTTACATCAGCAAGCTTTTTAACCAACTTGTGAGAATACATGATGGGCATTGGCATTAGCTCGGGTGTTTCCTTGCTTGCATACCCAAACATCATTCCTTGGTCTCCGGCACCTTGTTCATGTTTATCGTCATCAACACCCCTAGCAATATCTTTTGATTGCTCATCAAGAGCCACTTGAACTCCACATGTTTCATAGTCGAAACCCATATCCGATTGGGTGTAACCGATATTTTTAATAGTGTCTCGAATAATTTTCGGCATTTCGATATAACAATTTGTAGAAATCTCTCCTGCGATAACAACAAATCCTGTTGTAATCATAGTTTCGCAAGCTACACGGGCTGTTCGGTCTTTCGCCAAAATTGCATCAAGAATAGAATCCGAAATCTGATCTGCCATTTTATCGGGATGCCCCTCAGATACAGATTCTGAAGTAAATAAAAAATTTCCTGGGTTCATTAAAGCTTTCCTCTTTTTAATATTTATTATTGGACCAGATTTATTTTCTATAAAATCAGGGGAATTAAATCAGGCAGGTTTTAATTTTTCTTGGAAGCTAAGATCTCGATCAAAATCATCAGGAAATCTAGCTCGCATTTCATTTGCAATAAAACGTGATACTTCTTCCACTGATTTTAAATTTAACACATGATCAGCCAATTGGCGAGCTTCTTCCAATCGAATTAAACGAATTATTTTTTTAACTTTAGGGATCGAGTGGGGTTCCATACTTAGGTTGTCTATTTTCCCTAGTCCCATTAATAGCATCGTGGCCATGGGGTCACCTCCCAGCTCACCGCAAATTGAAATCTTTTTGCCAGCATTATTTGCAGCATTAAATATTTGCTTCAAGGATCTTATCACGGAGGGGTGAAAAGGTTGATAAAGATGGGCAACATTTTCATTTACCCGATCAATAGCCAAAAGATACTGAATCAAATCATTGGAGCCTATGCTGATAAAGTCTACATGCTCCAGAATATGATCAACGCAGATAGCAGCAGCAGGTGTCTCGATCATCGCTCCTATTTGAATGTGTTCATCAAAAGGAATTTGTTCTTTTTTTAAGGTGTCTTTTGCCTTTTGTAATAACTCGTTTGCTTGAATTATCTCTGTAACCGACGATATCATGGGGTATAGGATTTTTACATGGCCATAAAAGCTTGCCCTTAAAATCCCCTTAAGCTGAGAAAAAAATAAATCCGGCTGAGCTAGTGATAGTCGGATGCCTCTTAATCCAAGCGCCGGATTATCCTCAGTATGGGTCTGAATTCCTGAAAGTTGCTTGTCCATGCCAATGTCCAGGGTGCGGATAACCAGTGGTTTGTCGACCATTTCTTGAGCTACATACTTGAAATTTTCATACAATTCTTTTTCATTTGGCAAACTAGATGCCGACATATAAAGAAATTCAGTTCGGTAAAGGCCGACGCCTTCAGCACCATACTTGTAGAGGGTCTTTGCTTCCTGATTGGATTCAATATTAGCCAGTAGATGAATTTGGTGCCCATCCAGTGTTTCTGCAGATTGATGAATGTCAACCAAGAGACGCTCTTCATACCTGCGGTAGTTTTCCTGCTTTATTAAAAAATGATCTGTATTTTCATCGGTTGGGTGAATGATCACTTCACCGTCAATCCCATCCACGATGATTTTATCACCGGAATTTATTTGCGAAGTCAGCTCCTTAATGCCCGTGACAGCAGGAATTCCTAAAGCTGCTGCAAATATTCCTACATGCGAGGTCTTTCCGCCTGTTTCGGTGGCCAGTCCCTTTATAAATTTTCTTGGCATACTTAAAGTATCCGAAGGACTTAAAGAATGGGTGACTAGGATTACGGGTTCCTGAATATCGGATAATGTTTCCTGAGAATGACCCATTAAATTTCTAAGTATTGCCTGTACGAGTAAGTCGAGATCATCCTTTTTCCCTTTTAAATAGTCATCATTGATATTGTCAAACAGGTTGAGGAAGTTTTCTAGGGTTTGATTTAAGGTCCATTCGGCATTGGTCCGATTAGCCCTTATATTTTTAATAGTATCATTTACTAGAATGTCATCATCTAAAAGGAGAGTATAGGTATCCAGTATAACTGCATACTTATCAGCAATTTTTTCTGCACGATTTTTAATATCGGCCATTTGCAATTTAGTTTTTGCAATTGCATTACGAAATCTCTCGATTTCATTTTCTACTTCGTGCTCTTCAAGTATTTGTTTAAGGATGCTGAGTTTGGAATGATCAAGCAAATATGCTTTTCCGACAGCCACACCTTTAGATACAGCTATTCCTTTCATATGATTTTTGTCAGATAAATTTAGAGTCTTCATTCATTAATATTGAATAAATGGTATCTGAATTCTCAGCTTTCAAAATTTCTTCGCGTATTCCTTGATTTTTAAAAATTCTAGAAACTCTTGCAAGTACCTTTAAATGCTGACCTGTGGAATGTATGGGGGCAATAACCATACAAACAAAATGGACTGGCTTTTGATCTAGAGATTCAAACTCCACACCCTTTTTAGATCTTGCTAAAACAGTTATAATTTGTGTTACCTCGTCTGATTTGCCGTGTGGAATCGCAACATTTTCACCTATTCCTGTACTTCCCAGTTTCTCGCGTTCCATGAGAGTCTCGAAGAGGGCCTGATCATTCTTTATAAAGTTATTTTTTTTCAGGCATTGGGTCATCTCTTTAATGACCTTCACTTTACTGTCGCCCAGCAAATCTGGAATCACAGATTCTTTTTTAAGTATTTCCTCAATTTTCATTTTATCTGTTCTATTTTCTTTAAGCTTTGATTAATTAAATATAAAATTTGGATTAGAAACCTTTTTTTAATCTTACCTCTTTTGCTTTATCTCTTTGTTTACGAAGTTGTTTTTCCATTTTTTCTAAAGCTTTATCTATGGACGCATACAGGTCTTTGGTTTCTTCGTGACTATGCAAAGTCATGCCTTTGGTTTTTAATGTAATTTCCGCAAAATGACGGTGTTTTTCTACAGACAGTGCTATATGAACATCTGCAGTTTCATCTAAATCAGTAATGGTTTTACTTATTTTATCGTTTAAGTGATCTCTTATACCATCAGTAACTTCTATTTTTCTCCCTGTTATAGTTAATTTCATATTTTTCTCTTATATATAAATCATACGTTCATTTTAACTTATGCTGGAAATATTTTCTGAATAAAAATGAGAGGGGTTTGTGAAATCAAAAAAACTTTTTCCTCTTACTTGCAGGAGGGATATTTAATTCTTTTCTATACTTAGTAATAGTTCGCCTGGCAATTTTAGCATTTTTTCTCATTAGCACTTGAACCATTTGGTCATCTGTGTACGGGCTATTGTTATCCTCTTCAGCAACGACTTCTTTAATCATGTTTTTTACTCTTATAGAAGATAGGCTGTTACCTATATAGGATTTGATACCACTATGGAAAAAGAATTTTAATTCGTAAATTCCCTGCGGAGTATCTATATATTTATTTGTAGTAATTCGACTTACCGTTGATTCGTGCATTTCTATATCTTTTGCGACATCCTTTAAAACCATAGGTTGTAAATAAGAAAGCCCGTTGTCGAGAAAACTTTTTTGAAGTTTAATTATACTTTTCCCCACTTTATAAATAGTTTGTCTGCGTTGATCGATACTTTTAATCAGCCATAAAGCAGAACGATATTTTTCATCCAAATATTCTTTGGTTTTTCCTTCTTTTGTGGTGTTCAAAAGGTTTTGGTAAAAAGCGTTAATCTTGATATTTGGGATGCCATCCTCATTTAATGAGACATCATAGCCTTCATCGGTCTTAATGACGACGAGGTCAGGCCTAACGTAGTCAACAGTTTCTGAGTTGTATGCAATACCAGGTTTGGGTGAGAACTCTCTAATAATTTTGAGTGCCTCAAGAACATTATTTAGATTTGTTTTTAATTCTGCTGCAACTTTGGGCAGGTATCTGTCCTCAAGACGATCCAAATATTTTTCTATTAATTTATTGACCAAAGGATGTGTTTCCACCAATTCTTCTGCCTGAATCATCAAGCATTCTTGTAGAGAGCGGGCTGCTACTCCGGCAGGTTCAAATTTTTGAATGATTTTTAAAACACGTTCAACATTGGATTCATCGGTTTGGCATGTATGAGCTATTTCGGATAAATCTGCACCTAAGTAACCATCTTTTTGGATATTGCCAATGATACAGGACCCGATAAACTTGTCCCAGTCCGAGTCAATAGTTAGATTTAATTGCCAAAATAGATGGTCCGATAATGATATTTCTTTTTTATAGGTGGCTTCAATAGAAGGTCTCTCTGCTAGACTTTCTGCTGACATCCCTTGGTCAATATTGTTTTGAAAGTAACTGTCCCAGTCAATTTCTTGTTCTTGAGAATCTTGTGAACTTTCGACATCATAATGCTCCTCGTCATCCTCTTTCTTTCTTTCATCCAGAGAGTCGACATCATCTTCTAGCATTTCTTCGAGAACAGGGTTGTCGATGATTTCCTGCCTAACTAGTTGCGCCAATTCAAGCCTTGCCAAAGGTAAAAGTTTGATGGCCTGCTGGAGCATAGGAGTCATGACCAGCTTCTGGTTCATTTTCAAGTTCAAATTCATTTTCATTTCCATCGCCATTATTTGCTCTCCGATTAAAATGAAAACTGGTTGCCCAGGTAAATTTGCTTTACCTTTTCGTCCTGGGCGACCGTATGAGGTGAACCTGAGGAAATAATTTCACCTTCATTTATGATATAGGCCCGATCTGTAATACTTAAAGTTTCACGTACATTATGATCGGTAATAAGCACTCCAATTCCTCTCTTTTTTAATTGCGAAATAATCGATTGGATATCTGCCACTGCTATTGGGTCAATTCCCGCAAAAGGCTCATCCAGTAGAACAAATAGCGGTGAGTTGGCTAAAGCTCGACTAATTTCAACTCGTCTTCTTTCTCCGCCAGAAAGGGAATAGGCCATAGAATCTTTAATGTGTAGAATATTCAATTCCCGGAGTAATGAACGAGCCTTTTTTTTTCTATCAAATCTAGAAAGATTTTGCGATTCAAGCACAGCCAGAATATTTTCTTCGACAGTTAATTTCCTGAAGACAGAAGGTTCTTGTGGCAAATAGCTCACTCCTTTTTTAGCTCGCTTATGCATTGGAAAAAAAGTTATATCTTCATCGTTTAATATGACTTGTCCTTCATCAGGGCGAGTCAGCCCCACCACCATATAAAAAGTTGTGGTTTTACCTGCCCCGTTAGGCCCCAGTAACCCAACAATCTCTCCTTGTTTGATTTCCAGACTTACCCTGTTCACTACTTTTCGAGACCTGAATGCTTTGACCAGGTTTTGGGTTTTCAGTCCATGCACAGTAATATTTTTCTTTATAAGTTTTGGTATTATTTATTCTGATTTTTAGGTTGTTTTGTTTTACTTTTTTTTTCTTTATCCTTAGGATATATTTTCATGCGTACCCTGTCATTGGCTACAAACCTATCCTTATCCAAAAGAAAAATCATCTCACGGCCTTCGATCATATTAGCTTCTTCCCACGCGGTCGCTTTGGGGGTTCCAGTCAAGATAATCTTTTGCAGTTTGTCCAGATAAATGGCCTTGTCGCCCTTGGCTCGCTTTAGACCGCGCGTAATAAAAACGTTACCTATTGCTACAATTTCCTCGGTTTCTTTTTTGTCTGGGGTGTTATAAACCTCAAGAATGTCACAAGTGATTTTTAAATCCCCCCAATATCCCTCTACATTTCCTGAAAAGATGATTTTTAAACCACCATCTTCTGAACGCATACGATCCGAAGTAATTTCAACGGGGTCTTTTTTGTCTTTAGCGAACGAGTGTGGATATATAAGTAGGGATAAAGAGACTACTACGGTTATTATGTAACCCCATTTTTTGATTTTATTCATAGCTCTGTCTTGCGCAGTCTATTCTTTAGATTCGTTTTGATTTGATTTGAATCTAGACGCTAATGATTGAGGATTCCCAGTTAATTTTACGTTGCCAACCAGATCAATATTTTTGGAACTGTTTTGATAAGTGCCAGATTTTGCCGTTATGATATAGGGGCTGTTGTTATCTTTTGGAAGAATCATTTCTACATCTTTTAAGTGGGTAACATCTTCCTGATTATTTACCTGCGCCAGTCCCGCTTTTAAAATCCATTCTTTTTTACCCTTTACTTCGTGGGTCACCTTGAAATTCTCAATTTCTACATCTACCCCTTTTTCCATAATTTTGACTTTTAAACTACCCATGTCGATCTTATTATCCTTAACTTTATAAAAATAAAAGCCTGCTAGGCTAACCAGACCCAAAGCGGTAATTAGCAAAATAACTCTGACAGCATTGATCATTTAACTTATTAATTTTTAAAGAATTATGCTTGTATGCAAATGGCATACCATCTGCTTGATGATGCCATATGGGACAATCAATGTAAAGGGAAAAGGGGTTGGTTTCTAGGAGGCATAAGAATGGGAACAAAGTTAAACTCGCGAACAGTTTCACCTTTGATACTGATATGAATTTCTAGGCGTTCTTCAATACCGAACATAAGTTTATTCGGATTTTTGTCTAATTTTAATTTTTCGGGCCATTCGATGATGGTTATAGACGGGCTATAAATAATTTCTTCCAACCCTAAATTTGATATTTCACCTTCGGTTTCTAAACGGTAAAGATCGATATGGAAAATGGGAACTTTTGCAGGATATTCATTTATTAGTGTGAAAGTAGGGCTGCGAATATAAGTATTGTTATCTAAGCCTGCGCCTAAGCATATGCCTTGGGTTAGGCATGTTTTACCTGCACCCAAATCGCCATAAAGAAGTACCAGATCACCTGATATCAGTTTTGCTCCAAGCTTTCTTCCAAGTTGTAAAGTTTCATCTGAACTTTGAGTGATTGATTTTATCATGGTAGAACCTGCTTTAATGTTTCTGGAAGGTTTCTTATTAGATCTCCTGCAATCAGGTTGGTTTGGGTTTCGTTTTTGGAAAAAATGTCACCCGAATAACCATGGATATAGGCGCCAGCAATAGTGGATTCGATAAGCGGGATATCCTGTGCTGCCAAACCTGCGATGATTCCAGTTAGTACGTCTCCAGATCCTGCTGTGGCCATACCTGGGTTTCCAGTTGAATTGAGAAACAGATTTCCGTCAGGGGTTCCTATAAGGCTAGGCACACCTTTAAGAAGTAAAATGACAGAATATTTTTGTGCGAACTCAGTAGTGATATTTATTCTATTTCCTTGGATTTCTTTTGTAGACAAACCTGTCAGTCTAGATAATTCTTTTGGATGGGGAGTGAGAACAACTGATTTTAAGCCGACGAGCCAATTTAAATTATTTTCTAGCGCGTTGAGTGCATCGGCATCCAAAATTAAGGGGCACTTAATATGTGGCAATAACTCACCTATTAATTGAACTGTTTCGGATTCGGTTGTGAGACCGGGACCCATTGCAACTGCAGATTTTCCCTCAAGCAACTTTATAATAGGCTCCTTTGCTTTTAAAGATAGAGCACCTGACGAAGTTTCAGGTAAAGGTACGGTCATCACTTCCATAGGGTGCACTTCGAATGCTTTTTGGCATGAATCAGGTAAAGCTAGAGTGCATAGCCCGCAGCCCGCTCTTAAAGCAGCAAGGGCACTTAATCCTGCAGCACCGCCCTTTCCTCTAGACCCAGCCAATACTAAAACATGACCATAATTCCCTTTATGAGAATCAGGTTTGCGAGGATGAAAATTTTTTTTTATATCTTTTTTTTCCACAAGATGAATCTGAGTATCTTGTCTCTTTAAAAATGGAATACCTATATCTAGTAGTTCTAATTTTTTAATCACACCAGCAGCGGGATAAATTAAATGACTTATTTTCATTGAGTCCAAAGCAAAAGTCAGGTCGGAAATAACATGTGGGCCGCTTAACAACCCTGAATCCGACTCGACTCCAGAGTTTATATCTACGGAGACACAAAACTTTTGATGCTTGTTAATTTTTTTGATAACGGCTTCCATAAATCCAGTAGCGGGTCTGGATAATCCAGTTCCAAAAAGGGCATCAACAATAAGATCTGAATGACGGAGTTTGCGATCAAAGCTATTTATGTTTTCCACTTGTAACTCTTGTATAGGAATCTTGAGATTTTTTGCAGAAAGAGCATTGGTTTTGGCATCTCCTTTCAAGTCAGCAAGCTTTCCTGCTAGAAGAACCATAGTATTAGTACCTGATTGATGCAGGTGCCGCGCTATTACAAAACCATCTCCTCCATTATTGCCTTTACCACAGAATATGATTACTTTTTTTGAGGCAATATCTGGAAGAATTTTTTGTAACCTCTTGACGATAGCTTTTCCTGCATTTTCCATTAAAACAATACCCGGAATTCCTATCTCTTCAATGGCCCATTGATCTATGGTCCGCATTTGTTCTGCTGTAACGACAGGGAGCAAAGAGTGTCCTATTATTTAAAGGTATCGGAGAAACAAGTTTTTTTTGAATTAAACATAAATAGAGTAGGGATAGTCTTTAGACTCTTTAAACGACATTTCTTCATTCGTCGGAACTAGACCATTGATTACCCCAAATAGATATGGACAATTATATCCTAATTCATGTTTTTGTTTTTGGGTGAGAGAATTGAAGTGTTCCTCTTCTATTGTAAAGTTTCTATCAAAAAAGTAATTACTTAGAAAATTTTCAAAATGGATGGGTTGTGCCTCCAGTTCAGGAAGGTAATTGATTCTTTCTTTATTGTTTTCGTGGTTATAGTTGAAAACAAAACGAACCAAAACGTCAAAAAGAAAAGAAAAATGATAGGAGTTCATATGGAGCCAAATAGAAGATTTTTCCAGTCCATCCTCTAAGAGTTGGCAAATTTGATTTATATAATTTAGTGAATTGGTTTTTCCTGCATGTGGATAAAACTGCAAAAGGTCTTCTCGCCAATAGAGTTTTGGTTGTCGATTGATAAAGCAAATGACTTCTTTTTCTTCATGCAAGGCGACTTTAATTAAATGGTGTGGGTTAAATCGTTCGTTGTAATCTGTATTCGGAGTGATAACA
>JAOMDP010000028.1:0-13606 GCA_028345515.1 Nitrospinota bacterium
AAACCAAATTTTAATCTCTCTTTTCATAGAATCTTTTTATTATTTTAAGCGATCACCTATCTCTGAAATAATTTTTTGAGCAGCCTTAACAGGGTTTTTTGCATCACGGATGGGTCGGCCCACAACAATCAAATCAGCTCCTGCTTCAATCGCTTTTCCCGGTGTGATAATTCGGTTCTGATCGTCCAAAGAGATTTGGCTCCATTCGGGTCGAATCCCTGGCACAACCACTTTAAAATCATTTCCACACTTTTGTTTTACTAGAGTAATTTCTTCTCCCGAGCAAATGATCCCGGCGCAACCAGATTGTTTTGCCTGCCATGCTCTATCCAAAACAAGGTCGCTTAATTTGATACTTTTCTCAAAGCCCAAATTTTGTAACTGTGATTTATGCATGCTAGTTAGAAAAGTAACAGCTAATACCTCGAGGCCCGAGTCTTTAACTTCCTTAGAGGTTTCAAGTATAGCTTCGCCTTCAGTTGAGTGTATGGTGATATATCTTGCACCTAATTTTGCCGCAGACCTTAAGGCCCTTCGAACCGTTGTGGGAATATCATGAAGTTTTAAATCTAGAAAAATATCTGCGGTAGAATAATCCTTTATTAATCTTAAGATATCCGGACCTTCTTTGACAAATAACTCCAGCCCTACCTTAAAACAACCTACAGAATTTTGAAGTAACTTTACCAAGCGTTGAGCTTCGTTTTTATCTGGCACATCCAGAGCAAAAATCAACCGGTCTTTTGAATCTAGAGAAATGGACAAACGATTTTATAAATTTGGATTGTTAATAAAAAACAAAGTCAGTATATCAGTCCTATTGAGGCTGGTGAAAAATGTTTTCTAGATAGCGCGTCATAATCAACTTGTCTTGAATGGAAGGATTGAGAAAATCCTGTCCAGCCATTTCCTGATAAATCATTAGAGGAATATTGCCCCCAGCAGCAATAGTATGGACTGAACCGCTGCCAAAACGCAGGTTCAAATCAGTAAAGAAAAATGTTCCATTTTTATCTTGGATTCCTTGGATATTACAGGGGCCAGTCAACCGTAATCTACGGCTTAAAGCTTCCACAGAAACTATTATGGACTTGTCCATGTCGATTCTACTTGTCACAACCTCTCCGCCACGAACCGACAACCTTTCTCTTGGAACGATTAATTTAGGAATCTCATTAGCATCTGCAAATAAATCAATACTGAATTCTTTACCTTGTATAAACTCTTGAAAAATATGATGCGAATATTTATCCATATAATAATCTAGGTCTCTTTGGTTTTCTATGATGCTTTGATTTTTCCCTCCTTCACCTTTTCTTTTTTTGGCGATTAGTGGAAAGATGCCTGGAGGTTCTGATTCAGCCAATAAAAATGTTTTTGGGCTTTTAAAACCTTCTTGTTTCATGAACTTCCATAAATTCCATTTATCGTGACAAACTTTTATCGCGAAACTTTCTGGAATAAAAAGACGCCGGTTTTGACTGCTCAACTCCTCGCGGTATTTATCCAAAAAATCTATGGCATTGTTAGTCAATGGGACAATTGCATCGATGGCCTGTTTTCTGCAAATTGTGAGTAGCGATTCCAAACAATCGCTGTCAGAAAACAAAGGAAGGCAATGGGATTGGTCGGCAGTCTTCAGAGCAGGTGCCAACGAATCGCTGTCTAACGCAATTAATTGAAAAGAAGTTTTGGAATTCGCCTTAGCATCTTGAAATGCCTTAAGAAGAGAGACTCGACAGTTTACAGCAAGAAAAAGAATTTTTAACATTTTGGCTCAATGACTTTAGATTGTTTAAATTTAAAAAGTTAATGCATGCTCAAACATTCGATTTTATGCAAAATTTTAGCAGAGGCACCCCAAATTCTATGATGTTTGAACCAATAGAGCACCAGATTCTTTTCTTGGTGAGAACCCACATTATTTCGTTTAGTGGCTAGTAATAAAGTCAAAGGGATTTCTAAAATTTCATCCACTTCATCTTCTTGACGTTTAAACGTTTGAGATTCTGATAATACAGCAACGAAAGGAGTGATTTCGAATCCTAACCGGGTATTTACAATGGGTAGCTGGGCAATCACCTTCGAAGTTTCTACATGGACACCAATTTCCTCCCGTGTTTCTCTACGGGCAGTTGTCAAAAGGTTTTTGTCTTTTTCTTCTTCATAACCGCCGCCAGGAAAGCCAATTTCCCCTGCATGCGATTTAAGGTGCAGTCCTCTTTTGATCATAAGGACGTGGGTCTTATTATGTTTGGGGTAAAGCATGACCAGAACTGCTGCTTTTTTTGGATGCACCTTAATCGGCTTCTGAATAATTGGGTGCTCTTTCTTCAATTTAGCTGTGATTAAACAAAGATCCATTTCAATTAGGTAACTAGATTCCCCAAATCTGTTCGTACTCATCAACATTAAACCCGACCGTTATCTTATCATTGTCTACTGCAATCGGCCTTTTGATTAAACGCCCGTTGGAGGCCAGCAAGTCGATTGCCTCTTTTTCGGTCATGGATTTTAGTTTTTCCTTAATTTTGAGTTCCCGATACTGAACACCACTTGTGTTAAAAACTTTTTGCAACCCTTTTGCTTTGACTGCAGATTTGAGAATCTTCTTATTAGGCGGATTTTCGGTGATATCAATAACCTCAAATTTTATTTTTTTTGCCTCCAGATATTTGATGGCATTTCTACATGTTCCGCATTTGTTATAAGAAAAAATCTTCATTAAAACCTCCCTTATGCACTTTATTTAAGTATACGATAGCAAGTTTATAGTCAAACCCACCAAAAATCAGAGTGAGATATTAGAATCAATGATTTATACAAAAACAGCCATAGGCCCAATATGTTGTGCCTAGAAAATCACAGTATACCAAAGGTTGTATGATTTCCCTTTACAATACTTGGGGATTGGGATAACCTTCCTCCCAGGTTTTTTAATTTTTAAAACATTATTTTTAAAAGTTTTGGACGCTAAATGTACTTAAAAAATCTCGAATTAGAAGGGTTCAAATCCTTTGCAGATTCCACAAATCTAGAGTTTAAGAATGGATTTACGGCAATTGTCGGGCCCAATGGTTGTGGTAAAAGTAATGTTTCAGATGCCATTCGCTGGGCCATTGGGGAGCAAAGATCAAAAACTCTGCGTAGTACCCGCATAACTGATCTTATTTTTAATGGTAGTGCTAGCCGAAAACCGCTAAATCGTGCTGAAATTTCTATAACACTTTCACATGTCCCTGCTGGAATTCGAATAGCGGGTGTTCCTAATATAGCTCAAGAAGTCAAGGTTACTAGGTGCTATCACCGTTCCGGGGAAAGTGAATTTTATATTAACCAAATTCCCTGCCGCCTGAAAGATATCACAGATTTTCTTCTCGATGCTGGAATTAGCCCCAAGGTTCTGACGATCATTGAGCAAGGCCATATCCAGGACATTATCACTTCAAAACCGGAAGAACGACGCATATTGATCGAGGAAGCTGCGGGCATATTGAAATTCAAAAGCCGTAAAAATGATGCGATAAGAAAACTTGATAGCTCACGACAAAATCTCGAACGCATAGCAGATATTGTGCAGGAATTGCATCGACAGGTTGAGTCCTTGAAGAGGCAGGCTGCAAAAGCAGAGCGGTATAAGAGTTTCAAGACAAAAATCAAAGAATTATCGTTAAAACTTTTTGCGGTAAAAATCCGTCGATATCAAGCGCAATTGGTAACAATTGAAAGTGAGTTAGAAGAGCAAACACAAAAGAAAACCGAATGGGGTGCACGTCATTCCACTTTTGAAAGTCAGATTGCTCAGTTTAGTATCGAAATAGAGAAATCATTAGATTGCTTAAATAAACTTCGCGAAGATATTCACAAGCTAGCCTCACAAATCAGTAACAATGAGCAAACCATTAATTTTAAAAAAGAGCAACAGACTGAAGCTAAAGAAGACATTGGTTCTGCTGCTGTTGAAATCACTTGCATGACTGAAGAGGTTGAGGGCTTGTCACTGCAAATTGCGGATCAACGTCAAAAATTAAGTGAGACTTCTAAGGAAATCAATAATCAAGAAACTGTTTTAGAAAAAACAAAAGAAGAGAGTGAACAAAAGCGTGATGGGTTGCAGGCAATTCAGGATCGAGTTCAGGCAGGCGAAAGAAAAGTTTTTGAGCTATTTAAACAATCAGCTAGATCAAAAAACCAACTCACAGAACTTGAAACAAAATATAAGGGTATTGAGTTGCAAAAGCAAAACCTGTCGGTAGAAAAAGAAGAAACAGAAAAACAAACCCATAGCAACCAATCCCAATTACAAGAGTATGAAGTACAACATCAATCTCGAATTGAGAAGTTTCAACAACTCAAAAAGCAACGGGATCTATTAAAACAACAAGTCACGGAAGAAATAAACCAAGTGCAGGTGGAAGCCGATGCCTACAACGAAAAAAAAGAAACGTATTTTAGTAAGTCTTCTTTGCTAGAGTCATTAAAAAAACTACGGACACAATTCGAAGGATTCCATGAAGGTATAAAGTCTCTTATGAGCCAGCAAAATGGTGAAAGGATTTCTGGTATTAGGGAAGTACTTGTTGAAGTCCTTCAAACACCTTCGGAATATGAAACCGCCATAGAAACCGCATTGGGTGATAAGCTCCAAAGTGTAATAGTCAATTCCTACTCCGATTCGATGGAAGCTATTGGTTATTTGAAAAATAATGAGTCAGGGCGAGGGTTGTTTGTTCCCTTAAATCCGAAATCCACTCCAAGTCCCCCCCTTATATTTGAATGGCACGAAAGGCGTTGTTGGCAAGGCTCTCAATTTCATTAATTGTATTGATGATTACCGGCCTGTCATTGAGCCATTGTTGCGAAATGTGGTGATAGTTGAGGATATGCAAGTTGCCATGCACCTCCACCAGAATCCAGAATTTCACGGAACGGTAGTAACTTTGAATGGAGAAATGATTGAGGCGAACGGATTCATGACAGGGGGATCTACAAAGAGTGAGTCAACAAGGTTGATCGCCAGAAACAGGGAAATTGAAAACCTTTCCAAAAGTGTTAAAGAGTTAAAGGGAAGGTTGGAAGCATCACAAGTAAAAAATGAGTCTAGCAAAAGAGCTTTGACAGAGTTGGAATTAAACCTCAAGCATATTGATGGAGAGGTTCATAAAAAAGAATTAGAAAATAACAATAGCCTTCGCGATATTGACCAAATTCGCCAAGATCTGGAAAGACAGGAAAATCGGTCTTTCGCTTTAGATGCAGAATCGATGAATTTAAATCAGCAGTTAAAGAACCTAGAAAGTGAGAGAGGTTCATTGGCCGAACAGTTACAGGAAGTCGAGCAAAAGAGCTGTGCTGAAGAGGAGTCGCTTAAAGAAGAGCGAACTGGGTTAGAAAAAAGTCGAAGCATTTTGGAAGAAAAATCGGTGGAGATCAGCGGACAGAAAGTCTTGATCACTTCTTTAATCGGACGGCGAGAAAACACTCTCACTGAAATCAAAAGATTGGAATTACAACAGCAAAACTTACAGCAACAAATTGAAAAGCGTGAGGCAGATAAAATTTCCAATCAGAATAGGATTATCGAAATTGATAGTGATATTGCCGTTTTGGAAGAAAATATATTGAAGCAGTCCAGAGAAAAAGATGTTCTCAGTGAGCGGGCAGTACAAGAAGAAGAAAATCTGAGAGAAAATGAAAAAACACAGAAGCAAATGGATCATGACATTCGTGAATTAACTAAAAAAATTCAGGAAATTACGGAAATATTGTCCCAGATAGAAATCAAACGTTCTGAAACTAGGTTGCAAAATGCGCATATTGAAGAACGGGCTTATGAAGATTTTAATGCTACTCGTGAAGAGTTGAGTGCTGCTTATGATGAAAATATTGATGAAGAGGAAATTGAGAGTTCTGTCAAAGAGCTTAAAGAAAAATTAGCACGATTGGGAGAGGTTAATTTGGCAGCTTTATCCGAATTTGAAAAAACCAACGAACGTTATACCTTTTTAAAGGAACAACAAGACGATTTAGCTGAATCTATCGAATTGTTGCATTCAACGATTGAAAAGATCAATTGTACGACTCAGCAGCGGTTCTTGGATACATTTGAGCGGGTTAATGAAAATTTTAAGGAAGTGTTTGCGCGTTTGTTTCAAGGGGGAAAGGCTAATTTATCTTTGATAGATGAAGCCAACCCTCTAGATTCAGGAATTGAGATAACAGCCAACCCAATCGGGAAAAGTTTGCAGACTCTTTCACTTTTATCCGGCGGTGAAAAATCGATGACGGCTATCGCTCTGATGTTTGCCGTTTTCAAAGTTCGTCCTAGTCCATTTTGTTTGCTGGACGAGGTCGATGCTCCCCTTGACGAAGCCAATGTGGTTCGTTTTCAGGAAATGCTGAAAGAGATGGCGGTCAATACTCAATTTATTATAATTACTCATAATCAAAAAACCATGACGTTTGCCAACGCTCTCTATGGAATCACTATGGAAGAGAAGGGTGTTTCCAAAGCAGTTTCTGTTCACTTTAATTAATACTTCCCCCTCCCTATAAATTTAGTCTACCTCAATCTCCTTTTAGATACAGGCTGTTAAAGTTAATGATATAATCAGTCTTATTGAATAAAGGAAAGTTTCATGGTGGAAGCAAAAGATATTGATGATAGTCTGGATTTTCTAAGATATTTTGAAAAGAATACCAAAAACCCAGAACTGGGATGCTTAATCCAGGAAAAAATTAGCCGTGATAAAAAAAGCCTAGAGCTAAATGGCTGTAAGCTGGAAGACGAGGATTTTAAAGCCATCTCAGGGTTTACTCCTATCAAGAGTCTAAAACATCTAAGCTTGGATCAGACTGGGCTCAACTCTTCAGGCTTGCAAGCACTTTGCGCTTCCGATTCGTTTGCAAATCTCGAAACGCTTACGCTTGCCAATAATAATTTGGATGACGAGGCAATATTTTTTCTCTCAAAATGTTTATGTTTAAATAGACTTGAAAGTCTTAATATTTCTAGTAATGAATTAAGTCCGTTAGGGGCAAAAGTCCTTTCAATGGCT
Organism: Nitrospinota bacterium; assembly: GCA_028345515.1. GTDB lineage: Bacteria > Nitrospinota > Nitrospinia > Nitrospinales > VA-1 > UBA8687. Next base: position 7,059 of record JAOMDP010000028.1, read on the forward strand.
GCAGGGCTTTCCAATTTGAAATACCTTGACCTATCTTACAATCGTCTAGAAGGATTGGGTCTTAAATCTCTCGTTGAATCCTCTCTATGTCAGCAATTTGTTGAATTAAACCTGCGAGATACGGGCATTGGTGATGAGGGTTTAAAATATTTTGCAAAGGCATCAACCTTAGATTCTTTGATCACGATAAATTTATCTGACAATGGATTGACCGAAGTTGGTATGGAAGCTTTAAGTAATTCTATGATTTTTCCCAACTTGACAGCAATGATTCTGAATAACAATCATATCGGCGATGACGGTGTCTATGCTATGGCTGGTTCTAATTTATTTGCGAATCTTGAAAAATTGGTAATGCACAATAATGGTTTGACAACAGATAGTGCGATTTCCCTTTCCAAGTCTAAGTCAATAACTAAGCTTATGACACTTGACCTCAATAATAATGACTTGCGCGCAGAGGGAGCAAAAGCTTTGGCCGATTCTACCAATATGAAAGCAATGAAAAATTTGGACTTAGGGGAAAATAAATTGAATCAAGAAGGGACGATTGCGTTAGCAAATTCGCTAAATTGTTCCTCTCTAAAAACTTTGAGGTTGAACAATAATAATATTTCCGACAAAGGAGCACAAGCGTTAGCATGTTCAACTACCTTGCTAAACTTGGAAACCCTTTCTATTGAAAACGAAAACTGGATTCATGGGTCAGGTGCCAAGGCCATTTCAGAATCGAAAAACCTATCTAGCCTAAAGCGACTGGTTCTCGCCCTGAATGCAATTGGAGATGAGGGGGCAATATGTCTTGCCAATTCAAAAACACTTTCAGGATTGCAATTTCTAAATGTTGCGGGAAACAAACTAACTCCCCGGGGGGAGGATGCTTTACAGAAGTCTACAGCATTGACCGGAATGAAAATTCTTGAAATTGTTTGATAGATATTAATCAGATTTCCTTGGTTCAACAAGAGCAATATCTATACTAGTTTTTAATACAGCGATTGTGCTTTTTATACTGCAATAAAATTTTATGGATGAGGATACTCTCAGCCATCCCCAATTAAGAAAAAAATATTCGGCAAATCAAAATATATGGATGAATAGGCCTTCTTATTCCTTAATGGCAAAAATATTAAACGTATTCTGTGTTTTTAAAATTTTATTTGCAAGCCATGCGCTGATGCCGAATCGGCGAGCACAATATTTTTCTGATTTTGATATTGAGAAGTTTTCTTCCCGTAATATTTTTTCAACATTTCTTGGGTCAATTCCACCAAACTGGCGTTGATAATCTGAATGATGGTATTCATTTTCGAATAAAGGGATATTACGAATACCCATTTCAAGCCGGTAGGATTTCTCATCCAGCCATGAAAGGATTCTATGAAAAGCATAACGCAATGATGAGGTAACTTCTTGCCTCAAGGGTTCAAAAAATATCAGAATTTTTGTTCCTGATTTGACCCCTTTGCATGTTTTTTTTAGTGCCATTTCATAATCAAATAGGTGGTGAAGAACAGCAGAAAATATAATTAGATCAAAATCTTCCCGGTTGTTATCCATAAAACCTTCAACATCGCCTACTGAAAGATGCGCGCGGTGTTTTTTCATTTTGAGCGATTGAATTGTTTGTTATTTGAATCATCTCCCTGGAAATATCCAGTCCGGTTACATTGAATCCTCTACGCAAAAACCTCAAAAATAGATACCCAGTACCACAGCCAAGGTCGAGAACATTTGCTTCCGAATTCAATTGGGCACAAACTTGGTCGAGAGTTTTTTCGACACATGAATTTTGAAAAAAATTGGTTTGTTCTGGATGGCGGGCTAAATATAAATGGTTTTCAAGTCCATGAATGCGGCGATTTTCTTCTAATATTTTTTCTTTGTCCAAGACGGATGTCATTTTAAAAAATTAAATCACTTCTTGAATTTCATCGAAAAAGAAGCGTTTGTTTGTTTTTGATATTTCGCATTCGTTGCAGTTGGCGCAGACTTTTGGATAGCTTCCTTTTTTATGTTGATATCGCAATGTTTTAATTTCCTCATTCCTCCACAAATCGGAAACCAGTTCCGTTTTAGCATTTCCCAATTTAAGGCTGGCATTATAATCTACACAGCAAGGAATTACCGTTCCATCCCAAAGAACTACCAATTTCCCATAATCTTTTCCAAAGGGTTCTGGGCAAGGTTCTTTACGTGGACTTTGTATTAATTTTGGTTGTGTTCGAACATGGTCGACTATAGTTTCCCAATATTTAATATACTCATCAGTATCTTGTTGGGTTTCTTCTTCAACCGTAAATACAACTCCCATACTTAATTCAGGACGTTGGCCTTCTTTGACTTCTTTCAACCGAAGAATATTAGCTTCAATTTTATCTAATTCGACTCCTCGTATTTTTTTAAAGGTTTCTGGTGAACCATCAATAGAAAATCGGATGATATCTAGTGGACTTTCAACAATTTGACTTATCATTTTTTCGTTCAATAATGTACCGTTGGTGTTCATGACAATGTAATTAACTCCTGCTTTATGTGCATAATCAAACATCTTAAAAATATCTTTATGCAGTAAGGGTTCTCCCCAATTGTGCATGCAAAGATGCTCCAAGGCAGGAGTATCATCAATAATTTTTTTAAACAAATCTATATCCATAAAACCTTCATCACGCGTCATTCCTTCAGTCACAAAACAAAAGGAGCAACGCAAGTTGCAAGTATTAGTAGGTTCAATGATCAGTGAAGTAAGAGGTTTAACGTGCATTATTAGTTTACTTTCTCAATGATATAGTCAGGCCGTTCCTGAATTTGGTGGTGTACTCTGCCCAGATATTCTCCTAAAAAACCTATAGATAAAAGCTGAACACCGGCAAAAAATGCAAACACAGCAGACAAAACCACAAAACCTTCGATTAAAATCCCATTTATGATTCTTTGGAAAAGTAAAAATATCATCATTAAAAACCCAAGAAAAGCACCAAATAATCCCATATACGTTACCATGCGAAGGGGAAAGCTTGAATAACCTGTGATCAAATCCCAAGCTAATATCAAAAGGTTAAGAAAACTATATTTCGTATTCCCTTTTTTTCTTTCATGATGTTCTACTTCAATTTCAACGGTGGGTAAGCCCATCCAGCTCATTAAAACAGCCATATATCTTGATCGATCTTTGCAGGATTCAATTTTTTCCACAACGCTGCGTCGAAGTACACGAAATGAGCATAAGTTTAATTTCACTTGGTTTCCAAAGAGCATCTGACCTATTTTCAACAGGCAGCGGGAACCAAGAACCCGAATTGTGCCGTCCCTTCTTTTTCGTTGGACTGTTGTTACGAGATCAATATTTTCTGCCATGGCTTCCAGAAGTTTTGGAATTTCTTCCGGGGGATTTTGCAAATCAGAATCCAACTGGACAATGATTTTACCACGACTGATTCTAAAACCAGCGAGAACTGCTGCTTGTTGTCCAAAGTTTCTAGTGAACTTTACAATGCGAAGGGTGGTGTCCTTATTTTTTAGTTGTGTGAGTTTTTCATGGGAACCGTCAGAGCTTCCATCATCTACAATAATAATTTCATAGCTTCGTCCTAACCCTTGGCATACAAGCTTTAGTCTTGAGTACAACTCGTCAATCAGAGAAATTTCATTAAAAACTGGGATGACAATTGAAATATCTATTTGTTTATCGATAGCACTCATAATTTGGGTCTAATTTGAATCCTTTGTTCTGTGTCCCATGAACTCGGATTGACAACAACCAAGACAACCAGGAAAAATTCCTTCCGTCTTTAATGTTTGGCGAAACTCTTTCATTCGATCTGACTGCCATGAAATGGGCTGATTTCCATCGTTTAGATTTCCCACCCTGTAATGCGGGCAGCTAAACACGTCCCCATATGCAGAAAAAGCCACTTTTGCCCAAGGGATATAGCAACGATAGTCTTTGTAAGAACTTTCATTTGAATAGTAACGGACGATTTCTTCCTTGGTAATATAGTTTGGTGAATATCTAAGTTTTGTTGTAAACCGAGTACTCATTTTTTCGAGTTGTAACAATTGATCACGCAAAATTTCCGGTTCTATTTCTTCAACTGGTGCAGTGGGTTTTTTCAAGTGGTTATCTTGATCATAATCTTTCCCATGCCAATAAGTAGCGGGACTGCTAACCACAAAATTACAAACATTAACACGTAAGTTATTTGCATATTCATATAAAGCAGCTAGATCCATGACGTTTTCGCGATTGATTACACAAGTAAGGTGGATTAGTGGGAATTTAGATTTTGACTTCTGTTTTGAAAGGATCAAATTTTCCAGGCCCTCAGTAGTTTTTTTAAAAGAACCGGGAATTGTTGTAATCTTATCATGTAGTATTTCTCCACCTTCAATGGAAACACCCATATAAAATAATCCGCAACCCCAAACCGATTTAAGACGCATTTTCATCAATTCTTCTACCACTGTTTTATTTAAGGTTGTTCCATTTGTGATGATATGGACCTTGTGGTGCTTAACAGCAAATTGAAGTATTTCCATGAAATCATTTTTCATAAAAGCTTCGCCACCTGTGAAAGTGATCAAGGTAAAGCGAGGAAGTTTTGAAATGGCTTTTTTCACCTCGCCGGCTGATAGTTCGTTTTTGTATTTTTTATTGGTTTCTGTGTCCTCGATTATTTCGAGGTAATGGCACATGTCGCAACGCAAATTGCACCGATATGTCACCTCAAAGAAGGCCTGAATAGGAGGAAAAGAATTCCCTGGTGCCAGATAGAAGGGTAGAAAAGAATACAAGCGAGGTAAAATTTTTTGTAAAAATTTAAAGTCCATTATAGTAAGCTTTTCAATTGCAATGAGGCACAGGTTGTTTTAGGATGCCCAGGCTTTTTTCTCCACAATTGAATAATAAATCTATTGTCGATAAGAATGGAACAAACCCTTGGTAACGCTGGGGGTATTCTGGGTGCTTATATTCCTGATATTCTAATTCAATATTTTGATCCGAAAACTCTGAGCCTAAAATATAGTTTCTGGCCGATTCGCCACTTAGGTAATGTGTTGCTCCAAGTTTTTTGCAAATTGAAATTAGTCTTTGGGTTTTATTGCCTGCCCCGCCCAACTCAGATGAGCGTAAAATTGGTGTTTTGATTTTTAATTCCTCTTTTAAATATTGGATTGTCTCCAAAGAAAGGTCCAGCAAATAGTTCCATTCACTGTTATATACTTTTTCGCACCAGGGAAAATACAGATCGAAAAAAGGTGTTTTGGAATAATGACAGCGAATTGTTTCCAAATGTTTTCGTTTCCATGAAGTTGTATTATCTATTTTTGTTTCGAGGAGACTTTGCTTGTATTTGTTTTTCTGAATAATCGGTACAGTCAACCAAGTTGAACCCTCTTCAATTCGAATCCGATTTCTATTTCTCCAGTCTCGACGCGTGAACTGGACATCATCATATAATACGAATTGGTCTGAACGATGCATTTGCTCGAAAAATCCCAACCACGGTAAATATGAAATTTGTAGAATAGATACACGCATCGATAAAATTACTTTTGATGGTTTTAAGAGCACCAAAGTTCTTTCATCCAAATAAACCGCTCCCACCACTGTTGATTATTTTTGTAAAACTCTACGGTCTTATCCAAGCCTTCATCCAAGCCTGTTTGTGCTTTCCAACCTAACAAGTTCTGTGATTTTTTCGTAGAAGAAATATGACGGGAAACCTGACCAGGACGATCTTCTATATAATTGAGCCGATTCTTTGGTTTGCCTAGTTTTTCTAAAACTTTACTTCCAATATCTAAAACAGAAGTGTCCCTGCCTGTTCCAAGGTTTATGACCTCGCCTATTACTTTTTTTCTTTCTGAATGTAAAATTTTATCTAGTGCCTCGCAAGTATCTTCTACAAACATCCAATCTCGCGAACTTTTACCATCGCCATGAATATTTAGAGACTTGTCTTGTAACGCACTTACTATAAAGTTAGGGATAGCTTTTTCCAAATGTTGAAAGGGCCCATAGTTGTTAAATGGCCGAACTATCACTGCTGGCAAATCATAAGTTTTAATATAAGAATAAATCAATCTATCTGCCCCTGCTTTTGCTGCCGCATAAGGGCTCATTGGGTTCAAGGGATGATCTTCATTCATGGGATCAGTTAGAGCTGTTCCGTAAACTTCGGAAGATGAAATATGGACAAACAATTCTACAGGATTGTTAACTACAGCATTAGCGACTACTTGAGTACCAATCACATCCGTTTCAAAAAATATAGTATTGTCATATATGGATCGAGTTACGTGTGATTCCGCTGCAAAATGGACAACAATATCTGCTTCGGCAACCAGTTTACTGACAATATCCGGATGTGTGATATTGCCGTGGAAAAATTGAAAATGATGATTGGATTTTAAAGAAGAAGAAATATTATCCAGATTTCCGGCATACGTCAGTGCATCGAGCAATAGAATTTTGTAACTGGGATAACACCGGTGAATATAATTAATAAAATTGCTACCAATGAATCCTGCTCCGCCAGTGACAA
>JAOMDP010000029.1:0-10990 GCA_028345515.1 Nitrospinota bacterium
CGGAGTAAAGGAGTCTGAAAGATACTTCGTGAATGGAAAACAAGAAGGACTGGAGACCATTTGGTTGGAATCCGGTGAAAAGAAGAGTGAATCACATTATGAGGATGGAAACCTAGCGGGACTGGCAACCACTTGGTATAAATCCGGTGAAAACCTTAGTGAAGTGCGCTTCGTAAATGGAAAACAAGAAGGATTAAAAACTACTTGGTATAAATCTGGAGCAAAGGCGTCTGAAAGATACTTCATAAATGGAAAACAAGAAGGACTGGAAACTTGGTGGTATGAATCCGGAGCAAAGTTGAAAGAATTACATTTCGAGAATGGAGAGGAAACTATAGAAAGGAATTTTTATAAATCCTGAAAAAAAATCTCCAATTGATAAATTAATAAAAATTTTAAACAAAGATAAATAACTATTCCTTCACCCTATGGAATCAATGTTCAAAAAATTACTATGACTTACGAAAACTATAAAAAAGGAATGTTTAGAGTTTTTATAGTTTTGTCTATTCCATTAGGGTTAGTAACATATTTCCAGTATGACTTGTCATTTGTGGATAAGTTTTTTTATAGTTTAGAAATCTTGTCTCAAACATTAGTTATTTTTTGGTGTATTTATCTAATAAGTTTATTGATAGTAAAACCATTTATAGGTTTCATAGGTAAATAGTAATATCTATAAAGTATAAAATTTTTTGAACTAAAAAAAATTTGAGAGACCTTGAGGTTTTACGAGATTAGAAATCCAAAAATATATTTTCACTGTATGCTCTCATATTTCCCCCACCTTACCTGATGGTATTCTCACCATATGGATAAACAACAAAAACAAAAGATGGGACAAGATTTGGTTGATTTTATGTTGGATGATTTATCATTAGATGAAATAACAGAAACTTTCGAGGTGAAAGTTGATACTAAATTCTATTTTTACGAAGAAGATAAGGAAAACCTTATTAAAGATTGGAAGATAAAGTTTCCAAATTGGGATATATGGATTAGACGGGCATATAAAGAAATATGGAGTGGAGACATAAACTATGAGGAGATTAGATTTAGTGGTGATGGTGAGGACTTCAACGAATGGTTAAAGATAAAATGGTATGATAGATATAGAAACCTTGATTGGAACGATGACTGACTTACAAGAGTCGATGGGTTAGTTAAATATTTAACCCCGAACTAATTTCTCCAAGCACCTACAACTTCCCAACTCTTCCCTAACTTAAAATAAAGTATGTCAACTTTTCCATTGATTAAAGGTTTTGCGTTGAAAATAGCAGTTAGGTAGTATATTTTCGGACTGAATAATCACCCAAAAATAGTAAAAAAATCATTCAAAAGTGTTGGAAAAAGTGATGGAAGATTTTGGGTGATTTTGTAACTTATTGAATTTAGGGTGCCGAAGTGGCGGAATTGGTAGACGCGCATGATTCAGGTTCATGTCTCAGCAATGGGGTGGAGGTTCGAGTCCTCTTTTCGGCACCATTTTACAAGGGTTTACCGGTGGTCTGATTTTTAATGTCAAATTTTTGGACTGTTACAACACTGTTACAACCTTCTACCCTTCTCCTGCTTTAAGAACCCCCCTTTTTTCTCTGATATAATCCACACATCCCAAAAGCCCTAGGAGTTTCACCATGCGAACTACTTGGAAACTATCTAGCAAAAAAACCAAACTCACATTCTTACTCGCACTCACCTTTCTGTTTTTGTTTAGTGGTTCTGTTTATGGGGATGAATCGGAAGTCAAAAAGGACTACTGGTATAATGGGAACTTGAAAATTCAAACCCATTACAAGAATGGGAAAAGGGATAAGAAGTTAATTGCTAACCTCTGTGATACAAGAATTAAACACTAATTCAAAGGTTAAAAAATGGATATGTCAGTTGAGGAATATTTAATCGTTATTTGTGTTTTAGTTGCTGTACTCATTTACAATAAAATGAAAAATTCTTATCCTTCCAAACATCAAACCAAACAACACGATGACAAAAACAGGGATGACAAAGAAAACAGTTAAGAAGAAAACAGTTAAGAAGTTAAAAACATCTGACTCACTTAACCCAGTAATTGGAAAGATGGAACAAGAAGTTTTAAAGAAAAAACAGAAATTTAAGGTTGAAGAAAAGAATGAATAAACCACTCACCTTTCTGTTTTTGTTGTCAGGTTGTTATCGTGCTGCCAAACAACTTGCTGGCAAGCAGTTTCCTAACTAAGTGGAGAGATAGATAATGAATAATGGGAACGGGAAGATGGATAAGAAGTTCATAGTGAATGGGAAAGATGTGATTGACTTTATGTTGGGAGATATGGGTTTAGGTTTATCGGTAGATGAAATAGTGGCAACATTAGAAATGAAAGTTGATAAGAAATGTTTTACTTATGAGGAAGATAGAGAAAATCTTGGTAAAGATTGGAATATAGAAGTTGATGGATGGACTATTACGGTTGAGCAGAGAGTAGAGAGTGAGAAAATAACATTTAGTGGTGATGGTAATGTTTTTAGGCAATGGTTAGAAAAGAACTGGAAAGAAGTGTATGAAAGTTACCCTTGGAGATATGAGCAGTAAGAATAATTTGAAATCTTTTGAACTTTAAAATAATGAGTGAGTCATTGGATAGGTATTTAAAAGAGTTTAAAGAAAAAATAAAAGATGCTGATGATAAGTTTGCCAAGGATATAGATTTGTATTGGGAGCAGACAATTAAATTATTTGATGATGACAAGGTTAGTTTTATGAAAACCGTCCTTAGAATATCGTGCGTCTATAAAAAACATTGGGGAAATTTATATTTCGATAAATTAGATATTCATTCAAATACGTTTGATGAGATTGTTAAATCATTAAATTTACCAGATTCACTTAAAGGTGATTTTTTAATTGGTGGTAGTGAATTTAAAAGAATATTTAATGATAATGTTATGGAAACTTTATTAAATGGATTTTTTAAATTTGAACCTCTTGTAAAGAATAAATATCTGTTTTGGTTTTTATATCCTATGAATCACTTTCATTTAAGCGGAGAAAGCAATCCAAAAACAATCAATGAAATGTATGAAATATTTAACCGATACGACAGGTTAGATACAACACATGGAGAAAGACAGAAAATATTTGAAGTGTTGCTTGAGTTAAAAGGAGATAAATCAAAGAAAGTAAATAAAGTGTTATGGGATTATTTAAAAGTGGTGGGAATTTTGGATTAATATAAAACCTTTTGAACCCGAAAAATAATTCTGCAATTTTTTAGATTATGGACATTGAGCGTATAGGAGAAAAACTTTTTGGATGGTGGATATGGTTAGGCTTCTTTATTTTCATCGGGTTGGGCGGGTTTTTTGCGATTTGGTTTATTGTTAAAGGAATCTTTTCTTATATCCTATCTTTTGAAAATAATTCTTCTTTAAGTCTCAGTTTAGCTGCAATTATTCCTCCATTTGTTTTATATAAATTTTCCAGGTTTTGGTGGAATGTTATGTTTGTAGAGATTCTTATTCCATTTTTTAAAAATAATATAAAAAAATTATGACATTTATAAATCTTTTGAATTTAAAAAACTCCTTAGCAGTGAATTCAATATCAATCCTCCTCACCTAAGTCCAGTTCGGGTTGATAATCTTCTTCTGGTTTTAATTTCTTATCTTCAAGACTTAATACCGGCGAACTTATTACTTCCAATCTTACTCTTGCTAACTCCGGATCTGTTGCAACTTTTATTGATCTTCCCCAAAGTTCAAACTTTATTGTTTTTGGTTTTCCAGATGGTTTCTTTGTGAGAATTCTAACTATCTTTATAAAAATAACTGGCACGTGCAACCAAATCGGAATTGAATCGTTATTTTTCATAAATAATATTTTTTTAATTATTAAAAAAATTTTAGAATAAAACTTGTCTAAGCTTTATATTTAGGTCGTCCTAGTTTTACCTAGGACTCTCATAACAGTACTCACCCCAACCCTCAATTCGTTTGCAATTCCTCTTATGCCTTTACCGGTTGATCTGAGTTCCCTGATTTTGTTTTCGACTACAGCAGGTACCCTGGGTCTACCCAGTTGCTTGCCCTCAGCTCTTGCTCTTATTAAACCTGTATTAACTCTTTCCTGAATCATGGATCTTTCAAATTCAGCGAAAACATCCAGCATTTGAAAAAGTATCTTTCCTGCGGGCGTTGTAGTATTGATTCCCTGCTTATGGAGGAACAAATCAACATTCCTGAGGTGGAGTTGGTCGAGGAAAGTTATAAGGTGTCGAAGTGATCGCCCTAAACGGTCGACGCTCCAGGTCATAATCAGGTCAAAATCTCCCTCCTTTACCCCTTTAGACATCTCATCGAATTTAGGCCTTTTGTCTTTACCTTTGGATAAGCTGATACCCTGGTCCACGAATTCCCGAACTACCCTCCAACCTTTTTGATCAGCTATTTTTTGAAGTTCCTGGAGCTGTGTTTCAGGGGTTTTACCGTCTGTACTCAACCGCGCATACAAGGCGACCCTTTCTCTTTTCTTGCTGATATTTCCTGCCGCAAATCTAATTTTTTCTTCCATTTTTTAGTCTGCTATTTAATTAGTTTAAATTAGTATTGAAAATAGTGTTCTAAAAATAAATATTATTAGAACATAGATTTAGCTTATGTTCTAATATTAAATAATAATAGAACATTAAATTTAGCCCTGAAATAAGGTTTTTTGGTTGTTTTTAAAACAATTCGGTAAAAATGTTCTAAAATTATATAATTTAAAACACATGTGATTGAACTCATTGGCGTTAATTTTTTTAGAGGCTAAAAAATGCAGTCCAAAGTGGCTTTTTGAAAATTTGACACAAAATAGAAAAGAAAATTACCTAATCTAAAGAGGAAGAATGGCAAGAAATGTTAAAAAAACAGAAACCGGCTGTATTTTTGGAAATCTGTATGGGATAGTTATTATAGATGGTAAGGGTATGTTTAATTTTTAAAAAAAAATGGAGGCTTCTATGCAAGGAATACTTGTTTTTTTGATTTCTTTGACCTTGTTTTGCGCGTTTGGTTGTAATTATGACTACGGTAAATATGGAAAAGATAAGAAAGAGACAAACACAGAACAAACAAAGGGAGGTGAAGCCAACTCTTACTAGTTTCGACTAGGCTTGTTTGGTCGAAGTTTCGATGGCAAAATTAATTATGCTTAAATTCCTTTGCATTCCAGCTTTTTTTTCTATCGCTTTGTTTCTCCTGACAGGGTTTGCTGTGGCGGGTAAACCCAAAACCTTTGGAATAAAAACGGGAAAATCCTTATTCGATATTAAAAATAAAGTCCTTCCAGAAACTATGGTATCCAATGCCCTAGACCCCATTGGGCTGGATGTAAAAGTTGTTCCACACAAGGATGAGGAAAAGGTATTGGACGTTAAAGGTATATCCTCATTGGATCGAGCTGGCTCATTTTTTAAAGATAAAAATAAGGGGGTCCGAAGTGCTAAAGAAACCGCTAAAGAACTTTACAAGGCGATCGAAGTGGGGGAATTGGAAGATGCAAAGCGTTTGCAAATTGGTCTTGATATTAATTTCCAGGATAGAAATGGAATAACCCCACTTTATCTTTCCGTTTTTTACAATCGACCAAAGCTAGTCATTTATTTTTTATTGAACAATGCAGACATAAATTTAGCGGATAACGATGGTCTGGCACCGCTTCATGTCGCAGGTTTAGAAAACTTACCAAAGATGGTGGGACTACTTCTTGATAACGGCGCCGAGATAAACGCATCCGATAGAGATGGTTATACTCCCTTGCATATAGCCATTGACCAAAATAGTTTTAATGCTGCCAATGAATTATTGGCAGCTGGCGCAAAGGTAAACAGTCGAGCCGAATGGAAACACACTCCCCTTCACACTTCCGTTTCAACGGGTAATATAAAAATAGTTGAAAAAATGCTGATTGAAGGCGGACAAATAAATGCAAAAGATAGATTGGGGCGCACACCATTGCATTGGGCTGCAGAGAAAGGACACCTTCAAATTGCAAAGTTTCTGATCCAAAAAGGGGCGACTATAAACGCTGCCGATAATGAAGGAGAAACACCTATGCACGATGCAGCCCAATGGGATAAAAAACAAATTATTGAACTACTTATTTCCAAAAAAGCGAATATCAATGTTAAAGGATCCGATGGACGTGCGCCCTTGCATATAGCCATCGCCAATGGAAATATTGATATCGCGGACCTACTCAAAAGCCATGGAGCAATATTGTAGTTGTGCCTGTTTTATTTCTGGCCGGTCATTTGTCCAAACTGAATAACATGATTCTGTAATGAGACAGATTGTTTTATTTCTTATTATATTTTCAGTGGTTTCGATAGTAGCTTTGTTTTTCATGAAGGCTATTGTTTTGGTCCTCCTGCAATGGGGAGGAAAATTTGCTGTCCCGATAGCTATTTTCCTGGGCACGATATATATATGGTGTTTTAAGTTAGCTAGGTCCATTGATGGCTTTGCCTTGAAACCTAGAGCTTTAGGCTGGATTTGGGTGCTTGGTTTTATTGAATTACTTTTACTTGGAGGACTTTACCACTTAACTCCACAATTTTTTCCATCTTGGGTGGGTAATTTTTTCTTCTAATAACAAAGAATATAATTTTTATCAATAACACCCATTTGTTATTCCCCAGTGGTTACTGAAGATTTCATTCAGGGCCTATGACCGTGGGTAATATTTTTGCATTCGTAAATCGTTTAAAAAACTCACACAAAAAAATCTTATAGAAAAAGACTTTCCTTGTTGGTGGCCTGGGGCCTATTTTACCGGAACAAACTTGTTACGGAGTTAAAACAAATTAAGTTTCAGGTTCCGCAGAAGGTTTTATAAGGGATTTCGTTAGGAGGCGCGGGCTCGGCGTAGTCTTCGCTTCCCTCCAATTCATCGAAGGGAGTAGTCAGGACATTCAGTAGTTTTTTGAAGGGAATTAGGTCTTGCCTATCTTTGGCAGCGGCAAGCGCTTCTTCGACTTTATGGTTTCTTGGGATATAGATCGGATTCAAATTATCCATCATCTGTGCGGAAGTCTCTGCGGAAATTCCATCCCGTTCAAAACGGTTCCACCAGCGCTGTTCCCAGGCATCGAAATCATCCGGATTTTTAAACAGTCCCCTTACCAATTCGCTATCCCCTCTCAAGGCCTTTGAAAGGCGGCGAAAAACCATCGTGAAATCTGCATTTCCTTTTTCCATCGTCTTCAACAAATCTTTTATGAGTTGCGAATCAGAAGGGTCTTCTGTTGACAAACCGATTTTGGCTCGCATTACCGTCAACCAGTATGATTCATAAAGAGGCTGGATAGACTCAATGATTTCGGTTAGCAGTTGGACGGACTTTTCCTGTTTGGAATCGACTAAAGGGATCAGTGTTTCTGCTAATCGAGCTAAATTCCAGATTAACATTTCTGGTTGATTTGCATAAGCGTAGCGACCACCGTGATCTATGGAGCTGAAAACTGTGGATGCTGAATAACTATCCATAAAAGCGCAGGGCCCATAATCGATGGTTTCACCGGAGATCGTCATGTTGTCAGTATTCATCACTCCGTGAATGAAACCGATACCCATCCAGCGCGCTACGAGTGATGCTTGTGCATCGGCGACTGCGGCGAAGAAGGCCAAATAGGGATTTTCCGCATTTGCTGTTTCGGGGTAATGCCGCTGAATGGAATAGTCGGCGAGTTGACGAATTTTGTCTTCGTCACGGCGTGCGGCAGCGTACTGGAAAGTGCCGACACGGATATGACTCGCTGCAACCCGCGTGAGGATAGCACCCGGCAGAACGGTTTCTCGATAAACGTCATTTCCCGTGGCGACAGCTGCTAGGGCGCGAGTGGTTGGGACGCCGAGTGCTTGCATGGCTTCGCCGACCAGGTACTCACGCAACACGGGGCCAATTGCTGCCTTTCCATCGCCACCGCGAGAAAACGGGGTTCGTCCGGATCCTTTCAACTGGATATCACGTCGTTGCTGTTTGGTATCGACCACCTCGCCGAGAAGAAGAGCACGTCCATCTCCCAACTGCGGTGAGAACCCGCCAAACTGGTGCCCAGCATAGGCTTGGGCTATGGGTTGTGAACCTTCGGGTGTGGCATTACCGGAAAAAATTGCTAAACCTGCCTCCGAATCAAGCGCGACTGGATCCAGGCCCAACTCTTCAGCTAACGCATGGTTGAACTGTAACCATCTTGGGGTATTTGCAGACTCTGCCTGGCAGTAAGAAAAAAAACCTTCCATGCTGCGGGCGAAAGAGTTATCGAATTTGAATTGCGGACGAATCGTGGTATCCATTAGAGTTATCTCGCTTCAATAAGAACAATATTGTTTCTGGATTTTGAAATAAATGCTTCTCTGGTTAGATTCTTTTTTTGGGTAGAAGGTACATTAATTATGGCTGCTTGCAAGGCTTTTTCCAAAAAAGAAGAGGGGATAGCAAAATTATTTGAACCTTTCACAGGGAATGTTTTTTTTGCATGGTCTTGCCATAATACCATCCCCACAACTTCTTGCTTGGAGTTGAACAATGGTCCGCCACTATGCACTGGTTCAAGACTCATGTTTAATTCGGTCAGGATCGTGGTAGTGCCGGACACCCCTTCGATCAAAACATGCTGATCTTGTAACGTATTTGTCCAGGGGTAACCCAATGTGAACACCGACTCACTTTTTGAACCTAGTCCCTTTTGGCTTAACATAAGGGACTGGCGTTTTACTTTCGGTATTTCCTTTAACTTTAAGATTGCCAGATTGTTCGAGGGATCGAAAGATATGACCTCTGCTTCAATATCGTCTTCGTTGGGAAATTTTACCTTTAGAGTTTCGGCTTCTTTGACTAGATCATGATAAGTGAAAACATACGTTCCATCTCCAACTAAAAATCCAGATCCAAGAAGCGTAACATGCGTGTTAAAGATCAAAATGGTTAATAAAATCCCAAGAAGAATAAACCCACCTACTGTCTTAATCATATTCTTTTATTTATTTTAAAGTTATTAAACAGTTTGAATCCGATCCCGAAGATCATAGAATAAAAGAAGAATTTAGAAGTTTTTTTTTATTTTCATATTATGAAAAGATCATGATTGTTTTGGAAACTCAAAAACTCTTGAACAACAAAGGTAGACCATTTTTTAGGTGTCAGAACACGTTTGGTAATTAACGTTTAAATTCATCCCACCATTTTAAAATGGTAAGGTTATATTTTTTAAAGCTTGGCCCTTAAACAGAGCTTGCGATTGGACAAAGAGAAACGGATAAAAATTTAAATTTAAAAATATATGTTATAAAAAACTGGTAAGAAAAAATGGAATGTTGGTAAAAGAGTTTGTTAAATAATCAGATTTATCCTTTCTTTAGTTAATATCTCTGGAGATTACCCTCTGAAGGTTTGTTTGACAATTAATTCTTCGCCATGGTCGGCGTTTAAAGGTGGAGGGCAGCTTGCCGTGCACCATCTAGCCTGCGCACTTTCATCGAAGGGCCACGAAGTGCACGCTCTGTATTCAAAGTATCCTCATGAAAAATTTGAACCGGAAACTCCTTATAAAGTTCATTGGGCATTCCATCACGATTTTGCGACTATTAATTTTAACTTTCTCTCCTACTCAAAAAAATTAAGGTCTCTGGCAAAAGCAGAAAAGTTCGATGTGATTCATGGCAATGCTGAAGAAGCCTATCACTTTGGGTTGATTGCAAGGTTGAATGGAGCCGCCTATGTTTTTACTTCCCATGCTCCGAATATTCCGGTTACTGGGATGTTGAGGGGGATACTTCACCCAATTAAGTTTTTAAAAAGTATCAACACTTATCTTTTGCGGCAAGCAATGGTCGAGGCCAACCGCATTATCGCCTTCAGCCAATTTTCTCGAAATCTCATTGTGAAGGGTTTGGGTGAGGAATTTGCCGAGAAGGTGAAAGTGGTTCCCCCTGGACTGGAAAGTTCCTGGTTAGAGGTAGAGAGGAATCGAGTTGTTTCAAACCGAATTTTATTTTGGGGTAGGATAGAAGAAGAGAAGGGTCTGCCAGAACTTTTTTTTGCTTTAAAGACGGTTGCCAAAAAATTTACTGATGTGAAGTTGACTTTAGTGGGGGAGGGTAAACGTTTGCAGGAATATAAATCTTGGATTGCTGATCTTAATTTAACCGACCATGTCGAATTCACTGGTTGGAAAACTAGTGCGGAAATTCAAAACCTTTCCGCACAAAGTAGTCTTGGTGTTTTCCCTTCGCGAATCGAAAGTTTTGGTCTTTCGGTGGTAGAAGCGATGGCGGCAACGCTTCCTGTTGTTGCTTCAAGGGGTGGAGCTATCCCTGAAAATATTGAGGACGGAGTAACAGGGAAACTGGTACCTGTCAAAAATTCAGATGCGTTGGCCGGAGCTATTATTTCTGCCCTAGAAGATCCAGCCAATTCTTCAAAAAGAGCAAAAGAGGCAAGATTGGCAATTCAGCAAAAATTTTCATGGGAAAAGGCTGCAGAAAATACGCTTAGCTTATATGAAGAAATCTTGCATAAATAATCCGTTCCCTGTATCAAGAAATCAGATAAAATATCCGTTAGGTATAAGAAACCTAGGACATATCAATGAATCCAATTCCTACTCTGGAAAAAGAAGCTGAATCGGTAGAAGATTCAATCCCAGTCTCCCCTGTTCCAAAAAGTAATCCAAAACTTGTGGCTGAGAGTCCCATTAAGAAATGGCTAAAGTCGAGCCCTTTTTTTCCTGTAATGGATTATTTTCGCCGTAAGATTTATGACTCACCACTATTCGATGGCTCGATTCGTCCTTTAGCTAAAAAACTCGAGGAATGGCCTGGGGCTTTATTGATCGACATCACCAATCGTTGCAACGCAAAATGTGTCTGGTGCCCGAACCCAGATCTCACTAATGTTGGAGCAATGGATATGGATGTTTATCGGAAGATCATTGACGATTTTGGATTTCGTGGCGGGGTTGTTACA
>JAOMDP010000003.1:0-130377 GCA_028345515.1 Nitrospinota bacterium
TCCTGCACAGCATCAGAAAAGGTATTGGTTTGTTTGTAAGCTTGCATTTCGGGTGGCAAAGCGGAGAGTGCTTTAGATAATCGTTTGGCAATTCTTTTAAGTTTTTCAAGTTGTTTTAATGGTCGTATATGAATACGTATTGTAAATAAAATGGCACCTGTTCCTTTTAGTTTCCTAAGAGTTTGTCGCTCAACCCTCAACCACAGTCGCTCCCCTGCATTTTTTGAATTAATGCTGGTTGTTTCAACAATAGGCTGAGTCCCATCCTGTCGTAAAGCTGGGGTATCGTGTAATGACCAGTTACGCCGTGCAAATAGTTCGTCACAAGGCATTTGGTCAAAAAAGTTATTGGTTGGATTCTTAATTTGATCTTTATAAAAAGGTACAGGAGCATGAATAGCATCCATGGTTTTTCTGAACTTGTCCTTTAAATTCCAACGTGAAGGAAATGTCAAACTTCCTGCCGCTAACCACCACCCCTTCTGCTTTTTATTTGGTGGTAGCATTATTACAAGATCCTCCTGAACCAGCCTGGCTGCTAGATCCAGAGGATGCATTCCACTTATGTTTAAATCTGTTGAAAACTCCTCCCCATTAAAATTTTTATGGACCTTAAGTTTAATGATCTTTTTGTTTAGTGAGTACAAATCAGGTTGGTAAGTTACCAAATTTTTAAGCATCAAGTTTAGAACATCTTTCGATGCCGTAAGAGCGGAAGCATCTGCCATGAAAACATCTTTATGAATGCTAGCTAGAAACTTTCTTTTTTCTGCTAATTGTAATGCTCGTTCTTTTAAATCAAAAATCTCAAACCATTCGGAATCAGGAATTTTGAGTAAGCCCATGGTTAAAGCGAAAGGGGGATCTTCAAAGGGAAAATGTGGAGGCTTGTGACTAGTTATTTTAATATTCTTATTCAAATCCTTTGACATAATATGCCCACTAAAAATGATAGTTAGCCGCGGCCCTTCAAGGCTTGTTTACGTTTTAAGTATTTTAACCTATTGAATGTTATTAGGTTCTTGCTCTTTAGAACAAGAATACTTCATATTTTGCCCATGAATAAGGAATCATTGTCGTATTCTTTTTTACGATAGATTCTACCAAAGTTTTAACTAGCTATATATAAAGACAAAAAAGGTAATTAGTAAGATTAATAGGAAGTTGCATGTAAAAAAGTTTGAAAAACAAACAAAATACCTAGAGTATATTTTAAGTAAAGAATTTGTATTCATTATCGATACCAGGATCTTTTCTTGCTAAAGAATCATCAAATGATTCAAGGCTTTTGATGGAAATATGAGCCCTGTAGCAATAGATAAATAAGGGAGCTTTAAATAAGGAATAAATAGAATTATGGATAATAAAATAAAAATTGGGGTTAGCAGTTGTTTGATAGGAGAAAAAGTACGATGGAATGGCGACCATAAACAAAACCATTTTGTTCGTGAGATATTAGCAAATTATTTTGAGTACGTTTCAGTTTGCCCTGAAATGGAAGTAGGTATGGGGGTCCCAAGAGAAACTGTTGCTCTATATGGGAATCTTGAGAAATCTCGAATGATCAGCAAGAAGACTCAGACCGACTGGACCCGTCCAATGAATAATTATATTAAAGATCGCCTCAAATCTCTGACCCAGGATGACCTTTGCGGATACATCTTTAAAAGTAAATCTCCCTCCTGTGGTTTGGGTCGAATCCCCGTTTACTCTGAGTTCGGAAGTAATAAGGTAAGACATGGTTCTGGAATGTTTGCTCAGGCATTCACCAAAGCATTTCCGATTGTCCCAACAGAAGATGAGGGAAGATTAAATGACCCTAGGATTCGAGAAAACTTTATCGTTAAGGTATTTAGTTTTTACAGGTTACAAGCTCTTTTTAAACAAAATTTTTCTTTGGGAGCCTTAGTAAAGTTTCATACGCAGCAAAAATTTTTACTTTTGGCTCACAGTAGAAAACACTATGACACCTTGGGTCAGTTGGTTGCAAAATCTAAATCCATGGGAATAGAAATACTCAAGGTAAAATATGGTGAGGTTTTTATGGAAGCTTTGACATTTAAAGCTACCCCGAAAAAAAACACAGATGTATTACTTCACATGATGGGATTTTTGAAAAAAATTCTATCTAAAGAAGAAAAAAAAGATATTTTGAGTGTTATTGAAGATTATCGAAAGCAACTACTCCCCTTGATTGTCCCTATCACTTTGATCCGTCATCATGTTAGTAAACATAAAATTGAATATTTGATTGGGCAAGCATACTTGAACCCCCACCCCAAGGAACTCATGCTCAGGAATCATGTTTAAAATTAATAGTTGATCGGTTTTTATGAATGAAGGTGGTGGATAATCAATGAAAATATTAGGGTCTCAGTAAAACAAGTCCACTTTGGTAACACTAATCTAGTCTTCTCTGCCATAAAACTCATTTAAGTGCCCAAAGCCATTACCATTGCCATCCAATCCTCTGACTAATTAGCCAAAAGGAAACGTTTTAATACTTTTTAACGTCTCAATTCCTTTCATCCCAAATCATGCTCCGCAGTTGCCTTAGTGATACTTTTTTTATTACAACTTGAAATAAAAATATGATTAACAAATATTAACTCTGCATTAATGCAACTTTAATAAAAAGATCTTATTTATGATAAGTGACATTAGTAATTTCAATGATCGTTCGCCTTTCTCCTATCGTTTCTCCTCCTCACCCATGCAGGGGAGAAAGGTTGAGCGGTCTTGATTTAATATAAGTGTTAAAATGAAAGCAATTTAATGGTTCAAGGATTAATTTATAAGAGCTCTTATTTTTTCTGGAAACTAAAAGGAAACCTTAAAAAGTTTATTTCAACAAACGAATTTTTAAAAGAGGATCATTTTCTTATATCGTCGGGAATTATATTACTTATCGGGTGGTTCGTTTTAATTTTACTAATAATCTTTTATCCAAACATTTTAAATTAAAACTTAAAAGAGGTTAAACAATGAAAGTATTTATAAGCTACTTAATAGTTTTTTTGCTGGGGTGGGCGTGCGCTGTATGGAGTTATTCGGATTCCATCTACACAAAAGTGGAAACATCTACAGAGAAATCTAATCTGCAGGAAGGCATAAACAAAGAAGGTAATTAAATTTCTACAGCTTCCTAAATTATAACAGGGGTCATAATTCCGATTTTTTTAAACATTGAAAATATTGTTTAATTTCAAAGGTTATGTCAGGATGGGTCACCTTTTAATTAATGTCATGCCGTCTTCAAAGCTTTAAAAATATATTAAAAGGGAGGTAATCTGAAAGGTACTTTGACAATTACAGGAGGTTGGTTAGATGAACAGACCCGAAGAACTGAATGACCCAGAGAAATTTGATGATTTGATGGAGAATATTAATACAAAGTTGGCAATAAGTGCCATTCCTCTTAGAGAAAGAGCGCTCATGTCCCAGGCCCTCTTAAGTGATGAACTCGATTACGATGTGGCAGATGATGATTCGGTTTACCCACAAGTTATTGAGTGGTATCGAAAGAGATTCCCTGGCGAAAATATTTAGTTGGTTGCTGTCTCTATATCTTTTTTAAACTTAAAAAAACAAAACCAATCTAACTATGCCCTTGAACGATTTTCTATCTCCTTCTTAATAAGGTCCCTTATCACCATATGAGCCTCTAAAAATTCCTTAAAATATTTCGGCCTTAAAATTAAAAATTCTACAGGTGTTTTTGCCTTAGCAATAACATTCCTTTTTCCTCCGAATAATATTTCCATTTCACCAAAAAAGCCGCCCTCCGAAAGCTCCCTCGATTGATCACCTCTTGTTATTTCAACCACACCAGATATGATAAAGTACATACCTTGATTTGCATCAATTATCTCGTTTACTTTAGCTTCAGAAGGCTCAAGGATTTCCACAATTTTACCAATGGCAAGAGCGTCTAAAGTTTTTAAAATTGGAACTTTTGCCACAAGGTTCCATGTATCAAAAAAACTTTTACTTCTTAATTCTCTTACAAATGCCGAAGCAAAAACACCCGCCGGAAGTGCATAAATTACGATACCTAAAATCATTATAATGCCTGCTAAGAATTTTCCTTGAACGCTCACCGGAACAGAATCCCCGAACCCGACTGTTGTTAAAGCGGCAACACCCCACCACATAGCTTCAGGTATACTTCCAAATTTTTCTGGCTGAATATCTTTTTCCAAATAATACATTATGGTTGATGAGGTAAATAAAACAATCATCATTACCAGCAAGGCCGCCAATAGGGTCCTTGATTCCTTTTTGAAAACATTACCCAAGGCTTGCAGGGTAATAGAATTGCTTGCAAATCGGAATATCCGGATAAGCCTAAATGCTCGCATGAATCTTAAATCTATTTCTATAAAGGAACCTAAGAAGAAAGGCAAAATAGCAATCAGATCAATAACTGCAAAAGGTGTCAAAATATATCGCAATCTACCTTTAATGGGATGGTTATAGTTTTTTTCTTCCCTTTCAGTACAAACCCAGACTCTTAAAACATATTCCAAAGTGAAAAAGGCAACGGAAAAAATTTCAAATGTATTAAACAAATTTGCATAAGCAATTTTATACGACTCAACCGTAGCTAAAGCTACGGCTAAACTATTGAGAATGATTAATCCAACGATTAGCCAATTAACAAGAGGTTGAGCAAAATGCTTTCTCTCACTATCTTCCAATAACCGAAAAATTAGATTTTTCAAATTGGTCATCTCCTATCGCCTAATACCTACATAGAATCAATAAGCTTCCCCTTTTAAATCCACATTACTTTTTCTTCCAAATTATATAATACATTTCAATTATTTTCTGATATATAAGTGTAATATCAAACGCATATATATAAACCTGATAAATTTTTTCAATTAAGGATTGCAGAAAAGATAAAAATTATGAATCGTAATATCATAATTTTTAGTCAATATTTTGCAAATCTGTTCTTATACATTTAAATAATGCCGTGATTATTTATTCAATATTATTCAAATCCAAACCTTATTTTTATCCTGCATAAAATTAGGAGACAACCTGATGAAAGCATCTGACTTGTTTGTACGCTCTCTCGAAGATGGGGGCGTTGAGTATATTTTTGGAATTCCGGGCGAAGAGAACCTTGATTTTCTTGAATCTCTTAGAGAATCAAAAATTAAATTGATTCTGACCCGGCATGAACAAGCAGCTGGGTTTATGGCCGCAACTTATGGAAGGCTGACTGGGAAAGTAGGTGTCTGCCTCTCTACATTAGGCCCCGGGGTTACCAATTTTGTTACGTCTGCTGCTTACGCTCAACTTGGGGCCATGCCAATACTCATGATCTCTGGACAAAAACCTATAAAAAAAAGTAAGCAAGGACAATTTCAAATAATCGATGTTGTAGAAATGATGCGACCATTGACCAAGTTCACCAAACAGATTGTCCATGGTAATAATATTCCTGTTCTCGTTCATGAGTCTATGCGCATTGCAAGAGAGGAACGGCCGGGGGCTGTTCATTTGGAGTTACCAGAAGATATTGCTACCGAGGAATGTGATACTCAACCCTTCGAAAGTGTCTTTTTTCGTCGTCCGCATGCAGACGAGAAAACTATTGATAAAGCTTGCGAAATGATCCAGCAAGCGAAAATGCCACTTATTTTAATTGGTGCCGGAGCTAATAGAAATCGCACTTCCGGAGCATTAAAAAAACTAATAGATAAAACCGGGATGTATTTTTTTAACACACAAATGGGAAAGGGTGTCGTCGATGAAAGGCTTTCCACGTTTCTAGGAACAGCTGCGCTTTCATCCGGCGATTATTTGCATTGTGCTATTGACCGCTCTGATTTGATCGTCAATGTTGGTCACGATGTCATAGAAAAACCACCTTTCTTTATGTCACCGGGAGGAATAAAAGTAATTCATGTAAATTATTTTTCTGCCAAAGTGGATGAAGTGTATTTTCCACAACTAAATGTGGTGGGAGATATTGCTGATAGTATTGATCGATTGGCAAATAAAATTGAAAAATGCAACAACTGGGACGGTGCCTATTTCCAACGTGTAAAAGAAGAGGTAGAGGCACATGTTAAAGCAGGTAGTGACGACAAACGGTTTCCCATAATTCCACAGCACCTGGTAAGCGAAATCAGAAAAGCGATGCCTGACAATGGAATTATTGCTCTGGATAATGGTGTTTATAAAATCTGGTTTGCCAGAAACTATAAGGCCTACGAACCTAATACAGTTTTACTGGATAATGCCCTTGCAACAATGGGGGCTGGGCTACCCTCGGCAATGGGAGCAAAAATAATCTATCCCGATCGGAAAGTAATGGCTATTTGTGGGGATGGTGGGTTCATGATGAACTCCCAGGAACTAGAAACCGCCGTCCGTCTAAAAATGGACCTAGTTGTGATCATACTCCTCGATAATGCTTATGGAATGATAAAATGGAAGCAAGCAGGAATGGGGTTTAAGGATTTTGGATTGGATTATGGAAATCCAGATTTTGTAGAATACGCCAAGTCATATGGCGCGTCAGGACATCGGGTAAAATCTAGTGACCAACTCCCGATCTTACTCAAAGACTGCATTAATGCGTCCGGAGTTCATCTGATAGAAGTTCCAGTAGACTATTCTGAAAATGAAAAGGTTCTAATAGATGAATTAGAATCAAAAATCTGTATCTTATGATTGCCATTCAAAAAAGGATGTTCCCATGACTGAAAACCTAAAAGTCCATTCACCCTATGATGGGCATTTGATAAAAGAAATTGCCTTAGATGATGGTGCTCGCATTGAAGAAGCTCTTGTTACTGCGCATAATCTTGAACAAGGCAAACCTCTTTCAGCGCCTGAAAGAATCGCTATTTTAAATAAAACCGCTAATCTTGTTGAAGCAAGGGCTGAGGAATATGCTCGCCAGTCAGCAGAAGAAGGCGGTAAACCATTGCTTGATTCGCGAATCGAACTTGCGCGCGCGGTGCAGGGAATACGAGATGCTGCAAATTCATTGGGTCAAATTACGGGACATGAAATCCCCATGAACCTGACAACTTCATCCATGAATCGCATGGCTTTCACCACCCGTGAGCCCATAGGGGTCGTCGCTGCTGTCAGCGCTTTTAATCATCCATTTAATTTAATTGTTCATCAAGTAATACCCGGTGTAGCAGTTGGCTGTCCTATAATTGTCAAGCCCGCACGCACAACTCCCTTGTCTTGCCTGAACTTAGTCAATTGCCTTTATGAAGCAGGCCTACCAAAAGAGTGGGTTCAGGTTATTATTTGCAAAGGTGAATTAGCAGAAAAAATTGTAACCGATCCAAGAGTTTCTTTTCTTACTTTTATTGGTTCTGGAAAAGTAGGATGGGGCTTAAGATCGAAGCTGGCTGAAGGTACCCGCTGTGCTTTAGAACATGGGGGTGCAGCGCCTGTTATAGTTGAACCCGATGCCGACATAGACGACGCTCTTCCTTTACTTGCAAAAGGGGGGTTTTATCATGCTGGACAGGTATGTGTTTCAGTTCAGCGGGTTTTTGTACACGAGGACATCGTTGAAAGTTTTTCTAGCAAATTAGTATCCATCGCCAAAAATTTGGTGGTAGGAGATCCCACCGATGATAAAACAGAGGTCGGTCCGTTAATACAAGAAACAGAAGTAGAACGAATTCATAGTTGGGTGGAGGAAGCCAAGAAAGCGGGTGGAAAAGTTTTAACGGGTGGAAATAAAATTGGTAAGACCTGCTATGAACCTACAGTTATTCTTAATCCCCCCTATAATACGAATGTCTCCCAATGTGAAATTTTTGGTCCAGTTATCAACATTTACTCATACAAAAGCAGAGACGAAGCAATAAAACTGGCAAACGATGTACCCTTCTCATTTCAAGCTGCGGTTTTTACACGAGATATCAACGCAGCCTTAGCCTCAGCTAAAAATTTAAATGCAGCAGCTGTAATGATTAATGATCATACCGCGTTTCGGGTTGACTGGATGCCATTTGCAGGAAGAAAAGCCTCCGGGATTGGAATTGGAGGGATTCACCACACCATGATGGAAATGACGGAAGAAAAACTAATCATATTCAGGTCCAAATTAATTTAGTCTGCAAGACTGGCTAATTGATACTCAACGCGCACCTAAATCCTGTCCCATCAGACTGTAACTGAAAATGGGAATTCATTCGATTTGCTGATCTCATTTCAAAGGCTTTTTTATTCCAGCTTCCACCTCGGTTTACTTTTTGCGTAATAGAAAAAGAACCAACACAATTTACTCCACTGCAAGCGTCAAGTTCTGGCCTTGGACCTCTGGGATCTTTTTCTGGACTTTTTAGGTAATAGTTTTCACTGACCGGCATCCAATCGAAAACCCACTCACTCACATTTCCAGCCATATCAAAAAGGCCGAAGGCATTGGGTGCAAAAGAGCCTACCGGAGAAGTATTTTTATAACCATCTCTCAAGTTAATATCACGAGAATTCAAAACGCATTCACTATCACAAAAGTTGGCTTCTTTTCCTGTCAGCTTATTACCCCAATAATATTCCGTTTTTGATCCACCTCGGGCTGCAAATTCCCATTCTGCTTCAGTAGGTAAACGGTACCCCTGCTTCTTGCAATAATTTCGCGCGTGTTCCCACCCGACGCTTTCGACAGGCAACTCCCCGCCAGGAAATTGGGAGGGGTTGTACCCCATTACACTTTGAAAAAACTTCTGCTTAACCTCATATTTCCCAATTTTGAAATCAGACAAACAAACTTCATGGATAGGTTTTTCATCAGAATTTCCTGAATCACTTCCCATTTGAAAACAACTCCCTTTTATAGAAACCATTTCCTCTATGGGTTTTTCATTATTCATAGAAATAGCCATTTTTTGCACGGTGGCTTTTAAAGCTGTCACTTGTTCCCTGGTCGCTGTGGGAATTCCATGATATTTGATTCGGTATCGGCTCTTGGGTAATAGTTCCATTTTTCCTGAACTCATAATGAAAACTCGAAAATGAGGAACTGGGCCCATTGCATCCTGCTTTATAAATTGACTAATATCCTCATCTATTTCACTCAACTCATCAACAGCCATTACTGTCTCATCCACAAGCTCTGCTTTTCGCCCTTCAGAGCTGGCTTTTTCAAAGACTAAGATATTTCGCCCTCTCGATTCCGGCATGGCAAGAATTCTATTAAGAAGTCCCTCTGCTGCTTTAAACTTTTTCAACTTTATTTTTGTGTCTGCCTGTTTTCTCAGAACCTTATAATTATCTGGGGATTTTTCAAGTACCTCTTTAAAAGCCTTTTCCGCAATCAAATATTTGCCTTGGGCAAAAGCTGTCTCACCATTAGCTAAAATTTCATCAATATCCTGCGCGTGCAATGTAGTCTCCAAGAAAAACACAATCAGAAATTGCACAATAAAAATTATAAAATTTTTAGTAAACTTATTCATTTATGGTCACCCGTTATTCAATATTTGAATAATTATAGGCTATGAAAAAACATAAGGCTTTCCAAGCTGTTTCCAAAAAAATAATGCGTCTTTTTTTTTCTCATTATAGTTTAGTATAAATGTACTTAATACTGTTTAATAGTTATTGGTTAATTAAATGCAGAAATTAAAGCGAAACATAACCATTTTAAAGCACCACCAAAAGATGACTTTTAAAATATTTTATTTTTTCAATACAAACAATAGATTCAAGTATTTTCTAGTTTTTTCACTCCTATTAATAAGTTGTAATAATATTAGTGAGGATCCTTTGGTTTTGCGAGCAGGTGCCGAGCCATCCGCGAAAATGCGAAATGATATGGGCATTGAGCACTTTAAAGCAGGAAGGAATTTTGATGCGCTTTTGCAGTTTAACCAGGCCAATCTGGCGGACCCGACATCAGGGGAAATTCATTTTAATCTTGCGTTGACATTGTGGAAAGAAAACAAAAAAAACAGGGCTGTCAAACATTTTAAAAAGGCGCGTAAATTCGCAAAAGGGAACGCCTTGATCCTAGAATCGCCTATCGCAAATAAAATATTGGAAAAGAATTAAATATATCATCCTAAATTTTTTCTAAAATAAAGCTGTCCTATTTTTTATATAGACGAAGATTTTTTCAAACCCAGCAAGTGTTATAATGCCCTAACGAACTTTACGAAAGGTGATCGATGATTATAGTCATGGTCCCAGGCGCCACACCCGAGCAAATTGAGAAAGTTGAAAAAACAATCAAAGAGCTTGGCTATACTCCCCATGAAATTGCTGGAGTTGAACGTAAAGTGATTGGTGCTGTTGGGGATGAGCGGGGTAAAGACAGATTACAATCTATCGAAACCATGGCCGGAGTAGAAAGCGTCTTTCCTATTTTAAAACCTTATAAACTTGCCAGCCGTGAAGTAAAACCCGTCAACACTGTGATTCAAGTCGACGGTGTTTCTGTGGGAAGTAAAGAAATAGCCATCATAGCGGGTCCGTGTTCCGTAGAAAACAAAGACCAAATTTGCACAACAGCTAAGCTGGTTAAGGACTCCGGTGCTAATTTTCTACGAGGCGGGGCCTATAAACCCCGAACATCCCCCTATAGTTTCCAAGGAATGGAAGAAGATGGCCTTAAACTACTGGCAGAGGCCAAGGAAGCATCTGGGCTCCCCATCGTCACAGAAATTATGAATCCAAGAGAAATTGAGTTGGTTATTAAGTATGCGGATGTACTTCAGGTCGGTGCCCGAAATATGCAGAATTTTTCATTATTAAAAGAGCTTGGAAGAATAAACAAGCCCATTCTTTTAAAACGTGGCATGATGAATACCATCAAAGAATTTCTGATGTCGGCGGAGTATGTTTTATCGGAAGGTAATAGTAATGTAATTCTTTGTGAGAGAGGTATTCGTACTTTTGAAACAGCGACTCGAAATACTCTGGATATAAGCTGTATACCAGTTCTTAAAAAGGAGACCCACCTGCCTATTATTATTGATCCCAGCCATGCAACGGGACATTGGGAGATGGTTGAATCCATGTCTCGCGCCTCTATTGCTGCTGGTGCAGATGGATTGATCATTGAAGTTCACCCAGACCCAGTGAAGGCATTTTCGGATGGACCGCAATCCCTTAAACCTTCTAAGTTTTCCAAGCTTATGAAAAATTTACGACCCTTTGCAGAATTGATGGATCGAACCCTATCCGACCCCATAAAAAAACAAACCCCCTAACTTCTTGAATTTCTAAGCTTTTAGGTTTATTCTAACCTTGATTTTTCTTAAATTCTGAAGCGCAAACAATAATTAACGCTTCGAACTTCGTATAGAGCCTAGAATGAATGAACTCTATTTAGCAAATCGCAACCTTTCCGAAGCATATCGACAAAAACTTCAGGAAATAACCTCTTCACTCGATCAGTCCAGTGCTTTTTCAAACGGATCTGATATAAATCCTCAAAAATATTATTTAGATTTTAAAAATCGTGCTGTTGAGTTTGTTTGCAAAGAGACCGAGCTTTTAAAAAAGGAATGCCTTAACTCTGACAACTCCCATCTTATCCTACTAAAGCAAACAGTTTTGGTGGATATCATAGTTCAAGAAGCTTATGCTTCAGCGTTATGGTTGTTTAACAATAAAAATAGTCAGGATTTAACCCCAGAAAAAGTACCGCTAGCAATTTTGGCTCGAGGCGGATATGGGCGGGAGGAAATGTACTTTCGCTCTGATGCAGACATTCAGATCGTCTCACAATCTTCCTTAGAAGATAAAAAGAAAAAGTGGACGGAAGAGATTATCCGTCATTTTGAATATCTTTTTATCTTTCAAGATATTTTCCCCGTATCCAGTAATTCTTGTTACACCGAAATGGAAACATTTGAAAAAGATTTGAGCCCGGAAAAAGTTGCGCAATTTCTAGCACTTCTTGAACACCGTTTTGTAACAGGAAATATTTTGGCATATAAGGAGTTTAAAAGTTCAATTAAAACAGTCAATCTTATGTATCAAGAAGAGATCACCAAACATTGTTTAAACCATGGTGATTATTATGAAGTTCAGAATACTGTCTTCAAACAGGAACCCGATATAAAAGAGGAGCTCCGGAGATTATACTGGGCTTTGGCATCTGTTCGTATTATCCAAAAAGTTGAGAAAACCAATCAATTTGAGCTGTTAATTGACCTATATGCTAAAAAATTAATCAGCCCACTTGCCTTTAAAAGCATGCAAAAGGGTTTTAACTTTTTATCCAAAGTGCGACTAATGTTGCACATGATACAGGAAGGGGCTCATCGCGATGTGATGAGCTATGAAGTCAGAGAAAAAGTAGCAAAGTCGATGGGTTATGAAGTGGGTAACTTTTTTCATGAATATTTTTTTGGGGCAGTATACCCGCTTAAACGCTTTAGTCGTAATCTTTATTGGAATAGCATGGCCGCGGATACAAAAAAACAAAAAAGCTTATCAGAATACTTTTCATTAAACACACAAAATCAAATATTTTTTGAAAAAGAACCTGACGTTTTATTTGCTAATAATCCTCTTTGGTTTTTTAAATTATTTATTTGGGTAGCAGAAAGAAACTATTATCTTTCCTATGAAGTTATTCATGCCATCGAACAAAATATCGAACAGGCTAATCCTATTTTCACCGATGATACTTCTAAGTTAGAAATTCAAAATTGTTTTAAACGAATTATAAGAGGAAAATATTTTTCAAAAGCCATTAGACTGCTACATGAGTTTGGTATATTGGAAAATTATTTAATCTTGGAATTTAAAAACTTGCGTGGCCTACTACAAGACATCTATGTTCATAAATTTCCCACAGACGTCCATATTCTTGCAGCCTTAGATGCCCTAAACGGGTTGGAGTTTAAAAAAACCGCCGATCCCTTTCTAGCAGAACTCTATCATTCACAAAGAGACAAAACTGCCCTTAAACTTGCTGTATTGCTGCACGATATCGGCAAAGGTGCCAAAGTAGGAGACCAAAATGAAGAACTAGTAGGAGCTCAATTGATTCCTAAAATTTTGGAAACTCTAGGCTATATTGACAAACCCAAGCGCGTGGAAGATGTAGCGTTCCTTGTTGAAAAACATCTGACTCTTTATGACCTTATGTTGTTGGATCCAGAAGCAGATGACACCTATGACATGGTACTTGATTTAGTTAATCATGATAAAGAAAGATTTAAAATGTTGGTTCTACTAACTTATGCAGATAGAGGTGGAACCAAAATGAATATGTCTAATACTCAAATTGAACAATTAAAACTGTTCTACCAATATACCCTGCATCATAAAAGTCGTGAAAGCGTTCCAAATGCCATTAAGCTTGATTTTTTAAAAATGGTACGGTTGCCTCGTGAATTACAATCCCAACTGGAAATTTATTACAAATTCAACCAACTAAAGAAACCGTTTATGGCAGAAATGTTGTTTAATCCAGGACAACCTGCCGACTTAATCATTTGTTCTCAAGACACAAAGGGCTTTCTCCATAAAGTTTCTGCCGTCCTAGCTTTCAACCAACTAGATATTGTGCAAGCCAATATTCAAACCATGAAAGACAAAGTATTTGATGTTTTTAAACTGATAAATGCTTCTGGTGAACCTATCGATTATGGAGACTTCTTTTTTATTCAAAATCGAATTCAAGAAGATCTTTCTCGTATATTTATTGAAAAAAAACCCTTAGCTGAAATTTTTAACGGACGGACGTTTGGAAATAATATAGAAGGAAAGCGTTTCCAAAATGTTAAGTTTAAAATGAAAACAATTGGGCGTTCTGTAAAACTGGCTACCCACAATCTGCCTGGAACTTTTATGATGGAAGCAAAAGTCTTATCGGATGCCAATATGGAATGCCAAAAAGCGGTTCTTCATACCCATCAAGGTACCGCTTCTAATGTTTTTTATTTGCGTCCCCATGATGTAGCTGAAATAATGCATCATCAGGATTATTTTATTCAAACATTTACTAATGCCTTGAAACCTCTTACCACAGGTGATTCTGTTTTTTAGCTAGGAGTAACAAACAATTAATTTTCAATAACTTTAATGAAAATAAAAAATCACCCACCCGTAATGAAATCCTTAGTTTTGATATTTGCCGTCATCGGTATAGTTTTATTTGCAGAAAATACGCACGCAGAGCCCTACAAGTCTTTCCTCAAAAAAGCCATTGAGCTTGATAAAGACGGTTTTTTCGAAGATGCCATCGATTATTGGGAAAAGTCTCGAATTGGCTCTCCTGCAAATATTAAACTATTTTCCGGATTAAAAATTTCGGGCACTTACTCTAAATTGGGAAACTTGAATCGTGCTTTGGAGGTTTCCCGCGCCCTGACTAAAAGTCATCCGCAACAATATGAATCCTGGTTCACTTATGCAAATGCTTCCGGTGCTCTAAAAAATTATACACAGGCTATATCCGCCTTTAAAATGAGTATTGAACTGAAACCCGAAGAAGGATTGGGAAAAGTGGGTCTCGCATTTGCATTATTCGGAGATGAAAAACCAGACCTAGCCATTGAACATTTAAAAGATGCGATGAAAGTTTTTAAGGCTAACAAAAATATCTCATGGTACCGAGATTGTCGTTTAGCTATAAGACAAATAAAGGATTTTGCTAGATTCCCCCCTCAATTCTCCCACCTTTGGTTGGCAACAAATCTAAAACGAATTCAAGATACTTTCGAAAATTCAGTTCTTGATTTTGAAAGCCTTCTCAAATCTCCTTAACGAGCTTTTCTGCCTCTTAAGAAACTTTATTATGCTTTTACCCTTACATTAATTTCTTCAATTTATATTAAAAATTTTTAATATAACGTTAATTGTCTTTTAATTTGAATTTAATATGATTGAGAGAGTACTTTTTCTCCTCCTTTCTGGGGGAACGGGTTTGGCTTCAAAATCAAATTCTTCCCCCATATCCTGCACAACATTGGAACTGACAGGGCAATTACCTGTCAGTTCCTTTTTTTTATCAAACTCATTAATAAACCAATCACCTAAATTAATCTCCCATCTATCTATCCTACTGAATAAAAGTGCCTTGTGATCAAAAATAACTAATTTAAACAAAGGTTTATCTTTCAGATCTTTTACGTTACAATCAAAACTTAATTAAAAATGAAACATAAATAAGAAGGTTTTTGGGGTATTTGTTGGATAGCGGCTGTTGAATTTCGGTCAAAATTAAGTCAATTATTTTATCCTTTTAATAAGGATTTTAAATAGAAAGAACGAAAATGGCGAAAAAATCAAAGTACAATCTTGTTTGGATGGACTGCGAGATGACAGGTCTTGATGTAGAAAAAGAGGTCCTAATAGAAATTGCCACCCTAATCACAGACAGCGAATTGAATATTTTAGAAGAAGGGCCTTGCATAGCGATTCATCAGCGTGATGAGATACTTGAAAAAATGGATGAATGGAATACCAAGCACCATAATGCCTCAGGCCTTGTAAAGCGTGTCAGGGAATCTCTGATTAATGAAGTAGAAGCAGAGAAAAGAACCTTGGACTTTATTAAAAAATATTGCCCAAAAGGGACTTCCCCCTTATGCGGCAACTCCATACATCAAGACCGCAAATTCCTTCACAAATACATGCCTGAAATGCAGGATTATTTTCATTACCGAAGTATTGATGTAACTTCTATAAAAGAACTAGTTACCCGCTGGTATCCCACTGGGCCCAAATTTCCTAAAAAAAGTCAGGAACATGTTGCCATGATTGACATTCGAGAATCTTTACAAGAGTTAATCTTTTATAGGGAAAATTATTTTATTGGGCAGGAAGCTATCGTGCCTGAGTCTACTGCTATATAAACCCACTATGAATAAAGGCGCACTGATAACTATAGCGTTCTTGCTGCTGGTGGCAAGCATTTCAATTGATCTTTTATGGACAGGCAATAAATTCCAATGTGAAGTTTGCATCAAATACAAAGATCAGATTGTCTGCCAAAAAGTTAAGGGAATGGAAAAACAAGACACCATTATGACGGGAATAAGCACTGCATGTGCAGCTGTGGCAGACGGCATGACAGAATCCATCGAATGCCAAGCTCAGCCTCTCGAAAAAATGGAATGTCAGGGTATCTAGCCTGCCGATACCCTTTACTCGGAATGGGCCGGCCCTCGAAAAAACCAAATAGACTATTTATACTTTAGCATAGGTTTGCTGGCACGGCCTGCCCCCCTAGGGGGTGCAAATTAGGTCGTAGACCTTCTGATATTTTTCTTCAACACTTCCCAAGTTAAAGCGAAATCGGTCCTTGTCCATTTTTTCGTTGGTTTCCCAATCCCACAACCGGCAACCATCTGGGCTTATTTCATCGCCTAAGAACACCTCTCCCTTATGTCGACCGAACTCTACCTTGAAATCAACAAGCCTTATTTTTCTGTCCCTAAAAAAATCTACCATCAGCTTATTGATTTTGAGTCCTTCCGACTTCAAAATCTCTACCTCTTCTTTAGTGGCCCAACCAAAAATATCGACATGGCATTCGTTTATCATTGGGTCTCCTAACGGATCACTCTTATAAAAGAATTCTAGAATGGGTTGCTCCTCAAAAACCCGACCTTCTTCAATCCCCAACCTTTTACACAAGCTGCCTGCTGCGACGTTTCTAAGCACCACTTCCACAGGTATAATATCCAGATTTTTTACCAGCATTTCCCGGTCATTCAGGGTTTCTACAAAATGAGTTCTCACCCCATTTTCTTCTAAATACTCAAATATGCGGCTGGACATATGGTTATTCATCACACCTTTGTCGACGATTGTTCCCTTTTTTTTCCCGTCAAATGCGGATGCATCATCTTTAAAATACTGAATCAACAAATCCGGGTCAGAGGTTTTGTATAAAATTTTTGCCTTGCCTTCGTAAAGTTTTTCTAATTTTTCCATAATGATCTCTTTATTGTTTAAATATCCGTTTAAAAATTATGTCTACATTTTTAAATTGAGCTTTCAAATTAAATATCTTCTCAATTTCCTTTTTTGTCAACAGCGAGCTAACTTTTTTATCTTTTTTCAAGAGAGCTAAGAAATCCTTGCCTTTAGTCCAAGACTGCATCGCATTTTTTTGGACTAGACTGTAAGCCTCCTCCCGAGAAATACCTTTTTCAACCAAGGCCAACAAAACACTTTGAGAAAAAATCAAACCTTCGGTTTTCTCAAGATTACGCATCATATTCTTCGGATACACAATCAAGTGCTCCATCATTTTAGTCATTTTTCTCAACATATAATGAATGAGAATCGTGCTATCAGGAGCAATTACCCTCTCTACAGAAGAATGACTAATGTCTCTCTCATGCCAGAGGGGCATATTTTCTAATGCAGCAAACGCATTCGACCTCACCATGCGTGCCAGACCACACATTTGTTCGGAAACCACGGGATTCCTTTTATGTGGCATTGCAGAAGACCCTTTTTGTCCACTCGAAAAAAATTCTTCCGCTTCAAGAACTTCTGTCCTCTGTAAGTGGCGAATTTCTGTAGAAATTTTATCGATGGTTCCAGCAACAATCGCTAACGTAGTAAAAAATTCTGCATGTCGATCACGTTGGATAATCTGGGTGGAAACTGGGGCCGCTTTCAAACCCAACTTGGAACAAACATACCCTTCAACTTCTGGGTGTATACAGGCGAAGGTCCCCACAGCACCTGAAACCTGGCCATAAGAAATACTCTGCCGAGCACGTTTTAGCCTTTCTATATTTCGGCCCACCTCTTCATACCAGTTTGCAACCTTTAATCCAAAAGTAAGAGGTTCTGCGTGTATGCCATGCGACCTTCCCATAACGGGAGTCATCTTATGCTTTAAGGCTTGATTTTTTAAAACCGCCTGGAAAGCCTTTAACTCTTTTAAAATAAGATTAGATGCCTGCTTCAACTGTACGGCCAATGCCGTATCCAAAACATCCGAAGAAGTCATTCCAAGGTGCATATAGCGAGCGGAGTCACCAACATATTCAGCCACGCAAGTGAGAAATGCGATTACATCATGCTTGACCTCTCTTTCAATTTCATCTATGCGCTCCACTTTGAAGTCAGATTTTTTCTGAATATCTTTCAATGCCGATTTAGGTATCTCGCCACGTTTTGCCAAGGCTTCACAGGCAAGAACTTCAATTTTTAGCCAGATTTTAAATTTATTTCTTGGCTCCCAGATGGAGGCCATTTCAGGAAGTGTGTAACGTGGAATCAAACTTTGATACCCCTAAAAAAGAAAAATCCCTAGAAAGACGAAGGAAAGTTTCGTTAATATGATATAAATGCTCGCATATATTAAACACAATTTTCCGGTAAATCAATAAATGAACAAAACATTAAGTGTATGTTTCGTATGTCATGGAAATATTTGCCGTTCCCCGCTTGCCCAAGGAGTAATGGAATCCCTTGTAAATCAAGAAAAACTTGAAAAAACAATTCTTATCAGTTCTGCCGGAGTCAGTGCTTGGCATGTGGGAGAACCACCTGATGATCGAATGCAAGATACTGCACAAAAGCATGGTGTCTCACTTGATAGTCGGGCCCAGCATTTTCAAGCAACCGATTACCAAAAATTGGATTTAGTACTAGCTATGGATCATAGTAATCTCAGTACCCTAAAAGCATTAAAACCAACTTCTGAGAACCAGGGTAAGCTATTCTTATTTCGATCTTTTGATCCAAAAAATAATGGAAATATGGAGGTTCCCGACCCTTATTATGGGGGTGATCAAGGGTTTGAGCTCGTTTACGAAATGGTTGCAAGAACTTGCCCTAAAATTCTGGAGTACTTGAAAACAAAACTCTAACTGTGAAAGATGAATTAGACAGTTTGCTAGAACCTCTATACGGAGCGAAAATAGAATCCTCTTTCGCAACCCATGGCGGAAGTATCAATCAAACTCTAGTTTTAGTTTTGACCAATGGGGTTCGAGTTTTCATGAAACAAAACTTGAATCCTCCCACCGATTTTTTTTTGGCCGAAGCCAAAGGTTTACGGCTACTTAGCCAGGCTAATAAAGGCCCGAGGATCCCTAAACCCATAGCCATTCAATCGGGTTCTACCCCAACTTTTCTTTTACTGGAGCATATAGAAAATTCTTCGGAAGATAACAAATTTGCGGAGCGCTTTGCTCAATCTCTGGCAGAGCTTCACCGTGTGCGTCAAGAAAGTTTTGGGCTAGACCATAATAATTTTATTGGCAGCACACCACAGAAAAATCAAATGGAAAAAGATGGAATCGTTTTTTTCCGAGACCATCGAATCGATTTTCAAAGAAAACTCGCACGACAAAAGGGGTTATTGCCTACCACCACAGACAAAAAAATAGAATCACTTTGCGAAAACCTAGCAAGCTTTTTAAACTTAACCGGAGAATCCCCTGCCCTGATGCATGGTGATCTGTGGTCTGGAAATTACTTTCCTGATTCTGAGGGGAAGCCTTGTATTTTTGATCCGGCTGTCTATTATGGATTACGTGAAGCCGATCTGGCTATGACAGAACTGTTTGGAAAATTACCACAACGTTTTTACGATGCTTACCAGGAAGCATTTCCCATGAACCCTGGATACAAAGAAAGAAAAGATTTATATAACCTATATCATCTATTAAATCACCTCAACCTTTTTGGTAGTTCCTATCTGTCATCGGTTCAGCAGGTGATTAAACGTTATGTCAATTAGGGCAGGAAACAGCAGAAAAAATCTAAGAAGAGGTAATAATTTAGAACACAAATAATTTGGTGTGCTAGAACCCGCCACCAATTTTAGCAATGAAGGTATTCAATTCCCTTTCTACTGTGCCATCCCAATTTTTCATTTCATTAGTAAGAGTTGCGAGAACCGCTTTCCCTGCACTGATTTCCAATGCATCTGCAATACTAACCAGTATTCGAGTACCGTATCTTTCAACAAGCTCATGTTCTTCTGCGGCACGAAATGCTAAATCAGGCCCCAGTATCATGGCCCAAGCCTGGATCACGGAAACTTGGGTGGATTCTCTGAATTGAAGCGATTCCAGTCCTTCCATATAGGTTTCTGCGTCAATTTCACCTGATTCAAATCTGTCGATCAATTGTTTAAGGTTCACCTCTTTCGATTCAACCTTCTGGAAGATATATTCAAAAAATTTGGCTTCAAATTTTTTGAGCTCCCCCACGTTCCAAGGACACTTGAACTCGATCTCCGTATCACTAGCTGTTTTTCTAGCTTCTCTTTCAATTTTATAAAGACAATTAGGGCATCTTTTTCCGGAATCATGATTGAATTCACTTCCACAATGGCAGGGAGCTAAAACACTTTGAAAAGCAAGTGCCAGAGCCTCTTTTTTAAGACCTAAAACCTCACGCAAGGCAACCCTGACAGGGTTAGCCCGTGACACGTGGACGTAGTTGGAACAACTGGAGCAATAAATAGGGTAGGCACCTTTATCTTCTTCTGGTTCAATCAATGGCTCAAAAGTATCAGGGCAAAGAGTACACTGTACTTGTTTCTCAAACATATCAACCATTCACAAGTTCCTTTGTAAAGTTTATTCTTTTTAAAACAGGGATCCTTATAAATTAGATGAAGAAAATAACTCCAGATTCTAAATAATTCACCCGTTTCTTACAGCCAAAAAAATAGCCTATGACCATGAGGCCATAGGCTCTTGAAAACCTTTAAAATACATTACCCAGAATAAGCCTGACCCAATCCAGCTGTTTCAGATTCCTCGGCACCCATAATAACTTTGCCCGTGGTCGGGTCCACAGGAAACATGGTAATAGCATTATGAGTACTACATACCACTTTGCATAAATCACAACCCTTGCAGCGAGGCTCGATTACAATGGCTTTCGTAGTTTTTTCATCCATCATGATCGTGTCTGCTTCAGGACAATACATAATGCACAGTCGGCAACCTTTTTCCGCAATACATTTATCATTATCTACCCAAGCTATGTTGTACACTCTAAAACTCTCCTCATATAAAAAAGGTTAAAACACATATCCGACGGATTGCATCACCCCATCCTTAAACAGTTACCAAACTCAAATCCTGCTTTTCGGCCCACTCAGAAGACTTTTTATAGGACTCGGTAATGCAGTCCATATTAGCCTTGAGCAGCATTTCTTTCTTAGCATATTTCTTTTTAATCGCTTCATCAAGTGTAGCAGTACCCCCTGAAGCGACATATCTTTTCCCAAAACGGTCCTGCAAAGCACCATCCAAGGCTTTCAGAGTAACAATCTTTGTCACTCCGGCACAGGCACCGAGCATCGCCATATTAGTTGAAAGCTCGGTTTTCCCGATTTCCAGAGCCAGTTTGGTGGCATCGTGATTGAGCACAGAAACATTAAGATCTGCCAAACGCTGATGATCCTCGTCTGAAAGCAGGTCATCGCTCGTGTTTATAATGACCAAGCCGTTTTCTTTAATGCCTGAATAGAATGGAGCTGTGTAGCTTTTTTGCATGGTTATAACTTGTGGGTGAAAGATCATAATAACATCTGGGTAAACCAATTCACCCCGATCATAAATACGCTCAGAACCAATCCTGGCATAACTTTCAGCTGGTGCCATTCGCTTTTCAGCACCAAAAAAAGGATTAGAAATTGAAAATTTTCCATCCTTATTTGCTGCCATAGCTAAAAGATGAGCAGCAGTTACAGCCCCTTGACC
This sequence comes from Nitrospinota bacterium, assembly GCA_028345515.1. Taxonomy (GTDB): domain Bacteria; phylum Nitrospinota; class Nitrospinia; order Nitrospinales; family VA-1; genus UBA8687. The sequence goes on from JAOMDP010000003.1 coordinate 21,651, forward strand.
CCCTAGACCGGAAATGCGGATATTCATCCTACTCATAAGTTTTTACTCCTATTTCTTTATGCGGTTGCCGGCTTTTTAGCTGCTTTAGCCGCTTTTTTTCTTGCTTTAGTTTCTTCTTTAATAGAATCAAGAAGTTTCTGTGCTTCTTCAGTAATGTACTCTTTTTGAACAAAGCGGCCTCCGATTGCTTCTGACTCTTTCATCTCGTCTAAACCTTCCATACTCTGTTTACCAATCTCGAGAATGCACGGAGTATAAAGTTGAACAAATGTGGGACCTACTTCCCGCGCTACATGAATAGCGTTTTTAATAGCCTGCTCAACTCGATTGGGCTTACTAACGGTCAAAAGAGCCACATAAGCGCAACCCGCTTCACGAGCAATTTCAGGCAACCGAACTTTTTCAAAGTTCTTTCCTTTGGGAGCCATTTTGGCAACAAAGCCTTTCTGCATCAATCCACTTTCCTGACCACCGGTATTTGCATAGAGTTCATTATCAAAACAAATGGTGGTGAATTTTTCCTGCCGGAACCAGGACTGCATGGTCATATCCAAACCAATATCAACCGTTGCACCATCACCTGCCAGAACCACTACATCCTTTTCAACATCAGGAAAGCGACTCTTCAAGGTTCGTTTCAAACCAGATGCAATCGCATTCTGATTGCCAAATAAAGAGTGGATATTATGTACGGCAACATGCGGGAAAACCAAACTGGTGCAACCGGTGGAACCCACAAATACTGTATCTTCCGGAGCTGGTAAGCTGGCCAGAATATACCTAAATGCAATAGACTCAGGACAACCCGCGCATAAAGAATGCTGCTCAATCAATTCTTTTGATGAGCCTATGTCCTTCCAGCCACGATCTTGATTACCGAAGGTGGCCGCTTCAACCAACTCCTGATATTCCGGCGGCATGATATCAGCCAGATCATCACATAAAACTATCTTTTCCTTGCTCATAAGTTCCCCTTTAAATTTAACTCTCCCTTTGGGAAGAATACTTAATTAACTTTTCTTTATCTAGCCAAGGCTCGCTGTAGCAGCGGTTTCTATACCTAAATGTTTTTTAATTTCTTCTACAATCACTTCAGAAGGCATGGTCATACCACCCATAACATGCGGCCCAACATAAACTCTTTCGTTATCAGGAATATTGGCTTTGATTTCTCGGGCCAGCCATCCACTAACATTAAACTCAGGGACAAAAATATGCTTCGCATTTTTGGTCGCTTGTTTAACTTCCTCATATGGGAACGGACGAATTGTTTTAATTTTAACCAGTCCTACCTTGATGCCTTCCTCCTCAAGTAGACGGATGGCTTCGCGGCTCTGAGAAACAGCCGTTCCGGATCCCACAATCAAGATTTCCCGATCGATGTTTTGTTCATCAATCAGACCATCCAATAACGGGATGGTATGTTTGCGAGAACGCTCAACTGCCGCATGGATTTCCTGTTGCCAAGAAGCATGGGTAGCATAACTGATGTAGTTGGATTTCATAACAAACGGGTCGCGCATCATACGTATCGGTGCGGTTTCCATATCCATTACCGGTTGTGGATTTCGGTACGGATCATAAGGAGTCAAGCACAAATCCTCCGGTGGAAGCTCAACCGTGTCTTTGGTGTGAGTCACGAAGAAGCCGTCACAACATACCGCAATCGGAACATGCACATCCGGTTGCTCTGCTACAATGAAACCCTTCAAAATAAAATCAAATAAATCTTGCGCCGTTTCTGCATGCCATACCAACATCCCTGTTTCCAGCAGATAATGCATTTCCAAGGTGTCCGGCTGAATACTCAAGGGGGAATTGACTCCACGGCAAGTCACACAAACCTGGATCGGTAATCTGGAACCTGCCCACATAGGAAAGTTTTCCATAGCCCTCAAAGTTCCTGGACCCGCGGTCGTCGTAAATACCCGATGTCCACCAAAGGCAGCCCCGGCACATTGACCCATAACCGCAAATTCACTCTCACCACGGAAATACTCATCCAAATAACCCTCAGCAAAAAGCTCTCCGATTAACGCTGCCGCTTCACTCTGGGGCGTAATTGGATAGGCAACCGAAGTTCCTACGCTTGCAATCTTGATGGCGGCACGAATCACTTCACTCCCTGTCAGAAAGCTAGGTGTTTGCTTTGCCTTATAAAATATATCGTTGACATCCGTGTAAGTCTGGCCTTTCTGGTTTTTTTGGCCTAGCTTTACATGTTTTGACGCTATGACTTTTCTATCTTTAAGCTCAACTTGTTTATTCATAAAATTTACTCCCGTATAAAGAGTGCTTTGAAATGATCAGAAATTACTTTTTAAGTATTAATTTTTTCCTTTTATATTTATGGTCACTCGTTAAGACATCCGGATCGACCCATTATAAATTGAGTAAAAGGTTCGGCCTGAGATTTCACGCCCTCCGATTTTAGCTTTTTGACCATAGCCTTTAGTTTTTCTATCATATTAAGGTCTGCGTCACGAAATGAAAGACAAGCGTCTTCATGCCCAGCCATAGCACACATTGCTATTGTATAACAACTCGTGCCGCCACGAATAATCTTTAGTGATAAATTAGCCATATGGCAATGCACACCTATAAAGATACATACATCAATCTTGTTATGCCAAATTGTCAGATTGGGGTGGTTGGGGTTGATCTCATATTCCTGAATAATCTTGGGATATTTAGGTCTGTAGTCAGCCATGGGGATCAATCGCATGGGGACTTCATTCGCCAGCTCACGAAGAGCCTTGGCCTTTTCCGCCACATGATCGGTCCATTTCCAGAGAACTAAAGGCCCTGGAAAAATAGTTGGAACTTTGGCCGCTAAAATCTTTCTGGCAGCCATTTCATATGCCTCTTCCTCAGGCACAACCTTACCTCCAATATGCGCTTCACCCGGGTCGGGTAAAACGTTCCCCATTGATGCTGCAGCAGGAGGTAAAAACGCCTCCGGGCCAGCTTTGACCTCGTAGTTGCTCATTCTTGTAATCCTTAGTCTTTAAGTTAATTTGTAGAGAAAAAGAGAACAATAATAAACCAGGCCAAAAACGTTGTCAAACCTTAATAATTAGGAAGTTTAGGCCTTTTTGACCCTTGCATTGTAAAGTCTATACCTATTTAACGGTTTTAACCTACCGATTCTTACATTTTACTTTTTAAACAGGTGAAAACCCAAGTTCACTCAGCTAATTTAGGGACTATAAAAGCTTAATAATCAATAACTAATAAGCTAAACTACTCGACAAACCCTACATATCCGTTAACACCAAGGAAGAATGGATAATCCAAGTATTTTCTTTTCCTCCCCGTTAAACTTTTGTCTTCAGTTCCTCTAGCAATGCTAAATGTTTTTTTTCCTCTGTCACCAAATGTGCAAAAATAGATTTCACATCTAGTTTCTTCTCATTTAAAAGTAAATTATTTAGAATCTCAATCGAGCGCTTTTCAGACTCAATTCCATAATCCAAAGCCTCAAAATCGTTTTTAAATTTCTTTACCAAATCGTTTCCAGAGGCTGGAAAAATTTTACCTTCCAATTTCTCTTTGACGAAAAAATCGATTTTTCTTGTCGTTTTTCCTCTGCCAGAAATGACAGGTTTCAAAAATTGTAGCTTGGTTTTTAAAATCTGAATATGTTCCCTTTCTTCCTCTGCCAAACGAAGAAACATGTCCTTCACTCTAAGATCCGAAACATTTTTCGCTGCTTTTTCATAAAAACCAAGTCCCTCTTTTTCAATAAACAAACTAATTTCAATCGCATCCATACATTGGAAAGATATACCTTGGGAATCTTTATTAAACTCTGATTCAATTTCGTTTTCTTTCACCAAAGTTTCTCCATAAAAAATGATGTCCTAATCTATCATACCTTTTAACAATACCCATGAATTAAGAACCTTGAAAAAGAAAAATCAAATTTCTTCAATAAAAATAATATGTTATAGTACGCATCTCAAGTATTCGGATAGTTGCCTCACTCAGAAACCTGACACCGAATTATAATGACAATCACTTGCTATAAATAAAAGGCCGCATAATTTTTAGGGAAAAGCTACACCATTCCCACCAAAAGTTGCCCGGTAAGCATAAATATGCAATCCGTTGAAATTTTCACAGACGGTGGATGTAAGGGAAACCCTGGCCCCGGTGGATATGGATGTATCATAAGGGGAAATGGCAAGGTTTTAGAGCTGAAAGGTTCTAATCCAAAAACTACCAACAATATTATGGAAATGACAGCCGCTATCGTAGCCTTAAAAGAACTAAGCAAACCATATGCGGTAACTCTGACTACCGACTCTCAGTACCTGGTTAAGGGTATGACAGAATGGATTCATGGCTGGATAAAAAAAGGGTGGATAAATGCTTCTCGTCAACCTGTAAAAAACAAAGAACTATGGCAGGAGCTATATCAACTGAGTCAAAAACATAAAATCACTTGGGTATGGGTAAGAGGCCATGACGGCCATCCTGAAAACGAACGTTGTGACCAATTGGCAAACGAAGCCATGTCTAAATTTTAATACAACCTTTCAGATTAATAATCATAACCGCATCTAATATTAAATAAGGAGGCCCAGTGTTCTTGAGCCAAAGACAATTTAATTCTCCTTACAAAAGTTATCAGTTAATTCCACAGGTCTTACTTTTGGGAATATCTTTTCTAATTGCATCGTGCTCCACTAAAGACCCCAATCGAACCACTAACATCTATCAGCAGAAGCCTTATAAATATGGGCAAAAACAAGACAATACATTCGAATACCGAAAAAACAGACTTCAAACCAAAAAACAACCTGAATCGGTTTTAAAAGACCCACCCATAGATTCAATTGCTGATTTAAAAGGTTTTACAGATGATATGGATTCCGCATCACTTAAACGCGCTATCAACAACCAGTTGGCGGTAATGTTTGAGCAGGATAAGGCTTCGCCGGTGCGTCTAGGGAATTTCACCTTAACCCGTGGTCGGCTCGTAGAAACTTTACAAGCCTTTCAAAAACTTTTACAAAAAAACCTCCCACAGGAGGAGTTTAATAAAAATGTTTCCAAAGAGTTTTTGCTATACCGCGTGGGAAAAGGTAAAAGCAAAAAAATGCTATTCACTGGTTATTACCGTCCTGTAATTCCTGCCAGCCCGATTCCAACGCCCCGTTACCGTTTTCCAATTTATCAAATGCCAGAAAAAGATTTGCAAATGGTGAAAAAGCAATCAGGCATTCGTTTGGTAGGTTCCAAATCAGGGATAACAAAGATTCGTAAAATTCAATCAGGAAAAAACTGGAGAAGTTTAACGCGTGAAGAAATAGACATTAAAGGAGCTCTGGATAAGCATGGACTGGAAGTTGCCTGGTTAGAGAACGAACTAGAACGTTATTTCCTACATATTCAAGGTTCAGGAGTTTTAGAATACCCTAATGGGAGGCGTCAGGGCGTCCGCTACCAAGGTTCCAATAAATATTCCTATAACGGTATTGGAAAACTTATGATCCGTGATGGTGTTATCACTACCAGTGAGGGCTCCATGCAGGGGATCAAAAAATATTTCGCCCAAAATCCACAGAACATCTCCAAATACCTTAATCAGAATAAACGTTATATCTTTTTTACGCTTAGTGATGAAGGTGCGATCGGTTCAGGGGGTGGAGAACTGGTAGGGGGAAGGTCCATTGCTACAGACAAATCAATCTATCCGGCTGGCGGTTTGGTTTTTATCAAAGTAAGACAACCGGTTCTAGATTCAAATTACAAAATTAAATCGTGGAAACCGATTTCCCGATTTGTAATTGATCAAGATACCGGAAGTGCTATTCGCGGAAAAGCACGAGCCGATCTCTATTTTGGGACAGGTAAGGAGGCGGGAGCGAAAGCCGGCCGTTACCATGAAAAGGGAGAAGTCTATTACCTCATTAAAAAAAGCTGATTAAGCCTCATTAAACAAAGACACCAGACGATTGTCAATAAAATCCATTCTTTCATCCGAAACCATAAGCTGTTCTTTTTCAGGATCTCCTCTCACCGAAGAGTAATCGAGATTGGCAGGATTTCTTTTGATCATACAGGCGAAAGTAATAGTCTCTGGTTTTTCTTCCACTTCCAGATAATCAACTGCTCGAATAAATGAATGCCCTGTAGTCACGATATCATCCACAATCAGCCAATGCATATCTGCAGGATAAACAGGTGCTTGGTTTTGCGCATAGTCCAATCTTTTTTTTGGCATAATGTGAAAAGGTAAATTCATCAGTTTGGAAAGTTGATGACCAATACGAATACCTTGTGTCTCGCAACCAACTACCACATCGAATTTGTTATGTTGTTTTTGCCAATCTAAAAGCTTCTTAAGTAAGACTTCACAATAAGCCTCGTTCATTGCATCCGACAGATCGCCATATTCATAGGTATAAGACGATTTGACGCCCGAACTGAGAGTAAAATCTCCCTTATGAATTATTCTTGAAAACACGCTCAAAAACTCCTATATAGTTAAATTTTTATACCTAATATATCTGCAGTTTTTTTATTTTTCAGGCCAACCGTATTTTCCAACCAGTGGAACAAATTTACAATCGCAAATTGCTTTTTTGATGACGCGGTCTCCCTTTTTTGTCAAAACCATCAGCTTTTGTTTGTGCTCATCCCCTGTCGGTGCCACCAGCCTCCCGCCTTCGCCCAATTGCTTGATTAAAGCTTCGGGAATTTCTTTTGCAGATGCAGTGACCATGATTGCATTAAAAGGTGCTTGATCAGGCCAACCATACGTACCATCAAACATCTTAAAAACAATATTGGCATATCCCAGCCCCTCAAGAATATTCTGGGCTTTGCGAGACAAAGCATTGATCCTTTCAATTGTAAAAACTTGCGCAGCTAGCTCGGCCATTACGGCTGTCTGATAACCCGATCCTGTACCTATTTCCAATACCCGCTCACCGCCTTTTAGACCCAAAGCCTCAGTCATAGCCGCCACTATATAGGGTTGAGAAATAGTTTGGTTTTCACCAATAGGTAATGGCGTGTCCCCATAAGCACGATGTTGAAGTGAATCCAAAGCAAATAAATGCCGCGGCACCCTAGTCATCACTTCTAGCAGACGCAAATCTCTTATACCGCGGTCCCCCAACTGCTCCTCCACCATTCTACGACGCTGTCCTGCATGCAAATGGATCGCTTCAGGGTTCACTCGGTTCATAATAATAAGAAAATATTTATTTAAATATTATGAGCGGTTCGCTCTTTGAAATTCAATTTATAGGATGGATGTTGTCCAAATCTTCAATTTCCCGTCCGGAGACCTGCAATGAAACATAGTCTAGATCAGGCAAAGCGTCCAGCATTTTAGGGTTTTGATAAAAAACCCATTCCCAACGATCCTTCCGCTCATCATATTTCAAAAGATATATATTATCGTCGTCGGCTTTAATCTTGAAATACCGAGACCCTTCTCCGTACCACCGGTCTAAAATTTCCTCTACTTTGTAACGACTGTTACTTAGAGAGAAGGCTACCGGTCTTTCACTTCGTTTTGAGGATGTGTAACACTCTACCTTTAACATAATGGCATGTTATGATTTTCAACATGAATTGTAAACTCTTTTCTCTTCCTCAAAAACACCCCTAAAATAGATGCCAATATCCAAATTTATTTAAAGACAAAAACCTTTAAAGCCTAGTTAGATAAATGAATATTAACAATAGCTATAAAAAAAATTAGGATAAAACTTTTGGGCCGTTTGTTGCTCTTTATTGATTCTGATAAAGCAAATTGGCGATTGTCGATACACAGATAAAACTAATAATTGTTACTTTGACTATGGAAATCTGCTTTAAGATTGGCTAACTAGAAACTATCAAGGCAATTTAAAAATAAGGAACCGTGTTATAGGTTTGAATCATTACCCTTTCACATTAACACTATTATTTTCATTTCAACTTTCTATTCGGGTGGGAAAAGCTATTTCTTAGAGGACTTGTTTAGCTCTTTTAAAACTGCTTCGGTCTCTGCTTCCACTTCTTCTCGTTTTCGCCATTCCCAAACCTTTAAATGCGCACCCATATAATAGGTATGGTCAAGCAATGATTCTCCATCCATAACACCCCAACGACCATCCTCTGGGTCTGTTAAGACTTCGTAAATTGGATTTTCTACAGAGGTATAAAGTAGCTCAAGATCGGATGAGGTGATCTTTTGTCCCAGCAAAATCTTTACAGAGCTATCATCGATTTCATAATCGGTCTGAATTTCCTTTAAAGCTTCCTCTTTTGACTTACCTTTATTAATGACTTCTTGCCATTTTTCCTCAATGGCTTTATTACGTTTAGCAAATGGATAGTGTGTATAACCAAGACTTTTACCTATATGGAAATCTACATCTGGAAAATAAAGATAGGACCAATCTTCGAAATCTACTTCCACACCATCAGAAACACCCAACTTTTTAGCTTTATCAGGAGAATTGACTAGCATCTGGTTATACACTTTAACAAACTCTTTAATGGTTTCAAAAACCACCGCGTGAAAAAAGGAATTCATCCGATACCAGTTATTGGTAGAGTTCTGGCTATTCATCAGTTTTCTTAGCATCAGCATAAGTGTCTCGACGTCTGCAAATTGATGCGAAATGGGGAAAATAGTTTTTAAAAACTGAGATGGTTTTGCATCATCAGATGATTCTATATTCTCCTCTAACTGGTTTTTTACAAATTCCAGGGAATGCTTCACCAAGTTTTCATGGTTCACCTTACGCTGGTAGTCCATATATTGCTTCAACTCATCATTGTCACTCTCTTTAGAGCTTTTAGGTTTGTTCTGGGTAATGTCCAACGCAAAAGCTAACATAAAGAATCTCTTCCAAAAAGTTTTTGAAGGCAATGCAAATAAAATTCGCAGGTTTTAAGATAATTTAAAATGCTTCCTCTGTCAAACGAGGCTCTCTCCGGGGTGGGCTTTAGCTATTTCCTTAATTGAATAAGCAAACTCGATAAGGCAAATTTTTACCTTTTAAAATGGTCGTTCCAAAAATTTTCAATAAACTTAAGATGCGAAAAAAAGAACCTTTCCTTTCCATTCCATTAGTCGCATTAGTGGGCAGTTGACAAGAATGTTGGGGTCTGCTAGCGTAAATCTAGTTGTTTAAACTATTTTAAAATCTTTTTGGGTTGCAATAAGACGTATGCCTTGGGACGATTTACACGAATCAAAAGAACCGGAAGATAGGTTTAAAAATAGAGGAGGTGGCGGGCAAGGTGGCGGACCACCCAGACCCCCTTTCGAAATCCCTCAGATAAAAGTGCCTCAATTTAAACCTTCCATGCTGATTGGCATAATCCTGCTTTTACTTGTGGTCTGGATTATCCCTGGCACATTCTATTTTGTCGAACCTGATGAAGAGGGAGTAGTGACGACGTTTGGGAAATTTACCCGTACCACTTCACCCGGATTGCATTTTAAATTTCCTTCCCCTATAGAACACGCTGCCACTCCAAAAATCACACAAGTGAGGCGTGCAGAAATTGGTTTCCGTGCAGCACAAGGACGGCCTAATCAAAAAGTACCTGCAGAATCATTAATGTTAACCGGTGACCAGAACATCGTTGATATTAATTTCGTTGTTCAGTACCGCATTATGGACTCGGTGCAATATCTATTTAATGTCCGTCGCCCTCATAAACTTATTCGCGATGCAGCAGAAACTGTAATTCGTGGTATCACGGGCAGCAAAAAAATTGATGAGGCTCTGACCACAGGCAAGGCAGAAATACAAGTTCTGGCAAAGGATCAAATTCAAGCCCTGCTCGACAAATACAAATCAGGCCTGCAGGTAGTAACTATTCAACTTCAAGATGTGCATCCACCCGAGCAGGTGGCCGACTCATTCAAGGATGTTGTCCGGGCTAGAGAAGATAAAGAGAGAATGATCAACGAAGCTCAAGGTTATCGAAATGCAGTTATTCCCGAAGCTCGCGGACAGGCTGCGCAAATAGTTCGGGTCTCAGAGGGCTATAGGGAAGAAAAGATTAAAAGAGCAGAGGGTGATGCCAAACGATTTCTTCAACAATATGCGGAGTACAAAAAAGCTCCCGATATTACCCGCAAGAGGATTTACTTAGAAACCATGGAAGAAATCCTGCCTGATATAAATAAGGTTGTTATGGAAAACAAAAAAGGCGGTAGTGGAGTTCTGCCAATTCTTCCTTTAGGCAAGAACTCAATATTGGGAGGTAATAAATAATAGCTATGAAACAAAACTCTTTTATAATTGCCGGCGTCATTGCTATCATCATCCTGTCATCGTCTATGTTTACGGTACACATGACGCAAAGTGTGATTGTACTGGAGCTTCAGAAACCTAAAGAAATTATCACCGAGCCAGGACTTTATTTTAAAATTCCATTTTTCCAAAGAGTTAAATATTTTCCTAACCAATTACTGGATAATGATTCTTCACCTGCAGAGGTAATCACCAAAGACAAGAAAAATTTATTGATTGATAATTTCACGATGTTTCGTATTACCGATCCTTTGAAATTTCTGGAAACGGTTCGTGGAGAGCAAGGAGCACGTGCAAGATTAGACGACATTGTTTATTCTGAACTGCGTGTTGAAATCGGTCAACATAACCTGACAAGTATTGTTACAGGAACCCGCGATGCCATCATGGACAAGGTGACCAAGGAAGCAAATATAAAAGCCGCAGAATATGGTCTTGAAGTCGTTGAAGTTAGAATTAAGCGTACCGATCTTCCTCCTGAAATTGCTAATTCCATATTTAATCGAATGCGGACAGAACGCGAAAGAATCGCTATGGAATACCGATCCGAGGGTAAAGAAGAAGCCACTAAAATTCGGGCCGAAACGGATAAAGAAAAAACCATTCTCGTTGCTGAAGCTTACAAGCAAGAACAAGCCATTCGGGGTGAAGGGGATGGGATGGCTACAAAAATTTACGCCGATGCTTTTAATAAAGACCCCAAGTTCTATTCCTTTATGAGATCTATGGAAGCTTATAAAAAATCTTTAAAAACTGATACCACTCTCCTAATGTCTGAGGATTCTGATTTTCTGGGATTCCTTAATAAGTCCAAATAGCCTGCTACCCTATACTGGGGTGGAAAAAAAACCAATAACCACTTATTATAGCAGTGAGACTCTTTTTCGATAAGGTCGCATGAGAATAATCATTGTTGGAGCAGGGATAGTCGGATTTAACCTTGCACAAGAACTATCACAAGAAGGTCACGATGTTGCCATCGTGGATCAAGATCCGGATTGCACAAGACGAATCTCAGACACCCTTGATGTGATGGTTGTCCAAGGTAACGCGTGCTTACCTAGCGTATTGGTCAAAGCTGGTATTAAATCAACTGAAATGTTGATTGCCGTGACCGAAAAAGATGAAATTAACCTGCTTGCCTGTTTTCTTGCCTCTCGTTTTGAAGTACCTAATCGGTTTGCCAGACTGCGTGATATGGAATTCACCACCAAAGATGCGGTATTTTCTCCACAAAATCTGTTTGTCGATCAGGCAATCAACCCACCGCAGATCATGGTCGAAACTATACTCAAGTTTTTGGAAACTCCAGGTGTTGTCAATGTTGCCGAATTTGCGGATGGAGATGTTCTTTTGCGCGAATTTGATGTTCCGGAAAATGCGCCTATTTCCGGAAAATCTATTCAAGACATCCGCAGTATTACACTGATGGATTCGTTTCTAATTGTTGCCATTGTTCGGAATGGAGATTTAGTAATCCCTAAGGACGAAGATATTATTCATGCTGGGGACAGATTTTACACTTTGGTTGACAAAGAATTTCTTCCTTTTTTACTCCCTATGCTGAATAAAACTTTAGATGAAGTGGAAAAAATAATAATCTATGGTGCTACCCCAATGGCCTTACACCTTGCTAAAGCTATGGAAGAGGAAGCTCGCGATGTGCGAATTATTGAACCTTCCAGAGATAAGGCTCATGTTGCTGCAGATGCTCTGAAAAGAACCGTAGTTATGCACGGCAGCGGAACTGACATGGACCTTTTCAATGAAATTAATATGAAAGAAGCAGATTTTTTCCTAGCTCTTTCTGACGATGATGAAAATAATATCCTCTCAGCTTTGTTGGCAAAAAAATATGGTGCCAAGCGGGCTCTGGTAATTACCAACGATCCAGAATATTTGCCTATCCTAGATTCTATAGGTATCGACATTACTATCAATCCACGCCTGATAACTGTCAGTGCAATATTGAAGCATTTAAGAAAAGGTCGCGTTATGTCTGTTTTTAAATTGATAGAAGATGCCGAGGTCATGGAAATTGGTGTGGAACCAGACTCTTCAATTGTTGATAAACAGATTTCGAAAATAAAATTCCCAAAGGAAGCCATTATTGGCGCCATTCTCAGGAAAGGGGATATGCTCATTCCGACAGATGAAATTATCCTGGAAGCCGGAGACTCGGTAATTTTGGTTGCACTACCTGGTGCAATTGAAAAAATTGAAAAACTTTTTGACCGCAAGCGTTCCTTTCTTCCCTTCCAATGAATATCCAGGCAATATTAAATGTTGTTGGGGTCATGCTTATTCTTCTTTCCGGTCTTCTTCTGGCTCCACTTGGAGTTTCGTTTTACTACGGCGACCTCCCTCTCGAAGGTTATATCTCAGAAACTTCTGCATTCTGCATTACCTGTACTATTTGTCTTTTAACAGGTCTAATATTGTGGAAATTATTTCCGTCCGGCATTGAGAAATTAAGGGACCGGGAAGGTTTCGCTATTGTGGCTACATCGTGGATGGTCATGTCAGCCTTTGGAGCATTTCCCCTTTACCTTACCGGAATTTGTCCAAATTATATTGATGCATTATTCGAAAGTACCAGTGGTTTCACCACCACGGGAGCATCAATCCTAGTCAATATTGATTCAGTGTCCCATGGAATTCTTTTTTGGAGAAACTTGATGCAATGGGTCGGCGGGATGGGAATCATATTGCTTTCTCTAGCAATTTTTCCGATGTTAGGAATCGGTAGTTTTCATTTATTCAAAGCAGAAATTCCTGGTGGCTCCACCGTGGAACAAATGCAACCGCGGCTAGCGGAAACCGCAAAAATTCTTTGGAAGACTTATCTCGCTTTAACTGTAATTGAAATTACTGCCCTGCTTTTTGCTGGATTAGACTTATTCGATGCCGTTTGCCATACATTTTCTACCGTGGCGACAGGCGGATTTTCCCCACATAATGGCAGTGTTGGTGTATTCGACAATATCTATATTGAGGCAATAATTATTTTATTCATGTTTTTCGGCGGAATCAATTTTGCCCTGCATTCTCAAATTGTGCGAGGAAACTTCGCAGGAGCCTTAAAAAACCCAGAGTTTCGTAGCTATTGTTCTATTTTGATCATTGGCATTCTACTCGTAACTTGGGGGCTCACTAGGGTATCCCCCGACGGACATGCGGGGGAAGCATTTAGAAATGCCGCATTTACAGTAGTATCCATACAAACTACCACTGGTTTTATTACCGATGATTTTAATTTATGGCCGGAATATTTAAAACTTTTGATTCTGGGTATTATGATGGTTGGAGGTTGCTCAGGTTCTACCAGTGGGTCATTCAAAATAATTCGATTCATCATCCTTATAAAAATAATTTTAAGGGAGCTCGCAAAATTGGTCCATCCGAGGGCTATTTTTCATGTGAAAGTAGGTGAAAAGACCATTAGTCCTGACGACCTTTCCAATGTAGCTGCCTTGACATTTTTGTTCATAGGAATTTCCGCCCTTAGTGCCATGATGTTGTCATTCATGGGGGTTGATTTGACAACGGCAATCTCTGCATCCATTGCTTCTCTTTTTAATATCGGCCCTGGCCTTGGGGCAGTTGGAGCCATGGGAAATTACGCCACTATTCCAGCTATGGGAAAGGGAATTCTTATTTCGTGTATGCTACTCGGAAGACTGGAAATTTATGGTATTTTACTCCTAATCCTACCCATAGCTTGGCGAAAATAAGATTTGATTTTGTAAAAGCAATAAATTAAAATTTCGCCCACTTACCGAATTTAATAACCTTTGATCAGAGTGCTTATAAATATTTGTCGCATTGTAATTCAAACCTGATCTTTTAAGGAATTATAAGAATATGGAAACCAAACCTCTAAAAATTACCGAGTTGGTACTTAGAGACGCCCACCAATCGCTTCTTGCGACTAGAATGAAAACAGAAGATATGCTGCCCATTGCGGAAAAACTCGACAAAGTGGGATTTTTCTCTCTAGAAATGTGGGGCGGTGCCACCTTTGATACATGTATTCGTTTCTTAAATGAAGACCCTTGGGAAAGAGCACGAGCGCTGAAGAAAAAAATGCCCAACACCCCTTTTCAAATGTTGTTGCGGGGTCAGAACGCTGTGGGTTACCGGCATTATGCAGACGATGTAGTTGAAAGGTTTGTAAAACAATCGGTAGAAGTTGGAATAAATATTTTTAGAATCTTCGATGCCCTTAATGATTTCCGCAATATAGAAACTGCGATAAAAACAGTTCAAAAATGCGGGGAAACTGTTGAGGGTTGCATTAGTTACACCGTGAGTCCGGTCCACAACCTAGAGCTTTATGTGAAAATGGGTAAGGACCTTGAAAGTATGGGGGCAGACATCCTTTGTATAAAAGACATGGCAGGACTTTTGACGCCAGATGTCACAAAAAACCTCATCACGGAATTGAAAAAAAATATCAAACTTCCCATTCATTTGCACACGCACGCAACAACCGGACTTGTCGGAATGAACATGCAATGTGCTATCGAGGCAGATGTCGACATGATCGATACAGCCATTTCCACCTTGTCTATGGGAACATCGCACTATGCGACTGAATGTATTGTAGCGGCGTTAAAAGGAACACCTAGGGACACTGGTTTGGATTTAAACCTACTTGAAGAAATCAATGACTACTTTAAAGAGGTCAAGAAAAATTATTCCGAATTTGAAAGTGATTTTAAAGGGGTGGATGTAAATATCCTTAAATCACAAATTCCAGGCGGTATGATTTCAAATATGGAGAGCCAGCTAAAGGAACAAAATGCTATTGAAAAACTCGGAGAGGTTTTGAAAGAAGTTCCTCGAGTTAGAAAAGATATGGGTTATCCACCCTTAGTCACCCCAACAAGTCAGATTGTTGGCTCACAAGCAACACTTAATGTCTTGACCGGTGAGCGCTATAAAATTATAACTAAAGAAACACGGCAATGCGTAATGGGTAATTACGGTAAGTTACCAGCAGCTATTGACGAGGAACTATTAAAAAAGGTTGCAGGCGACAAAAAAGTTACAGACTGTCGGCCAGCCGATTTGTTGGAACCGGAATGGGACGGCGTATGCAAAGATCTCGGAGATAAATATACTAGCGAAGAAGACCGGTTGACCTATGCTCTATTCGAAAAAGTTGCACTAAAGTTTTTTGAAACACGAGGAAAACCTTTACCAGCTAAACCGAACACAGCGAAATCAAAACCTACTAATAAACTAGCAGAACAGGCACCTGCGGTAACGCAAAGTGGGTCTTCGATTTACCAAGTGCGAGTAAATGGAAAAGATTTCACTGTAGAAGTAGCCATGGGAGGATCAGGTACAATGGCCCCTGCGCCTACACCAACTGCTGCACCACCGGCTAGCCCCGCTCCTCCAAGTGGAGGTGGGTCTCCGCTCACAGCACCATTACCAGGGTCTATTTTCACCTTAAAATGTAATGTCGGCGACATAGTTAACGAAGGTGATACCGTTTTAGTAATGGAATCGATGAAAATGGAAAGTGAGGTTAAGGCCCATCAGTCGGGTACCATTCAATCGATTCTTGTTAAAGAAGGCGATAATGTGCAAACTGGCGATCAATTGGTAACCATCGGCTAATGGAATTTAGTTTCAGTTCATCCGCATTAAAAATAGCAAATTCAACTGCATTCTCCAGTCTGGAGAGTGGCGATGTCATAATGTTGGGCGTTGCTTGTGTTCTAATCTACCTTGCCATATGGAAAAAGTTTGAACCTCTTTTGCTTCTTCCCATGGGTTTCGGTTGCCTTCTTGCAAACATCCCCATGAGCATGATGGCAAGTACAGACACCGGCGGCCTATTAAACTTTTTCTATCAGGGTATAAAACATGAGGTATTGCCCCCCCTTATATTTATGGGAGTGGGCGCGTTGACTGATTTTGGTCCCTTGTTAGCTAACCCGAGCACCTTTCTGCTTGGAGCGGCAGCTCAAATCGGTGTATACACAACACTTATTGGCGCTGTGTTTCTGGGGTTTAATATGCAAGAAGCAAGTGCTATCGGAATCATTGGTGGTGCCGATGGGCCCACGTCAATTTTTTTAGCTAGCAAACTTGCACCCCACCTGCTGGCTCCTATAGCCGTCGCTGCGTATTCATATATGTCTTTGGTCCCCTTGATCCAACCACCAATCATGAAACTGCTTACTACTGAAAAAGAGCGGAAAATCAAGATGGAACAGTTAAAACCAATTTCACAAACGGTGAAAATTGTTTTCCCGGTAACTGTAACGATCGTCTGTTGCCTCATGTTACCAGGAGTAACTCCATTACTTGGAATGTTAATGCTAGGCAATCTATTTCGTGAATCAGGAGTCACCGCTCGCCTTCATGAGACTGCAGAAACTCATTTAATAAATATTGTTACAATTCTTCTTGCGCTCGCTGTGGGTTCATCCATGACAGCGCAATCGTTTTTACAATGGCAGACGATCAAGATAATTGTATTAGGGTTATTGGCCTTTACATTTGCAACTGCTGGAGGAGTGATTTTCGGAAAAATCATGTGTAAATTTACAGGGGGTAAGGTTAATCCTTTGATTGGTTCTGCGGGAGTCTCGGCAGTTCCCATGGCTGCCCGAGTTTCCCAAAAAGTAGGATCAGAGGCTGACTCTTCCAACTTCTTATTGATGCACGCAATGGGGCCCAATGTAGCAGGTGTGATAGGCAGTGCAGTGGCTGCTGGTGTATTCCTTTCCCTTTTTGGGGATGTTAGTAGTGGTTTAGATAGCCACGCAGCTTTAGCGCCCGTCATCGGGAATCCGGAACCAGGAATACAAGCTATTGCAACCGTTGTGGATGCAATAAAACAATAAAGGAAATTTAAAAAATGGAAGTCAGTGTTTCAGCAGCCCTGAATGTCTCTATTCTTGCGTTGTCGGTTATTTTTACGGTGTTGATCGTTCTTATTTTCACCATTAAAATTCTGGTAAAACTAGTCCCCTATAAGGCACCTACCGTTCCGCCAGCCAGAGCTGTATCTGTTGGAAATTCAACCGGGCAAGATGATCAAGTCGCCGCAATCACAGCTACCCTGGCAGCCCATATGCAAAAAAGACCTGACGAGTTCAGGATAGTCAATATACAAGCGCATTAATCTATTCGACCAGATTTTTAACCACAAAAACTTAAATTACTCATCATCCTCTGGATTTGAGGAAATATCTGAAGGATTATCAGTATTTTTAATTTTGGGTAAGGAATCGAGAATTTCAACAGGAGCTTGAAAAATTCCCTGAAAAATTCCCATCACTTTTTTACCTAAAGAGGTAAAGGGAATCGCCGAAATGTCTGGGTCGTAAAAATCCCCTTTAACCTTATAATACGTTTTCAAAAAGCTCTTCTCATCTCCGCCAGTTATAATTTTGCCAACAACTGGAATTTTGGTCAGCAGCCTATCCAGCTCAGCAAGAGGAGCAACTCCCACCACCGTATCCATTTGCTTTTTACCTAAATTAAAAGCTCCAACAATGGTTGTTCTGCGTTCATTGGTTTCTAATACAAGATTTTCTGTTTGAAAAATTCCATTCTTAGGAACAAAGTCACCTGATAGTTGCTTGAATGAAAAAGGGCTGCCTTTATCTTCTTTTTCGGACAATGAACTGGTATCTGGACCAAAAAGCTTATCGACTCCATGCTTAAGCTTTTTCTTATTCATCTTGCCAGATTGGATATTCAGAGAAATTTTCCCCCTTAATGAATCACATATTTCAGCCCAATTTTTTCCTTTTCCCTTTATATTGGCATAAAATTTTTTAACATCCCCACTTAATCCTTCCTTAAAAATATCACCAAAAAGGCTAAATACGTTTTCCGTTTTTACATTCTTTGCAGCTATTTTTACACCAAAGGTATTGACTCCCTTCTCATCAACGCTAAAATTCCCGGTGCTTTTTACTAATGGGTTTGTTCCAACTTTCCAATCTGAAAGTTCCAGATTCTTATCCTTTAGAGAAATCTTTCCTTTAACATTATTTAACTGCAACATTCGGAAATGTAATTGTTTCACATCAAAAAGGATCTGACCTGTAGCCTTCCTGAAAAAATCTGTCTTAGTAAAAAGGTCTAACACCTTTGCATCTTTTTGCCGCGATTCATCCATTAATGTATTGATATCTAGTTTTTTTCCTGTAAGGATGATCTCCAAATTAGGGACATCACTCCTCTCATAAATGCCACTAAAATCAAATTTACTGTCAGCCAAAGCAACACTCGCTGATCTAATATCAAATCTATTTTCTTTAAAACGCACCTTAGCATTAAGAGTGAGATCGGAAGATATTTTTTCAGGCTTAATCTTTAAATTAACAAAGTTTACTTTCCCTTCAAATTTAGAATCTTCTAGCTTATTCAGGCTTCCTTCTCCATAAATAGCAAAATCTATATGGCCATCTGTTGTCCAAGATTTGGAAAACTGATGCGAAGCATCAGCCTTAAAATCATGCGATTCTATATCGACAACAAAATTCGGGTTGTCCAAATCAGGGATCTTAATCGAGCCTGAAACTTTGTTGCCACCTAATTCATACATAAAATTATCAATATCTAACCCATCTTTTTTAGAGAAGGATCCTTTAGCTCTATACTGGTTGAGTATGTTTTCCTTTTTTTGAACCAAACCAGGAATTTTATAGTTCGTATTTATCAAATTTGCTTGTTGCTCAAATTTAATATTTTCAGAGGTCCCATTAATATTCATTGTAATATTTGCAGGACCTGAAAAATTAAAATTATTAAAAATTGGTACATCTTTTAAATCCGTTTGTAAAAACTCAGGGAACTTTAGGTGTAAGGAAAATTCTGGGTTCGATAGGTTCGCGAGGTCAATTTTACCATCTAGAAACAAAGAGGAATCTCCATATCGACCGGTAACATTTTCTAAACGAATTTTTTTCTCATCGTAGTAGATCTTTCCTTTTAAACCTTTTAATCCTCGAAATCGATCCTGATATTTTATCGATAGGTTTTTTAGTTCAACCTCGCCCCACTCTTTTTCTGTCTCTGGTTTTTCAGGGTTTTGCTCAAAATGATATTTGATCAATACACTTCCGGAATTAAAATTAAGCCCTTCCTGTAATTCCAAAATCCTGCCATCAGAGTCTTCTTCCATGATCAAATGCAAGTCACTGGAATTTAAATGATATAGGACGGTTGCCCTCTCCATTAATTCTCCATTACTGTAACCCAACTCTCCGTTCAAATCGGTAAACTTGCTATTTGAAAAATTTCCAGAAAGGTTTTTATATTGCAGAATACTTACCCATGGCTCACTAATTCTTTGAGCCATTTCGGGAGTATGTTTGTAAATAATTTTTCCATTCAGGTTTTCAATTCTAGATTTAAAACCTTTTTTTTCTAGGAATACAGACCGGAAAATAATTTCACCTGCTACCGTCAGCTTATTAAAACCTTCGAGTGGTCCTTTGACAGCCAACCTTAAATCCGCCGAACCTTTTAAATCAGAATACATAGATAATGTTTCATGAATAGGTTCCTTTTTAAATATCTCTTTCAGCGTAAGGTGAAATTGTGCCATATCCACCGTATTTTCTAAAGACAGGTCGGCGACAGGATGAATCAAAAAATTGTCGACGGCCCCGGTTAAATTAGTAAAAGATTGGCTTTTATAATCGGCTTTTTGAATATGGAAACTACTATTACCATTATGCACCTTAAAAGTTCCCGTAACTTTTTCAAGTGAAGGAAGCGGACTCTGCCAGTCCACTTTTTTCATTTCGATCTCGGCAGAAATTTTTTTTCCATTTACAGGTTTTGATATCTCCTTAAGCTCATTAAGTTTTCCATCAAATTTAAACGCATTAAATTTAACCACCCCGTTTTTGAATATTTTTTGAATTTCAGAATGATATGTCTTAGGAAAAAACTTTATAGGTAGATAGTCACTACTTCTATTCACCTTAAAAAAATTTGTTTGCAGATTTATGAAAATATCGGGATCTTGTGAGAAGATTTTTTTTAGGGATCCACTTGCATTAAATTGAAACGGGCCTGTTTCTGCTTTTAATTCTTCAAAATTAATAAAATCTTTACCCGTGGAAAGTTTAAACTTGATCCCGCCCCGAGTAGGAGCGTCCGCATTCCTAATTGCAGCCGTTATTTTTGGGTTATCCGAGGTATATTTCATAACCCCTTCGGTTTTGAAAACTCCTCCTAAATTTCCTGAAAAACTTGATTCAATCGACAACCAACTATCAATAAGATTGGTTCCTAAGAATTTTTTTAAATAAGGTTGGAACTGGGAGAGATTCAGTGAGTTCAAATGGATATCCCCACCAATTGAGATCTCTTTGAACGGATTTTTTTCGTAAAAATTATCGAAAGTTCCAATAATCTGAAAGGTAGTAGGCGGCCCATTGTTAGGAACTTCACCTTTCAAGACAAATTGAAAGGGAATTTTTAGAAGGTTTTTTTGAATAGAAAAGTGGACATGATCGACTTTGAAATTAAGTGGCCTATCATTTGGTTGGTCTAAATAATCCAGAAAATGTATGGAACCATCTTCCACCATAATCTGATTCATCAAGCTTACTTTCAACACTTTTAATATTCTACTGTCTGTAGGCTGCGAGATCCATTTCTGAATATCTCCCAAACTAAATTTCCCTCTCGTATTTCGGACAACTCTAAGCGATGACCCAAAGATTATGATCTGTTTAATTTCAACTCTTTTCTCTAGAAGTGGAAGGAGTTTGACGACAACTTTTACCCCACGCGCCGTTAATTCCGGCTCTGAATCCCAACGAGATTTGACAGAAACATCTTTAAGAAGAATATTAAGTCCGTTAACAAAATCGACCTCTGCGTCGCCAATAGCAACTTCTCGTCCTGTAAATTCCTCTATCTTATCTATGGCAAGTTTTTTTATTTCTCCCAGGTTTTGAAGCTGGTAATAGGCCAGAGAAAAAATAGAAAACACGAAAATAATCGAAAGGAGGAAAAAATATAAAATTATCCTTTTTTTTGAAATCGGCATATAGAGGATGGGTGAAAAAAGGTTACAATAACCTGAATTGGCTCTGTAGAGGAATAAGCCATAAGATTAAAAAATGGAAATGAATTGCCAAGGCCTTTTGGCAAAATAAAACCAGTATTTTCATCAAGTTATAGATTATTTAAAGCCTCGAGTCTATAAAATTCCAACGTTTTAAAGATCTTCTGTAATAGACAATATATTTCTCAAATATGAAATCATTCGATAGCTCCACTATTTATGGACTCAATCCGGTATTCGAAGCTCTAAAAGCTCGTAAGCGTCGCTGCTATAAAATCATCATTGAGCATGGAAAAACTCAGGTTCGCTTGCAATCATTGATTGAATTAGCACATAAAAATAAAGTTCCCATTGAGACTATTCCCAAAACAGATTTTCAAAAAAAATACCGCAATCAAAACCATCAGGGGGTGGTGGGGATTTTTGCAATCATTCAAACTTTGGAACTAGAAGAGCTCATCAAGCTTGCTTTTAAAAAGTCTAGTTTACCAATTCTTGTTGCTGTTGATAGCATTCAAGATCCCCAAAATCTAGGGGCCATAATACGATCCGCTGAAACCTTGGGAATTCAAGGAATGATTCTTCCTAAAAATCGTACGTCAACTCTAAATGAAACTGTCGCGAAATGCTCTTCGGGCGCCATTGAACATCTTCCAATTTCAGGAACCACAAACTTAGTTCGCGGAATGGAGAAATTAAAAGAAGCTGGCTTTTGGATTGCCGGGATAATTCCAGATGGAGACATGCCCTGCCATAAGTATAAATTTGACGCGCCAACGGTTTTAATAATAGGAGGAGAACAAAAAGGAATTCGTCCTTTATTAAAAAAATCCTGTGACACCACCCTGAGCATACCTATGGAAGGCTTATTAGGATCCTTGAATGCGTCGGCTGCAGCCGCGGTGATTTTTTACGAGACGTTGCGTCAGAAAAATTTAGGCAGTTAATTATTGGTAAATTACAACCAAATATGAAACCAAGAATTCTACGGATACCGTTTTATGTCAAACGCCTGACGGAATTTAGAAAGTTAGAACGGATCTGAATCAAGGAGAAAAGTATCGAAAATTAGATTCGATTATAGGACCTCATACGACGCATGGCGGCCTTTCTTTTCTTCTTAGCTTCTTTCTGTTTACGCTTTTTCTTGACAGAGGGTTTTTCGTAGAAACGACGACGCTTCAATTCTTTTAATAACCCTTCTTTTGTCATTTGCCTTTTAAGGACTTTTAACGCTTTTTCAACTTGATTTTGGTAAACTGTTACTTCCAAAAACCTTTGCCTCCTAGTTTAATGAATGGAACAAACGCATAGATATTTTAAGGGATATCCATTATCTAAGATATTCCCCCACAAAAAACAAAATTAATACCCTGCTTTAGCATGAAGCTTGAAATTATCAACAAAAACACTTGTAAAGTCAATAGCTGAAAATGATGAAATCAAACTCTGTCACACAAACTATTCGAATGTTTCTTACCCTATCTTTTTTATTCTGGTTGTTGCTGTTCGCTAAGAAAGGCCAAACCGAAGAGTTTGCGGTTCCAAACTCAGGTTCTCCCTATCTAAATTTAGGGGACCTGCAAACTGGGCAAATTCTGCATCTACCAACTGGCCTGACCGTCAATTTCTCACAGATGATGGATTCTGTTGCAACATCTCGAGTGATTTATATTGGAGAAACACACGATAATATTGAAGCACATAAAGTACAACTGCAAATTATTAAAAGATTATCCGAGCAGTTTCCGGTGGCGATTGGATTAGAAATGTTCCGCCGCTCCGCTCAGGTAAAACTTGATCAATGGAATGCGGGCAAGCTATCTGTGAAAGAGCTTAAGAAACTCTTCCATACAAACTGGGGCCCTGGTTATAAACTTTATCAGCCTATTTTTGATTTTGCCCATACTCTCAAATTACCTTTGATCGGATTAAAATCAACGCGTGAAGTTGAAAACAGTTTTCGTTCCGGTGACCCAGCACCAGATGGTACATTTTATCCTGAACTAAATGAACAAGATCCCTACCACCGGGCCTTTGCCATGGCCGCTTTTGGAGGACACCGTGGGACAAATAAAGCACTGGAAAAACCATATCGAATGTTACTTCTATGGGAAGAAACAATGGCGCAAACTGTTTCGCAATTTTTAATGAACCCAAAATATAAAGAGACCAAACTGATCGTTTTGAGCGGCGGCTTTCATGTGCAATATGGGTTTGGCATCCCCAAACGTGCCTTTCGCCGGTTACCGCACTCCTATTCTATTATTCAACCCACTGTGACTGATGTGCCAGAAGAATTAAAAGACCGCGAGATGGAAGTAGAAAAAGTATCTATACCGCTTTATGCAGCCGACTACGCCTGGAAAGTTGCATACAAAGTTCCCGACAATGTGCGACTGGGTGTGAGATTGGCAAAAAAAAAGGAGGGAATAATGGTAATAGAAGTGATGGAAAACACCAATGCCAAAAGAGCAGGAATGTTGGAAGGTGACGTATTAATTCGTATGGATGATCAAAAACTTTCCAGCGTTGAAGAGGTTTTGGAACAAATACAAAACAAAAACTTTACCGACCTTTCTATCTTCAACGTACTCCGCGATGGAAGGGAATTGCAGATTAAAGTAAAATTTAGAGAGTAAAATACAAAGGGTTATGTCTATTCTTTGGCCAAGATCGTAGTTTAATTATTTTAGGTCATAGATCAATATCAAAAGATTTAAATTCTTGTTTTGCTTTCGACCTGTCGATATCTAGGGAGGTAACCTTAGCAGCAGGTGTTCCTTGATGACACCATGATATAAAATTTTCGAGCTGTGCTTTTTCACCTTGAGCATGGATTTTAACAGTACCATCTGGCCGATTCTTTACCCAACCAGTTAAACCTAGCTCCTCGGCTTTTTCTTTAGTACCTGCACGAAACCAAACACCTTGAACCTGACCGTGCACAGTGATATGGGCAACTTCTATCATTTTCAGGAATCAGCTTTCTTTCCTGAAGGCATCGTCAAATAAATGCTGTACTTCACGGTATACTTTGAACTTACTGCCATCACTAATTTTCTCTCCAAATTTACCAAGATCGCGCATGATACGCTGAAACTCTTGCGTGTGGCCTTTGAAGTTATCGATTAGTGGACGAAAATATTGTTGTTCGTCTTCATCCAGACGATCACAAATTATTCGAAGCCGAGCTTTTAAAGGTTCAAAATCTTTTTCCATTATATAATTTTCTATAGCTCCTACCGATGGGTTAAGCTTGTCATTTAAAGGTATTTAAATTTTACCAAAAGTAATGTGTTTTAAGGTTAGTAAAAACTTTTTTTCTCCCTTGGAACCAATTGCATAAACATCCACCACATCTTTTTAATCAAAAATCAATGGTTCTATAGCAAAAATGGCTATTGCTTTTCTGTACACCTCGACAAAAAAAGTCGTTTAATCAACCCATTCAGCTAAATAAGTCTCAAACAATATAAAAAAATCGGAACATAAATACAATCCTCTAAAAATTTTTATAAATTTGCATTTGGTTTCAATTTTTTAAGGTTTATCCGCTAAAAAAACGTTCATTGACCTTTCATTTTCCCAAATTTAAAGCTCGCAATTCTTCTGGATAGCTGTAATAAAAGCGTTTTAATTGTCGCTGAGTGGTTCGTATTTTGCGGTGATCTCTCTGGGTGACATATAAATCTTGAGCAACTTGCATATGATGAATGGCTTTACCTCCCTCTTGCAAATGACCATAAGCGATCCCCAGGTTATAATGCGTTTCTGCAGATTTAGGATTCAGGCTTAAAGCTTCTTGGTAAGCCTTCACCTCTTCTTCGTGCCGACCAAGCTTTAGATATGCCAGGCCTAACTCAAAATACGAAAGAAAATCCAATGGGTCCTGTCGTATAACTTCTTTTTGGACTTTAATTTCTCTTTGCCCTGCTTTGCGGAACGCTTTAAAATCTGTTTCCCCTCCCCAAACAGGAACCACAGAAATCAAGAATAGAAGAAGAAAAAGATAAAAATTTACTCGAAAACAAGAACCTCTCTTGTTTTCCGAGGAAACATCTAACAGAATGGGCTGAAATAAATTATTGTTCATCTGTTTAATGTAACACTTTTCTTTTGAGGCTAAAATGCATTATAGGAAGTTTGGTAATACAGATTGGCAAGTATCAGAAATCGGATTGGGCACCTGGCAATTAGGAGCCGACTGGGGAAATGTTGACGATACCACTTCAGAAAAAGTTCTGGCCGCTGCAGTAGATTCTGGGGTAAATTTTTTTGATACTGCCGATTGTTATGGAGTAGGACTTTCTGAAAAACGATTAGGAAATTTCTTTAAAAATTCTTCTGAAAAAGTTTATATCGCTACTAAACTCGGGAGGTTCCCAACACCAGGTGGCCTGGAGAACTTTTCGATCCAACAGTTTCGTCAGCATACTGAAGAATCTTTAAAAAGACTCAGGGTTAATTCCCTCGATCTAACACAGGTGCATTGCCCGCCAACTGAAATAATTAAACAAGGAGAAGTATTTGATTGGCTGCGTATTTTAAAAAAAGAAGGCAAAATTAAAGAATTTGGGTTCAGTGTAGAATCTATGGAAGAGGCAGAACTTTGTCTTGAACAAGACGGAGTCGCATCACTGCAAATAATTTTTAATGTTTTACGTCAGAAACCGATCGAGGCCATATTTAAGTTGGCTCTGGAAAAAAAAGTAGCTCTCATTGTCCGGCTTCCACTTGCATCGGGCTTACTTTGCGGGAATTTTAGTAAAACAACAACTTTCCCTATCAGTGATCACCGCAACTATAATAGAGATGGAGAACATTTCAATATCGGAGAAACCTTTTCCGGACTTTCTTTTGAGAAAGGAATTGAACTTGTTGAACAGTTAGAAGCTATAACCCCAAAAGAAAAACCTTTGTCTTTAAACGCTTTAAGATGGATTTTGGATTTTGAAGCCGTTTCCGTAGTGATACCAGGGTCAAAAACACCAGAACAGGTTCTACGCAACTCTAGTGCCAGCGATTTACCTAGTTTAAATCCCTCTTTGCATAAGACTCTACAACATTTTTATAAACAACAGGTCGCATCAGCTATACGTGGTAAATATTAATTTTTCAGACCCTATTTAAAAAAGGATATTTGTCTTCATTTGTAGACACCTATCCTTTTCCGATTTATTTTTATTGTTACCTAAACTTATATTTAGATAAAAAGACATTTTTATTTATTGTTTAAACCTGAACCTGATACAATAAATTCTGACAAGGGGAAGCATACAATAAGTAAACAGGGAAGCATACAATAAGTAAACACAAACGAATTATCTCACAAACCAACCAATCCTTTTTTAAAAAGAAATTGATTAAAGAAACCTATCAAGTAAAAGAAATTGAACTCACGCCAAACCCGCGAGCGGTTAAATTTATTTTAAACCAGAGCGTTTTGGATTCTGGTTCAAAAACAATTGAAGTAGGCGGGTATTTGGATTCAGATACTTTTGCCACAAATATTTTTGCCCTAGAAATTGTCGATCTTGTCTATTGCCGCGAAAACTTTGTCTCTATTACCCTTCAGTCACCTGATCTATGGGTAATATTCAAAGATAAAATCAAGAATATCATTGAAGCAGATTTACAAAAATATGAAGAGGGAGATGACGAAGTTTCATCTTCTATACTCGATGACTTTGATAAGGAAAAATATCCACAGCTTTCTGATGACGAAAAAGTCATTATTGTAGAAGCCGTTTTAGACTCATCTATCCGACCTGCATTAGCGAACGACGGTGGTGGTCTTGAAGTAATTGAAGTGGACGGATCTATTGTTCGAATTCGTTATCAAGGTGCCTGTGGTGGCTGCCCCAGCTCTACGGGAGGTACTTTGCGCGCTATAGAAAATCACCTTAAATTCCAACTCGATCCGGAAATTAAAGTTCATACCTATGCTTAATTTACTTGGTCTTTGAATTTATGGTCGATTTGTTGCCTCCCCCCGTCCCTGTTGGGGACATTTTTTTATCAAAAAAAAATTAATATCAGAGCTTAGTTTACTCCTCGGGCAACTCCTGTCGATTTTCCTGAGACCCCTCCTATAATACTGGCATCAAAATTTCTACCTATGGTTGAATCATGTGCATCGCCAAGAAATTCCATTGGGAAACCGGTACCACTAGATTCAACATATACCACCCCCCAGAAATCTAATTGCGATAAATTGTCAAATTTTCTAATCCCTTTAACGACAGTAGCGGTTCTTGGGTCTTCATTTATTCCAACTGCTCTTATATTTCCAAATTGGCCTGTATCCTGGGTAACAATTAAATGTGTTCTAGTATTTTTCACCGCTGTAGTAAGGGTTGAGTGGGAATTGTTAGCCACAAAAATTCGGTGGGTTTCGCCAGCATCAATAGTAAAAATAAGTGAGCGGCCAGCAGAACTGTCTGGGACTGTTGACATACCAACTACTTCTAGACCTACACCGATTTGGGTGAGGGCTGAATCTAGCGAGGGATGACTCACCGAGATAAAGGTGTAGCTGTTATTGGGCACCGCTTGAGCATAAGGGGATATTACTACCCGTGCTTTGGACGTTGTTGCGGGCACCTGCGCATCTGCATGACTAGCAAACAAAAATAGTAGCAATATTATGCCTGTAAAACTCTTCAAAAATATTTTTTGGAACATAATTCTATTAGTGTCCATATCTAGTTCACTCCGCTAACAGGTGCAGTATTATCCATATTGGGTGTAGCTCCACTATCATGCATGTCACCAATAAACTCCATTGCAAATCCCGTTGTATTGGCTTCAATAACAACTGCACCCCAAAAATTTAACATAGTGACATCTCTAAAACCCGACCTGGATGGTTCATGGATCTCAGGATTGCTTGAAATAGGGTCTATTCTAATATGCCCATGTTGAAAATCAGTGGTCCCAATAATGAAGGCAGCAGTAGGTATTTTTGTGGCTGTAAGTAACGGATGATTGGTTCTGGCAATAAATATTCTCTTTGTTTCTCGTGAAGAAATCGTAAATGTCAAAGCAGTACCGAATGTGGATTTATCACTTTGTATAGCATTGACCACTAGCCCAATTTGGTCCGCTAAACCTTCTAGGGAGGAATGAGTGACTGAGAGGAAGGTATAACTTCTTGGATCCGATTGCCAATATCCGGAAATCACCCTGCTTTTGTTCTCAAATGCCCATACCGAATTAAAATTGATGGACCAAAAAGAGCCTAATAGGACCCCAAAAAATATATGAAGGAATTTATTTGTCTTCATTTTATTGTAATCAATACTCAGTTAATGCTTATTGAAAAATACTGAAACCCTTATCAGTAAAAACTAATTGACTCCACTCACTCCCGCAATATTATCCATAGAGGGTGTTGCCGCACTATCCTGCATATCTCCAATGAACTCCATTGCAAAACCCGTGGTATTCGACTCAATGACAACCGCTCCCCAAAAACTAAGCATCGTAACATCTCTAAACCCTTCAACAGAGATTTCCGGGTTACTGGCTACGGGGGCGATATGAACAAAACCGTGCTGATAATTTGCAGCTCCTGTAATCAATTCGACACCTGTTAAATTGCTATTGTTACTGTTAAGAGAAGGGTGCCCCCTTCGAGTAATAAAAATTCGTTTTGTAACACCCTGATCAATAGTAAATGTTTTCGCAGAACCAAATAGTATCCCCCTGTTTGTTATTGCTTTAACTTCAACACCTATTTGGGGAGCCAAACCATCAAGGGACGGATGAGTCGCCGCAATGAAGGAATAAGAAGAACCATCAGACTGCCAATAAGGCACGATAACTCGATGGGCGTTGCGCTCATCAATCGAAGCACGCACCTGGTTTTGAATTGAAATTCTGAAATTTGATGCCGTAAGAGCGGTATTATTATGAGTTTTCCGATTATCTGCGGCACGAGGTTGCCCCTCTGCAATACCTGTTGCACCTCCATTGAAAGTCACATCGGGGTTCGAAAAGTATTGAATCCCTGTGCAACTTCCACTGCATGAACTACGGTAAGCCATAATGGTATAAAATTTTCTTGTGTTATCCACATAACCAAAATTATAGGTAAAAGGTTGACCTTCTGGGCCGACTAGTGCTTCGTCTCGGTCATGTTGGGCACCCATATTGTGTCCAATTTCATGCGCGAAGGTATAATTCGAAAAACAATTACTCGCAGTTGTACCAAATGCGGCAGTCTCAAACGCATTACTTACAGTCGCCATTAAATATGCCAAGCCACAAAAACTATTATCTCCCTTTATAATCACATGCACTAGATCTGCAGCATGCTGTTCTCTCAATTCATGCAGACCCGGTATTCCACCATCTTTAGCTGCTGCTAAAATGCATGAAAAACTAAAGGCACATCCGGCTTCTGAGTAAGTTATTTGTTGTTTATGAACCACATTGATAATATGCGCAATACCACTATTTGCATAAGCCTCATTGGTCGCAGACTCTTCCACTTCAATCAGGCTGTCCATGACGGTACTGTTGCCTCCCACTGCAGCTAGGGCCTCCGGGGTGTAGACAACTAACACGTCAACCACACTGCCATCATCAGACGCGGCAATAGAATTAAACTGGACAACGTTAGAAGAGCCTGAAGGAATAGGAGCACTAAGAGTATCTGAGCCACTAGTAGTTCCATTAAGAGGTTCAGAACCACCCGTCGCATTCCCCATATACAAAGCCCCCTGTGCATCATAACCAAATCCTATCTTGGAAGAATCTGGGGGCAGATCTTTGTCATTGGTTAAGAATGAAGAAGTAGTTGCCTCTTCAATTTTCGTCATTTTATCTTCACCAGGTAATGAGGAAGGACTAGGTTTCAAATTTGGAACTAGAGGCTCACTGAGAGGAGGAAATTTAGAGGGATCTATTTCATAAACCACATGAATCCCTTCGGTAATGTGGCGTATCTGATAAGTAAAATTGGGTTTTGATACCATTCCATAGACCTCGCCATCTTTTACCACCAGGGTCACCGTTCCAAATGGAACGTTTTTTAACTTTCCATACCAGGAATAACTACCCGATCGGTTTTTCTTTATTTTATAAATCAGAACCGAGAACTCTATCGATTTAAAAATATTTAAAATCAAACGAATTTCATCGCCAGGCTCTGCAATAAAATTTTCTTTAGGGTTGAGTAACAGACTCGAATCTATCTTCACAAAGCGCGAACGAACAATGGTTGGGGCTTGTCTAGCTTCGATATCATCCGTGTTTTCCGCAGAGAAAAAGAGATAAGGTGGTAAAAGGTCCGGAGAATCTTCTTCCATTGCGTCTACTTTCAAAATAAACGTGTGCACTAAAAACAAACTTATTAATGAAATAAGATTTATTATTAAAAACCCACTTAAACGAAGCCTATTTGACAAGGTTTAATGTCCTCAAGAGGTAAAAAACAAGTTTTAGTCAAAAATTTAATGTGTTTTTTATACAAAACCGCCTCTCCTTATCGGCCAAAATACCAATTTCTAAAGGGTTTACAGAGCATAGGATTGAAAAAACTAATAAATTGGACTAGATTCTTAAATGGTGATAGCAGGATTTAGGAAAGATAAGCTCTGCGGGAAAACTTCTAATCTATTTTCGACATATGGAAAAAAGAGACACAACATTTTTCACCTTGGTTCATTTTACCGGTGACGCTACTCTTACCTATGAGGAAATAAAAAAGGCTCACCTTGATAATGGTCAACCTGAAATTGGCTTTCATTACATTATTGATTCTCAGGGGCAGATTTTAATGGGCAGACACGTATCAAAAATAGGAGCTCATTATCCAGAATTCGATGAAACAAGTTTAGGAATATGTGTGATTGGTTCCAGGCATGATTTAGACGACTCTCAATCCATTGCATTAACTCTATTATTGGAAAACCTAAAAGCTGAATTCCCCGAGATTGAAAAAGTAAAATATATTTACAAGGAAAATTAAATCAATATTGTCTTCCAAATAAATCTCTTTTTTTCTTGTCACTATTCTAGTTTATCAATTCATAATATATCCTCTTAATAAGGATAAAAAATGACTTCGGATCAAGAGCCGTTGATTTATATAAATTTTCCCCAAAAGAAAAACTGCTAAAAGCTGATCTCTTCTTGCTTGCGAAAAACTAATGCAACTTTTTTTTGCAAACAAAACCTGACATAATGAAAATATGAAAAAAATTATTATCATTGGAGGCGGGATCGCGGGTTTGGCAGCTGCGTTTCGTATTCAACGTGAAATCAAAGAGGGTGCCAATCTAGAATGTATCTTGCTTGAGGGTAGTAACCATTTCGGCGGTAAAATCTCTACAGAAAAATTAGATGGATTCATCATCGAACGCGGTCCCGATTCATTCATATCGCAAAAACCGGCGGCAATCCAGTTATGCAAGCAGCTCGGCTTAGAAGATCGCCTCACTGGCACCAATCCAGGCGCACCTAGTACTTTTGTTTATACGGGTGGTAAATTGGTGACCATGCCAGATGGGTTAAGCTTGATGATCCCAACAAAATTTTTACCCTTTGCGCTGACCCCTTTATTCAGCTTACCGGGGAAAATTCGTATGGCTTTCGATCTGTTAATTCCGAAAAAGCAAGATAATGGGGATGAAAGTTTGGCTTCTTTCGTACGGCGAAGAATGGGCGAAGAAGCGCTCAACAAAATGGCAGAACCTATGCTTGCAGGCATATATGCCAGTGACCCTGAGAAAATGAGTATTACCAGCACTTTCCCTATGTTTGTGGAAACAGAAAAGAAATACCGATCGCTCATTCTCGGAATGTTAGCCCGCAAAAAAGCCATGCTTATGAATGCTGCCAAACGCCCGTCCAGTGCTTACTCCTTATTCATGACTTTAAAAGATGGTCTTGGAGAAATGGTCGATGCTGTTATAAAAAAATCACCCGATATTCAATTTAAATCTGGTACCAAAGTTGTGGGCATTGAGAAAAATAAAGAGAAATGGCATTTGAAACTTGATGATGGATCGGAGAATCAAGTGGATGCCGTTATCGTTGCTACACCAGGAACTGTCACGGCAAAACTTTTGCAAAATATAACTCCAGATTCAGCAGAATTGTTAAACAGTATTCATTACGTTTCTACTGCAACGGTAACTTTAGGATATAAGAAGGAAGGGTTTTCTCACTCTTTGGATGGATTCGGGTTTGTCGTACCAAAGGCTGAGGGATGCAGTATTCTAGCCTGTACTTGGACTTCTTCTAAATTTCCCCATCGTGCTCCAAAAGACTATGTAATGCTGCGCTGTTATGTGGGGGGGGGCACTTCAGGAAGAGATCGCAGAAAAAGATACGGAAACTTTGGAGACCCTGGTACGACAAGATTTACAGCAAATAATGGGTATTACAGAAACCCCGATATTCTGCAAGGTATTTAAAAATAGCAAATCGAATGTTCAATATCATGTAAACCACTCCCAGAAAATTGACTCAATAATGGAGGATTTGAAAAATTATCCAGGATTATTTCTGGCAGGCAGTGCTTATAGAGGAATTGGTATCCCGGACTGCATTCAAAATGGCAACCTGGCAGCAGAGTCTGCACTAAAATTTGTTAACGGGAAATCCCAATAATCGGTTTAGCATCTAATATCTCGATCATTTTAAAAATAATAAAAGGAGCAAATTATGAAATGGGTTTCTGCGCTATCAAAACAAGCAGATATTGATACAGCAGTCCAAGAGGCTACCGAAGAAATTATTCGACAATTAGAAGGCGAAGAGGCTGATTTGACAATAATATTCATTGCTCCTCAATACAAAGATTTTTATGACAAGGTACCTGAACTAATTAACCGATACCTCAAGCCGGGGGTGCTATTTGGGTGTTCGGGAGGCGGTATTATTGGTAATGGAGAGGAGGTCGAACAACAGGCTGCATTCAGTATAACCTGTGCCAAAATGCCGGGTGTAAAAATCCAACCCTTTTATTCTGAGACAAAAAAACTGCCTGATCAAGATACTTCTCCCTCTGTTTGGCGAGATTGGTTAAATGTAAAGATTGAAGACCAGCCACATTTTATTTTCCTCGCGGACCCTTTTTCTTTTCGAGGTGAAGAGTTTCTTGCCGGGGTTGACTTTGCATATCCAAATAGCAAAAAGGTGGGAGGACTGGCTAGCGGTGCTCAGGCATTAGGTGGAAACGCACTTTACCTGGCAGACAAAATCTACGACAACGGTTTGATCGGTATTGCCCTGAGCGGCGATATAGAATTAGATACTATCGTGGCACAGGGGTGCCGCCCTATTGGCAAACCCATGAAAATTACAGAATGTCAGGACACGTTGCTAAAGGAAATTGACGGAAAACCTACATTAGAGGTATTACAGACCCTCAATGAAACCCTCTCTGATTCCGACAAAAAACTTTTGCAAACTTCCCTGTTTCTGGGAATCGAAATGAATCCCATGAAAGATGATCCAAAACAAGGAGATTTTCTCATTCGAAATCTGATGGGGGTCGACCGAGAATCGGGAGCACTTGCTATCGGCGCACTTCTAAGGACGGGGCAACTCGTCCAATTTCATCTTCGCGACAAAAAAATGTCAGCTGAAGATTTGGATGTCATGCTCACCAGATACCAGTCTATAGGCCAGACTGAAAATGCCAGAGGTGCATTATTATTTTCCTGTCTTGGAAGAGGGAAATACCTTTACGGAGAAGCAAACCACGATACAAACATGTTTCGCAACAAACTTGGGGAAATTCCTTTAGGAGGATTTTTCTGTAATGGCGAAATAGGTCCTGTAGGAAGTACCACGTTCTTGCATGGCTACACTAGTTCTTTTGGTATCTTTAGGAAATCAAATCGAACCTAGCATATAGAAAGGAAAAAATATGACCGTCGAAGTAAGTGTCTCAACAACCCCTAACGAAAATGCAATGAAGTACACGCTGAATTGTAATGCAATTGAATCTGGACATAAAACCTATGCCAGTGCCGAGGCGGCTGAAGAATCTCCCGTTGCAAAAGCGTTATTTGCTATTGATGGAGTAACTCAGGTATTTTTAATGGCAGATTTTATTTCTGTCACAAAAAAACCTGAAGCTAAGTGGAGTAGTCTAGAAGCACCAATTATGGATGCAATAAAATCTGCTTACTGAACAAATCGAGTGAAAATTACAATACTGGGCTCGGGCACAGCAGTGCCCTCTTTACAGCGAAACTCCTCTGGTTTCCTTATTCAACACGAAAAGGTTAATACCCTCCTTGATTTCGGTTATGGAAACCTGAAGCAACTTCTAAACCTAGGAATCACCTATCACGATATTGATCGCATTTTCTTTACGCATAATCATCCTGACCATATGTGCGATCTCATTCCTTTTTTGTTCGGTTCGCGTTATCAACTAGATGCTCGGCAAAAAGACCTAGAAATCATTGCTGGGCCAGGATTCAAGGATTTTTTTGGCAAACTTATGCTGGCTTTCAAACACTGGTTAAAGCCCACAGAATACAAATTGAAAATCATAGAAATTGATCAAGAAACTAAAGAATTCGGCACAATGAAAGTTAAAGCAGGAAAAGTTAAACATATTGCAATGAGTAGGGGATTTCGCTTTACCAACGAAAAGGGTAAATCAGTTACATTTTCAGGCGATACCGATTATTGCGAAGGCATGATCGAATTAGGGCGAGAAGCAGATTTGATGGTTTTGGAATGTGCCTGGCCTGACAAAGAAAAAACGGATGGCCATTTAGGACCCACTCTAGCAGGAAAATTGGCTGCAGAAGCGAATTGCAAGAAACTATGCCTAACTCACTTTTATCCACCTTGCGATTTACAAAATATCCGCCAAATCATCGAGCAAAGATATAAGGGCGAATTATTATTGGCACGCGACCTAATGCAATTTGATCTATAAGGGAAATTGGAAGTTATTTTTTTCCTTCGCGGCGATCTTCAATAAAATCCACCGTGAACATGAAAAGCTTGATCAACCCTATCATCAAAAAAATACCAAGAAGTAGCTGTAGTAAAGGAGGTATGCTAATAAGAAAACGTTCTATCGATATAAAAATGGAATCCAAAATAATTTCCTAAAAGGTTGTTTGTTTTCGGGTCAGCATACCCAAGCATCAACTTATTCGCAATGCCTACTTAAGAATTAAAATTCCTCCTTTACCAAATCGTGAAACTCCTCCATTAAGGATAAAGATACTGAAAAATTGGTAGGTTTTGCATTTTTCCCAAAAACAAGAATAATGGTATACTGGGTTAACCAAAACAAATAAACGGGGAGGTTTTTATCTTGGTGAAAGCTTTAGCTTATTTTTTCTATTCCGTATTTTTTGTATTGTTTTATTTTGCCAATCCGATTTGGGCTGGCACGTTTATTGATAACAATAATGGCACTGTTACAGATAAAAATACTGGTTTGGTCTGGCAAAAAGGCGATTCCTATCAAGATATTAAAAATGGATTGAACTGGTACGATGCTCTTGAATACATCACTTTGAAAAATTCCGAAAAGTTCGCAGGATTTGATAATTGGCGTCTGCCCTCTCTAGCTGAATTAAATAATCTGTGGCAGGCCTCCGGAACTGTTAAAAGTAAAGATGAGGAAACTCTGGGTTTACCTAACGAGTTTCAAGGAGGAGGAAGTTACTATATCTGGACTGATGAAGAACGAGGTCTAGACCATGCTTGGTATTTTGGCCTAGGACAAAAAGAAAATTATTTTAATTTAAAAGATTTAGCAGATTTGGAACAAGGTGTAAAAATGGTTCGTTCGAGTAATATCCCCTAAAGGGGTCAATGCAGGTGAAATAAGTAAGGGGTTTTATAGTATTGGTTTGGTTGGCAGCCATCATCTTTTCCCGCCGGGGATGGCCCGGGGCATAGAAGGAGTAACGCATGAAACCGAACAAAAAATATTATCTCTTGGTATTAGCTTTATGGCTGGGGTTATGCTGGGTCACGCCTACCGCTTTTTCTGAAGACAATCATATAGATCATGGCTCTATGGACCATGGAGAGATGGATCATAGTGCGATGGACCATTCCGGTCAATCTACAAGCTCGGGAGACGAATACCGAACAGATCCTGGCCAAGATATGGATCATGGAGAAATGGATCACGGCAAAAGCGATGGCAACATTTTCCGAAACCTGGGTGCACATGATGACCTCGGAATGTCAAAGCCTGAAAATCTTAGTAAAAAGGCTCTTATGGCCAGGGGACGTAATATTTATTTACATATGTGTGTGTTCTGTCACGGAAAAGATGGCAATGGGGGTGGTAATGCAACGGAATATCTTTACCCCTGGCCAAGAGACTTTCGTGCCGGTATTTTTAAGTTTCGCACTACTCCCACCGGCACTCTGCCACGGGATGAAGATTTGTATCGCACTATCGTAAAAGGAGTACCTGGCACTTCGATGCCGGCATGGCAAGACGCTTTGAGCCCGGAAGACACATGGGCTTTAATCTATCATATTAAAAATTTTTCCGAGCGATTTCAAAAAGAAAAGCAAGGAAAGAAAATAATTCCCGAAGCGCATCCCGAGTCATCTCCGGAGTTAATTTCCAGAGGAAAAATAGTTTATAAAGAGCAGAAGTGCAATCGATGCCATGGCGATTCACTGAAAGGAGATGGTGAACTTTCTGAGTCTTTGATGGATGCATGGAAGCATGCCGTGTTTGTTCACGATATTACTAATCCGCAAGCACTTAAAGGCGGCCATAAACCGGATGATATTTTCCGAACAATTGCTGCCGGTCTCGATGGAACTCCAATGCGGTCTTATATTGATATCCCTGAAGAAGATCGTTGGGCTTTAGTTCATTTCATTCGCTCTAAGTTTGTTAAAGAGTTTAAAAGGGCAGAATTTGAAACTGATATTCACTCATATCCTGTAGGAGTAGAGTTGAACACCGATCCTTTTAGTCCTGTTTGGGATGGAGTAAAAACAACAAATTTGGTGTTACGTCCCCTTTCAGCAAGGCGTAATGCCGTTGAAATTGTTAATGTGGCTTCTGTAAATAATGGAGAGCAATTGGCGATTCGCATTAAGTGGAATGATCCTACCCACGATGCGTTCTCTGAATTGCATTCAGATATTTTCCGCGATGGTGTTGCCGTTCAGTTCGCATTGGGTGCGGTTACGCTTCACACCCATGGGCATAACGAACCATTTTTTGGAATGGGAAACCGTAATAAACCCGTGAATATTTGGCATTGGAAAGCCGGACTCGATGAAGCTCTTGAGGCGGAAGATGATCTTGAATATGCCGGTGGTGGTGTCGATATGGATGCACTGATCTATGGTGGCATCATGTCCAATCCTGTCTCTAAATTGAACCCAACTGGAGAAAACCCTGTTGAAGAATTAAATGCGGAAGGTTTTGGCACCATTACTCCCCAACCTCCTGAAAACCAAAACGTTGAAGGTCAAGGAGAATGGAAAGACGGCACTTGGTCTGTTGTCTTTGTTCGAGATATGCCAAAAACAGGGAAATGGGATGTAGACTTTGCCGAACGAATCGATCCAGCCTTAGTAGCTTTTGCTGTATGGGACGGTGTGAAAGAAGACAGAAACGGTCGGAAAGTTATTAGCGTTTGGCAGCGTTTCAATATCAAGAAATCCAAATAGTTTAATACTTTACCCGTATCTTAAAAATTAGCCGTCATTATTTAGAATGGGTTGATAACTTACTAACTCTCTAATTTAACTTGGCAGGGGCCTTTGCTAAATCAAATTCGTTTGTTAAAGATTGGGGCTTTTTCCCTAATCTGTTTCTTTTGTTCAATCCCCTATCTTTTGGCTGAACAAAAAATAGGCATCGGGGAATTGGACAGGCTTGTAAAAATTCACAAGCCACAAAAAGCCGTAAAAGATTTTGATCCGAATATTGGTCCCACAAGAACTGTTCAACTTCTTGATAAAGGTGATCTGACTGTTTTTTCGATTCCGGGCTTTAAGATCTACGGTTGCGGCGAATGCCACAAGCCGGAAGACTTATTGGATAGTTCAGAAAATCGGATGCGGCAAACGCTGAAGCGTTTAAATTCCATTTTCCCAGATCTTACTCCAGCTCCCCTTAAACAATTTATTATTCAATCCTGGTCTGGCGAATTATTGCAACCCTGGCAATTTGCACACACAACCTTTGATTCTATAAGAATTTCTCCAGCAGCCATTCTTATAGATAGCAAAGTCTATGGAAACGCAACACATCTGCATGAGTCAATTCACTTAACACAACCTTTTCTCGGCTCTGCCAATGAGTTGGAAGCTTATGGGCTGAACATACGCTCCGATCCGAGGTTTTTGATTCTAAATTTTCCTTATTTTGCTGATACGGTCACAGAATTTTTTCTTCCTGAGTTTCCAAATATTCTAGACCGGTTTTTTGCAAGGCCCACCCGGGACGATTTAAATATCCCAAAAGAAGTACAGTGGTTTTTAATGCCTTTTGATGATGAAAGTCTGGAAAAAATTAAAGAGCAAATAAAAAATATGGAACCAATTTTAAAGGAGGAGGAACGATTAAATCACCAGTTTCCTATTGAAGCCGCTTACCTAGGTGAGCAGACCCGGGATATGTCCTTATTACTCGATATTGCAGCTGCAAAATTATTGCCTTTACCAGATTTGAAAGAGATGGAAAGTGAACGCGAAGAAGCATTCTCTATTCTGGAACAACAGTTCAATAAACTGGATAATACCCGATTGGGCTATAAAATAGATCGCAAAAGGGAGGCTTTGATGATGCTGACTTATAAAATGAACATCAAAGACCCAAAACTACGACTGACGCTTTATTTTCATTTTTTAAAAAATCGATATATTGGGCCGAATGGAGAAGTCCACTTAAAAATAACCGATGAAGAAGATCTAAGAAATTTTATCGAGGAAAAGCGCCATCAAGTCCAGCGAATGAAGAAATCAAAAAATTTCACTGATATAGAACGCCAAGGGGCAGACAAAATGCTTAAAGAAGCAACAAGACAATAGGCCTAAGTCCTTTAGGATTACTTTTCTAATCTTTAGCCAGGCTAGAGTTTGCTTGCAGGTGTCACTAATGCCGGACCTTTTACATGGTCTTCGAGAGTTTCTGCTTGGACCTTATCTTGTAATTTCATCAACGCGTCAATAACCATTTCCGGTCGAGGGGGGCAACCTGGAATGT
This sequence comes from Nitrospinota bacterium, assembly GCA_028345515.1. Taxonomy (GTDB): domain Bacteria; phylum Nitrospinota; class Nitrospinia; order Nitrospinales; family VA-1; genus UBA8687. Next base: position 61,183 of record JAOMDP010000003.1, read on the forward strand.
AAACATCTACTGGGATCAACGTATCAATACCCATAACTGTTGAGTAATTGTCATAGAATCCACCGGATACGGTGCACACTCCATAAGCCACGACCCATTTAGGCTCTGTCATCTGGTTAAAAACTTTAACCAAAATGGGGGCCTGCTTGTGACTTATAGTTCCCACAACCATTAGGAGATCGGCTTGCCGAGGTGAAAACCTAGGAAACGCTGCTCCCATTCGATCTAGGTCGTACCTAGGACCAGCTACAGACATAAACTCCATACCACAGCACGCAGTGATAAAGGGGTAGATGAAAAAGGAATATTTACGCGCCCAGTTGATGGCCTGCGTCATCTGAGTAACGATAACGTTATTGCCCAGACTCATCTCCGTTTCTGTTCTATATAATCCAGCCATGAAACTGCTCCGTAAAAATAATTGATGATTTATATTAGAATACTTTTACAAAAAAAACAAATCCCAAGCATCGCCTGGAGGATGCTATTAGTAGCATAGGTTTCTCAGTTAGTGGACAAGTAGTTCTTGAGAGATCAAGGGTAAGAAGTGTATAATCAAGGCCACTCGGAAAATACTGTGTAACAAATCAAGTTACTTGGATAATAGACAAGTTGAATACTTGGAGATAAAGAATAATGGATTATAGCGGTAATAAAGCAGCCATGGGGCAAGACCGTCCAATTTCGGAAACGGAATCCATGGTCAAAATGAATTTGAGCAAGGACGGAAAAACCCTTGATCTTACAGCCACTTATTTAAAGGAATACGGGGCAAAAGATATTTCTCAGATGGAGTCACTGCGTCCTTTAACGAATTTGGCCTTTGGCACCAACCTTTGCGGTCCAAAAGGAGTTAAATGGCTGGCGCAGTCTAAAGTACTCGTCAATCTGACCTCCCTCAACATGTTTTACAATAAAATGGGTAATGAAGGGGTCAAATATATCGCTGTTTCAGACAATCTTCTTAGTTTGCAGAACCTAGTGCTTACAGACAACGAAATAACCGATGAAGGAGCTATCACTCTGGCTAAATTTTTGCCACTTTTCACCAATCTTGTTCGGCTGGATCTACGTCTTAATCGAATTAAAGATGATGGTAAAAATGCCCTGAAGGAAGCACAAAAAATAGCCTCCGTAAAACATCTACTATTGGATAAGGTAGAGGGTTTCCAGGTTAAAAGCTAGACTAATTGAGTGGAAGGCAATAGATTGCTTCTAAAAAATACAAATAAGATGTTCAAGTCTTTAAAATCACTTCCATAAAATTTCTTCTTTTTATTTTAGATGGCATTTATATCTAAGTAAACTGTCTGATCATCGAAAAGGGTTTGGATATTACCAAAGTCGATTCCCAGTAACTCCACACATTTTTTTATTTTAGGACTTTGGTAGATTATTTGCCAAAGTCGGTTGCCTATCTCCTGTGTGTTTTGCAATATTAAACTAAGAGCTTGAGAATCATTTCTCCTGAGAATAGCAAAGAGGTCAGGATTTAAAGCCCCCCACTTTTTTTCTGTGCGCAAAACACTTTGATACAGTTCCATCTCGTGTCGGATCAAGGGAAATTTGCTTTCTAAGGATAGCGCATTATGAGAGTTGGGAAAGAGTGAAATAAACTCGTTTTCGATATCGCGTATCTTTCCTCCTTTAAATAGCGACCATTTGCCGTGCATGCTTTCCAATTTATCTATAAAATCAAAACAGCGGTCGACCAATTCCGGCCTCATATCTTGGATTAATAAAGGATCGCAAAAATCATTGCTGATCCTCTCATGCAACAATTTCAGATCTTTATAAAACTCGCTTAAAACCGAATTCAAGTTACCAACGCTAACCGGGTCATTCAAATTGCGCGTGTCTTTAAGAGATAGGATCTCTACCTCCAAATCTCTTTGCGTGGTTTCGATATAATTAATGGACCCAATTTCCAGAAGTTTATAAAAAGTATTAGGTGAAATAGCAAGATCAATACCCGAATTGGTTTTTAAAAAATCACGTATCTTACGACATTGGATCACATCACGAAACGTTTCCACAGCCTGCTCTAAAGGCTCATTAGTAACTTCGAAACGTTTTATGTCAATATTGGGTCCAACAAGCTTTTTTAAGATACGTTTTGGGTTTCTCATTTTTGGAACACTATAACAAAGACATACAAGCATCACTTGGAATTTAAGGTGGAAACTGTTAACATCCCCCCGGTTCTAGTGGCCTCCATTTTAAACTGGAACTGTTTAAAGATACAGCCAAGCCGGGGTGGCGGAATTGGTAGACGCAAGGGACTTAAAATCCCTCGAGGGTAACCTCGTGCCGGTTCGAGTCCGGCCCTCGGCACCAATAATATCAAGGGACTATGGGAAACCATAGGTCCCTTTTCTTTTTTGTGGACCACTCAGTAGCAATTAAACACAACAAAACTGATTAAAGCAGCAAGCAAACAAACTTCTTTTTAAAAGGCCCATTTTAATAGTTAAACCTTGTTCTACCACTAAGGGCCTAAGGTAATCAGTAAACCTTGCGTATATTGCCATTGAATAGAACGGGAGAAATCGAGTCCACCAAACTGGTCTTCCAGGTTCGCTACGCATTGCAATAGCAATTCTCTCAGTAGTTCTCTATCCGAATTAGTCCACGCCATCGGAGTTTCCAGCAAGACCCCTTCAAACGACGCCAACTTGTCCGCATCAACTATCTTTCCTTCATCCTGAAATATACGGGCGAGAAAAACAACCTCCAAAAAACTTTTTGCTGCTGTTGGAGATAAAGGTTCACACGACAAGCTTTTAAACAAAGTGTATCGAGCAAATGATGTCGTAATCAGTGTCAAAAACTCCAGCTTTCTATTTTCTGGGAAATCGAATCTCTCCCATATGACGTCTAACTTTTTGGAATCTAATTCCAGGCTTTTTTTTGCAAAGCGCGTATAAAAATCCCAACGATCAAGAAACTTATTGATCTCTCGAAGATCATCCAACTCCTCTGGATCACGCCAAAGGATAGTACCCTCCTTTTCCCCTTTTTCAGCGATTTTGGGGAAAGATAATACAAGTCCTCCTAATTTTTCCTTGTCACTTTCTGGAATAAAATTTTCTATATAAGTGCCTTGTTGTTGAAGAAATAAACCTGCTTTCGACCGAATCTGCTTGAGTTGTTCAAATCCCACTTGAAATAACGACTGCATCCAAAGCTGATGCAAAAGGGATTGGCCTTTTTTTAAATCTCCCAATGCACCTAGTTCTAAACCGATATTGATATAGCCCAAAACCTTTCGCATGGTATTTTGGCGAGTCTTTAAGTCGGAAGGATCACATTTATCGGCCACCATAACTTTATTTGCCAAACAGACCAATTCCCAACGAATGGCATCCAACCTTTCTTCGGAACCCAAGTTAATAACACATTGTCCGAAAAAATGGGAAAGGGGGGCCTGGGTCAAAGGGTATTGTGGAGCAAATCGAAATCTTCCTCCAGGGAAGTTTTCAACTGAAGGTACTTCCTGTTTCAGATCTTCAGGGTTCAAACTACTATAAACATCCATGGCCTCTTCAAAATCAGGAATGCCTCTTTCAGCCGTGCGGGTCAATCGCCACTGGTAAGCTTTTTCCACGGTTATGGTAAGGGGATACCAGATAACTCCTTCTAATAGTGTATGGAGAAAGTTAATATCTTTCTCAACTAACAATAAAAGTAATTTCCTTAAGACTGTCGATTCTTTTCCTTTAAAAAATACATCATAAACACCGTCTGGAGAAAAGTGCTCCAATCCTTCAACCCCCTCATAAGAATCTGTCATCTCATCCTGCTTAAAAACTTTAATCAGAGACTGGAGCAGAACAACCTTCTGGTCAAAATCTTCATTAAAAAACCATTCTAAGGTTTGTGGACCCTCGCATTTATCTAATAACTCCAACCAACCCATAGCTTCCTCAGGTTGAAACTTGTCTCCCTGCCACCATTCAAGGTCAAATATAAACTGTAATTGTTCCTCCGATACCATAGACAGGATAAGAATAGACTCCTCATTACCCAATTCCTTGATCAAATTATAAATTTCTTCCGAGGGGAGAGATTGTGTAACCGCAACCGCATCTTCACATAATACCAGCAGTTCTCTTTGGAGGTGTGGAGGCAAGTTTAAAACAAGTTTTGTCTGTTCTTGAAGAGATAATGCAGATAATATTTCTTCTACCTTGCGCGGTTCTTTCTTTATCCAAGAAATGGGAAATTCCTGTTTGGCAGTCAAATCCTTTGCACTGGGTATTTTTTTTTCAGTCATTTAAAACAATTTATAGATAAAAAGGAAAACTAGATAAGTATAAAACTCAGTTAGATAATATATCAATGAAGATATACCTGTTTTTTTATGTCAAACCAGATTTTTGTAACATAATAAAGGTTAATATCCTTCCTGTTTGACCTTCTCGACGATAGGAGAAATAATTCCTGGGTGAACAAAAGGTGCATTCATCACTTGGAAATATATTTTCAAACAATAAACCTGCATCAAGGGCTTGCTGAATATTTACTGCAAACAAATCTAATAAAAATTTTCCATTTTTATTTACTTTCACAAAAGAGGAAGCATAGGGGATTTTTGCTTCAAATGCACTTAAGCAGTCTTGATCCACTTCATAGCAACAACCACCTATGCCAGGACCCATTCCCGCAACCAGATCTTTGGGTACACAACCATACTCACGTTTCATAGCTACAATTGTTTTTTTTACAATGTTTTTTTGAGTTCCCATTCGCCCCGCGTGTATTGCAGACACAACATGGAGTCGGGTGTCATACAAAAGAACGGGAATACAATCAGCGGTAAAAATACCGATAGGCGTTTCATCCAAATGAGTGATTAAGGCATCCGCATTAATTTTAGAAACTTGATCTTGCGTTTGAACAACATCCTTTAATAAAAAAATATGATCACTATGTACTTGATTCAGTAAATAAGGGACCCTATTTTTTGTTTTAACCGTTTTCATAAATCGTTTTATATGGTTTGAATTTTTTCCTAAATCATTCCTGACTGTAAAGTTATATTGTTCCAATACGCCTTTTTCATTTTCAAAATACCTCGGACTACTCGCATGGATAAAATTCAAAAACTTATCAAAACGATTAATTTTCACCGCATCACATGAAAGTCTCATAAAAAAAAACAAAAAAAATTACAATTAAAAAATAACCCCTTAAATTAGATTGGGTCACATAAATTTTTTTTTCAAACTGATCATACAGCTTTTTAGCCTTAAATTACGGGGTTTTTTCGTATCCAAAAGATTAACCGGGGTTTAAAAAATATTAAAAGATATTTTAAACAAGAAGAAGTTACCTTTGAGTCATTAAAAATTACTAATATTCGCTTGACAACAAACGCTTATATCATAAAATGATAAGCGGTATTTGGGCGCTGAAACGAATACCAAAAGATGTATGAAAGGAGATCTTGATGGCAACCAAGAAAAAAGCAGCCAAGAAAAAAGCTGCTAAGAAAAAAGTAACAAAGAAAAAAGCTACAAAGAAAAAAGCTACAAAGAAAAAAGCTACAAAGAAAAAAGCTACAAAGAAAAAAGCTACAAAGAAAAAAGCTACAAAGAAAAAAGCTACAAAGAAAAAAGCTAAGAAAAAAGCTCGAAGGAGATGAGCAAGATTTAACTTTTTTTCGAGCTTATGCTCGCTGTAGCAAACTGTCTCTCAATTCTATTAAACTTTTTTCGTTTCAGCGCCCAACCAACACCACTCTCAAAATAATCTCAGGCAAATCATTGTTTTTTAATGGTTTGCCTTTAATTTTTCTCTCGAATCCAACCCATTATAGATTTTAAGTACTTGGCCTCGGCGAATTGAGGAGGGTGATCTATTGCATGCCCGGTTATGCAAATTTCCGTGAGTTTTTTTTGTGCGGATGAAACTCCTTGTTGCACGGCTTTAGAGAACTCTTCTAAAGAAACATGTGCAGAACAAGAAGCTGAAAACAATCTTCCTCCTGACTTAACTAATTCTACTCCAAGTGTTGTTAAGCGACTGTAAGCTTCTAAAGCTTTTACTTTATCCTTTTTCTTTCGGGTAAATGCAGGTGGATCCAAGATAACAAGATCGAATTTTGAATTTTTCAATTTCAACGCCCGCAACTTTTGAAAGGCATCTCCTTCTATTTGCTGAAATTCTAAATCCCTCTTTCCTGGAAAATTTAATTTCAAATTCTTTAAAGAATAATTTAATGCATGTGAGTTGCTGTCTATTTCAACAAGTTTTCTGCAACCACCAGAAATAGCATAAATTGAAAAACCACCGGTATAACTAAAAACATTTAGCACAGAAAGTCCGGAAGAAATTTTTTTTATAAGAAGTCTATTATCTCTTTGATCTAGAAAAAACCCTGTCTTTTGACCGTTTATTACATCGACATGAAATTTTAGTCCGTTTTCAAGGAACTGAGCCGGAATTATAGGGTCAGGCCCTAACAAAACCTGCCCATCAAAGAATTGGTGGGAGGATTTTTCTACATTCCTTGAAAGTCGCAATACCACCTGTTCTACATTTTTCTCAGTTTTAATTGCTTCTAGAACTTTTTCCAAATAGGCAAACCAACTAATTGTATAAACCTTGATAACCCACGTATTGGCATATCGATCTAAGATGAGCCCCGGGAAACCATCATTCTCTCCATTTAGTATTCGATAACCGTTTGTTCTCTTCACCTGAAGCGCCTCTCTAATTAAAAGGGCTTTTTGAAGTCTTTCTAAAAAAAAATTAGTGTCAATTTTTCTAGGTTCGGATAAATTTAATACCCTAAAGCAAAGGTCAGAGGTAGGATCCCATAATCCAATGGCAAGGAAGCGGTTTTTATGATCATAAAGGACAGCGAGTCCATTCGAGCTTTTCTTTACTTTCTTGTGTAATTGATACTTGAAAACCCAGGGATAACCTTTTTTAATTTTTGTTTCTAGAGTCTTCGAGATCTTAATTTTAACCATTTTATTGCAATTGAATTTTAACTGTTTGCATAGTGTTCAAAATTTTTTCCTGCCGCACCCGAACATGATCCGGCGCAGGTTGTCGTGACCATTTTTTAGGGTTTGGTAAAATCGCTGCCATCCAAGCAGATTCGACAGGTGTTAATAAGAAAGAGGAATGTTTAAAATATGATTGTGAAGCTTTCTCGCATCCAAAAATACCTTCTCCCCATTCGATAACATTCAAATATACCTCAAAAATCCGTCTTTTATCCCAGCACACCTCGATTAGAGTCGTAAAGTAACCTTCAAGAATTTTTCGCAACCACGTTCGCTCTTGCCATAGAAAAACGTTACGAGCAGTTTGCATGGAAATAGTGCTAGCACCAATTTTTTTATCAGTTGTTAGGTTTACTTGAATCGCATATCCAATGGCTTTCCAATCAAAACCTTTGTGATAAAAAAATTTTTGATCTTCTGCAGCAATAACTGCTGTTAAAAGATTTGGAGAAATACGTTCAAGTGATTGCCAATTAGTTATGCTGCGTTGGCTTTTCGAATCAGTTTGAATCCATCGTATCCACATCAATGGGGTTGAAGGCGGGTTCACATATTTAAAAATAAGAACAGGAATCAGAGTGAATGCTAAAAAAAAAATTAAAATATCAAATACAAGGCGTCCAATTCGGATTCGTATCTGGGCTTTTTTTTTAACTCTTTTTCGCCTTTTTCTTGAGGAGGTTTTCAAGGCAGCCAGAATCTTACTAGGGAAAAAATGTTCTTATTTGAGGTTTTACTTCTTTCCAATCAGCTTTGTTTTAAAAGGGAATCGTAACGTTTCATAAGATTATAAAACTGTTCTAAATTATCAGCGGGTATTTTTCGAGTGTAATGCTGGTGATGTTTGGATTTAAAAGGGTTATATATCCGATCTCGATTTTTTCTGTGCTGAATTTCATAGTGCAGATGCGGAGCAAATGTTCTTCCCGTATTCCCTGATTCTGCAATTTTTTGACCGGCCTTGATAATTTGCCCTGGTTTGACCAATACCCGACTAAGATGGAGATATAGAGTTTTGATTCCCTTTTTTGGGTGGTCAATTTCCACACAATAACCATTTGCACGCACATTCCAATTTGCCCGAGTAACCTTACCTTTAAAACCTGAATAGACAGGCGTTCCGACAGGAGCTTTAAAGTCGGTACCCGAATGACCTCCTACCCCCTTTCGAAAATCCCCCGGTAGAGAGGTGATTTCGGTATAAGTTCGCATCGGACTTTGAGATTCTACAATGCGTTTGGTAATCTCCTTACCGCCAAGGTCAAAATACCCAGCCTGGCCCAAACCATCGAAATAAATTGCGACAAAGGTTTTCCCAAACTGTTGGCTTTTATATGAAAGTTTTAAAATTTTAAATTGCTCCGGTCCATCCAGTTTTTGGTAGATCACTTTGATCTCATCACCGTTTCGAATACTTTTATTAACATTAAAAAACCAAGACATCAATCGCCCCAAATGCGCCGATAAGGCAGCACACCCCTCTTGGCGAGCTATAATCTTACAAACAGTATAATTTAGAGAATTTCGAACTTTGAATTCAAGTGATTTGGTTACTTTATCTCCAATTCTTATACCAGCCGAACTTGAAAATGATATCTTCTTAATTTTGGGACTCTCTGAAACAATTTTCTCTACTAATACCTCCTGTATTTTGGGGCTCTCCGGTACAATCTTTTCGACTAATGCCTCCTGTATTTTGGGGCTCTCCGGTACAATCTTTTCCAAGGAAATATTTTTCCCAGTTACCGGCCAAGTAGTTGGCGATTGAAACAAATTAATGGATTCTTCTTTCGGCGAAATTACTTTTGCAATTTCAACCGGATTTTTGCCATCAAAATATAACAAATAAAAATTTAAGCCCAAGGAAACCGCAAATAAAAAAAGAAAACCAATACGGAATAAAGGTTTCTTCTTACTCTTTATTTGCTGATCGTGTAGGGAACTTGAAAAGTCCATTTTAATTCCTTCTTTATTAGTGATAAAGTGGGGAGGTATTAATTTAAGCCATCTAAACCAGACCATTATATAGAGTAATGTCAAATAAAACAATAGAGTCTGAGCAGGCAACAGCTGTCTATCAACCAGATGCTGTTTTTGTGGAACACGGGGTTAAAGACTATTCCATGTCGCAAACAATCTTATCCAGACTTCCAAACGTCCCAGTTTACGAAATTCAAAATATCGAGCAACTTGAAAAAGAATTGAAGACTTCAAATTCTGATGTTTTTGGAGCAGCGAAAAAGAGTTTGGTTTTATCTCGTTTCCAAGGATCTTTTTTAAAAAAATGTCCAGGAGCGAGCCCGGGAATGGTTTGTTGTAATTATTATGTAGTCAACTTATCAAAAAATTGTATTTATGATTGCTCCTATTGTTTTTTACAAAATTTTTTGGATAATAATCCATTGCAAGTAGCCTTTGTAAATATTGAAGATCTATTTAGGGAACTTGAAGAGGTTTTTACTCAGTTTCCAGATCGAAATTTTCGCGTAGGGACGGGTGAAATTACCGATAGCTTGGCACTTGACTCACTTGTTCCTTACTCCCAACTATTAATTCCCTTTTTCAATCGACAGAAAAATGCGGTTTTAGAATTAAAAACCAAATCGGACCGTATCGAAAACTTATTGGATCTACCAGACCCTACCAACGTTATCATATCTTGGTCAATCAATCCCGAGAGAATAGTTGATCTGGAAGAAAAGGGCACCCCCAGCTTAAAAAAACGCCTTCGTGCGGCCAGCCAATGTGTTGAAAAGGGCTATCGTGTTGGCTTTCATTTCGATCCCATAATTTTAGTACCCGGTTGGGAAAAAGCCTATCAGGAATTGGTAGACACTCTTTTTGATTATATTCCAGCATCTCAAATTGAATGGATAAGCCTAGGAAGTTTTCGCTATAGATCCTCGTTAAAACCTATTATCAAGTCGCGGCACCCAAAAACCATGCTATTCACTGGCGAGCATTTACCAGGTAAAGATGGTAAGTTTCGCTACTTACGTCCTTTGAGAAATCAGGCCTACGAAACTATTAGAGGATTTTTAAAGGAAAAATCTCAAGACTTGAATATCTATCTTTGTATGGAAACGAAAGAAATTTGGGAGGGAGTTACGGGGAAAACACCAAGAAGTGATGAAAAACTGGACACTTTCTTTGATCTATAAATGGAGACTTTTAAAAATACACCCTAATAACTTTTTTATTTTGCTCTTCGCTATTTAGTTTTTTTCGAGAAACTTCTTACAAATACAATTTGATCAAGCTTTTTAAGATCCAACCGATAAAGGAGTTAAGAAAGTTTTAAGAAAAACATATTTAGAATAAACCTTGTCCTCTTTATAGATATTTCCATAAACAAATGGCCCTTCAAAAAATAACCTTTAACCACAATTCAATTCAAAATGAATCAGAAAAAATTAGGCGTTTTCTTACTTTTTCTGACTCTACTACCTTAGAAAAAAAGATGGTAGAGGATTGGATAACTCGTTTATCACATTTATCTCCCCAAAAACAGGCTGAACAATGGACAAATGCGCAGGGCGATATACGGAGGTTACTCGCAGAAAAACAGGAACAAGGGGAATGCTTAGAAAAATTTAAAAATACAAATTCAGGCTGGGACCCCAATGATGAGCCTATTTCTGGGCGCATGATGTACCGCACTTTAGAATGGAAAACATGGGAAATATTGCAGATGCCTCTCACAGAAAATTGCAACCTACTTTGCCGTCATTGTACTAGAACTAGGAAATTCATAGAAAAACATATCTCCTTTGACGAATTTAAAACAAATCTTGCTAAATTTTCTCCTTTTCAATTTGGACACCTTCTTCTGAGTGATTTTGGAGAGCCATTCTTGAGGAATGATCTTTTAGATATCCTCCGTTACGTTAAATCCCAAGGATTTGATCAAGTAGAAGTAGTGACTACTGGCAATCTTATAAGAGAAAAAATTCGGAATGCTATAGTTAATGAGCAATTGTTAAGCCGAATCCTTATTTCTATTGAAGGAGCATCTAGAGAAACATACGAAAATATAAGAGGTTCTGACTTCGAAGAAATGAAGTCCTGTATTAAATCTCTCGCAAATTACCGGGATCAAACCCACCAGCAAGGGCCCAAATTGATTTTCAACGTGGTTTGTCTTAAAGAAAATATTCATGAATTAGCATCCATCATGGACCTTGCTAAGGAGTTAGGGGTAGATGAAGTCTATTTCGTCCACTTAAGCGGGGTAGTTAGCGAAATGTCGGAAGGTGACCGACAAAGATTAGAAGGTAAACTTCTGTTTGCAGAAAATCACCTCAATAGTTGCAATCGAAATTTAATTCTAAATACCTTCAGGGAGATAAAAGCTAAGTCTATCGATTACAAGATCCCCTTTAAACCTCCTGAAAATTACTTTGGCAATTCAGAAGTTTTATCAGAAAAAATTACCAAAGACACCCGTCGTTGTAATAAGCCTTATGAGTGGGTTCAGGTAAACAATGATGGTGATATCTTCCCATGCTGTCAAATAGCTCAAAGATATTCAGTAGGAAACATCAATGGAAAAACTTTCGCAGAAGTTTGGAATGAACAAGGGTATAAAGAGTTTCGCGACGGATTGGAAAATGGTCAACCTAATAGTTGGTGTGAATCTTGCAATATCTATAACGGAAAACGGTTTTAGAAACGAAAAGAATAGATGCTAGTAATAGGATTTACTGGTAAAAAAATTTTCACAACAAGCACCCCCATAAAACACAACCTATAAACGCATTGGCATAACAATGCTTTTATACTGATCATCGCTAACAGAGGTGAATAGGCAGGAATGATTTTGATCCTTCAAGTTAAGGGTCACCGCCTCGACATCCATAACATTTAAAATATCGAGAACGTATTTAGCATTCAAACCAATCGATACTTCTTCCCCCTTATAGTCAATCGCCACTTCTTCTACCGCTGCGCCTAAATCGGTATTATCTGAAACCAGGGTGAGATTACCTTTTTGTATCTCGAACCGCACCATTTTAGATTTTTCATCTGCCAATAGTGAGACCCTTTTTAAAGCATGGGTCAAATCTTCTCGATTAACTTCCGCTTTGAGTGAATTGTCAGAGGGAATGACTTGGCGATAGTTGGGAAACTTGCCTTCAATTTTTCTAGAGACAATAACCTGTGTTCCATGAATAAAGGCGAGATGATTTTCATGAGAGGAGAATCCAAATTTCTCATCATCATCTTCCAAAAGCTTTAATAATTCAGACAAAGCTTTTTTGGGAAGTAAAAAACTGGCCTTTTCTCCCTTGCCGGCTTGGGAATTAACTGGCCTGTTTATCAAAGCCAGCCTGTGCCCATCTGTTCCTACAAGCGTTGCACTATCCCCCTCTATTTCCAACAACAAACCGTTTAATGCCTGCCGTGATTCATCTGGCGAAACTGAGAAAAATGTTTTACGGATCATCTCTTTTAATATTTTGCCATCAAACTCTAAAAGAACCTTGTCACTGTATTCGGGCATTGGAGGATAATCTTCAGGCGGCAAGCCAGGTAGGCGAAATTTAGATTTTCCGCATTTTAAAGTGATCCAGTTATTTTCTTCTTTTTTGATATAAATTTCTTCGTTAGGAAGCTCCCTAATAATATCAAACAATTTACGGGCATTAAGAGTCACCTCACCTTCCGTCGTTACATTAGCCGGATAAGTTCCTAGTGTCCCTATCTCTAAATCGGTGGCACGAAGACAAATTCTATCTTTTTCAGCGGAAAGATGCAGGTGGGAGAGTATGGGCATCGCGCCTTTTGGTTCGACTATTCCCTGAACTTTGTGGACGGCATTCAGGAGGACATCCCGACTTATTCTAACTTCCATATAACTCCTTAATTACTACAAATTGCGGCCAACTTAGTGCCTCAAGATTTTTTAGCACAATTGCAAAAACCTGTCAAAAAAAATGATCAAACATGAGCAAATTAAAAAACCTTAATTTTCAGCCCTTATAAAAAATCAGGGAAGTATGCTCTTTGATATTTTGCAACCAAACATCAAAATAGTGATAAGGGTTTGAAAAAAAATAAATTATTAACAAAACGGATCAAATACTCTCTTTAAGTTAACATTATTTTTTTACAATTTTTGCCCAGGAATCCCTTAGGGTAACAATTCGATTAAATACCTGTGAATTTGAAGAGGAGTCCTTATTGTCTGCACAGAAGTAGCCTAACCTTAAAAATTGAAACCACCCTGTGGCACCTTTTAGAGAGGGTTCTATAAATGCTTCCTTAATAATCTCAAGCGAATTAGGATTTAAACTTGATTTTAAATCGGGGCAATTTTTTTCATCAGCAGGGTTCTCATGTGTAAAGAGCTGATTATACAATCTCACTTCTGCTTTTTGCGCATGACTGGCTGAAACCCAATGTAATGTACCTTTTACTTTACGACCGTCTTGAGTCGAACCACTTCGAGTTTCAGGATCGTAGGTACAATGTAACGCAATTATTTCTCCCTCTTTATTTTTGACCACCTCTTTGCACTTAATTACATAAGCGTGTTTGAGTCGGACTTCCCGGCCGGGTGCAAGACGAAAAAATTTCTTGGGCGGGTCTTCCATAAAATCTTCCCGCTCTATATATACTGTCCTGGAAAAGGGTAGCTTGCGCGTTCCGGCATCTTGATCTTCCGGATTATTCACAGCATCCATTTGCTCCACTTTTTCTTCGGGATAGTTGACCAATATCACTTTAAGGGGCTTTAAAACAGCCATTACACGGGTAGCAGTAAGGTTCAAATTTTCACGTACACAATGCTCCAGCAAGGCAAAATCGACCGTGCTATTGCTTTTGGAAATCCCTATCCTTTCACAAAATTCACGAATCGCCTCTGCAGGATATCCGCGTCGTCGCATCCCCGAAAGGGTCGGCATACGTGGGTCATCCCAATCCTCTACATGACCCTCTTCAACCAACTGCAAAAGTTTTCTTTTACTTAAAATCGTGTAGTTGAGATTCAGTCGGGCAAACTCAATTTGCTGTGGATGGTAAATCTCCAGCTCATTTAAAAACCAATCATAAAGAGGTCGATGATCCTCAAACTCTAAAGTACACAGAGAGTGGGTAATAGTTTCAATAGAGTCAGATTGCCCATGAGTAAAGTCATACATAGGATAAACGCACCACTTATCACCGGTTCGATGATGAGAGGCTTTCAATATTCTATAAAGAACTGGATCACGCATGTTAAGATTACCAGAACCCATATCAATTTTAGCCCGAAGAACTTTTTCACCTTCTTTAAATTCTCCTGCCTTCATTTTTTGAAATAAACAAAGATTTTCCTCGATAGAGCGATCTCTAAATGGACTATTTTCCCCTGGTTCAGAAAGGGTACCGCGATATTCTCGAATCTGATCCGGAGTCAAATCATCTACATAGGCCTTACTTTTTTGAATCAACTGAATAGCAAATTCAAACAGCTGATCGAAATAGTCTGAGGCGTAGAACATCCGATCGCTCCAGTCAAATCCGAGCCACTTAACATCTTCCTGTATGGCTTTAACATATTTCGTTTCCTCCTTGCTCGGATTGGTATCATCAAACCTCAAATTGCATAAACCTGAATATTTTTCTGCAAGTCCAAAATTAAGACAGATCGATTTTGCATGTCCAATATGGAGGTGCCCATTAGGCTCAGGTGGGAAACGTGTATGAACGGTAAACTTTCCAGACTTTAAATCTTCGTCAATTTTATTTTGAATAAAGTTGGATGGGGAATCGACTTCTGACAAATTTTTTCTCCTTTTTTTCAATCTCTGCCGGAAAAACAAAACGTTATTATACCTGCAAAATTAATTATAAGAATCTCTAATATTTTGAATTTTTTTTCTGCCGAAACATTCATCCTTCATCAAAAAAAAAGAAACTTCATTTCTAAAAAAATTTGTTTTCCCCTTCATAGCTTTTTTAAGGTAAAAATAGAAACTTACTAAAAGAAAAGCTCCTTTTAATATTCTATTGGAAACAATATGTTGGCGAACCGAAGGTTTAAAATCCTTTTAATATTCCTTATTTGTGTCGGTTGTAGTTTTTGGCTGGTTTCCCGCTATCCTGCTCTGGATACGAAGGCGGCATTATCGGGAATGGAAGCATTTGAGGACCCACTCACTAATGAAGCCCATTTTCACGCATCAAGAAACGCTAATTTTTATACCCGCGTAATGATTACAACTCTGAACTGGTATGAAACAAATTGGCGTGGGATGATATTCGGTCTTGTTATCGCGGCAGGTTTTTTCACTCTATTGAAATACACTCCTCGGCAACCTTCAGACAAACGCTTTCGAAATAGCTTTATGGGAATGTTTGTTGGAACTCCTCTAGGAGTATGTGTCAATTGCGTTGCTCCAATAGCCAAAGGAATGTATGAAGCCGGAAGCAAAATGGAAACCGCACTGGCTGTTATGTTCAGTTCGCCTACATTGAACATCATTGTATTGACCATGTTATTTTCCATTTTTCCTTTTTATATGGCCCTGGCAAAACTTTTGGCAACTTTTGCATTGATCCTGATCATTGTCCCCTTAATTTCCTACAAAAAAAAACAGCCCGTTGACCATTCTATTTCTGAGACTGAAAGCTACTGCGTTAGCTCTAACGAGTCCTGGCGAGAAGCTTTGAGAGGAGCAACTTTTGATTATTTAAAAGGACTCCAGTACATTTTCATTAGAACTGTTCCGCTCATGCTGTTAGCCGGTTTTTTCGGTGCAGTAGCAAGCCACCTATGGAGTTTCGACAAGCTGATTGGGGTACCGATCAATCTGGTCAACTTGAGTTTGATTTCTTTCATGGGGACACTCATGCCATTACCCATAGCTTTTGATTTAATGCTGGCACAGGCATTAATGATGTCCGGGCTGGCCCCCGCATTTGTGACTACCATGTTGTTTACTCTTGGTACTTTTAGCATTTACTCTGCAATGATCATCGCTCGCACGTTCTCTATCTTTATAGCTATTAAAATTTTTATCATAGTCGCGGTGATGGGAATTGCATTAGGTTATATCACCAATGCTTTCATAGAGTACCGACATATTCATTGGTTGCAGCAGTACGACCACATTGTAGGTAAACCTGCTATTAAAAAAGCTTCGGTTCAACCCAACAATTTCTCTCCCATAACCACAACAAAACATACAGCTTCAATTATTCATAAAAAGGGAAATATCATTCTTCATGCCTTATCACATGAACTCCGCAGTTTACAAAAGGATAAACCCTTCACCGTTCAAAACGGAAAGAAAATGGGAATCACCTACTCCAACCTGATGACTCCAAGCATTTTTCTTGACCCTTTATTCTTTGGAAGAGGCATTACTTCCGGAGATTTTAATAACGATGGCTGGAACGATTTTGCCGTTGCCACCGATAATGGGTTCGAACTTTACCAGAATCTGTACGGGAAAAGTTTTAAGAAAATTTTTAGCAATGTTGCAGAGGTAGCAGGTAAACAAACTATTAACATTGCCATGGTCGATTTGGATAATGATGGTTGGTTAGACATTTTCCTTACGACCCTTAACGAAGGAAACTATTTAGTATTGAACCCTATTCCCGTTGAGGGAAAAATAACTGTAAAAAAAATTCCCAATGGAGGTGCTTTTTTAACCAGCGCTTCAGCCTTTGCCGATATTGATCACGATAATTACCTAGATATGATTAATGGCAATTATTTTCTGGGTATTTTAACTCGCAAACCAGTAAAGCAGGCTACAAACCAGTTGGTCTTGAATGATAATCTTGATTTTAAGATTCAGGATATGGAGGGTATTCCGGGTCAAACACATTCTGTCTTGCTTTCAGATTTGAATCTGGATGGACAACCGGATCTTGCGATTGGTAATGACTATCGCGTTGCCGACACTTACTACAAGGGCCAAAATAAAGGGGAATTTAAAAAAATACGTCATCAGGACAAGATAGTTCCCATCACCACTCAGAACACCATGAGTATTGATACCGGAGATTTTAACAACGACCTGATTCCAGATATTTACCTGGCAAATATAGGGATGTCACGCGGACTGGATGTAGTTTCAAATATTTTTGGTGACACCATGCAAAACGTGGGACTTGATTTTTGCGAATCAGGGAAAAGTATCCTGGATAGAAAATCCTGTTATCAACTTATCAAACTGGCTACCCTGTTGAATCCCGAAAAACAGGATATAACAGAAAAATGTGGACTCCTGGGTGAAGTTGAAAAAATTCAAGAATGTATGGTTATGCGTATGGTTCTTGTTGCTACGGTTCGTAATGACAGATCCCTTTGTAAAAAAATTTCCGAACCTTTCATGCTTAACAATATGGTTTGCAATAAATATTTTGAAGCACAGCATCTCAAACTCGCTACCGATCAGGAAATTCCGATGCAAACACAGTTCAATCTGCTTTTATCAGGACAAGTCGACCATACCTTTAAAAATGTTTCCAAACAGACTGGGATTTCAACTGCAGAGTGGAGTTGGAACGCCCGATTTGCAGATCTAGATAACGACCAATGGCAAGATCTTTACGTCGTCAATGGCGTACCTATCACTCAAGAGTTTGCTGCTAATAATTTCTTTCATAACCAGAGGGGGCAATCGTTCAAACCTGCCGAGAAACAATTTGGGTTGGATGACTATGACCACAGTTCCTCTTATACCTATCTGGATATTGATCGGGACGGGGACCTTGATATTATCGCAAATACCTTATATGGTCCTTTCAAGGTGTATACTAATAACGAAACAAAAAATAACAGTGTGACCTTCAAATTTCATGATGAAAAAGGAAACCGGTTTTGTTTAGGGTGCAAAATAATTATCCACTATGGTCATAATGGAGAAAAACATCAGTTTCGCGAAATAAAAACTGGAGGCGGCTTTCATTCCTACGATGCCCCTGAAGCACATTTTGGTTTAAGTGATTTCGAAAGCATTCATAAAATAGAAATAATGTGGTCAACAGGAGAAAAGACATCTTTGGAAGGTAAATTTCCTGCTAATCATGAGTACACCGTTCAGAGAAAATCTTGAAATCTACCCATGTCTGAACTGCCTGTAACATTCAAATAAAACAATATGAAAAAAATTATCGGGCTTTTTATTCTTTTAGTTGTTATAGGCACTACTATCTGGCGTTTGGCGACCCATGAGGAGCCGATGCATGCAGAGGATTATTTGCAATTGGGAATTGAAAGAGGAGTTGCTGGGAAACATGAAGATGCCATCGAAGCATTTAAAAAAGCAATTGACGAAAACCCCGATTACATTTCTGCTTATTTGAGTTTAGGTAACGCATATGGTAATACAGGACGTTATGAGGAATCGATTGCAGCCTATAAAGAGGGAATTCAGCTTAACTCGACACATCCGCAAGTGCCGCAAATGGAAATGAATATCGCATCGATTGCCCATAAAATGAAAGATAAAAACACAGCTGTCCTTTACACCCAAAAAGCAATTCAGTCTTATACAGATCGTAATGATTATGCAGGGGTAGCCAAAGCCGCGGCCCAATTACGAATGATTGAAATTAAAGAACCCTAAAAAAAGTATGTCACTTTGGTTACTAGTCGGATTAGGAGGTTTTATTGGAGCTATTTTACGCTACTGGATCAGTAGTTGGATTCAAACTGGATTTGTCACCTTTCCATTTGGAACTCTCGGAGTAAATTTTCTGGGTAGTCTTTTACTCGCTGTTATAATGTATGCATCCCAATATCGGGGGTTTCTCGGCGAGGAGGCTAGAGTATTCCTCAGCATTGGGGTGCTGGGCTCTTTCACCACCATGTCTACATTTAGTTTTGAATCTATGAAACTATTGGAACAAAACGAACATATTATGTTTTGGCTTAACCTGATGGGAACCATTTCCTTGTGTTTCCTAGCTATCTATTTAGGTAAAATTTTAGTTGCTGGGATGGGGATGAAATAAAATGAAAAAAGAGTCTGATGCTATTTTACTGAGAGTATTTATTGGCGAATCAGATAAATACGAAGGTAAATCGTTATCTAAATATTTGGTCGAATTTTTCAAAAAGGAAGGATTAGCAGAGGCTACTGTATTTAGAGGTATAGGAGGATTTGGCAAAAAGAGTAAATTGCATACCGCCTCGATTTTAAGGTCCTCCGATGATTTGCCAATAGTGGTTGAAGTAGTTGACCGAAAAGAAAATATAGAACGTGTGAAACCTCAAATCGGAGAAATTGTTGAAGAAGGGCTGATCACCGAAGAAGAGGTTAAAATAGTCGTTTACGAAAGTAAATTATCTTCCTAAAATTAGATTAGAATCATTTCCCTTAAATAAATTTTATGCGCCTGTAGCTCAGCTGGATAGAGCAACGGACTTCTAATCCGTAGGTCGTAGGTTCGAATCCTACCAGGCGTACCATATCTTACAAGGGGTTAACTAGAAATGGCTAGCCTCTTTGTTTTACTTTCCTCATTTTAGTTTGTTTTACGGTATTATGAAAAATAATTCATAGGTTGAACAAAAATCATTAACAACCTTAATTTTCTTGGTGAAATTTATGAAAATAATTACAAGCAATTTATTAGCTATAATTTTGATTTTCTTTTTTTCAATACCTCATTACAGCATTGGCTCAAATAACCTTCCAGATACAACAAATAGACAAACAGGAAGTCATTTCTCTAAAGAAAACTTGGGCTACATGATTATTGCTCAGGGACAACGAAGGCCTGGTGCGCGGGGTAAAATGCCCGGCCCGCGAAGAGGAATTAGGGCAGGTCAGCAAAGAGGACCCACCCTTAATAGAGGTCCTGAGAGGGGTAACAGAAGACAGGGAGGAAGACCTTTAGGGGGCAATAGACGGCAAATGGGCGAGAATGGTAGCCAAGCACCTATGGGTGAAGGCGCGACAGGGGTTAGCGAGATACAATCAGACCAAAGTATGGGTCAAGTCGAACCCGGTTCCAGACGCAGCCCGAAATTTCGTAAGAAGATGAGAAATAAAATGCGAAATAAGACAGGTCAGAGGATGCGGATGCAACAAAGGTCAAAAAACGCCGCAGACTCGCGCCAAAAAAACAGGCGGACAATTAGAAAGTAGAAGATGAGGATGGGAAAGCAAGTAAATCGATGATCAGAATATTTTATGGTCGCAATTAGTTAAGCTATTATAAAGATGCTTTGGGAGTTATTAAGTCCCAAAGCATCTTTTTTTCTAAGCCAAGTCATATAAAAGTTGTCTAGTTAGTTTCTAGTGTATAGCCCAACCAATACATACAGAGTCTTAACCTTTCAAACAACATCTCTTTATTAAAATCACTATATTATTGATAAAGCTGGGGTTGTATAAAACCCTGCTGCAATTGTTTAGGTTTTTGCACAGTTATTGAACATTTTTACATTAGAAATCTGTTATTAGCTTGGGTTTTTAAGCCTGGTATGCTAGAATCGCCCTTTCTTACTAAGACGAATGGGAACATCATTGGTGGCATGGGCAAGGTAATTTTGATTGAAAATTAATAACCGTCCTGAATTACGTGGATGGTTTTTTTTTGCCTTGGTTTTTCCAAATAGGTCTTAACTAATTCAATGGGGGGCTCTGTTTACTTGTTAGATGCAAAGTCAGCCCGCAAATTTTTGGGAGTAAATTTAAAATGGCTCAAGGTAAAGTAAAGTGGTTCAATGAAAGCAAAGGTTATGGTTTTATTGAATCAGACGATGGAGAAGACTGCTTCGTACATTTTTCAGAAATTCAAACAGAAGGCTTCAAAACCCTCCATGAAGGTCAAGCAGTAGAATTTGAAAAAACAATGGGCCAAAAAGGACCCCAAGCCTCTAAAGTAGTCCCTAAGTAATTATTCCGGGAAAGTTCAACTTTCATCGGATGATCATACGTGAAATTGTTTAACGTTTTACGCTAGGAAGGAAATGCAATGCATGAAGTGAAGGTTTTTGATTCTTCAGGAAATCTCAAAAAAGTAATTTCGGTTAAAAGCTTGAACAAAAGAACGGAAAAACAAATTAATTCACCCTCTTTTTATAATAAAAAAGGTAGAAAAGTGAAACCGTTCGTTCAAGAAGGCGGAAAATAATAAGAGCCAGTACTTAAAGTGCTGGCTCAATTTCCATTTCCCTCCAAACAAAGGTAATTCAATCGTAACTGATTGCCCTTTGAACCAATCCTAGCCAGATTCAACCCTTAGGCTCGTAATAATCCAGACCCGAATGGTCAATGACCTTTTCTCCCATTAAAATTCTTAGGGTATTTCTCATTTTTTCATCTTGGTCAAATAGTGAGTTTACTGGTTTTAAATCGGGTCGACATTGAGGTGACTTAAAATAAAATGAAAGCCATTCCTGAATACCACGCATCCCTGCACGGCTGGCCATATCCAAAAATAAGACCAAATCCAACACAACCGGTGCAGCAAGAATGGAATCGCGACAGAGAAAATTCACTTTCAATTGCATTTTTTGACCCAACCAACCTTGAATATCGATGTTATCCCAGCCTTCTTTAGCATCTCCTCTAGGTGGATAATACTCGATACGAATTTTATGATAATAATCTCCATAAAGTTCCGGATAGAGATCATCCTGAAAGATGCTGTCAAGAACAGAGCCCTTACTCACCTCCTTAGAGCGAAAAGAATCTGGGTCATCTAATACCTCCCCATCGCGATTTCCCAAAATATTGCTAGAAAACCAACCTTCCAAGCCCAGCATTCTTGCTTTTAGTCCAGGTGCGATAATGGTTTTCATTAAAGTTTGACCGGTCTTAAAATCTTTTCCCGCAATAGCAACATTATGCCTTAAAGCCAGTTCCACCATAGCTGGAGTATCAACAGTAAGACTTGGGGAACCATTGGCAAAAGGAACGCCCATTTTTATTCCTGCATAAGCATAGATCATCGAAGGTGGAATTATTGCGAGATTATTTTTTAAGGCTTTTTCAAATCCATCTATCGTATTAAAAGCCTCATGATTCATATCTTCCTGATAAACTTCTGTAGAACCGCACCAACACATTACCAGTCTATCTATACCATGTTGTTTTTTAAATTTTTCCATATCCTGCATCAGCATTTCCGCTAATTCCATTTTATTGGAAGCTTTTTTCACATTAGGTCCGGAAAGATTTTTTACAAAGGCAGGATCAAAAACAGCTGGCCAAGGTTTTATTTCTTCGAGTTGTTTACGTATCGGCTCCAACTCGTTTTTGTCTATCACACCGCAGGCTAAGGCCGCCTGATAACAATTATCGTCATAAATATCCCAGCCTCCAAAGACTAGATCTTTCAACGGGGAAAGCGGAACAAAATCTTTAATATACGGGTATTGTGGATTATCCCTTTTACCCAGACGAATACGCGACATTTGCGTTACCGAACCAATAGGTTGACTATAACCCGCATTGACTAATTGCACCCCAGCAATCAATGTCGAGCTAACAGCGCCCATGCCTGGCAGCAAAACACCCAGTTTGCCTTTTGGCGGTTGAATATTTCGAGCCAAACCATCATATTTATCTAAATTCTCATTCATAATTTAACTGCCTTTAACCTTAGAGATTTTTCATGAAAAAATAATTTGCTAAAATGTTCCATAGAAATTTTAGCAAACCTAATTGGGCAATCATAATATACATTACAATGCCTTAATTAAAGACATAGAATAAAAGTTTTGCAATTTTAATCGCATGCATTCAACATGGCGTGATTTAAACCATTGAATTCCCAATAGAAAATTCAATAATTTTCAAACTATATGAGCCAAAGTCATCCAAAGTCCGATTCTTCTTTGCCTGAAAAAAACCTAACTGGAATTCTTTTGTTAAAAAAACCAGGGAAAGAGGAAAATCCTTTGCATTGGTATTCGTCCAAAATTGCTGGTGTACCTTTTATACTTAGAAACCTTTTGACTTTGCAAAGGGTTGGTATAAAAACGCTGGCCGTATTTTATGAAGACTCTAATGCGGATTTACAAAAGTCATTCGATAAAATTTTAATGGACAGCCGGCTATCGGAAAAAATAGTTTGGTTACCCAATATTCTTAAACTTAAAGAATGGATTCAAAACAAGCCTTCTCCTCTATATATCTTTAATGGCTCCTTTCTTTATGACAAAAAAAAGTTATTTACAATTATTCATTCAGAGCCAAACAACATAAATGAAGCAGTAATTCCCATTAATCCTGATAGTTTAGAAAATCTTCTTATAAAAACTGCAAGCGAACCCAGTAATCTAAAACCTGAAGCACCATCCGGTTTTCCTTTATACGTACCTGGCTCTCATGAACTTCAAATACAAAAACTAGAAGATTTTAAAGCTTTACACGAAGCACAGCTAAGAAAATCAGGACTCAGCCACGACAGCCCCATTACTCGAATACTTTCCAGACCGGTATCACGTTTTTTAACCCGTATACTCGTAAATACACCTGTTACTCCAAATCAGATTACTCTAATAAGCTTTTTTGTTGGATTGATCTCCGCATTCCTTTTTTCGCAAGTGGGTTATGCAAATAGCGTGATTGCGGCAATCCTTTTAGTAGTTTCAACCTGGATAGATGGAGTAGATGGCGAAATAGCACGTGTAAAGTTTATGGAAACAGACATCGGAAAAAAATTGGACATTTATTGCGACAATATCATTCATTTTTTGGTATTTACAGCAATCGGTTGCGGAATTTATCTTAAAACAGGCGAAGTTATTTTTTTATATCTTGGTACCTTGGCTGGGCTCGGTAGCTTATTGTCTTTCTTCTTACTCAGCCCTGTACTTCTTGAAAAGCGATCACCAGGAAAACAATTATTCCATATTAGTGAACCCGAACTAGCAGAAAAATTCGCTAATAGAGATTTTATCCATTTTCTTTTACTGGTTGCCTTAATAGATCAACTGAAAGTTTTTATTATGATCGCAGCCATAGGGTCCAATATATTTGCGGGCTACTTGTTATATTCTAGAACAATCAAATCGAAAGCAACCTAGGAATAAATTCAATTTTCTGTAAGGTTAGATAAGTAATCTTGGGCTTGTTTGAAGTTTTTGGGGTCATCGATATCGCACCAAAAAAGCCCATTAATTGAAATAGTCTTGGCCTGGCCCTGTTTGGCTAAAAAACGTATCCCACCTGAAAGGGAATCGTCCCCACTTATTGAAGAATGCTCAATGGCTTTAAATAACTCTGGTCCACATAGAAAAATGCCGGTATCAAAACAATTATAATCTTTTATTCCTTTACCAATTTTTTGTATTCGGTTTTCTTGAACCAAAACTCGTGTGACGTCTTCCATATCGATAAAAGAATTTTCCAAGTCTTCGTCCACAGCTAATAAGACTCCATCATTATCAAGGGATTTACAAATCAAAAGGCGCGCAATTTCTGCATCAAAAATATGATCCCCCATCATAAGCAAAAAAGGTCCATTTAAGTAAGGCTTCGCCTTTAGAACTGAAATACCATTGGCCCGTTCCCATTCCTCATTTTCAATAACTGTTATGGAAACTTTTTTTAATCGGCTCAATTCTTCTAAATGCGAGCGTACAAAAGAAGCCTTGTAACCAACAACAACATAAAAATCATCCGCTCCGGCTTCCACGGCAGAACCAATCACTCTTTCAATTAGGGACTTACTTTTAAGGGAAATCAACGGTTTTACTTCAGAAAGAGACCGCAACCTACTACCTTTCCCGGCTGCAATGATAAGACATTTCATAAATACTGTTTTATTAATTAGAATAAGGTTGGCTTAATTGGCAATCATTTTTACATATAGAAAAACTCTCTTCAACTCTTTGTTTTTGTATTTAAACAGCTTCTTTTTTCATGTCTTGTTGTGCGGCCTGGGCTAGCTCCGATGGACTCTTAGAGTATTTCCATCCTAGAGAAAAACCAAGGATTAGCCATACGATTTCTCGAACCCGTCGAATCAAAGCAGTCGCCACACCTAAAGCAGGATCTCCGGTAATAGCACCCGTAGCCAATAAAAAAGCTGCTTCCTGACTCCCAAGTGTACCAGGAATAAAAAATGTTCCGGCTCGGACAATCTCTACAAAAGTTTCCAGGATGATAGAATCCGCTATAGAGATTGGGTGCCCCAAAAAATATAAAATAATATATATCTCTAAAGCACCAAGATACCAGTTCAACAGGTTCAATCCCATTGCCCCATAAAATAAAGAACGTTTTTGTGTATAAAACTGTACCAGTCGTTCATCAAATTCCTGGAGATGGTAGATAAATTTTTCTAATTTACGCCCCATAGACCTTTTACTGACCCATCTCCCCACGAACGAAGTGAGTCTAAATCTTTGTATTAAATAAAACCCCAGGATTCCAACAGAAAGCACACCTAAACTTATTTTTAAAAAAGCATAATAACTATTTGGAAAACCTGAAGAAAAAGAAACGAGACAAACACCTGATGCCATAAAAAAAACCATGGAAAGCATATGAGTCGACTCAACAAGGATAATCGAGGCAGCTCCCTCCCTGTATCCAATACCATAATGCTTTTTGAGAAGGTAACCTTTTATAGGAGCGCCGCCAAAAGCACTAAAGGGCAACAACTTTCCGAATGCTGCTCCTACCATTCTCACTTTCCAAAGATTGTAAATCCAATTAAACCGTGTGCTAGGCAAAGTAAACTGCCAAGCTATCGTATCAACCCAAAATGCAACCCCATAAATAGCTAAAACAAAAAATATTCCGTAACCGGTTACAACAAGATTTGACCAAAGTAATTTAAGGTCGGTTTCTGAAAAAACATAAAACAGCAGGGCAACCCCAATAATTAGATAAAAAGTTTTAAATTTATTCATACTTAATGAAATCCTTTTCAGACATGCCAACGACGAGCACTACGGGTGAACTGAAGACACCAATAGACTTGAGCACCTAATGCTGCGGGAGGTAGGAGATACCAAATTATCCCTAGCAAACTAAGGATCAGTACAATAAAACAAAAATCACTACGAATTACACGAGCACTGAGGACAAATCGATCCATCTTGGTATCATCATCTTTGATAGCTACTTCTTCTTCGGACAGCTGAGTGGAGTGGGGTTTAGTCCTATTTTGATAAAGTTCAATAGCATAGTTTATGGTACCACCAGAACCTGCAGCTATTCCTGACCAAAACCATATCTCTTGCCCTGTTGCAGCGCTGGCTCCCCATCCAAGACAAACAAAAAAAATAGCGTGCACTATCCAATCTACAAACGTGTCGTAACGCATTCCAAAAATACTCCGCATATCCTTGATACGGGCTATTTCACCATCGCAATTATCGAGGATATAACAGATAAGAAATAAAAAGGCTCCAATTAGAATTGAGGAATAATCTCCTCTGAGACACATAACACCAGCTGACACACCAAAAATCATCCCCAAGGTAGTGATTTGATTAGGGGTAATGGGTGTCCGCATCAAAAGCATTGTCAAGGGGTAAGACAAATGCCTTACAAAAGGTTGAAGGCTTTTGGGAGGCTCTAGTTGCTTTCCTACTTTGGTTTTAAATGTTTGGTCTGGGGTATTAATTTTTACTGCGCCAGAAAATTTTTGAAAGATATGGGTTTTTTAGCAAATTTTGAAAAAACAGATATTCAAACCTTAACTTGGGCACTATACCTAATGCAATAAATTTTATTAAAAATAAATAGTTAGTATCTTGATTTTATTGGGCAACAACCCTTTAAATTGCTACAATCACCGTATGCCTTTGAAATTTGCACTCATAAATATGCCTTTCGGGTTTCATATATATCCTTCAATTCAGTTGGGGACACTTTCAACTTTGTTAAAGTCCAAAGGTTGCGAGGTTAAATGCCATTATTTAAATCTATACTTTGCCCATCAACTGGGTTTGCCAGTTTATAATCAACTTTGTGAAAAAAGATTTCTTGTTGGAGAATGGTTATTCTCACACATTCTGTTTGGAGAAAATCCAAAAAATTTAGACTACCCAAATAATTTTGCACCCCATATTCAAGAAGTTTGCCAATCGATCGAACGACCCTTGGATTATTTGTTGGACGTAAAAACCAAAATGGTTCCCGAATTCCTAGAATGGTGCCGGGATGCTGGAAACTGGGGGGACTTTGATGTAGTCGGGTTTTCATCGACTTTCAATCAAAATATTGCCAGTTTAACCTTGGCAAAAATGATCAAAGAAAAATTTCCACACATAAAAATTCTGTTTGGCGGCTCTAACTTCGAGTCTGAAATGGGCCTAGAGTATTTCCGTGTATCACCTTGGATCGATTATGTAATACCCGGTGAAGCCGAAGATATTTTGCCTAACTTAGTGCACTATCTCGAAAAACGAGGTCCTGTACCTAAAGGGGTTGTTCATCGATGCGAGGGAGAAGTGCTCTACGAAAAACCCGATGCCATGTTTGGT
Organism: Nitrospinota bacterium; assembly: GCA_028345515.1. Classification (GTDB taxonomy): domain Bacteria; phylum Nitrospinota; class Nitrospinia; order Nitrospinales; family VA-1; genus UBA8687. The sequence continues at coordinate 88,606 of JAOMDP010000003.1, forward strand.
AATTTTACTGAATATGCAGCACCTGATTATCAAGACTTCTTCGATCAATTAAGGGAAATCGATCCTGAATCTTCCCTTCTAGAAAATCCAGTCATCCTATATGAAACTGCCAGAGGGTGTTGGTGGGGAGAGAAACATCACTGTACCTTTTGCGGTTTGAATGCAAACACTATGAAATTTCGGTCTAAATCGATGGAACAAGTACATTCTGATCTTGCAGAACTTTCCCAAAAGCATGACTCTTTCAGATTTAGGTTAGTCGACAATATTTTAGAAATGAAATACATTGATGGAGTATTTGGCGATCTAGCTGAAAAGAGTTTTGATCTCCAGTTTTTCATTGAAGTAAAAAGTAACCTGACTAAAAAACAAATAAAGACCTTAGCTCATGGCGGTGCAAAAGTTATTCAGCCGGGCATAGAAAGTTTTAGTATTAATCAGTTACAGGAAATGGATAAAGGAGTTCGGCCCATTCAGAACATCCTTTGCATGAAATGGTCTATGTATTATGGAATTGAAGTCAATTGGAACATCCTAATCGGTTTTCCTGGAGAAACAGACGAGGACTATAGGCAGCAAATCGATTTAATAAAACTCTTATTTCACTTACCCCCTCCGGAATGTGTCGGCGATTTATGGCTGGAACGGTTCAGTCCCTATTTTATGAGACCGGAAGAATATGGAATAACTATCAAAGCACCGGGTGAAGCTTATCCTTATGTTTATGACGACCCTGAAATCGATCATTTCAAAATAGCCTACGATTTTGAATTTGAATCATCTGTCCAAATCGATCCTAAATTGAAACAAGAACTTTATGATATAGCTGCAGAATGGAAAAAACGCCATCAATCGGAGCAACTACCTTTCCTACTGTTTACCAAATCTATGGACTTTGTTAAGGTTTACGATGATAGATCGTTGCAATCCACTCAAGTCCGACTAGAAGGAGCTGCAGCAAAGATATTCTTATATTGCAACGAAGCGTCTAAGACATTAAACCAATTCAAAGAACATTTGAAAAAAGAAAATATTTCGGAAGCCGCCGAAGACGCGATTAAATTATTAGAAGAAAAGGGGCTCATCTATTGTGAACGAGGAAAATATTTAAATCTAGCCCTTCCCCACAATCCAAACCTATAAATAAAAACATGACTGCATCAGGATCAAAAGGCGAGCACGAACTGCAAAAAAAGCATAACACCATAAAAAGTGCAAGTTCGTTTTATAATTCCCAAGTCTTAGATTATTTAAATACTGAAATGCAGAAATTCATTTCAGAACAGGAAATGGTATTTCTTGCAACCTCCGATTCACAAGGCCAATGCGACGCCTCTTTTCGGGCAGGACCAAAAAGTTTTATTAAAATATTGGATAATCACACCCTGATATTCCCAGAATTCAAGGGAAACGGTGTTATGGCAAGTTTGGGTAATATATATGAAAATCCACAAATTGGGTTAATGTTTATCGATTTTTTTAGCTCTTCTATCGGACTCCATGTAAATGGAAAAGCAGAAATAATTACAGAAAAAGAAGCAAGCAAGCTTGTCAATCCGATTGACAAGGCCAAAGCAGAAAAAGACGGGCAACATAAAACAAAATTATGGATAAAAGTAAAAATTGAAGAAGCCTATATCCATTGCTCCAAGCACATCCCTAAACTAAAAAAACAAGATAAAATTATCCACTGGGGAACTGACGACGAAAATTTAAAAGGTGGTGATTTTTTTAAAACTAAGGGATGTGATTCATGAGCTCACAATTGTGACCTCATGAAAAAAGTAACACCGGCTAGTTCAAGTATCTATTTCTTCTCGGTATTTGATCGCTCATATTAAATCCATTCAAATTCAAAAATTAATGAATATCGATTTAAAAAATAAAATTGTGCCTGTGACGCTACTATCTGGCTTTCTGGGTTCTGGCAAAACAACACTATTAAACTATATCTTAAAGCAAAATCATGGCAAGCGTATAGCCGTTATCGAAAACGAGTTCGGAGAAATAGGTGTCGACTCTGAATTTGTAGTTGGTGCTGATGAAGACATTTTTGAAATGAACAATGGATGTATATGCTGCTCCATCCGCGGGGATTTGATTGAAACCTTAAATAGGCTGCTAGAAAAACAACAAGCGTTCGATTCAATAATTATTGAAAGTACCGGGTTAGCTAGTTCCGGGCCGCTCGCTCAGGCTTTTCTCGTTGAAGATGATATTTCTAAATCATTGATGCTGGATGGTATCATAACCCTCGTAGACTCAAAACATATTTGGAACAACCTCAATGAACAGGAAGTCACCTGGGAACAAATTGCATTTGCTAATGTTATTTTGCTCAACAAGGCAGATTTAGTTTCAAAAAATGAGATTACAGACCTTGAAAAAAAGGTTCGACAGATCAACCCCACGGCCATAATCTTTCACACCTCCCATGCGGAAATAGAATTAGATCAAATACTTAATATTGGGGGTTTCAACTTAAAAAATGTTCTGGATGAAAATACCTTCATGCCCCATAATCATCAGCCTGAACAAGGGGTTTCATCGGTATCCTTAAACTTTCCGGGATTTGTTGACCCAAACAGATTGAAACACTGGCTGCAAATGCTTTTTTTAACTGAAGGGATGAATATTTTTCGAGGAAAAGGAATTCTTAATGTTAAAAATTCTTCCAATCGCTATATATTTCAATCTGTTTATATGATGTTTGAAGGACGTTTTGATAGAGCTTGGGGTAACGACACGCCCGAAAACAAAGTAGTCTTTATAGGACAGGATCTGGATGGGCCAAGACTCGAAAAAAGTCTTAAAAGTTCTATGCAATAATGGGAAAATAAAAATAGAAAAATAAGCAAATGAAAATTTAAATAACGTTCAGGAGCAGTTTGCTTCAAATCGAGTCACTTCATCATTGCCAACTTCATAATTAATCTCTATGGGCCTACAACATATTTCGCAATCTTCAATATATTTCTGGGTGGACACAGATAAGTCCACCAACATAGAAATTCTCTGTGCACAATAAGGACAATTAAAAAATTGTTCATATTGATCCAAGCTTGTTTTCCTCCTAAATTAGGAACCCTTTTTTATGCCCCACGATTTAAATATTGTTTTAGTTGAACCAGAAATTCCAATGAATACGGGTACCATTGGTAGACTTTGTCTGGCCACAGATGCTACCCTGCATCTCGTAGAGCCCTTTGGCTTCGAAATAAATGATTCGAAGCTAAAACGCGCAGGACTGGATTATTGGCAGTTTGTAAAAGTGAAAATTTACCCCAATCTAGATAATTTTTTCGAAAAAACAACCCCTAACGCTCCTAAAGTTTTTTTTTCTACCAAAGGAAAGCGTGATTTTTTCGACCACTCCTTTCAAAAAAAATCATATTTATTTTTTGGAAGCGAAACACGGGGCCTGCCCAAAAGCCTGATCCAATCGAACCAAGCGCTTACCTATAGAATTCCACAATACGATGATCGGGTTCGTTCTATAAATATTGCAAATGCCGTGGGTATTGCAATGTATGAAGCCATTCGCCAGTTAGGTTATAAATAAATTAAAAAAATTTATGTTCTACTGCTCTGTTTTCATGTCTTCAGGTTTGAATCCAAATTTTTTATAGAATTCTTTTAGTAATTTTCGAGATTCCATCTTGTTTACCGAATCATTCTTTTCCCCAAAAAGGTTTCCAGCTTTTAGAATATGCACAATCGCTTTTTCACCCTGATCCAAACTTTCGTACAAAATTCCTAGGTTAAAGTGAGCTTCAGCTGAATTGGGGTTAATTTTTATAGTTTTTTCAAACTCATGTACGGCTTCTTTAATATTCCCCGCTTTATTGTAGGCTGCCCCAAGATTAAAATGGGTAGCAGGATCATCAGGTGCTATGCTTAATTCTGCTTTTCTTTGTTTAATCTCTTTACTTTCAAAAAAAAACATCCTTTACAAACCTGAATCGCCTAGCTCATCCTCTTCAAATAATTCCATAAGGGTTTCTCTGGAATCACTTTGGAATTGTTGCTGTTCGGTTCTATCAATATAGTTATTGACTTGCTTTAATTGATCCCTGGAAATATTACATAAAACTAATTTTTCCATGACTGTTTCTTTACCAAAATATTCTAAAAGGCGCCCAATGGAATGGTGTAAAAATGGAGTTAGAATCAACTCAACTCCTTCAAAATCAACTTTTACTGATCTTCCTTCTTTAATTTCAGGATAAACCTGTTTGAAAAAAATCTGCCCGTCATCTATGGAAGCACATTTAGCACTAATAAAACTAACCAAGTTTATATTCATTATTTAATTACTTCAGGAGTTTAAAATTTTCTCTCTATAATACCCTGCTAAATACCATTAACTTCTAAATTATTAAAGGTTTTAATTTTTTACCTTAAATTCTGCTCAATTTCACCAATAAGTTGCTATAATTAGAAGATATAACCAGTCCAAGCCCATAATGCCAAATTGCTTGAAAAATTTTTGGTCACAATTGAAAACCTCCCCTTTTGCATGAACTCTTGCCCGTTCAACAACCTTAAACCTATTTTTATTAAGTTTTGAAACAAGAATCCGTCCCAATTACTTATTCTAATTCACATTCGACAAAGGCTATCCTTGTTGGGGTCAGCCTTTTAGGCAATTCACACCCTATTTCATTGAATGAGCTAGCGGGTCTTGCTGTAACTGCCGAATACAAACCCGTCGCAGAACTAACCCAGAGATTGACTCAAATAAATCCTAAAACTTTTCTAGGAAGTGGAAAAGTAGAAGAACTTAAGCAGGCAGTTTCTCATCATTCACCTGAAGTCGTCGTCTTTGACGAAGAATTATCCCCTCGACAAAATCGCGAATTGGAAAAAATTTTGAAATGCCGTGTTATTGACCGGCCCTGGTTGATACTTGAAATATTTAGCGACCATGCCCGTACACGGGAGGCAAAAACCCAAGTTGAATTAGCTCGCTTAAAATATGCACTTCCACGGCTAACTAAAATGTGGGGGCACCTATCTCGACAAAGGGGTGGCATAGGAATGAAAGATGTAGGTGAAACCCAAATTCAACTCGATCAAAGAATGATCCGAAACCAAATTCATAAACTTGAAAAAAAACTCAAACAAATTGATCTAGAAAAAAAGACACAAAGAAAAAGTCGACAAGGAGTTTTCAAAGTCGCTTTAGTGGGTTATACCAATGTCGGGAAATCCAGTTTAATGAACAAACTAACTGGAGCAGATATATTGGTAGAAAATAGGTTATTTGCAACTCTCGATTCTACCGTTAGAAAAATAAAAAAGAACTTCCCATATCCTGTTTTACTTTCAGACACAGTTGGCCTGATAAATAAATTACCCCATGATTTAGTCGCATCCTTTAAAAGCACATTGGATGAAGTGCGGAACGCAGATTTGTTGATCCATGTAGTAGATATCAGCCACCATGAATACAAAGATCAAATGCAAATTACCAATAACCTTTTAATAGAAATGAAAATGGACGCAATAGATGTGATTGTTGTATTCAATAAAACGGATTCCATTGAGGATATTGAAGAATTAGATAAGGCAATTCAAAATTATCCTTCGTCCATTGGTATCTCTTGCAAAAAAAATGAAGGTATCGATACGCTGAGACAACAAATCGTCAACCGCTATGAGAAAAATTTATCACCTCATCAATTAAGTATTCAACACTCTCAAGCTGGCTTGATCTCTCAAATTAGAAAATTTGCTTTAATCGTTAATGAGGCTTATGAAGAAGACCGTATTTGCCTAAGCCTCAGACTGCCTCCTGGGGGAAAAACTAAATTAGAAAATCTATTTTCTTCGAGTTGATATTATAGAGTGATAAGGTTAGCGAGCTTTGCTACAAGCTTCTTTTTTCCATGCGGGCCTTTAAAAAAAATCTCTAACTTCAAGTCTTCCTCCTCGCCGGCTCTATTAATCACAATGCCTGATCCAAATTTAGGGTGTAAGACTTTAGTTCCAATGGCAAATTCCGTCGTAGATTCTGTTTTGACCAAAAAAGATGTATTAGAACTATGCGAAAACTTCGGAGAGGTACCCGTTTGATAGTCCTGAACACCTGCCTCTCTTGCCATTACCTCATCGGGAATGGAATTTAAGAAATCCGAAGGAAGATAATTGAAGGTATTTCCGTAAACTCTTCGACGTCGTGCGTGAGATACGAATAATCTTTTTTTAGCTCGGGTAAACCCAACATAGCAAAGTCTTCGTTCCTCTTCATATTCAGGAGGATTTGACATGGAACTAGCATGTGGTAAAAGCCCGTTTTCCATACCCACCAAAAATACTGCTGAAAATTCCAGTCCTTTGCAAGAATGTAAAGTCATAAGTGGAAGAACTCCTCTCTCATCATTGAGGTTGTCAAGGTCTGCAACTAGGGCAGTAGAATCTAAGAAATCACGCAACGAACCATCTTCGTTTTCTACTAGCTGCTCGACCGCCGAGTAAAGTTCATTCAAGTTTTCCATTCTTCCTTTACTCTCTCGCGTGTCCTCTTTGTTTAACATGGTTGCATATCCCGATTTTTCCATAACCTCTGTTAGTAACTCTAAAGGATTGGATTGTCGAAAAACTATATCCAGATGGTCGAGCATACCGATAAACTTTAAAATTTTCCCAGATGCAGCAGGTGTGACAAATTTTTCCTGTGCTGTCCTTCGCAAACCTTCTAGCAAAGAAATTCCTTTCTCTTTACAATAAATCTCCACTTTTTCTAAAGATGTTTTACCTATTCCTCTTGCTGGGACATTAATAATCCGTTTTAATGATATCGAATCATCGGGGTTTAAAAGGACCCGCATATAAGCAAGTACATCTTTTATCTCTTTTCTTTCATAAAAACGGAGCCCCCCAATAACCTGATAAGGGATTTCAGCTCTTCTTAGAACATCCTCAATAACTCGCGATTGAGCATTGGTTCGATATAAAATTGCAATTTCATTAAAAGAATAACCTGCCTCCTCAGACAGATTTATAATGCGGTCACAAACAAATTCTGCCTCACGTGTTTCATCTTCTGCCTTAAAACAGATTACTGGATTTCCTTTTTCATTTTGTGTCCATAATGTCTTTTCATTACGGTTCTGGTTTTCCTTAACCACGCTGCTTGCTGCATCTAGAATACTTTGAGTTGACCTGTAATTTTCTTCTAACTTGATTACTGTGGTACCCGGATAATCTTTTTCGAATTTGAGAATATTCTCTATATTTGCACCTCTCCATCTATAAATACTTTGATCGTCATCTCCAACCACACAAATATTGTTAGTATCCCTTGAAAGCAACCTAACTAACTCATATTGAACTGCGTTAGTATCTTGGAACTCGTCAACCAAAATATGTTGAAATTTTTTATCGTAATATTCACGTAAAGAAGGAACCCCTTGGAATAATTTGGCAGTGAAGAATAACAAGTCGTCAAAATCTAAAGCATTATTAGACTTCAAAGCAGCCTGGTAAGCGGGATAAAGTTCCGCCGCTTTCATCTGGTTTCCATATGACATAATATCCAGGTCTATCTGTTCTGGAGTAACAAAATCATTCTTGAACCCACTGATGTGGTTCAAAATAGATTTAGGTGGAAATGCATCGGTACTTACTTGCGCTGTTTTCATACATTGCTTAACTAAAATCAACTGATCCTGAGAGTCAAAAACTGCAAAGTCATTCGAAAAACCCAGCTCTAAAATATGTTTTCTCAACATTCTTAAACAAAATGAATGAAAGGTACTCACCCACGGAGATGCTCCACTAAGGTCAAGCATACCGCTAATGCGTTCTTTCATTTCACCCGCTGCCTTATTGGTAAAGGTGATGGCTAAAACGCTTTCAGGATTGACACTACGTTCACGAATAAGATGGGCAATTCGATAAGTTATTACGCGTGTTTTTCCAGATCCAGCTCCAGCCACAACCATCATTGGCCCCTCGCTATGACATACGGCCTGATACTGCTGCGAATTTAATGATTCCAGGTTCATAATATTTTCAGGAAGGAAATGGGTTGCATTTTCTTAAATTAATGCTTCCCAAGTTATTGAAGCCAGCGCCTCAATATATGTAGCAGAATAATTTAAAGATTCTGTACGATATAGTTTTAACTTTTTCGCTTCTGCATATTGTTTAAATTCTATATCTATATCAAAAAGAATTTCTACATGATCGCAAACAAAACCTACCGGTACTATCAATACGTTTTTGGAACCTAACCGGGAGATTTTGTCTAACACTGATTCAACAGTGGGTCCCAACCAAGGAACGGGTATCATGCCCTGACTTTGGTAAGCTTGATACCAATGATTCGGTTTTACATTGTCGACTAATAGCTCTACGGTTTTATTAAATTCCTCTCCATATGGATCGCCAAGTTTAATAGACTCTGAAGGAATACTGTGGGCTGTAAAAATCGTGTAGATGGATTCTGGTTTTTCTGATTCCAGTTTTTTAAGAGCGTCTCGATACTTTTCTGCGAATACATCAATCAATAAAGGGTGATTGGCCCAACTAGCAATATAATGAACATTAATATTTTCACCCCCACAATTTTGTAACGCCTTCTTAAAATCTTGAAAATAAAGCTTGGTACTCCATGTGCTAAATTGAGGCGCAAGGCAGATAGCAATTACTTTTTCGACCCCATCCTCTTTCATCCGTTTTACTTCATCACTAATATAAGGATTCCAGTTACGCATCCCCACATAAACTTTGAATTGAGCCCTTTCCTGATTAAGGAAATCTTCTAATCGGTGTGCAAGCTCTGTAGTAATTTCCCTTAAAGGTGACTTTCCGCCGATTTGCTTGTATCGATCACGGATGATCTGAATGGTTTCAGGAGTAGATTCTGTACCATTGCGGATTTGTTTTAAGTAAGCTGGTATATCATCTATAGATTCTGGCGCCCCATGCGCCATAAGGAATATACCTATTAAAGGTACAGAATTACTCATATTTAAATTCGTGAACCATTTCAGCTACCGCTTTTACATGATCTACAGGGGTATGTTGTAAAATACCATGTCCCAAATTAAAAATATGTCCGCGAGGCCCTGCCCGACGAAGAATATCATGAACTCTCTCTCGAATTATCGGAAGAGGTGCAAAAAGGGTTACAGGATCTAGGTTCCCTTGAACTGGTTGCTCAGGTCCAAGAATTTTGCGTGCTTCGTCAATTTCAATACGCCAGTCAAAGCTAACCACATCGCCTCCCGACTGTTGTACCAGATTTAAAATGGTAGATGTGCCCGTACTGAAATTAATCAATGGCACACCCAAATCTTTTAATCCATTAAAAACCCTTTTCAAATGCGGCATAATATATTTTTGATAATCATGAGGATTGAGGCACCCCACCCAGCTATCAAATATTTGAATCGCTTGTGCTCCAGCATCTACCTGCATTTTCAGGTAATTCACCAATATGGTACAAACCTTATCCATCAAAAGATTCCAGACATCGGTAGCATCATACATCATCATTTTTGTCGTGGTAAAATCGCGAGATTTACCACCTTCAATCATATAACTACATAAAGTAAAAGGTGCACCTGCAAATCCAATGAGGGGAATTTTCCCGTCGATTTCTTTTCGGACAAGTTTAATCGCATCACCGACAAATCCAAGCTGCTCTTCTGCGTTTACCTCTAAAAGGTTCTCAACCGCTTTTTTATCCCTCACCGGTCTAGGTATTACAGGACCGTCACCAGCGCTAAACTCAAGGCCGGTACCCATCGGCTCGAGAGGAAGCAGAATATCAGCAAAAATAATAGCCGCATCAACCTCCAGAACATTCAGCGGTTGCATGGTCACTTCACACGCTAGCTCAGGTGTTTTACACATTTCAAGAAAAGTATATTTTTCTTTAAGATCTCTGTAAACTTTCATGTACCGGCCAGCCTGACGCATAAACCATACCGGTGTTTTATCTACCGGTTCCCCCCGGCAGGCTTTTAAAAATCGAAAATCTTTTGAATTATTCATAAACCTCTAAAATGGAAAAGGGATAAAATTTTATTGATTATAGGCTGGGACCCCGCTATGTTCAATGTTTGTTTAATGACATTCTTAGGTTTAAAATCTCCTATGAATTTTCATAAAACCGGTCTTGAATTACTTCCATTTCATTTAAAACTATAAACTCCTTCTCTTTGGCAAGATTTTCATTCAAAATGGATATGCATTGAGAACCCATAAGCTCTCCTAATGCCCAGACAATATGGGCGCGAATAAGAGGTTCCTTATCCTCCAAGGCTTTTATTAAAAAAGGCACGGCCCTTGGGTTATTAGAGTTTCCTAAAGCTATCGCAACGTTTCTCAATAATCCACGCCGTTTGATTCTTTTTATGGGGCTCCCTTTAAACCTTTTACGAAATTCCTCTTCATTCAATTGGATGAGATCAATTAGCAAAAAACTACTGTCTAAAGATTTAAAATCAACCTCCCCTGTTTTAACTGCATAAGAGTTCCATGGACAAACAATTTGACAATCATCGCATCCATATATCCTGTTTCCGATGGCTTTTCTAAACTCTTTAGGAATAACTCCTTTTAACTCAATTGTAAGATATGAAATGCATTTTTTTGAATCCAAAACATAAGGTGCAACGATCGCATCGGTAGGGCAGATATCAATACAGCTTTTGCAAGAACCACAATGGTTGTCTGCTATCTCCGATTTGGGAAGCTCAATATCAACTAAAATTTCAGAAAGAAAATACCAAGATCCAATATCCTGACTGAGCAAATTTGTATGCTTCCCAATCCACCCTAAGCCTGCCTGTTCGGCCAATGGTTTTTCAAGAATCGGACCGGTATCGACATAAATTTTCGTTCGGCATTCTACTAACTCATTTTGAATCGTTTTTTCAAGTTCTTTTAAGCGGGAAGTAATAATATCGTGATAATCTTTATTCAACGCATAAAGCGAAATGTCTCCCTTATCCGGAAAGTTAAGAAAATCCATACTTTTTTCTTCAGTGAAATAGTTTGTTCTTAGACAAATAATACTTTTTACGTTTTCTAAGACTAAATTTAGGTCACAGCGTTTATCTTTACCTCTAGCCATATACTTCATTTCTCCAGCGTAACCCAAATCCAACCACTTACTAAAATTTTCACTTGCTTTTTCTATCTGAGGATTGGCAATTCCAAATCCATCAAAACCAAGTTCGTAAGCTTTTTTTTCAATATTCTTTATTTTTTCGGTTTTTTCTAAATCGAACATAATTTGATATGTTGAAGGTATCTGATTATTTTGATATTCTCACCAAAGCTTTATAGCTAATAAAATTAAACTCAAAACGGTAAAAAATAATTGAATAAAACGGGTTACATTTCAGATCCTTTTTATTTGAAACATAAGAATGAACCTCACCCTGAAAATCCAGGACGTTTAAATGCCATTCAAAAAAACATTGAATCCTCGAAATATTACAACAACCTTACTCTAATTCAACCCCGTAAAGCCACTGTAGAAGACATTGCTAAAGTTCATGGCACCGGGTACATCCGAAGTGTTGAAGATAGTTGTCGAAATGGTGTTCGCAATCTGGATGCAGATACCGTGATTTCTTCAGATTCCTATCAAGCAGCTTTGTTAAGTGCTGGGGCCGGCTTGGAGGCTTTGGATAAAATCTTAGAGGGCACAGTGGGCAACGCCTTTTGTGCAGTGCGCCCACCAGGGCACCACGCAGAACAAAATAAAGCAATGGGATTTTGCCTTTTCAATAATGTTGGTGTCATAGCACGATATGCCCAAGATGTTAAAAACATCCAAAAAATTTTTATTTTTGATTGGGATGTCCACCACGGAAATGGGACACAACATTCTTTTTATAAAGATTCATCCATCTATTACAGCAGTATCCATCAATATCCATTTTATCCTGGAACAGGAGGGGTTGATGAAACTGGAACGGGAGATGGTCTAGGATCGAATCTAAATTTACCAATGCGAGCATATTCCTGCGATACCGATTACATCAATGCCATTGAACACAAGTTGATACCAGTTATTCAAAAATTCAACCCAGATCTAATCATTATTTCCGCAGGATTCGATGCTCATGAGAACGATCCTCTTGCACAAATTAACTTAAGCACCGATTGTTACGGTAAAATGACAAAAAAACTAATGGAAATAGCTAACGATGTTTGTAATGGGAGAATACTTTCGATGCTAGAAGGAGGATATGATTATTCGGCCCTAGCGGATTCAGTGCAATTGCATGTAGAGACCTTATCAAGCTCTCAGAGCCAATAAACTGAATATATTCAGACTTTCAAATCCCACTAACACTGAAGAAAAAAAAGATAACCATGGTATTATTTTCAAAAACTAAATTCACCAAACTCAACAAGCTAGTATCGTATTAAATTCAAAATAAATTTTCGATAAAATGTTCTTTTAGATATTATAAGTATGCTTTTATTAAAATTTTTGCAAACAAATAATAAGGAAAAATATGAGCCGTCCACCAGGTCCAGATAACAAGGCAAGTATCATTTTAGAGTTTTGGGATTTTCTAAAAACAAGGAAGAAGTGGTGGTTAGGTCCAATTGTATTAATTATGTTATTAATGGGTCTTTTAATAGTTTTCACTCAGGGAAGTGCTGTTGCACCTTTCATTTACACACTTTTTTAATTACAGACATTGTTAAAACTTTCTATTGTTATTCCTATCTATAATGAGCAAAAAACTCTGGAGACTTTAATAGCAAAAGTCAATGCCGTTGATTATGATAAAGAAATAATTTTGATTGACGATTTTTCAACTGATGGTACACGCGAAATTCTTTCAGCTTATGAAAATAAGGAAAATTTTAAAGTCCTCTACCATAATCGTAATCAAGGAAAAGGCGCAGCCTTGCGAACTGGGTTTTCCAATGTAGGCGGTGATATTATTATTATTCAAGATGCCGATCTCGAATACAATCCCTCGGACTACGGAACATTGCTAGAGCCAATTTTGGACGGACATGCCGATGTAGTTTATGGATCTAGATTCTTAGGAGGGCCTCATCGGGTTTTGTTTTTCTGGCATTCCATTGGGAATATGGTGTTAACAACTCTTTCCAATATGCTAACCAATGTTAACCTTACAGACATGGAAACTGGCTACAAAGTTTTCACCAAAGAAGTTAATGAAAAGCTAACTTTTAAGTGTGATCGTTTCGGATTCGAACCGGAGTTCACCGCAAAAGTCGCAAAAAATAATTTTAGGATATATGAGGTCCCAATTTCTTATAATGGGCGAGATTATTCAGAAGGTAAAAAAATAACGTGGAAAGATGGAATTGCCGCCATTTGGTACATTTTAAAATTTCGATTTACCAACTGAGGACTCCAAACCTAGTTTAGCTTCTCGTTGCAATGGCTACAAACCTCATCCTGAAAATTCACTTCAGTTTCGCAACTTGAACAAACCTGAATATTCTCTAATTCTGCAAGAAGTTTTCTGGCACGCTTTACATCTTGTTTTTTAGACCAGAGCCGGACTTTCATTAAATCTGCTACCGGAGCTGGCCCAGCGTGAAAAGATACATTTTCTAACTGGCAAGGAATGTTTTCATTCTCAAGAAAGCCTTTAATAATATAAGCATTGTGTTCGTTTAGAATGGTGCAGACGATAGATAATTCAAAAAATTCTGCCTCATTTAATGAAGCAACAAGGTCCACATGGCAATCCAAGCAAGTAGTAATAGTATCAGAATATTTTTCTTCGCATTCAGGACAAATCAACATCTACAAGTCTTTATTTAAAAAAATCTAAACTCTTTTTAAAAGCCGACCTATTGCCTCGTATGCACTTTTAACTGTGATGTCTTCTAGGCAGTGAGGTTTATTATGCACAGATGGTTCGCATTCCTTAAAAAATCTTTGTCGACAAGGAGAACAAGAATAATTCTGCATTAATATTTCGTATTTTTCTGGTTCCATAAAGGGTCCAGTAGTATTTGGATGGCCAGGACCAAATATTCCTACAACAGGCGTACCCACCATAGCAGCTAAATGCATCACTCCACTATCGTTTCCAATGAAAAGTTGGCTTTTTTTGATAAGTCCTGCCAAAACCCTCAAATTCATTGCAGGGACAATCTTAATCTCTCCCGTAGGACAATAACTTTTTATTCTATTGAGCAACTCTTTATCTGATTGCGTACCCAGTAAAACCATTTTTTTTTTATCTTTCTTAAAAATTTTTTGACACAAAGCACCAAAACGTTCCGCGTGCCAACTTCGTTCTATCTTTGAAGTTCCAGGGTGAATGGTTATAAATTCTTCATTTTCGTCTATTCCCATATTTAATAAAGCTTCTTGAAGGGATATATCGTCTTCTGGCTTAAGAACTGAGGAAAATATCGTATCAGGAGCATCTAATCTAAGTGGTGCGAATATTTTAAAAAAATACTCAACACGATATTGGTTTTTTTTCAAATATGTAGTTGTAAATATGGGACAAGTTAGAAATATACTTCTTCCATCGGTGGAATACCCAAGCCTATGTTTTGTTCCCGTTAAACTTAAAAGAAATGCCGATTCAAAAGAATTAGGAAAAACGACGCCCACATCAAATTGATATTTTTTTAAACTGAGCGCAAATTTTATGCGTTTCCAAATTGTCGATTCTGAGTCTGAAGGCAAAGGAACAACTTTACTTATAGCAGGATGACCTAAAAGCAACTCATTAGAGGGGGGTTTTACTACGGCAGTAATATGTATATTGGGGTAGGCCCGACGTAGTGATTGTAATGCTGGAAAAGTCAAAACCACATCTCCAATCCAATTTGGCATCCACAATACAATACTCTTGAGATCTTGATCGTTTAGGGGCCCGGATTCATCCATATTTTTAGCCTTTAACAACGTCTTCATCTAGCAGCGAGGGGATAAGAGTAGAAATAATTGTTTTTCTAGCAAAACAAGTGCTCTTTGCTGTCATAGAAGATGATAAATATAAAATCTTATTTTACACGGTTTATCTGGGCACCCAACTGTGATAATTTTTTTTCAATGGCTACATAGCCGCGATCAATATGATAAACCCGCGATATAACAGACTGCCCTTTGGCTGCAAGAGCTGCCAAAACCAGAGAAGCGCTGGCACGTAAATCCGTGGCCATTAAAGGAGCACCAGAAAGACCTTCCACACCATTAATAATAGCTGTGTGTCCATCTAACGAAATATTGGCACCCATTCTTTTTAATTCAGCCACATGCATAAACCGATTTTCAAAGACTGTCTCCATGATAATACTCTGACCCTTAGCCAAAGTCATCAAAGCCATAAACTGAGCTTGGATATCTGTAGGAAACCCAGGGTATGGATGAGTTTTTGCATTGACAGCATTTATAGAGCCCTTAGCGAATACCCGCATTTTATTTTTTTCGATTTCAATACCTACCTGGCCCTCTTGAAGCTTCAAAATAATCGGTTCTACATGCTGAGGAACACAATTTTCAATAGTGACATCCCCTTGTGTGATTGCAGCTGCAATCATAAAGGTTCCCGTTTCGATTCGATCAGGAAAAATAGTACATTCTATTGGATCAAGAGAACTGGTCCCTTGGATAGTTATAATATCGGTTCCTTGTCCAGAAATTTTTGCTCCAGCTAAATTTAAAATATCAGCCAGAAACCCAACCTCTGGTTCTTTGGCAGCATTTTCCAAGACAGTTTCACCATCTGCCAACACTGCTGCCATCATTAAATTAGCAGTACCTGTTACCGAAACCGTGTCAAAGTAAAACTGGGTACCCTTTAACTTCTTCACTTTTCCTTGGACATAACCTTTCTCGAGCGTGATTTCTGCTCCCATTTCCTGCAATCCTTTTATGTGTAGATCTATAGGTCTTGCCCCAATTGCGCAACCTCCTGGAAGGGACACCTTTGCCTTACCCAGCCTTGACAACAACGGACCTAGGACTAGGCACGAAGCGCGCATTGTGGAAACCAAATCATAAGGTGCTTCCGGGTTATTTGCATTGCAAGTATCGAGAATTATTTTTTCATTATGATAACTTTCCAATTTAGCTCCTAAACCTTCTAAAAGCTTTATCATAGTCGTTACATCTCGAACCTTGGGAACCCCATCAATAATATTTCTTCCTTGTGTAAGAAGAGTTGCTGCGAGAACAGGCAAAACTGCATTTTTCGCTCCGCTCATTTTAACGGTGCCCTCAAGTCGTTTTCCACCTTCAATCACTATCTTATCCATCAGAGCTCCCCTTTTGAGCTTTGACTACCCGGTCATACCCTGAATAATCCTTAATCACTTCGATCTTTTGAAAACCTGAGGCTTGATTCAGCAAAGCTGTAACAGCATATGCTTGGCTATGGCCGATCTCTAAAATCAAAAGCCCATTTTCTTCAAGTTGATTAATCGCCCTAGGAATTATACTCCTATAAAAATCCATACCAGTTACACCGCCATCCAATGCTTTTCTTGGTTCGTAATTCTGAACCTCTGGCATTATTCTGTCGATATCTGCAGATGCGATATATGGAGGGTTCGATAAAATCATAGAATAAGTTCCCTCCCAATCTTCTTTCTTTAAATCTCTACAAAGGAATTTAATTCTATCCCCTGTACCATGATTCATTGCGTTTTCTTTAGCGATATTCAAAGCTTTTGGATCAATTTCAATGGCCGTAACTTTGCAATCTTGGATCTCTTTAGCCATAATCACGGCGAGAACTCCCGATCCAGTACCTAAATCTAGAATATTTTTAGAAGCTGATGATATGCTATTCAGAGCAGTTTCAATTAACAATTCCGTTTCGGGTCTGGGGGTCAGAACATTTTCATCAACTGCAAAATCTAAAGACCAGAATTCCTGATGACCAGTAATTAAGGAAACTGGTTCCCGTTGTTGGCGACGTTTAACATTAATTTCCGCACAATTCTTTTCCCTCTCATTAAGAATTCTTTTAGAAGATTTAAAAAGTTCAGTCCGAGAAAGCTTTAAAGTGTGAGCAAGTAAAATTTCAGAATCCAATCTAGGCGAGAGCACACCTGCCTCGGTCAATTGGGTTTCTGACCAACTTAAAAATGACCTAACGTTTTCAATCATTTTTCAAAATCAGGATTGTTATCCCCTAAATTTTTCAGCTATCGCCTTTTAGAGCTTCGGATTGGAAATGCAGACTTAAGACATCTAATACCTCGTCAAGAGACCCTTCCATAATCGCAGACAATTTATGCAAGGTAAGACCGATACGATGGTCTGTTACTCGCTCTTGGGGGAAATTATAGGTTCTAATACGTTCACTGCGATCTCCTGAGCCTACCTGTTGTTTTCTTTCGCTTGCCTGCTCATCATGCATTTTCTTTTGTTCTTCGTCATACAGCCGGGCTCTTAAAACTTTCATAGCTTTTTCACGATTCTTGTGTTGTGATTTTTCATCCTGGCAGGTAACAATCATTCCGGTGGGCACGTATGTAAGGCGAACGGCAGAATCGGTCGTGTTAACACTTTGCCCGCCTGGACCAGATGCACGATAGACATCTATCTTAATATCTGCAGGATTTATTTTTATATCTACGTCTTCTACCTCAGGAAGAACGGCAACTGTAACAGCCGAAGTGTGAATGCGCCCTTGGCTTTCAGTATCAGGAACCCTCTGCACGCGGTGAGTTCCGCCCTCATATTTTAATCTGCTATAGACTCCTTTACCGGATATATTAAATATGACTTCTTTAAAACCACCTTTACCAGTCAAGTTTGAGCTTAAAATTTCCACCTGCCATTTTTTTTCTTCTGAATAACGTGAATACATTCTGAAAAGATCGTTCGAAAATAGAGCGGCCTCTTCTCCTCCTGTACCAGCGCGAATTTCTACGATTACATTATGATCATCACGTGGGTCTTTGGGAAGTAAAAGAACTTTTAAATCTTCTTCAGCCTTTTGTTTTTGAATTTCAACCTTACCCAAATCTTCTTCCACCATCTCCAACATTTCAGGGTCTTGTTCTTCCTCAAGAATTTTCTTACTCTCTTCTAATTCTTTGACAAACTTTTGTAAATCCTGAAACTTATTAACAATAGGCGTTAATTCGGATTGCTCTTTCGCGTATTTCTGGAATTCGGATTGCTGGGCAATAACTTTGGGGTCACTAAGCAATTCATTAAGGTCATTGTAACGCTTTTCAACTGCTTTCAACTTATCGTACATGGAGGACGCCTTAATAGAAAGCCCACATCAAAGGGGAAAAACCAAGGTGAGAAAAGAATAAAAATTTATTGAGGGCTTGAGGGTTGCTGAGGTTGTGTCTTGGCGTATTTACGCTTGAATTTTTCAATCCGGCCTGCCGTATCCAAAAGCTTTTGCTTTCCCGTGAAAAAAGGATGGCATTGAGAACAAATTTCCACATGCAAATCTTTTAAGGTGGTTCGTGTTTCTACTTCAGCTCCACACGCACAGCGGACCTTTGTTTCGAAATATTCTGGATGAATGCCTTGTTTCATTTTTTCACCGTCAAGAGTTCATGGTCGCCAAAAATTCGGCGTTAGTTTTAGATTCTTTAATCTTTTGTAGGAGAAGGTCCATGGTATCATGGATGCCCATAGGCAGCAAAACTTTTCTTAATAACCAAACACGCTGTAGGTCTTGTTCTGGGAGAAGAAGCTCTTCTTTACGGGTACCAGAACGGTTAATATCGATAGAGGGAAAAGTCCTCTTATCAGCTAATTTCCGGTCGAGAACGATTTCCATATTACCCGTACCCTTAAATTCTTCAAAAATGACATCATCCATACGGCTACCCGTGTCTACCAATGCGGTGGCAATAATCGTTAGGCTGCCGCCTTCTTCCAAGTTCCTCGCGGCACCAAAAAATCGTTTTGGTCGTTGCAGAGCATTAGAGTCGACACCGCCTGATAGCACTTTTCCGCTAGGCGGAACAATTGCGTTATAAGCTCGAGCCAACCGGGTAATACTGTCTAGCAGTATGACAACATCTCGCTTGTGTTCAACTAGCCTTTTTGCCTTTTCAATAACCATTTCTGCCACCTGAACATGCCTTTGAGCAGGTTCATCAAAGGTCGAACTGATGACTTCTCCACGAACGGAGCGTTCCATATCGGTGACCTCTTCTGGTCTTTCATCAATGAGAAGCACAATCAATGCGATTTCGGGGTAATTGGTGCTGATGCTATTAGCAACAGACTGCAATAACATGGTTTTCCCAGTACGCGGTGGTGCCACAATCAACCCTCGCTGCCCCTTTCCAATGGGTGTCATTAAGTCCATTACACGCGCGCTATAATCTTTTCCCCCTGGTGTTTCTAAACGAATCCGTTCTTCCGGATAAAGAGGCGTTAGATTATCGAATAAAATTTTATCCTTAGTCTTGTCCGGATTCTCAAAGTTAATAGCCTCTACTTTCAGCAATGCAAAATAACGCTCACTGTCTTTTGGAGGTCGAATCTGACCTGAAATGGTATCACCCGTACGCATATCAAATTTCCGTATTTGAGAAGGGGACACATAAATATCATCCGGACCAGGTAGATAATTATAAGTCGGTGCCCTGAGGAAACCGAACCCATCCGGGAGAATTTCCAAGACGCCTTGGCCAAACATCAAACCATCTTTTTCGGTTTTAGCCTCCAAAATTCTAAAGATCAGATCCTGTTTTCTTAGACCGCTATGTCCTTGAATTTTTAAAGTCTTGGCGATATTAGTGAGCTCAGATATAGTTTTAGACTTGAGTTCTTCAATGTTCATTTGGTTCATGGTTTGTGGCATCTTTGAGGTGAGAGTAGGAATGATTCTGTTTTCTATATGGTGGCTTTTAACTCTGGTAGCTTTTGATTAATTGGAGTTCTTTCCTTAAAATAATTAACGGCGAAAGCGTTGAAAAAATAAACCGATATGTGATTGGATTTTTATGGGATTATGTTTGGGAGCTTTCGGAGCTTACTTACTCTAGTAATTTATTCACCGTTTGTCAACCCCTTTCTCACGAGTTAAATTCAAATCTGTGGCGATTTACCTTAGTTTTCATAACCCCTAAAAATCTTTACCAAATTTTTGCTCATATAATAACTCTAGCTCGAGGGGGGTTGACTCACAAAAATTTGGCAGGCAAAATAACCCCCTATTCAAATTTCAACCCTATTATTCTCTGAACCACCTAAGGATTTTTTAATGTCTAATACAAAGAGCAAAAGAGATGATACCCACCAATGCGAAAAATGCCTTCCCGCTTATTGCTGCAATTATTTTGCATTTGGAATAGATGAGCCAGAAACCCGACGAGATTACGAGAGCTTGCTATGGAAAATCGCGCATGAGAATACGTCGATTTATATCTATAGACAAGACTGGTTCATCATGATTCATAATCGATGCAATTTTTTAATGCCGGATAACAAATGTGCTATCTATGAGCACCGACCTTATATGTGCCGCGAGCACAGCACAGAATCCTGCGAATATACTGGCGACGATTACGGCTTTACAGAACACTTCAAGAGCTATGATGATTTGTTGATTTATATAAAGGAAAACACAAACTTCAGGTTCAAGCATGGGCCCACAGGGGTCGGACCGAACTGCCTTTAGGAGAAGTTAAAGGAGGTGCCTACTTATCGTCCTTTTTCTTTGCAATAGGTTTTTTTTCCGATTCAGCTTTCTTTTTAGTAGCTTTTTCAGTATTTTTTTTGGGTTCTTTTTGAGTTTCTTTTTTTTCCGTAGCTTTTTTCTCAGTCGCCTTTGGCTCAGTTTCTTTTTTCGGGGTAGTTTTAGGCGCTTCTTTTTTTGCTACGTCTTTTCCCTTTTGCGGAGCAGGTGCTTCACCCTCTCGATCTACGAGTTCAATATATGCCATAGGTGCATTGTCGCCACGACGAGGACCAATCTTAATAATTCGAGTATAACCACCAGGTCTTTTCGCATAGCGCTCTGCCAAGGCTCCAAATACCTTTTGAATGGTTTCTTTTTGAGGCGCCAGCTTCAAAGCCTGCCTTCTGGCATGGAGGGTACCTTTCTTCCCTAAGGTGATTGTCTTTTCTACTTTTCCTCGCAATTCTTTTGCTTTAGCAAGCGTGGTACTGATTCGTTCTCTTTGGATCAAGGCTTCAACAAGATTACGAAATAACGCTTTTCTGTGCGCGGAAGTTCTCCCAAATTTTCTACCTGCTTTCAAATGCCGCATTACTAATATTACTCCTTAAAAAAAACTTATTGTTGCTCGGGCTCTGTGCCACTTTCCTTTTTCTTTTGAGCCTGACTTATTTGCTTTAAATCTTCTTCTTCTACTTTCATTCCAAGATGCAGACCCATTTCTTCGAGGATTTCTTTAATCTCATTCAATGACTTTCTTCCAAAGTTTCTTGTCTTTAGCATTTCACCATCTGTTTTGGTAACCAATTCCGCAATCGTTTGGATATTAGCATTCTTCAGACAATTGTAGGAACGTACAGAAAGCTCCAATTCTTCAACACATTTTGCCATATTACCAAGCATTTTTTGTTTTTTCTCATCTACTTGCGGCATTATCGGTTCTGGTTCTTCATCAAAATTAATGAAAATCTGCATGTGATCTTTAACTATTTTTGCTGCATGAGCCACTGCGTCTTCAGGAGTAATCCCCCCATTGGTCCAAAGCTCCATAATTAAAGAATCATAGTCACTAGATTGCCCTACACGTGTATTTTCAACATGGTACGAAATCTTTTCAATTGGAGAAAAACTAGAGTCTATAGGGATCATTTGAACAGACTCGTTTTCGATTAAATGCTTGTCAGCCGGCACATAGCCGCGACCTTTTCTAACAATCATTTCTATCTCTACATTTGTACTTTGATCAATGGTGAAAAGAACATGATCTGGGTTTAATATTTCTACATCTGGCTCAGCGATAATATCTTTAGCGCAAACCGTACCCGCATCTGATGCTTTAATGTAAATTCTTTTTGAATCTGCCTCACCAGTCAACTTCAAGTTGAGCTGTTTGATGTTGAGAATGATTTCTGTCACATCCTCCACTACACCGGGTAGGGAGGAGAACTCATGAAATATTCCCTCAAACTTAACCGCTATAACGGCTGCCCCTTCGATGGAGGACAACAGCATCCTTCTCAACGAGTTTCCTATCGTTACTCCGAAACCGCGCTCAAAAGGACCTGCACTTAGCTTTCCATAATATTCGGACCTATTTTTCTTATCAAACTCTAGTCGCTTTGGTTTGACGATTCCCTGGGCTGTAAACATGTAGCCTCCGACCCCTAAAAATTCGGGTCTTATCAATTGTTAATTAATTAGTGAATTACTACTATCTGGAATAGAGCTCAACGATTAGTTGTTCTTCAATCGGCAACTTAACATCCTCTCTCGTTGGCATACCTTGAACAACACCCTTTTTGCTATCTGCGTCAAACGATAGCCACTCCGGCAAAGCTTGATCTTTAATATTTGCTATGGCCTCGTTAACAGGTTTCTTCTTACTTTTATTCGGATTGGGAGTAATAGTATCTCCCTGCTTAAGAATATAAGAAGGTACGTCCATTTTTTTTCCATTAACCGTAAAATGCTTATGCCGCACCAACTGGCGCGCTGCATTTCTCGATGGAGCAAGACCCATTCGGTATATCACATTATCAAATCTCAACTCTAGGTTTTGCAACAAGTTTTCTCCTGTTACGCCTTTCTTCTTATCTGCTGCGAAAAAATAATTTCTGAATGGTTTTTCCAAAACCCCATAAATCCGTTTAACTTTTTGCTTTTCACGAAGTTGAACCCCATACTCCGAGAATTTAGTGCGCCCCTGACCATGCTGTCCAGGAGGGTATGCTCTTTTTTCAATAGCACATTTTGCCGTTTCGCAACGAGAACCTTTTAGATACAATTTTATCCCTTCTCGCCGACACAGTCGACAAACAGAACCTCGATACCTAGCCAAATTCAGCTTCTCCTTTCAGGTTTAAACATTTGACAATCTACAAATATTGTTTCAAGACACGATCAACTTTTTTAATATAAAAGGAATAAAAAAAGCTACATTGCCTTTCAATAAGATTACCAAGAGAAATGTAACTTACACTCTTCTTCGTTTCCTAGGACGGCATCCATTATGAGGAATGGGAGTTTTATCACGAATGACAAGAATTTCCATTCCAGCTGCCTGCAAAGATCGTATTGCAGATTCGCGTCCCGAACCCGGACCTTTAACATGAACTTCAAGTTTTTTCATTCCCATATCTCTAGCTTTTATTGCTGCCTTGTCGGCAGCTACCTGTGCTGCAAAGGGAGTACTTTTTCTAGAACCTTTGAAACCCTGAGCTCCGGCGCTAGACCATGACACCACGTTACCTGACATATCCGAAATAGTAATGAGGGTGTTGTTAAAAGTCGCTCGAATATGGGCGACACCAACCTCCGGCACTGTTTTTTGTTTTTTCTTACCGCCTTTGGATTTTTTGTCCATTAAATTAAGCTCTCCAAATCTTTATTTTTTAGCACGAGCGCCCACTGTTTTCTTAGGACCTTTTCTTGTTCGCGCATTTGTATGAGTTCTTTGGCCATGAACCGGTAGCCCTCTACGATGGCGCAAACCACGATAGGCACTGATATCCATCAGCCGTTTAATGTTCATTGTGACATTTCTTCTTAAGTCACCTTCAACTTCGTATTCCTTGTCTATGATATTTCGAATTCGAGTTACCTCTTCTTCTGTCAGATCCTTCATTCTGATTTCTTCACCAACTTGAGCTTTTTTTAAGATCTCCATTGAAGTTGTTCTGCCTACACCATAGATATAAGTCAGCGCAATCCACGCCTGTTTGTCTTTTGGAATATCAACTCCTGCAATTCGTGCCACTGTTTCTCCTTTATCCTTGTCGCTGCTTATGTTTAGGGTTTTCACAAATTACCCGTACAACCCCACGACGTCTAATCACTTTACATTTCATGCAAATCGGTTTGACTGAAGCTCTTACTTTCACTAGTCCACCCCTCTTATTTATAACGATAAGTAATTCGGCCGCGCGTCAAATCATAAGGCGATAGCTGCACTTTCACCTTATCTCCAGACAAGATGCGTATAAAGTGCATACGCATTTTCCCAGATATGTGGGCCAACACCTTATGGCCATTTTCCAACTCGACTCGAAACATTGCATTTGGCAATGGTTCTAAAATTGTACCCTCTACTTCTATTGATTCTTCTTTAGACATTCGTTAGTTTATCATTCGGCATACATGAAAAAAAATTTCTTCTACTGAACCTTTTGCTACAACTGTTTTCAAATTTCCCTGCTTTTTATAAAATTCTTTTAGAGGAGCCGTAGATTTCTCATAAACTTTCAACCTCTCTTGAATCGTTTCACTGTTATCATCTGGTCTTTGTTCCAGTTTTCCTCCACAACTATCGCAAGAACCCTTGGTTTTTGGGGGACGGGAGACCTCATGAAACATATCTCCACAATCTGAACAAGTACTTCTTCCGGTCAACCTTTCTACAACTTCTTCAGCATCGACTTCTAAGTCAATAACATTATTAATGACAAGTCTCATTTCAACTAAAGTTTCCGTAAGCTTTTCAGCTTGTGCAATATTTCTAGGAAACCCATCCAGAATAAATCCGGTTTTGCAATCTGCTTGGCAAATACGCTCTTTAATCAAGCTAATAACTACATAATCCGGAACCAATTGACCCGCATCCATAAATGTTTTCGCGCGAACACCCAACTCAGTATTATTCTTTACTGCGTGCCTTAGAATATCCCCAGTAGAAATTTGTGGGATCCGAAATTTTTCTTTCAGCATTTTTGCCTGAGTGCCTTTACCAGCACCCGGTGGCCCTAAAAGAATCAATCTCATCAATCAGCCTCTTCGGCTTTTCAAACGCCCCTTTTTCACAAAACCATCATAGTTTCTCATAACCAAGTGAGACTCTATCTGTTGCATAGTATCCAAAGACACCCCAACTACTATCAATAAGCTTGTCCCACCAAAGTAAAACGGAATATTGAAATATTTTATCAAATAATCAGGTAAAATACAGACTAATGACAAATACAAACCTCCGTAAAACGTTAGTCTGGACAAAATCGTATCAATATATTCCGATGTTTTGCTTCCCGGCCGTATTCCCGGCACATAACCACCATGCTTTTTCATATTGTCAGCTACATCAACGGGGTTAAAGATAACCGCTGTATAGAAATAACAAAAGAAAAATATAGCACCTACAAAAATTAAACTATAAACAATGGTCCCTGGTGTCAGCATCGCTGAAACCGACTGCATCCAAGGATGAGTAATAAACTGAGCAATTGTCGCCGGAAACATTATTATAGATGAAGCAAAAATCGGCGGGATAACCCCCGATGTATTGACTTTTAAGGGCAAATGAGTAGATTGCCCTCCCATCATCTTTCTTCCCACCACGCGTTTTGCATATTGGATGGGAATCCGACGTTGCCCCCCTTCTGTAAAAACAATGGCTCCAACAACCACGACCATTAAAACCAGAAGAAAAAGCATAACGAGTACAGACATTTCACCTGTACCCATCAAATCAAGCGATTGAAAAATTGCCGCTGGCGTTCCCGCTACAATTCCGGAAAAAATTATCAGGGAAATCCCATTGCCAATTCCCCGTTCAGTAATTTGCTCTCCCAGCCACATCAAAAAAGAAGTTCCAGCTGTCAGAGTGATAATTGTCATCAACCTAAACGACCATCCAGGTTCCGGAACAATTGGGCTACCCCCGGGGCTCTTCATTGCCTCTAAACCAACTGCAATTCCTGATCCTTGAATCGTACTAAGAAACACTGTTCCATAACGAGTGTACTGAGTAATTTTCTTCTGTCCCTGCTCTCCCTCTTTCTTTAACCGTGCCAAATAAGGAGAAACAATGGTCATCAGCTGCAAAATAATAGACGCGCTGATGTAGGGCATGATCCCCAATGCAAATATCGTCAACCGGCTTAATGCCCCACCAGAAAACATGTCAAAAAAACCAAGTATGGTTCCCTGTGCTCGGGCAAATAACTCCGCCAAAGCTACAGAGTT
This sequence comes from Nitrospinota bacterium, assembly GCA_028345515.1. Classification (GTDB taxonomy): domain Bacteria; phylum Nitrospinota; class Nitrospinia; order Nitrospinales; family VA-1; genus UBA8687. Next base: position 114,657 of record JAOMDP010000003.1, read on the forward strand.
AATCCCCGGGGTAGGTATATGAGCACCCACGCGGTAAACAACCAACAGCGCTAGGGTAAAGAGAATTCTCTTTTTTAACTCAGGGACCCGAAATATATTACCGAAACTTTCTGCGGCCATTTAGAGGTTTACAGCCTTTCCCCCGGACTTTTCAATTTTTGCCTGGGCCGACCCACTGAACTTATGCGCATGCACGTTTAGTGATTCTTTTAATTCACCCGCCCCAAGGATTTTTACAGCTCCGATTTTTTTTATTAATCCTTTTTCCTTCATCACTTCTGGGGTAACGGGGTCACTTCCAGCGCATCTAGCAAGTTGCTCGACATTAACAATCTCATAATATTTTTTAAAAATATTTGTGAAACCACGCTTGGGCAACCTTCTTTGAAGCGGCATTTGACCACCCTCAAACCAAGGTCGCACACCCCCTCCGGAGCGACTGTTCTGACCCTTCTGGCCTTTGCCAGAAGTCTTTCCTGTCCCAGAACCAATGCCTCTACCAATCCGTTTTCTATTTTTCTTTTGACCAACAGCACTTTTTAAATTGGATAATTGCAACATACCTTTTCCTTGGTTAGCCTACTTTTTTTCCTCTTGCCCTTGAGCAATCTTTCGCACTCCGGAGATCCATTAAACCCTGAATTGTGGCTTTAACAACATTGTGAGGGTTATTAGTGCGAAGACATTTTGTAAGAATATCGCGAACCCCTGCTGCCTCTAATACAGCACGAACCGCTCCACCAGCAATCAGTCCTGTTCCCCTCGATGCAGGTTTCAACATAACCCTGCCGGATCCATAAACGCCTATTATCTCATGGGGTATTGAGGAGCCTTCAAGGCTGACCTGAACTAAACTTTTTTTGGCTTTCTCAACACCTTTCCGAATCGCTTCTGGAACCTCGTTGGCTTTTCCTAATCCCCAACCTACCTTGCCTTCACGGTTACCGACGACAACCAGTGCACTGAAACTAAATCGACGACCGCCCTTAACAACTTTGGCGACACGGTTTATCTTAACAACCTTATCAACAAATTCTGTTGGGTTTTCTGGTTGATTTTGTCGCAAACCTTCCTCCTGCTAATTTAGATTAAAATTTAATGCCTTTTTCTCGTACTGCATCGGCAAGTGCTTTTATTCGACCGGTATAATGAAAACCATTTCTATCGCAATAGACTTCTTTAATCCCTTTAGCGGCAGCCTGCTCACCAATCAAAGAACCTACCAAAGTTGCCGCTTTCAGGTTACCACCATTCTTCATTTGCTCTTTAAACCCTTTTGCCAAAGAAGAACTGGAAGCTAGGGTCTTGCCATCTTTATCATCCACAATTTGCGCATAAATATGCTTGGCACTGCGGAATACCGTTAAACGAGGACGGTGTTTTTGTTTTTGCACCTTTAGTTTAATTCTTTTTTTCCTGCTTAGGCGCAGACGTTCTCGCTCTAAAGTTTTCATTTTAGGTTCCTTTTCCTACCGCTGCCTTACCGGCTTTGCGAATAATCTTCTCTGTAGAATACATTACACCTTTTCCCTTATAAGGCTCAGGCGGGCGGAACCCACGAATCTCAGCAGCAGTTTGACCCACTAATTCTTTATTGATCCCCTTAACAACTACAGTATTTTTTTTGCCATCTACATCAAACTCGATACCTTTGGGAGCGGGGTAATTTATAGCATGTGAATGTCCCAAATTTAAATCCAAGTCTTTACCTTTCAAGGCAACCTTATAACCGACACCAACAATATTAAGTTGCTTTGAGTAACCCGTGGATACTCCTAAAACCATATTATTAATTAAGGTTCTAGTTAGACCATGCAAAGATCTATCCAACCGACCATCTGTGGGGCGACTTACCGTTACCGCATTGTCTTTCAGTTCTATTTTCATATTTGGATGCATATCACGGACCAACTGGCCCTTGGGCCCCTTAACCTCAACCCTGGAACCATTTACTTTACACTCCACCCCTGATGGAATTGAAATTGGTTTTTTACCTACTCGAGACATTTGTTATTTATCCATTACTTCTGGGAGTCCCCCAGATTTTAATTACATCTCTTGAAAATGACGATCGAACCCCTACCAGATATGTCCAATGACTTCCCCACCTACCCCTTTTTCCCGGCATTGCGTATCGGTAAAAACACCGACTGAGGTCGAAACAATCGCAACACCCAACCCATTTAAAACCTTTGGAATAGTGTCTCGATTCACATAATGCCTTCTGCCAGGCTTACTAATTCTTTTAATACCTCGTATAACAGGTTCATCATTTTGGTATTTCAAATAAACCCGTAAAACTCCTTGTTTGCCATCCTCGTAATAGCGAAAATTTTTGATATAACCTTCATCTTTTAAAATTTCCACAATTCGTGATTTCATTTTAGAACCGGGCACATCCACCCTAGGGTGGCGCACCATCTGCCCGTTACGTATACGAGTGAACAAATCGGCTATAGGATCAGTCATCATTTTTCAACGATACTCCAAAAAAATTATTCCAATTACCAACTGGCTTTTGTTACACCAGGAATTTCTCCGCGTAAAGCTCTCTCACGAAAACAAATACGACACATACCGAACTTTCTGAGAAAAGCCCTCGGTCGTCCACAGATGTTACAACGGTTATATCCACGCACTTGAAATTTAGGTTGTCTTTTTTGTTTAGCAACTAATGATTTTCTTGCCATGCCTTTACTTTCTTAGGGGAAGCCCCATATGAGTCAGCAAGCTTCTGCCCTGTTCATCATTTTTAGCACTGGTTGTAATAGTTATATTCATTCCCTTGATTTTCTCTATTTTATCAAAGTTGATTTCAGGAAAGATCAACTGTTCCTTTAATCCTATCGTATAATTTCCACGCCCATCGAAAGCTTTTGGGGACAGACCTTTAAAGTCGCGCACCCGAGGAAGCGCAAAACAAACTAGTCTCTCCCAAAATTCATACATACGGTTACCCCGCATTGTAACTTTGACCCCGATCTGAACTCCTTCTCTTAACTTAAAATTAGAGATGGATTTCTTTGCCCTAGTAATTACAGGCATTTGACCAGAGATCACTTTTAACTGCTCGATTCCTGATTCTATCAGTTTAGAATTTTGTAACGCTTCTCCCAACCCCATATTAACGGTGATCTTCTCCATCTTAGGGATTTCCATTACATTATTTAGGCTAAGATCTTTCTGTATAGCTGCCTTGTGCTTATCATTGTATGCTTTTTTAAAGTTAGCCATTCCTATACCTTATCCAACACTTCACCGGTCTTTGAACAAACGCGAACTCGTTTACCATCTGCCAGTTTTTTTAATTTTGTTCGCACCCCTTTTCCCACCTTATCACTCACCAAAAGTAAGTTAGAAATATGGATTTTACCTTCTTTTTCAATAATAGCGGATTGCCTAGATTTACCATCACCCTTGGTGTGGCGCTTTACCATATTCAGTTTTTCAACAGTTGCTCGCTCTTGAGTCGCGAAAATGGCCAATATCTTTCCCTTTTTTCCTTTTTCTTTTCCAGAGATTACTTCAACGATATCGTCTTTTTTAAGATGTAGTTTGTAAGCAGCTTTTTTCATCAAAGTACCTCAGGAGCAAGCGAAAGAATTTTCATATAATGTTTGGCGCGCAGCTCCCTGGCAACAGGACCGAAAATACGAGTCCCCACCGGGTCTTTCCCCTCCCCAATCAAAACTGCTGCATTGTTATCAAATTTAATATAAGTTCCATTAGATCTTCGTATTTCTTTTCGTGTACGAACCACCACTGCCTTTTTCACCTCACCCTTTTTAAGACTACTTTGCGGATCGACCTCTTTAACCGCAACGACGATCACATCACCAATTCGAGCATACCGCCGGCGAGATCCACCCAGAACCTTAATACACTGGACTACTTTAGCGCCAGAGTTATCCGCTACATCCAAGACTGTTCTTAACTGAATCATGATGCCCTACCTTCTTCTACACCTTTTTTAATTACCTCCAACATCCGCCAGCGTTTGGTTTTACTCAACGGCCGTGTTTCCCCAATGCTGATGAAATCTCCAGGACTACACTCATTTTTTTCATCATGCGCACTATACTTACGGGTGCTTTTTACAACCTTTTTAAACTTCGGATGCATGTACTTGCGCTCCACTTTTACGACAACCGTCTTATCCATTTTGCTACTCACAACATGGCCCTGCAGAGTCTTTCTTTTTGTCTTCTTTTCCAAAGGAGTTTCCTATTAATTTGGTTTTAAGGGTTATTTCCCCCTCATCACTGATTACTTATTTTTCTTCTTCTTTTTTTTCTTCAGCCGGTTGGGACGATCCATCTCCCAATTCCCTCTGAATGGTCTTAATTCTCGCAATATCCCGGCGAAGACTTTTAAGCCTGCTCGGGTTTTCAATTTTTCCCGTCGCCAATTGAAACCTCAGGTTAAAGATCTCCTGACCAAGATCTACCGCCTTTTCCTGCCGTTCTTTCTCAGAAAGATCTCTGATATCTTGTGCGTTCATAAACTATTTACCACTCAATTATTTTATAACGAATCTTGTTGCCACCGACAATTTATGGCCTGCAAGTCGAAATGCTTCTTTAGCGATCGACTCTGAGACACCATCCATTTCATAAAGCATGCGCCCCGGCTTTATCACAGCTACCCAGAATTCTGGATTGCCCTTACCCTTACCCATTCGGGTTTCAAGCGGTTTCTTCGAAACTGGCTTATCAGGAAAAACTCGCAACCATATTTTCCCGCCTCTTTTAACGTAACGCGTCATAGCAATTCGGGCCGCCTCGATCTGTCGGTTGGTGATACGACCACACTCCACAGCTTGCAAACCAAAACTACCAAAGCTAACCGCCCCACCACGATAAGCAGTTCCACGCATCTTACCTTTATGTCGCTTCCTATATTTAACTCTTTTAGGCATTAACATGATGCGCTATCTCCAATAAACAAATTTAGTTTTAATACCAGCAATTCTTTTTATCATGTGATTCTGACCAAGCGACTATTACTTTTGGGCTGCTTTTTTTCCTGCAGCCTGAGCTTCTCCAAACCCTTCAGGTTTTTCCATTTTCTTGACCGGAAGAACTTCGCCCTTATAAACCCATACCTTCACACCAATAATTCCGAAAGTAGTGTTAGAAATAGCCGTTCCATAATCTATATCTGCCCGAAGCGTGTGCAAAGGAACTCGACCTTCGCGATACCATTCACTGCGAGCAATTTCTGCGCCGCCCAATCTTCCCGAAACCCTAACCTTAATTCCCTTAGCACCAAACCTAAGCGCCGATACGACACTCTTCTTCATGGCTCTGCGAAAAGAAACCCGTTTCTCCAACTGCAAAGCAATATTCTGACCTATTAAAGTGGCATTCAACTCAGCCCGTCGCACTTCTTTAATATTGAGGTTCACCTGCTTTCCAGACATAACCTTCTGCAGTTCCTCTTTAAGACGATCAACTTCCAGACCCTTTTTACCAATAATGATCCCTGGACGCGCTGTATGGATATTAATCCGCACACGATTTGCCGAGCGCTCAATCTCCACCTGCGAAATACCCGCATGAGAGAGTGTCTTAAAAATGTATTTTCTCAGATTTATATCTTCGACCAACTGGTCAGAATAATCTTTTCGTGCATACCAGTTAGAGATCCATGTTTTATTGAATCCCAACCTAAACCCATAAGGGTGAACTTTTTGACCCACTTTTTTCTCCTTAAGATTCTTTCTCTTCCAGCACTAAAGTGATGTGGCTGGTCTTTTTTTCAATCTTTGTAGATGTCCCTCGAGCACGTGGCATGTGTCGTTTCCAGGTAACACCCTCATCGACCCTTACATTTTTTACAAATAAATCTTCCACGTCGAGAACCTTATGGTTCTCTTCAGCATTTGCAATGGCAGATTTCAATAGTTTTTGAAAAGTATCAGCCGCTCTTTTACGAGTGAATTGCAAAATATTTATGGCATCATTTACATTTTTTCCGCGAATCAAATTTGCGATCAACCTTGCTTTACGAGGTGCCGTTCGCGTATGCCGGAGCAGGGCTTTTACTTCCATTTTTTTAAATCTCTCTGATTTCACAAGCGAGGCCAACCCTCAAAACTTGTTCATTTTAAAAATTCTTTTTCAGTAAACCCATAAGGGCTTATCTTGTCTATTTGGTAACAGCTTTTTTGGTTTTTCCACCGTGCGACCTAAAGGTTCGCGTAGGAGAAAACTCGCCAAGCTTATGCCCAACCATATTTTCAGTTATAAAAACAGGGAAAAACCTTTTCCCATTATGAACTGATATTGTATGACCGACAAAGTCTGGCGTGATGGTAGACCGCCGCGACCATGTCTGAAAAATTTTCTTTTCATTTTTGCGATTCATCTCTTCAATACGGTCCAACAAATATGAATCAACAAAAGGCCCTTTTTTTAACGATCGTGCCATTCATAACCCCTTAAATTCGAAAAACTATTTTCTCTTCTTGCGGCTGAGAATAAATTTATTCGATGGTTTATTTATTTTCCTCGTTTTTAATCCTTTAGCAATTTGACCCCAGGGACTACATGGATGCCGCCCGCCTGATGAACGACCCTCACCACCCCCCATAGGATGGTCCACCGGATTCATGGCTACAGCTCTAACTCTAGGTCGCCGACCCATCCAACGCATACGCCCAGCTTTGCCTATAGATACATTTTCATGATCCGAATTCCCAATCACTCCAATAGTTGCTCGACAATTTTTGTGAATCAGACGGACTTCGCCGGATTTTAATTTTAGCGTGACATACTGCCCTTCTTTTGCCATCAACTGAGCACTGTTTCCAGCACTGCGAGCAATTTGCGCTCCTTTTCCCGGTCGCATCTCAATATTATGAATAAGAGTTCCCTCAGGAATATTTTTTAGTGGCAGACAATTACCCAACTTGATTTCAGCATTTTCGCCTGACATCAAAATATCACCTACACTCAATTTTGCCGGAGAGATTATATATCGCTTTTCTCCATCTGAATAAACTAGCAAAGCGATTCGGGCCGAACGATTTGGGTCATACTCTATTCCAGCAACCTTGGCGGCAACCCCGTCCTTACTGCGATTAAAATCAACAATTCGATATTTCCTGCGATGTCCACCACCTCGCCGCTTACTGGTTACTCGACCATGGTTATTTCGTCCTCCCGTTTTGGAAATAGAAACAAGAAGGCTTTTTTCTGGTTCTGACTTAGTTATTTCATCAAATCCAGAAATAGTCTGAAACCGAACACCGGGAGACCTTGGCTTAAGCTTCCTAATAGGCATTAATCTCTAAACTCCTTCAAACATTTCAATTTTGTCACCCTCTTTTAACCGCACCATTGCCTTTTTCCAAGCTTTCGATTGGCCCATTGTTTTCCCAAACCTTCTCCGTTTGCCACGCACTATCTGAGTATTGACCTGCAAAACAGACACAGTAAATATTCTCTGTATAGCATCACGAATCTCAATTTTATTAGCATCCATATGAACCTTAAATGTCAACCAGTTACCCTCACTTAGCATCGTAGTGCCTTTTTCTGTTACTAATGGCTTAATTACTATTTGATACATATCCATTAGTTTAATCGCTCCTCTATTCTCTGAAGCGCGTCTTTAGTACACACAATCTTTTCATGTTTCAAAAGATCGAAGACATTCAGACCATCGACTAGCAAAACATTCACATGCGGTAAATTCCTAACTGCCAATTGAAAGTTCCGATTTTTTTCGGAGATAATAAACAATGTCTTATTAGGAAGACTTAATTTCTTTAACATCACAGCAGCATCTTTAGTCTTTGGCTTATCCAAAAGTATAGAGTCTATAACAGCGATATTTTTATTTTTAAATCTATCTGTGAGAACCGATTTTATGGCTAGCTTCTTTGATTTCTTGGAAAGATTAAATGCGTAGCTCCTTGGGCTGGGTCCAAATACAGTCATACCACCACGCCAAATTGGGGAACGCGTGTTACCCGATCGCGCGCGACCAGTACCCTTCTGTCGCCATGGCTTGGCATTGCTACCATGAAGATCACCCTTATTTTGTTTAGTAGCGGCATTGCCGCCACGCCGCGATGCCAGCTGCATGGTTACATAACGCTGTACCAACTGATCGCGAACTCTCGCCTCAAATACATCAGCCGAGGCTTCTACCGTTCCCACTTTCTTATTGTCTATATCTACTATATCTATTTCAGGCATGAAAAAAATTTATCCATTACTATTTAAAAATTTGAAGCAGACCACCATTCGCACCGGGCACCGCACCCTTAAGAAAAAGCACATTGTTATCCACATCGACTCGTACGATTTCAAGGTTTTTCAAGTGTTTTGTCTTACCACCCATCCTACCGGGCATACCCATTCCCTTAATAACACGACCTGGATACGTATGCATACCAATCGAACCGGTTCCTCGATAACTTTCATGATGACCATGAGAAGCAGGAGCGCCACCGTAATTAAAACGCTTAAAAACCCCGGCAAAACCCCTACCCTTTGTCGTACCCACCACTTCTACTTCCTCTCCGACATTGAAAATATCCACCTTTATGGGTTTACCTATAGCATCATCATCAACATCATGATTTCGAAATTCTTTTAAAATTCGGGCGGGATCGGCCTTGTACTTGTCATAAAATCCCTTCAACGGTTTATTAGTGTGCTTTAGTTTTCTTTCACCATAAGCCAGTATTACTGCTTTATAACCGTCCTTTTCAACAGTCCGCTTCCCAATAGGCACACACTTCTCTACTTTCACCACAGTGACAGGCACACAATCGCCCTTGTCATTAAAAATCTGGGTCATACCCACTTTTTTTCCTAATAATGCGCTCATTGCAACTCTATTTTAAAGCTTGATCTCAATATCCACACCGCCGGAAAGGTCCAACTTCATCAACGCATCCACAGTCTGCGGCGTGGGTTCAAGAATTTCCATGATTCGCTTATGGGTCCGAATCTCAAATTGCTCTCGAGATTTCTTATCCACATGCGGCGACCTCAATACTGTCCATCTATTTCTTACTGTTGGCAAGGGAACAGGGCCTACAACCTTAGCCCCAGTACGTCTGGTGGTTTCGACTATCTCCGCCACCGACCAATCCAATAGCTTATGGTCATAAGCCTTTAGTTTAATACGTATTTTTTGATCACTCATTATTCTACGATCTCACCAACAACTCCGGCGCCTACAGTACGACCACCTTCACGAATTGCAAATCGAAGTTCTTTTGCCATCGCAACAGGCGTGATGAGAGTAATCTCCATCGCAACATTATCGCCAGGCATAACCATTTCAACACCAGCGGGCAATGTGGCAACACCAGTAACATCAGTAGTTCTGAAATAGAACTGTGGTCGGTATCCATTAAAAAATGGGGTGTGCCGGCCACCCTCCTCTTTAGTGAGGATATAAACTTCAGCCTTAAACTTAGTATGTGGCGTGATCGAGCCCGGCTTAGCAAGAACCTGACCGCGTTCAATTTCTTCACGCTTGGTACCTCGAAGTAGAACCCCCACGTTCTCACCTGCCCTGCCTTCATCAAGAAGTTTGCGAAACATTTCGACACCGGTTGCCGTGGTTTTAGTGGTATCCCGGAAACCCACAATTTCTATTTCTTCACCCACTTTAATCACTCCCGTTTCAACGCGACCTGTGGCAACGGTTCCACGACCTGAAATACTAAAAATATCTTCAATAGGCATTAAGAAAGGCTTGTCAACAGGGCGATCTGGAACCGGAAAATAGGTATCCAAAGCTTCCATTAATTCCCAAATGCATTTGGTTTTTTCTTCATCTTCTGGATTTTCCAGAGCCTGCAAAGCACTTCCACGGATAACCGGAACATCATCCCCAGGAAACTCATATTTGCTCAACAGCTCACGCACTTCCAACTCGACCAGGTCAAGCAATTCAGGATCATCAACCATGTCACACTTATTCATGAAAACTGTGATCTTAGGCACACCCACCTGACGCGCCAGAAGAATATGTTCCCGAGTCTGAGGCATAGGCCCATCATTAGCAGAAATAACAAGTACCGCGCCATCCATCTGCGCCGCTCCCGTGATCATGTTTTTTACATAGTCAGCATGCCCAGGACAATCTACATGAGCATAATGCCGATTTTCGGTATTGTATTCCACATGCGCGATAGCAATGGTGATTCCCCGCTCTTTTTCCTCGGGCGCTTTATCGATCTGATCAAAAGCAATTGTTTCTGCAAAACCCTTTTTTGATAAAACTTCAGTGATAGCTGCTGTGAGGGTAGTTTTACCGTGGTCAACGTGACCCACAGTTCCTACATTTAAATGAGGTTTATCTCGAATAAATTTTTCTTTAGCCATGCTGATTCACTCCAATATATGTATTATTTGTATTTATTAAACTGCTAATTTTTCACTTGAACCGGTAGATTTTGCTATCAATTCCTCCGCCAAAGAAGCCGGAACTGCATCATATTTAGCAAATTCCATAGAATAACTGGCTCGCCCCTGCGTTGAGGATCGAAGATCGGTAGAGTACCCAAACATACCCGATAAAGGGACTTCAGCCCGCACTACTTTTGCGCCAGCCCGATCGGCTAAATCTTTGATCTTGCCACGCTTTGAATTGAGCCGACCGATCACATCACCCATAAAGTCTTCAGGAGTGACCACTTCCACATCCATTACCGGCTCCAGCATCTGCGGTGCTCCTTTTTTACAAGCATCTTGAAACGCCATCGATGCACAAATCTTAAACGCCATCTCAGAAGAATCCACATCATGAAAAGACCCATCGAGCAGCGTCACTGAAATATCAACCGCAGGGTATCCACAAAGAATCCCCCGGGCCATCGACTCCACAACCCCTTTTTGCACTGCCGGAATAAATTCCCTGGGAATTGCACCACCCACAATTTTATTTATAAATTCGAATCCTGTCCCCGCTTCTCTCGGCTCCACTTTTATCACAACATGACCGTACTGACCTCGGCCTCCAGATTGTTTAACATATTTATTTTCATGCTCAACCGCTTTGGTAATCGTCTCCTTAAATGCAACCTGCGGTTTCGAAACATCAACGTCGAGCGAAAATTCTCTGCGCATTCGATCCACCAGAACTTCAAGATGCAGCTCTCCCATTCCGGAGATAACCGTTTGATTGGTATCAGGGTCAACACGAACCTGAAAAGTAGGATCTTCCTGCAGAAGCTTTACCAGGCAATCAGAAAGCTTATCCTGCTCAGCCTTGGTTTTAGGTTCAATTGCAACAGAAATAACAGGTTCCGGAAATTGGATGGCTTCTAAAATAATCGGGCGGTCTTTATCACAAAGCGTGTCACCCGTGTAGGATTTTTTCAACCCAATCACCGCAGCAATATCACCCGCTTTGACCGAATCAACCTCCTCCCTCTTATTCGCATGCATCCTTAAAATTCGACCCACCCGCTCTTTTGCATTTTTTGTTGAATTATAAACATAAGAACCACTTGTCAATTCTCCAGAATAAACCCTCACAAACGCCAACTGACCCACGAACGGATCCGTCATAATTTTAAACGCCAAAGCAGAAAAAGGGTCACCTACATCTAACTTTCGACTCTCTTCAGCCTGTGTATTGGGATTGGTTCCTGTAATTGTTTTTAATTCTTGAGGAGAAGGAAGGTAAGCTACGACGGAGTCAAGCAGTTGTTGCACCCCTTTATTCTTAAAGGCAGCGCCGCATAATACCGGAGTAAAACTAGACGCAAGTGTTCCCACTCTTAATGCGGAATTAATTTCTTCCACCGAAATCTCTTCGCCGCCAAGAAATTTTTCCATAATTGCGTCATCTATATCCGAGATCGATTCAATGAGCTTTTCGCGATACTCTTCCGCTTGATCCCTGTACTCATCTGGAATATCTATTACCTCAAAAGTCTCACCCTTATCTTTATCATCTGAATACGTATTCGCTTTCATTCTAATGAGATCGATCACACCTAAAAATTCAGATTCAGCACCCAAGGGAAGCTGAATAGGCACTGGCTTCGCATTCAATTTTTCTTTCATCTGCTCGACACATCCCACAAAATTGGCCCCAGCACGGTCCATCTTATTCACAAAACAAATTCTTGGCACATTGTACTTGCTGGCTTGACGCCAAACTGTTTCGGACTGTGGCTCCACACCGCTCACCGCATCGAAGACACCAACCGCACCATCTAACACTCGCAAGGACCGCTCAACTTCTGCAGTAAAATCCACATGGCCCGGTGTATCAATGATATTAATTTTATGATCCAACCATGAACAAGTTGTCGCCGCTGAGGTAATGGTAATCCCGCGTTCCTGTTCCTGCTCCATCCAATCCATGGTGGCATTACCGTCATGCACCTCGCCAATCTTATGGCTTTTTCCAGTGTAATACAGGACTCTTTCAGTCGTAGTTGTTTTGCCCGCATCAATATGCGCAATGATTCCTATATTACGTGTCTTTTCAAGGTCGGTTTGTTTACTCATTCTATTGAAATATCTCCCGTCACCATCGGTAATGCGCAAATGCCTTATTAGCCTCTGCCATACGGTGAACCTCTTCCTTTTTCTTTATCGCTCCACCAGAATTATTGAATGCATCCATAATTTCTGCGGTTAATTTTTCGGACATGGTCCGACCCGATCTAGCTCTTGCATTCTGAATTACCCAGCGCATACTCAGAGCCTGCCTTCGGTTCTCCCTCACCTCCACTGGCACCTGATAGGTAGCACCACCTACTCGACGAGAACGCACTTCCAACAAGGGTGCCGCATTTTCAATAGCTTTGCGAAACACACGTAACGGCTCTTCTTTTGCCTTTGATTCTATATTTTCGAGCGCCTTATAAAAAATAGTCTCCGCCAACCCTTTTTTACCCTTATTCAAAATGCAGTTGATGAACCTCGCCACCAAAATATCGTTAAATTTTGGATCAGGTATAATTTTTCGTTTTTGAGCTTCTCTTCTTCTGGCCATAGTATTTTTATTCTATTTTTTAGGCTTCTTGGCGCCATATTTTGAACGGCTTTGCATGCGACCCTCAACCCCCAATGTATCAAGACTACCGCGAACCACGTGATACCGAACACCAGGCAAATCTTTAATTCGCCCTCCTCGGATCATAACAATTGAATGCTCCTGCAAATTATGACCAACCCCAGGAATATAAGTTGTTACTTCCATCCCATTGGTCAAACGCACACGAGCTACTTTTCTTAGCGCCGAATTAGGCTTTTTAGGCGTTGAAGTATAAACCCTGACACAAACACCTCGTTTTTGAGGACAAGATTTCAGCGCCGGACTGTCGCTTTTCTTCACCGGTTTTGACCTCCCGGCTTTGACTAATTGATTAATTGTTGGCAAAAAAACTTCCCCCCAAATTAAATACGCGCATGGGCATCAAAAAAAACTGAGCTCATCCCATCAAATAAAACTGAAAGCACCCAACGAAGCCAATAAAAACAAAGGGTTAAATCAGGTAGAATGTGGTGTGAAAAAGGTGCAATTGTACCACTGAAAATCCCGGAGTCAAGCTAAAAAATGGGGTATTCTACTCCACCGCTACAGGCGTTTCTTCTTCCTCTTTTTGGCCGCTGTTATCCATTTCTGGCTCTTCAATACGAATTCCGCTGTAAGCCCGACACCCTGTCCCAGCAGGAATCAAACGGCCCATCGTCACATTCTCTTTTAAACCAACCAAATTATCTCGTCTACCGCTCACGCTTACCTCTGTCAGAACACGAGTGGTTTCCTGAAAGGATGCTGCCGATATAAAACTCTCGGTGCTCAGCGATGACTTAGTTATTCCCAATAGAACCGGGGAACCTTTGGCTGGTTTTTTCTTATTTTTTATTGCTTCCTGATTCATCCCATTAAATACTTTTTTAGTAACTTGCTCCCCTATCAAAAACTCGGTATCTCCCGATTCTTCGATCACTAAGTGACGTAACATTTGACGCACAATAACCTCAATATGCTTATCGTTAATAGCAACACCCTGTAACCGGTATACCTCTTGAACTTCATTCACCAGGTATTTTCTTAATTCATCTTCACCTAAGACCCGGAGAATATCGTGCGGATTGGAAGCCCCATCCATCAAAGACTCACCAGCGATGACCTCATCCCCCTCATGAACATTAATATGTTTACCGCGTGGAATCAGGTATTCGCATTCATCCCCCGATTCACTTTCAACAATCACCTTACGCATGCCTTTTACAAAACCACCAAATTTAACTTTGCCTGTGATTTCAGTAATAGTTGCCTGCTCATGAGGCTTTCTCGCTTCAAAAAGCTCTGCAACCCTTGGCAAACCACCAGTTATATCTTTTGTTTTTGCAGACTCACGTGGAATCTTGACAATTAAATCTCCTGCGTTCACATGATCGCCTTCACTTACATTTATATTTGCGCCCGCAGGAAGAATATATCGCCTAACAGTTTCGCCCTTAACATCTTTTAGTGAAATTCTCGGCTGTTTCTTTTCATCACGATGACTAATAATTACCTTCGTTGATAATCCTGTGATTTCATCAAAGTCCTCCTTCATGGTCACACCTTCAACAATATCGCCAAATGCAATGGTGCCCTCCACTTCAGTGAGAATTGCATTAGTGTAAGGGTCCCATTCAATCAAGGTTTGCCCTTCCTGAACCTCCTGGCCATCATTGACTTTAAGTTTCGCAGCATATACGACCGCAAACCGTTCTTTTTCCCTACCTGTTTCATCCTGCACCACCAGGCTCCCATTACGATTCATTACTATGATTTCGCCTGCCTGATTTTTGAGAGTGCGAAGGCCCATATATTTAACAATACCTCCTCGCTTGGTATTCAAAGTTGTCTGCTCCACCACCCTACTCGCTGTTCCACCTATATGGAAAGTACGCATAGTCAACTGTGTACCTGGCTCACCAATAGACTGCGCTGCAATAACGCCGACAGGCTCACCCACCTCCACCCATTTCAAAGTAGCCATGTTGCGACCATAGCATTTAATACAAACCCCCTGCTTGGATTCACAAGTTAAGCAGGAACGCATTTTAACCCTTTCTATGCCAGCGTTCTCAATGGCCTTAACCGTATCCTCTTCAATCAAGCTATCGGCCTCTGCCAAAATGTTTCCAGTAAAGGGATCAACCACATCTTCAAGAACGGTTCGCCCTAGAATTCTTTCACCCAAAGGTTGAATAATTTCGCCCGCCTCCACGAGAGAAATTGCATCTATGCCTTTCAAAGTTCCACAATCGTCTTCTTGAACAATCATGTCTTGAGCAACATCGACTAAACGCCGTGTAAGGTAACCAGAGTTTGCGGTTTTAAGTGCCGTATCAGCCAAACCTTTTCTAGCCCCGTGGGTTGAAATGAAATATTGAATCACTGACAATCCTTCTCGGAAATTTGCGGTGATTGGTGTTTCAATAATTTCCCCTGAAGGCTTGGCCATAAGCCCCCTCATTCCTGCCAACTGCCTTAACTGCTGAGCACTGCCCCTTGCGCCTGAATCAGCCATGATAAAAATTGAATTAAAGTCCTTATCCGTTTTTCCATTTACGGTTGCTTCATCTTCACTTTCCAATTCTTTAAACATCTCTTCAGAAACTTTTTCTGTGACATGCGCCCAAATATCGATAACTTTATTATAGCGTTCGCCATTAGTAATAAGTCCGTCGCGATACTGCTTGTGAACCTTAAGAACTTCATCGTTGGT
>JAOMDP010000030.1:0-9404 GCA_028345515.1 Nitrospinota bacterium
CATTTAAAAACTCTCGAAGAGATGGTTAGTATCGATAGCCGTAGTTTTGGTGTAAATGAGTTCGAGGGGGACAGGAAGGTTCCTGCCGATATGGAAGAAATTCTTGAGTGTGCAAAAAATTACCTGACCAAGGTCGGGTTACCTAAAGTGTGGATAAATCGCTCAGATAAAAAACATCTGTTTCCTATTCTTATGGGGGAAATTTTTGTGGCAGAAGAGAAACCCACATTATTATTCTATGCGCATTTGGACAAGCAACCCTATATGGACAACGAAAAATTTGAGAAATGGGGTGGTACTCCTCCCACAGAACTGAGATGGAATGAAGACAAATCGCGTGCCTATGGAAGGGGGGCGGCGGATGATTTGAGTGGTGTGGTTTCCATTGGAATGGCTATCGATGCCCTCACTCAAACCATAGGTGACTACGCCAAAGATGATTCTTTTGCTCTTCCTTGTAACATAAAAGTAATTTTTGAAACGGAGGAAGAGAGTGGATCACATAGTTTGATCGAGCAAATTTATGAAAATAAAATTTTCTTTTCCGGTATCGATTGTGTTGTCATTACCGATGTGGTCAATCCAGCTCAAGGTATACCGGGTCTAACAACTTCCTTGCGCGGTATCATTCAAATGGAAGTCTCTGTTAAAAAAGAATCTAAGAACAAACTCATTGATGAACAGACAGCCCTATACAAAAGTCTTTCCAAGCTTATTCACGATGACCATTCGTTGGCTATTGATGAAATCTCTGAATCGGATAAGCCTGTCACGGATAAAGAAAGAGAGGGATATTCCTTTGTGCCGACATCGGTTCGAGCGCTTAGGCAAATGGCAGGAGTTTTGCCGGAAACCTGTCTTTCAGTACCAGAAGATATAGCCTCTATTTTGATAGCGCAACTAAGGACTTCCTTTGCAAATGCTCGTCCAGGTCACCGCATATCAGGGAGCGTTATTCTCGGTACAGCTGGGGCACGGTTGACCTTTCCGGGAGCTAAAGATGCGATCAATCTGGCTAAGCAGATTGATATTATTCTTCAAGATAAAAACCCGTTCAAATTGAAACTAAATATTGATATCGTGAGCGATTCACCCCCTGTTTGCGACCTTATTTTACAGTCAGCTTTTAAAGACCCGCATTCAGGGGTTAATGGTGGGCCAGTTCCAATTCCTGAAATCCAATTGGCTCGAATGATTGACTATTTGATTTCAGATGATGGAGTTCTGCATCCGGGTCTACAAAAATTTAGTCCAGATGATCGGGTCGAAGTGCAGTCTCTTTTCGTCGATCAAGGATTGAATCCCCGCCTTTTTGCAGATACAACTGCTAAGTCATTAGTGGAGCTTCGTTTGGCCCCTGGAAACAAAGACAAATCTGCTGTGGAAAAGCTAAAGAAATATTTATTAGAAAATAAAGTTTCAGGCTTTGAACTCAAAATTACTGAGGATAAAGGGGCTTCACCCTGGATGACGACAATATCTCATCCTGTTTTCCCATTGATGTTGGAATCACTTGAGAAAGGCTTTGGCAGAAAACCTTGCCTTTATGGGTGTGGGGGAACCATACCTTTCGTTGAAAAATTAATGCAGGCCTTGGGTGATGTCCAGCCTCTTTGTTTGGGAGCTTATGACCCAGATGCAAAAATGCATGAACCGGGGGAAAGTTTGTCGATGCCAGATTTATTGGGTTGCACACGATCCATAATTCATCTCATTTCTAGAATTCAAGAAGTATATGGACCTGCTGAACAAAATCAAAAAAAATAACCAGATTGATACCACATCCTTCAGTCAACAAAGTTTTCTCTGGTAGAACACATGTTTTTAAACTATAGGGAAAGTTTATAATTTTAGTTTTCTATCTTTATTGGGACGTTTCAATTCTTTTGAACCACCGTCGACTTGACAAGAAGCAGGGAATAAAGTATAAATTCCAATTCTTTATTTAAATTTTTCATTTTCTTAGGGAGGCTTGTTTTCGAGTCTATTTTAAAGGAGTAGTTTCTTGGCTAATCATAAGTCGGCATTAAAGCGTATTCGGCAAAACACAAAACGTAACGAAAGAAACAAAGGTTTTAGAACTTTGGTCAAAACGGTCACTAAAAAAGTAACGGTAGAAGCTGAAGCAGGCAATAAAGAACAGGCTTTATTGGAATTAAAGAGAGCCGAAAAAGTGATTGCAAAAGTTGGTGGCAAGGGTATTCTTCATCCTAGAGCCGCTTCCCGCAAAATTTCCAGTCTCACACGTCTCGTAAACCGAGCGTCATAATCGCAACCACAAAATACTAGGTTGACCCGTCAATTAGTAAAGTTATATTTGTATTCTTGAGATATCTCATGCTTAGTTGTTTGCTGAAGTTAACCCAAGGATAAGGGTTTGCATGATGGCAAAAGGGTTCTGTGAGGAAGATTTTAATCTCCGATCTGCTTGGGCGAGTTGCAAATAACTAAGCCGTAATTGTTGAGTACTGAACTTTTTTGTATGTTGTAGAGCTTTTTCTACCACAAAAGGATTGGCCCCCATAGCTGTTGCAATCTGTCCTGAAGGAATATTTCTTTGCTGGTAATGTTTCACTTCCCAGATGACTCGGAATTGCCAAGCAATGGTTCCCATTATTTTTATGGGTTCTTCTCCATTATCTAACTGATTCTGTAAAATTTGTAATGCTTTATGAGGGTTTTTATTTTTCAAAGCATCGGTAAGCAAAAAAATGTTTTCCAGTCGGGTTTCACCCACAACCTCCTGCACATCTTTTTCTGAAACTGCTTTCTTTTTTCCTGAGTAAATCAAGGTTTTATCCAGTTCCTGAGCTAGGACTCCGGGTCGGGCTCCTACTCGGTTTATAAGAGCGCGTGCTGCGTTTATGGTCATGGTGTAACCTCTCTCCTCTGCTCTAAGACGGATCCATGTAGCCAGTACATTTTCTTTAGGGGCTTCGCAAACTAAGACACCTTTAGTCTTAGTAAGTACTTTAAATAATTTGCGTTTTCGGTCTACCTTGTCAGCAGTTATAACCATGCAGGCATCGACAACAGGATTCTTGCAATAGTTAATTAAGGATAGGGCATCTTCGTCCTTGGGAATTGCTTCGTGGAGGTTGCGAACGATTACCAATTTAGTACCACCCAGAAAGGACAAGGTTTTAGCAGAGCCGATCCAATCGTTAACACTACTTGTCCGAGCATCAAATGTTTCTAGGTTAAAATCTCGATTATCCTCGTTTATCCATTTTTTAGTGAGCGAGCGAATGGCTTCAACATGATAGAAAGTTTCCAGACCATAAAAAAAATAAAAAGGTTCTGTTTTTCCTTGTGAGATTTTTTGATGAAATTCTTCAGGAGTCATGATCTAATAAAGTTTTTAGAATTGATCTATTATTAAGCTAACGAGACGGTTCCCCAAATCGATATAGGCTTGATCCAAGGCTTTCAACCTCTCTGTTTCAGTATCTCCTATGTCGGAGTTGGATTTATAGTCCCATTGATTTTTTAGCTCTTCTTTTAAAAAAATTTTATTCTTGACTTGGTCAAACACTTCTAGCTTTACTTCAATTTCTATAATAAAATCGGCTACTAAATCCTGCGAATTGAACGATACGGCTCTTTTATTGTAATAACTTAGAGTCCCATTCATTACCAGATCAGCATCCTCTTTTTTCACTACTTTTAGACGCCCATCGGAAATGAAAGATTGTAAAATAGCACTTGTAAGTTCTCGATGTATTTCGGGTTGGGAGGAAGTGTTTTTAAAAACGGGAATGGAAATAGTTTGTAAGTGTTTCGGGAGGTTCTTCCCGGTGCCCACCAGATGGTATCCGCAGCCATAAAATAGAGAGCAAGAAATGGCGAATAGTAGAAGCCAGTTTCTTCTTTTATTTTTTCTCATTTCACTACAATGTTAACCAGTTTTTTAGGGACTATGATGATTTTTTTGATTTCTTTATCCTGGGTCCATTCCTGAATCCTAGGTTCATTGAGGGAGAGAGATTTTAATTCTTCATCACTGATTCCAGTGTATACCTGTATCTTTTGTCTCACTTTACCATTGACCTGTATCACTATCAATATTTCATCTGTTTGCGTTAATTCTTCCTTATAAGTAGGCCATTTTTTTTCATCTAGCGATTTTGAAAAATTCATCAGCATCGCCATTTCTGCAGTAATATGGGGGGCGAATGGAGAAAGAGTTAAGATGACGGCCTCCATGGATTCTCTCATCACGGCATAAAGATTTTCATCGATTTCACTTTGTTTTTCTTTCCATTCTTTGAAAAGATACAGATGATTGACCAATTCCATGATCGCAGCAATGGCCGTATTAAATTGCATTCGTTTTTCAATATCTTCGGTGACACGTCTGATGGTTATATGAGTCATTCTGCGTAATTCTTTTAATTCTTTAACAGAGGTGGATAAGTTTTCATCAGCTGCTGATAGGGATCTTATTTCATCTACAAACTCGCAAAAAATTCGCCAAACGCGTTTGAGAAAACGCGAACAGCCTTCCACACCTTGATCGCTCCATTCCAAATCTTTTATCGGAGGTGCCGCAAATAGAATAAAAATACGTGCTGTGTCCGCACCATAATTTTTAATAATTTCGTCTGGATCGACCACATTCCCTTTGGATTTAGACATCTTCGCTCCATCCTTAATGACCATTCCTTGCGTTAACAGGTGATCAAAGGGCTCCTTGGTTTGCGTCAATCCGATATCATTGAATACGAGGTTGAAAAATCTCGAATAAAGTAAATGTAAAATAGCATGTTCAATACCACCAACATATTGATCTACAGGCATCCAGTAGTTGTTGTCTTCCGGGTCAAAAGGTTTATCTTGCAGTCGGGGTGAGGTATATCGATCGAAGTACCATGAAGAACAGAAAAAGGTATCGAGAGTATCAGTGTCGCGCTTAGCTGGTGACTGACATTTTGGGCATTCAGTTTTATAAAATGACTCTAAGGTATGAAGTGGAGACTGCCCTTTTTCCCCTAATTGTGCATCCAAAGGTAACTCAACTGGTAACTGATCAAAATTCACAGGTACAATTCCGCACCTATCGCAATGGATAATCGGAATGGGGGTGCCCCAATAACGTTGTCTGGAAACTCCCCAATCGCGAATGCGGAAATTAACAGTGGCTTTGCCTATTTTATTTTTTTTTAAATATTTGCAGACCTCACTACGAGCTTCCTGACCGATCAGCCCATCGAAGTTGCCTGAGTGGATCATGGCCCCGTCTGCACTGTAAGCATGAGTCATAGTCTTTTCATCCAGCGCTTCTTCTTTTTTAGGCTGAATGACAACGCGAACCGGTAAATTGTATTTGCGGGCAAAATCGAGATCCCTTTGATCATGTGCAGGAACTGACATAATTGCACCGGTGCCATAGTCCATTAATACAAAATTAGCAGTCCAAATTGGAATAGAGTCTCCAGTTAGGGGATTGGTTGCATACATTCCAGTAAAGACTCCTTCTTTCTCACCGGCATCACTTGTTCGCGCAATAGTATCCTGCTGGTTTACTTTTTTGATAAAAGCATCTATTGCCGGTTCTTGTTTAGTTCCTCGCGAAAGACTCCGGGTAAGTGGATGTTCGGGAGCCAGCACCATGAACATTGCACCGAAAAGAGTATCGGGTCGAGTAGTGAAGATTTTAATAACTTGATCGCTGTCATTAACTTTAAAATCAACTTCGGCACCAGTACTTTTACCTATCCAATTGGTTTGCATGGTAAGTACCTGTTCGGGCCATTTTCCTGAAAGAGTTTTACATCCTTCCAATAGACGATCTGCATAATTGGTGATTTTAAAAAACCAGCCTTCTTGCTGTTTTTGTAAAACCTCATTATCGCAACGCCAACAGCAGCCATCGACTACTTGTTCGTTTGCCAGAACTGTTTGGCAGGCTTCGCACCAATTTATGGTTGAATTTTTTCTGTAGGCAATTCCTTTCTCCAAAAACTTTATAAAAAGCCACTGGTTCCATTTGTAGTATTCAGGGTGGCATGTGGCTATTTCCCGATCCCAGTCATAACTCAAACCGAGGGCTTTTATTTGTTTGCGCATCGTACGAATATTTTCGAAGGTCCATTCAGCAGGATGCGTATTGTTTTTAATGGCAGCGTTTTCAGCAGGCATTCCAAAGGCATCCCAGCCAAGAGGGTGTATGACATTGAATTCCTTCATTCGTTTGAATCGCGCTAGCGTGTCACCAATGGTATAGTTTCGAACATGACCCATATGAATACGCCCTGAAGGATAGGGGAACATTTCCAGCAAATAGAATTTCTTTTTAGAAGAATCGCGTTTTACTTTGAAGGTTTTATTTTTTTCCCAATGGGCCTGCCACTTGGCTTCTATAAGATTGGGTTCGTAAGGAGTCATAAATATTATGGTTGTCTGATATTCACTAACAGTTTAAAAGCAGGAATTCTAACATATTCCAGCTTCTTGCGAGTTAGGCAACGATATAAATTAATAAGTATGCATAAAAACTAGGAATCTTTAGCACTTTGTTAAAAACTTTGTCGCTATTAGCTATGATTAAAGCAAATGATAGTTTGTTAAATTGGTGAGACCTATGAGAGATTTAATAATCCAGATTAAGTTATCCCTGCAGTACGTAAATACATGACGGAATTTTCAGGAACTATAACAGTAGTTTTTTTCATCTATATGCTCGTAATGTTGGGAATTGGCTGGAAGACATCACGTCAAACACGGTCTTCTTCGGACTTTTTTCTTGCAGACCGCTCTTTAAAAGCCTGGGTTACGGCCATATCCTCTACAGCCAGTTCAGAAAGTGCTTGGGCAGTGTTGGGTACGGTAGGGCTTGCTTATAAGGAGGGTCTATCTGCAATCTGGTTTTTACCGGGGTGTCTGATGGGTTATCTTATCAATTGGTTTTTTATCGCAGAAAAGATTAGAAAACGGTCTGAAGAAATTCAGGCAGTTACCCTACCCGATTATATCGAAAATTACTTTAATGATAAAAACCATCTCCTGCGTTTGATATCTGTCATTATCATATTTTCCTACATGATTGCTTATGTCGCAGCGCAATTCACAGCCATTGGAAAAACGTTTGATGCGGTTTTTGGTGTACCACATATTTTAAGCATTACCATTGGGGGCGCGATTGTGTTGGGCTACACAATGATGGGAGGCGTACGTGCTGTTGCTTGGACTGATTTTATTCAGGGCCTCATCATGGTTTTTGGTTTGATTGTTTTATCTATAGCAGCGATGAGTAGTTTAGGGGGTTTTTCCGAGATGTTAATAGAAATAGAAAAAAATTCTCCAGAAACACTTGAATGGATGGGTGGAAAATCCACTACTGTATTTATCGGTTCAATGGTTGGTCTGTTGGGTATTGGATTGGGATATCCAGGGCAGCCGCATGTAGTTACACGTTATATGGCTGCAAAAGACACTCAGGCCATTCAAAATGGAACCTGGATTGCTTTAGGGTGGGGTTTGCTCATGTATTCCTCGTCCATTTTATTAGGGATTTGCGGGCAGGTACTATTCCCTGGATTGGAAGACCCTGAACATTTATTTCCAAAAGCTGCAGAGCAGCTCTTACCAAATATTTTAACTGCTATTGTGTTAACAGGAGTTTTATCTGCAATCATGTCTACGATTTCGGCACAAATTTTGGTTGCAGCCTCGACGGTCGCACACGATATCTATTCTAAAATATTAAACCAGTCTTTATCGAATGAAAAAATAATCTTTGTAAGCAGACTTACGGTTCTGTTACTAGGATTGGGTGCCATGTTTATTGCCTTAGGAGAGAACCGTGTCATTTTCTGGTTCGTTTTGTTTGCATGGTCGGGATTGGGTGCGAGTTTTGGTCCGTTGATACTTTTCACTTTATATTGGAAAAAGGTTACGCGTCAGGGTGCAATTGCAGGAATGTTGACTGGATTTGGGATCACACTGATTTGGAAAATCTCAGGTTTGTCCGATTCCGTTATCTATGAGCTGGTGCCGGCTTTTTTGCTTTCCTGTATTTCTATTTATTTTGTGAGTCAAGTGACTAATAAAAAAATTAAGATTTTAAAATATCCAAAGTAATGGCTGCCATTTTTTCTGCGGCTCCTTTGTGACCATTTATGAAGGATTTTGCTTTAGCAACTAATTCGATGCGATAATTGCTATTTTCTAACAGTGCATGTACCTTTTCTTGAATATCTTCTGCATTATAAACGGTAAATACGAGTCCAATTTTGTTTGCTTCATTGGCAATAGGACCTATATTTTCTATATGAGGTCCATGCAACACAACTGCACCGTGCGACAAAGGTTCAATGAGACTGTGTCCTCCACCAGGCTCGATCAGACTGCAACCTACGAAAGCCACTTGCCCCAAGGAATAAAGTTCTGCCAATTCACCCATGGTATCTAGAAGGATTACACCGGCGGGCTCATTGTTTTTCAATAAAGACCGACGACAAAAAGAAATATTTTTTTTCTGCAACAATTTGGCTATCTCTCCTATCCTTTCTGTTCTCCTGGGGGCAAGAATTAATATTAGGTCGGGGTGTTTTTCTTTCAGTTGCTGATGAGCGTCCAAAATGATTGTTTCCTCCCCTGCATGAGTACTTCCAGCTATCCATAAAGGAGAATCCGTTTTTAATTTAAAAGCCCGCTGTAATTGTTTCTTTTCCTGCTCTGTTAATGTTTGTAATGCATCTAATTTTGGGTCACCCAATACTTCTAATTTTTTGGGATTTGCTCCCAGAGATAAGGCAGCTTGGTGGCTATTTTTATTTTGCATACAGAGTCGATCGAATTGTTGAAACAAATTTTTAAAAAGCGATCCTGCTTTTAGATAAGTCTTTACCGACCGATGAGAAATTCGCCCATTAAGTAAAATTACAGGAATTTTTTTTTTGTGTAACTGATCAATCAAACCAGGCCAGAAGCCTGTATCGTTTATTACATAAAGATCAGGCTGAATTTTTCTTATTCCCAGCCAAGTAAAGGGCATGCAATCTAAGGGTTGAAAGAAAATATTTTCTGCCATTTTAAGATGTTCCAAAGCGCCTTCGTAACCAGAGTCGGTGGTAACAGAAACTACAATTCTTAGGCTTGGATCCTTATGCTTGATTTTTATTAAAACTTGCTTAGCAGCCTTCACTTCTCCCAATGAAAGAGCGTAGAACCAAAGGGTTTTTCTTTCGTTTTTTGTTGTGGACGGGACGAAACCAAAATGATTTAAAATAAATTTAAATTTATGTTTAGTGAACAAAGACATTACGGTGAACAGAGGGACTATTACAATGATAATTAGTATAGAGAAAATGTGATAGATTAAGGTCATAAATCAAAACCCAAAGTTTAAACAGGATGTGTTTCTTGAATAATTTTTAAAGTTCGTAGGACTGCACCACGGT
>JAOMDP010000031.1:0-7933 GCA_028345515.1 Nitrospinota bacterium
TCTTGAAGTTCCTCCAAAAGTTCAGCAGGAACACGTGGCTCATAAATATCAGCATGGAAAGCACCTACTTGACTCCAAGTCAAGAGGACGAGAATAAAGAAGAAACAAAAAATTATTTTTCGCATTGGAACACACAAAAATCAGAAATCCAGGGCTATTTTTTAGTTGAGGGTGTCGCATTTCTTACCAGTCTTAAAAAGGCGTCAACCCCTGAAATTTTATCTTGATAGGCCTGACCACCCTCGTCTTTGTAAGATACAGTAATCGCCTTGTTACGTTTTTCGTCACTGCTCCAAGTGCTCCATCCTGCACCCTTAGGAAACATGCTATCAATAAAAATTTTATCACCATCTTTATCCGTATTCCGTTTTCTACGGTCGTATAAGCTTTCAGCTTCTTTTGCTGTGGGTATTCGCCAATCCTGATAACCACCAAATCGTTTATGATTCATTTTTTGCGCATATTCTCTTGCTTTATACCAATTGATCCATTTGGCTTCCATTTGCCAATAATCTTTTTCCATCCAAATCAAATTGGTTTTTCGATCCAAAATGCTTCCATTTGGAAACTTTGCAAATCGCTTATCCGGAGATTCGGTAACCGGCTTCCCAACCTCTATGGAAAAAGCTGCGGACGCAAAAACTGATACTAAAAAAACTATTAAAATTACCGGGATCCATTTTGATGCACTAAACATTTCCCACTCCATTTAAGAAGGTATTTGTTCTTTAAATTTTTATTTTGATTCCCCTCAATTCTACCTACTTGACAAGCCTAAGTAAACGGGGAAATCAGGTTGAACAGGGACATCCAATTCGTTAAGATAAGAGGATAATTCTAAAAGTCTACCTTATGAAATTTCACAACAAAATCAAACTATTAAAAGCTTTATTCGTTATTGGTTTGTTTGTTTTTATTTGCACGTCTCCCGCAGATAGCAAACCCAAAGATAAAGATCGTTGGAATAAAAAATACGATACGAAGGTATACCTCTTTGGAGAAAAACCTATTCCGTTTTTGGTGGATAACATCCACATTCTCAAAAAAGGCAAGGCCCTCGATGTAGCAATGGGAGAAGGTAGAAATGGCGTCTACCTTGCCACACAGGGTTTTGATGTGACAGGGTTCGACATTTCAGAAAAAGGATTGGAAAAAGCACATGCACTGGCGGCAAAAAATAATGTCAAAATCAAAACAAAAGTTGTGGATCTGGAAACTGTAGAACTTGAACCTAACAGCTACGATCTTATTATTTGCACCTATTATATGAATCGGGGACTTTTTAAAAAATTCTACGATGCACTCAAACCAGAAGGTATCGTTTTAGTTGAAACCTATAATATCGACTACCTAAAATACCGAGAGTTCAATGCAAAATGGGCCCTCAATACAAACGAACTACTCGATATTTTTAAAGGAATGCGAATTCACCGCTATCGGGATTACGATGATGCAAGGGAGGCTTATTCAAGCATCATTGCGCAAAAACCCTGAATCCTTGTGAATTCTCTGGAAAAATTTTTTATTTCATTAGCTAATCTCTTCCCAGTTTGGGTGCTCACCGGCGCAGGATTAGCTTTATGGAAACCGGAAACTGCTACTTGGTTTCAGCCTACCTGGATTCCATATTTTCTAGCAATCATCATGCTTAGCATGGGCCTAACGCTAAGCTTCGAAGATTTTACTCGTGTACTTAAAATCCCAAAATCGATTTTATTTGGAGTCGGACTGCAATACACTGTCATGCCATTTTTAGGATATATGCTCGCGCGAGTTTTCCATTTACCTATCGATTTTATTATTGGGCTGGTTCTCGTCGCATGCTGCCCGGGAGGAACAGCTTCTAATGTAGTTTGTTTTATCGCAAAAACTAATGTCGCCCTTTCCGTAAGCTTGACCACTATATCCACTCTGATGGCTGTAATTTTTACTCCACTGCTCACCACTCTATGGATCGAGTCTCTCTCGCTTGAGCTTACAGGCTTATCTCTCAACGTTGACACATTAGGATTATTGATAAAAACGATAAAGGTTATAATTTTACCTATTGTTGCCGGTGTTTTATTAAACCAATTTTTAAATCGGTTGGTAAAACAGGTCGAACCTTATACACCTTTTCTTGCCGTACTTTCGATTGTCTTCATTGTCGATTTCATTATTGCTGCAAAAAAAGATGCAATTCTTGAAATCGGTTCATCTTTAATAATAGCTGTTGTACTTCTGCACTTTTTTGGATTCTTACTGGGTTATTGTTTATCACGCATGCTCAAATTCCCAGAACAAGATGCACAAACCATTTCTATCGAGGTGGGAATGCAAAATTCGGGGTTGGCTACCGAGCTAGCTAGAAGTAATTTCTCAGACTATTCACTGGCAACTGTGCCCGGAGCCATCTCTGCCCTCACCCATTGTATTCTCGGCAGCATTGCCGCAGGCTTATTCCGATGGCGGTGGAAGGGTACTAATTGAAATAAAGCTATTAGTGAATACAGAAAAAATTTTTTAGCTGATTAATTATTTCCAACCAACAAGGTGAATGTCATCTAACTTTTAGTTTTGGTTTGGTATTTAGGATTATCGAATCAACTTGATAAAGCCCAAGATTTGCTTATAGCCTAGAACATATCCCAGGTAAGGACTTCTTCTGCGCGGATGTCGCTTTTGCACGGTTTCCCTAAAACAGCATTTATTTCTGCAGCCGAAATTCCCGTACCCGGGCGTTTGAAAGAAATCATCTCTGAAGTTAATAC
The DNA here is from genome assembly GCA_028345515.1 of Nitrospinota bacterium. Taxonomy (GTDB): domain Bacteria; phylum Nitrospinota; class Nitrospinia; order Nitrospinales; family VA-1; genus UBA8687. The sequence continues at coordinate 2,751 of JAOMDP010000031.1, forward strand.
GGTACCGCTGGAAATATCTAATCTAGCAACAAGGCTTCGGCGAGCCGACTGTTTAACAGAAATCTCTGACGGCTGAATTTGTTTTTTGTCATCGCCCATTATCTTTGCTACATCAACCAGATCTGTCTTGAGTTGCTTTAATTCTTGCGGTTCCATAGATATCGATTGATCCACACCAGGTAATTTTCGATCTAATGTAAAATGTTTTTCTATAAGCACTGCTCCCAATGAGGCTGCAACAACAGCCGTTAAATTACCCATTGTGTGATCGGATAAGCCCACTGGCACTTTGAATTTCGACCACATTGTTTTGATGCACCGAAGGTTCATTTCTTCATAACGCGAAGGATAGTTAGACACACAATGTAAAAGGATAATCGGACACTTTGGTTTTAAAATTTTAAGAGACTGCGAAATCTCCTCTTCGTTTCCCATACCCGTTGATAGAACCACAGGCAGACCTCTTTCAGCAACTCTTTCAAGAAAGGGAATGAATGTGAGATCGGGAGATGCAATTTTAATAGCGGGTACTCCTAGGTCATTCAACATCTCCAATGATGATTCATCGAAGGGTGTCGAAAACAAAGGAATATTTAAAGTTTTAGCGTATGCAAAAAGCATTTCATAATCAGATCGGGACAGTTCATACCTTTGGAAAAATTCATAGAAAGGGATGTCATGACCTGGGCTATCAGGATCATCGACGATCACTTTGTTAGAAATCATTTCCTTTGCCACAAAGGTTTGCAACTTGACTGCATCAGCTCCATTTTTAGTAGCCGATTCAATCATTTTTTTTGCAAGCTCAACATCTCCATTATGATTAAACCCTACTTCCGCCACTATAAATGGAGGTTTACCAGGTCCCAAGAGTTTCCCACAAAATTCAAATCCTTCTCTTTCAACCATATTCAATATCCGATATATTTATTTCAATATACAAATTCGCTTATCCACTCTCTTTATTTAACCCCTTTAATCTACTTTTTTGCAATGATATTTGGGCGATTGCAAAAAAAAAACGAAACAAAACCCCACTGCAAATGTTGATGCTTTTTAAGTTTTAATTTGCTCTTACAAACCAACTGATCCATTGCGGAAAACCAGGATGAATATTTTTCAGCCTCTGAGCCTGAGTTTTTGTAAAAGGTTTGAAACCGGCCAGGGTTATTAAAAAAGTAAAAGCAAAAATAAAAATACTTCCAAAAATGTGATCTAAAATGAAAAAGTCCAATACCTGTGTTGGAATCACAGCAATTATAGAAAATAAAAGACATCTTCCAATAATGGGCCAGACTTGTGAAATATCTATATTTTTGTGGATGACAAAGAGTTGGCGGCCAACCATATAAAGCATTGCGAATCCTGTAGCTACTACAGCTCCATTCTCTTTATATATCGGGATCAGTAGCAAGTTTAATCCAATATTCAAAACACTTCCCTCTACATTAATTCTAACTACTGTATTACGTCTATGCATAACAAATAAGGTGGAAGTGACAAAATCTAGCCCAAGTACCGTTGCACTACCTACAAAAATTATGTAGAGCGATAATAAATCACCCGCTTGTTGAAATTGTTCGCCATACACAAAACTGACTAGAGATTCTGCATGGAAAAAGGCAAATACAAAAATAGGAACTGTAAGAAAACTGACAAATCCGACAATTTGGCACCAAATTTGAGATAGCTCCTTTTCCGCTCCTCGCGTATAGATTTCAGAAAAAATAGAAAGGGCCAAAGGGCCTACCCCAACGAGAACAAAAGCAAGCATACCTCCCAAACCAGTAGCGAGATGGTAGAAACCGATCCCAGAAGATTGAACTTGAAAATAATTCATCAACATTATATCGGCCTGCGTAATCAACCCGAGACTCAATAGTGTGGTCAAATAAGTAGCCCCTCCCAAGGAATACATTTCCTTAAAGTCAGGGGCATGGGCCTCTCCTTTAATACCGTTCCATGCCAATCCAAAATAGATAATGATATTTATACTTGTGGAAATAATATAAGCATACAGAACGCCTTTAATTCCCCAATCTTGAAAAATAAATCCGGCAAGAAAAATAAGATTTAAAAACGTACAACATATTTCAGTTATAGAAACCACTCGGTACCGTAACTGCGTCATAAACAAAGTGCTTAACAAAGAATTGAAGCAAATAACCAGAAAATAAAGAATCAAAACTAGGCGATATTCCACCAATTCAGGGGCTCCTATAAAATCCAAGTAATAAGGAAGGCCCGCATAAATTAAAATACTGAAAAAAACAGATGTCCCTGCCCGAATTGCCAATAAACTTTTTATAAGATAGCGGGATTGTTTCCCACTTGGGTCCAACACATTTAATTCTGGAATTTTTTTGTTTATGAGAAATTCTAATCCAAACTGGTTGAGTAGACGGGCAAATGTGGGAACCACCAAAAGGGTTGCGTAAACTCCCAACTTCTCTTTACCAAGATAACGAGCTAAAAGAACAGATACGCCAAATAGAAGGATCTGAACACATACCTTACCAAAAACGTTCCAGGAAATATTGGATATGAACCGCTGAAAAGAAGACAAATGGACTGCTCCAGCCGGGGCGAAAGCCCCAAAAATGGAAGTCAGGAAAAAATAGCGAAAAAATAGCCCGGACTCGGTTTGAAAAAACTACACCTTCTAGACGGCTTATTATACACTAGGCTTTACAATTTTCTTTTAATATCAAAGAGGAGGGCGGCCCTTGCAGTATAAAGTACTTGTCGCAGCAGAATTTAAAGAACTCAACGAAGATGTATTGGCTGAGGTCATAGGAAGGTTGGAAGAACACGGATTAGAAAAAATCCCAACTTTAAATTCTACCTGGGAATATTCTTGTGATGCCGAAGATGAAACCGATGCCAAGGATAATGCCATTCAAGCGTTTATAAACGTTGTTCGTACTCATCCTTGCGAGTTAGGCTTAGTGGTGCAGGCTGGCACCTCTCAAATTATACGGCGGAAGAAAAAATTCGATCCATGAAAAATATTGAAAGCCAGTGTGGTATCATAAGGAGTTCAAAAACAATATGAAATAACGCCTTAAATTAAGGCTTGAGGTATACTTTGGATATCTAAAATGCCTCTGGGAGGAAAATTTGAATATTATATTGAATAGTTATTGCAATCTAACATGCAATTATTGTTTTGCAGACGAATACATGGAAGAGACTGTCAAAACACCCGGCAAGTCAATGGAATATGATTATTTCCTCGAGGACTTTCTCCCTAAAATAAAAAATACTCCAATCATCAATTTCATGGGTGGTGAGCCGACATTGCATCCCCGGTTCAATGATATATTTAGAAATACTTACAAAGATGTTCTGCCTTATTCCCACCTTAGCGTATTTTCAAATGGTCTGATGCCAGACAAGGTTTTAGATCTGATGCTGGAAATGGCAGGGCCTAACGGAGCGAGAAATAAAAATGTGGTTTTTGCTATTCTCTTAAATTGGCAGACCCTAGAAAACATTTCAGAAAAAAATCATGAGCGCTGTAAAGAGGTGGCTGAAAAAATGCTTCGAACAAATGGTTACAGTATAACTTTCAGCCTCAATCTTTATTCAAAAGATCAAGATCTCGAAAAGCAGTGTCAAGAAATCGATGCCATCTACCAGAAGGTCGGACTTCCAAAAGATCAGCTATATAAAATTCGTGTAAGTCCCGCATTTCCAATTATCGGTGGCGAAGCAAATATTTATCTACCAATCCGCGATTACCCAAAAGTCGGCCAGAAAATGCTAAAAATCCTTGAGCGGTACCCTCAAATGTGTTTCCGATTTGACTGCTCGTTTCCGCCATGTTTTCTGGATGAAATTCAAGAAAGCCAGTTCTCTCTCACCGACCGCTTTTTCTTCCATGGCAACAAACAGCTTCCACCAACTGAAGAATGGAAAAACAACGACTATTATTTTGGCTGTGCGGATGGTAGCCCCATGGACATTGATTCAAAAGGAGATTGCTTCAATTGCTTCCCTTTTCACAATTTGAAACTGGGCAATGTTTCGGACTTTAAGGAAGTGAATTCGATCGCTATGGCAAAAATGGGTTCAAAATTTTTAAACACTGTATTCGACAAAACCCAAGCTAAAGAGCCCTGCCGATCTTGCCCCCATTATATGGTCCGATGTACCAGTGGATGTTTTGCTTATAACTTTATTGACGAAGAAGCAGAAGAACTTACCACAGCTGTTAAAGAATCCGATTCAGTTTGACTTCTTGGCAAATAATGCCAATGTGAAAGCCCTCATAAGTTTCTATCGGACCAAAAACATTGCCCTTACTCAGTGACATAGTCTCGACCCCTTGCATTATAAAGTCATTGAGCTCATCGTTGCTTAATGATTTGAAACCGCCACGAGGTTGTCGTGGATCACTCTTATTCCAGCCAACTTCTAACCAACCCAAGTTACCCCCATCCTCTTTAGAAACTGAACATATGCTGTATTTTCCAGCTAACTTCATTAACATTTGCACCCGTGCAGTTTCGTTGGGTAAACCTTCAATGGTTTCTTTTAAAAGGCCTGCCACTTCTTTTTTATCTACAAGAATATGACGTATTTGTATTTGATGGGTCGCTCCCGCCATGTTTCCCCCGAAATCAAAAAATAAAAGAAGTAAATATATAGGATTTATGTACCAATTTCCACCTACTTACGTGGAAGACGATGAGTTAAAACATTTTTGGTAGAAGGATTACTGGCTATACTTTGATTATTAAAGGAATTAAGGCCTGCGTACTAAGGGGCTTGCTGGAAATTTGAGTTTAATGTATGTTGGCATACTTATGATTAAAAATAATTCTAAATTAGTTTTGGCATCGCAATCGCCACGCCGACAGGAACTCTTAAAAGAAATATCCGACCAGTTTGAGATAGTACCTAGTTCCATAAAAGAATTATTGGATCTGGGATTACGCCCAGAAGAAAATGCTCGAAATATAGCACGTGCAAAAGCCGTGTCTATAGCACCGAGTTTCCCCAACTGCTGGGTCATAGGTGCTGACACTTTGGTAACACTGGACGATGAAATATTTGGAAAACCCGATGACGAAAAAGACGCGGAACGTATTTTAAAAAGATTGAGTGGCAGGGAACATATTGTAGTAACAGGAATATGTGTAGTGGGGCCGGAAAAATCGCTCGACAAATATGTGGTC
>JAOMDP010000032.1:0-7823 GCA_028345515.1 Nitrospinota bacterium
CCTGGAACAAAAAGTAATAGATGAACACCCCAATCATAGTAAATAATATAAAAAAATCTTTTTGCTACATGAAAATAGATCTATTATCCTAAGGCTTTGATCGGGAGAAATCCCTTGACAAATTAAGGGTTTTAGGGCTTTTAATTCGATAAAATATTGAAATAAACTTGCGCAAACGGGCTGATTATAATTTAATTTACAAATGTAGGATAACAATATGGAAGAAAATTTCTTCTTCCTTAGATCAGGCAATTAATGAAAAAGCATCAAAACATTCATGAGATTCATGGCCGGTGTCAAAAATGCCAGGGACCTATTTTTTTGAATAGCACCATGGATTGGTATGGCAATAATGTTATAACTCTCAATTGTTGGAACGGGCATTACAAATGGATAAATATCGAAAACTTAGATGCCTATGAAGAGTTAGCTCCTGAAACCAAACGCGATTTGGTAACTCATATTAGCTTTTTTAATTTGTAATGCACCTTCCTTCAGGTATTACCTGTATGGGATTTCCAAAAATACTACCTCTTATCCTTTCCGTAATTCTTTCTTTCCCTTCGTCTGCGCAAGCTCAGGAAAAAATACCAACAGGCATGGTTTTGATCCCAGAGGGTTATTTTCAGATGGGAACTTCGTCAGGAAATAACGATGAAAAACCCATGCACTTTGTGTATACCTCAAGCTTTTATATCGACAAATATGAAGTCAGCAATCAGGACTACCAGATGTTTATGGATGCTACCGGCCATCCCTCACCTATTTTCTGGGACGACTCACGCTTCAATGATTCAGAACAGCCTGTCGTAGGAGTAAGTTGGAATGATGCTATGTCATACGCGAAATGGAAAGGTCGCCGTCTACCAACCGAAGCTGAATGGGAAAAATCTGCCCGTGGAAATGATGGCCGCCTTTGGCCCTGGGGAGGTAAGTTTGATAAAGGATTTTTCTTTTTCTTTGTTAATATTTTCGGCAAAAATGATAACTATTCACATACCGCTCCAGTCAATTATTATCACTCTGGGGTGAGTCCATTTGGTTTATACAATACCGCCGGCAATGTATGGGAATGGTGTCTGGACTGGTATGATGAAAATTATTACAAAAATAGCCCTGAGATCAATCCAGAAGGCCCCAAAGGCCCCTTAAAAATGAAGGTTCTTAGAGGAGGTTCTTGGGTAAACAGTATTGAAAGTGTAAAAGTAGTAAAACGAGCCCGCAATTATCCGCATATTAAAAACAAAATTTACGGCTTTCGAACGGTCCTCCCTATTCATTAAATCTGTTTTTTAAAATACTCTCAATTAAACCCTGCGCACCAATTCAGTAATACTTTTTAAATCTAAATAATTCCATTGACAACACCTCTATGAATGATAAATTTAATTTTAAACACCATAAATTTGCATACCCTCTATTGCAGAAAGGAATCCTCAATGGAAAGGTTCATTCCTTCAATTTTTCTATGTTTATTTTGTACTTTTACGACTAATCAATCCACAGTAATTTGGGCCCATTCGGGTCATAAGCATGACGAACTCAGTATTAAACTGCCCAAAGTAGTAGCAAAGGTCAACAACCACGATATAAGTGGAGACATAATTTCCCGAGAACTAAAAAAGGCTGCCGCTAAATATAAAAAAAGAGGAACTCCTCTAACCAATGACCAGGAAAAAGCGGCCGCTAAAACACTCATTGATGATGAAATAGGACGTACCCTGTTGGTCCTTAAAGCCAAAGAGTCTGGGATAACGGTCTCTGAAAAGATGTTATCTGATAGATTAGAAACAGTAAAAGCAAAATTTAAATCTGATTCCGTTTTCGAGCATCAGCTCAAAAATCGAGGTATGACCATCGATCAATATAAGCAAGAACTTAAAGTTGATATGTTTATGGATCAGTTAATAAAAAACGAAATCGAACCGAAGATCAAAATTAATGAAAAGGATATTCGGGCCTATTACGAAAAAAATAAAAGCAAGTTTCAAAGCTCTGAAAAAGTCCGTGCCAGCATCATACTTCTAAAGTTTGAACCTTCAAAAGGGAAAGCCGGGGAACAAGCTGTGATCAAAAAATTTGAATCAATATTAAATCAGATAAAAAACGGCGCAGACTTTGCTGCTCTAGCTAAGCGGCATTCCCAAGATAGCCTGGCGTCAAAGGGAGGAGACTTGGGATATTTTACCCGCAAGCAGATGCTACCAGCCTTCAGTACGCGCGCATTTAAAATGAAAATTGGTGAGGTCAGCAATATATTTCGAACCGGACACGGTTTCCACGTGCTTAAAGTAACTGATATAAAGCCAGTTAGGCTCAGCCCTTTTAAAACAGAAAAAATCAAAATTGAACAGTTTTTGGTTAATAAAAAGGTCTCCCAGGCAACTAGAGACTACATCGAAAACCTTAAGAAAAACTCTAAAATTAAAACTTATTATTAAGACATCAATTTAATAATTATGAAGGTCAAAGCTGGCACTGAAGAACATAAAGAAATTTTTTGCAGGCAGTTCTTAGAAACCCACAAACCTTTCACCCCTGAAGAGCTGGACTGGCCTGATTTAAATGAAGAGACTATCGAAAAACTTAAAGGTTTTCCAATTTGGGACTACGCTATATTCACAGAGACCCGTGTCTGCTTGAAACTTTCAGCCTATGCAAAGGTAGTTGATGACCCTCTCATTCGTGAAGCTATCGAACTTCAAGGTTATGAAGAAGGTCGTCACGCGGATATCCTAAGATGTTTTTTAAAACAATATGAAATTCCTTTTAAAGAGTTAGCCCAAGAACCGCTTGAACATGATTTGGAAAAAAGTTTTATGTCGACAGGTGCCGGGGAGTGTATTGATTCTTTTTTCGCTTTCGGATTCATTCAGATCTCAAAAGCATCAAAAGACTACCCTTCAAGCTTGATAGAAGTGATGGAACCAATTGTCGAAGAAGAAGCAAGACATATAATGTTTATCCATAATTGGCTTTTATACATGCGCCACTGTCGCAGCTTTCCTATGCCTCAAATACATTGGTTAAACACTTTACTAGCTTTTGCCTCTGCAGGGTGGAGCAGGCTTATGGATTTAAAAAAGATGGGAGGCGAGTCCTTTACCATACAGGCCGCAGACATAGAAAAATCTTCTATGAGCCCCAAAGCATTCATCAATCTTTGTTATCAGGAAAATAAAAAAAGGTTGGAAGAGTTTGACCAAAGATTATATCGACCTAAATTAATACCCCGGCTGATGAATCAGGTTCAATTCTTTCTCTAGCGCGGTTCAGGCCTTAAAGCTAACAGACATAGTCTGATTATTTTTTCTTCTTTGCTTTACTGCCGTCAATTTCGCTGAGTTTTCGTTTGACGGTTTTCTGTTTATCCTTATCGAAATCCACTTTCAAGTAAACACTCTTTTCAAACAACTTGTTAACGGTACCTTCCTTTTTCTTTCCTGCAAAGTTAAATTTCACCTTATCTCCGACTTTCATGGCTTAACCCCTTTTACAAACAACATTTCTCAAAACTATTTGTGAAGCCAGTGAGGTTAAAGGAAAACAAATAAAGAGTCAACATTTATTGACTCTTATGATATTCATAAAAACCAATCAAAACAAAAAGGGCAATATATAGTAATGTGAAAACTAAGTCAGCAATCCCCCTCTTTTTATCCTTTTTTGATAATTCATGAGGGCTTAAGGTTTATTGGCAATTGGCTCTATGGCAAGTGAATGGTACAATTTAAAAAAATATAGAAACTCTTTTCTATTCATTCTAAAGATTACTAGAAACATTTAATAGTGACTCCCGCCTCCCAAAAACCATATGCAGAAGTAACATTTAATCTACCCCTAAAAGAAGTTTTTACCTATAAAATTCCCTCAGAATTTCTAGGTAAGGTTGAGGTAGGAATGCGGGTTTTCGTACCTTTCGGTAGACGCCGGATCACGGGCTATGTTGTTAATCTGACTTCGCAATGTGATAAAAAATTCCGGTTAAAATCCCTCAGCGATTTACCCGATACTGAGCCTATTATTAGCACTGAAATTCTTTCGCTGACAAAATGGCTTAGTAGCTATTACCGATGCTCGTGGGGAGAAGCAATCCGAGCAGCACTTCCGGCAGGACTAGATGATGAAAGTCGAGAAGAATTTTCGCTTACGAAAATAGGTATGGATGCCTTATTAAAAGACGGTATTTCAAAGTCAGCAATGCTTCTTTTGCAATATATTCAAGAGCATCAGAAAGCAACTATCAAGCAATGCAAGAAACGACTGGGGAAAAAATTCAATGCCCATTGCCTGGCCCATTTAGTGAAAGACGGCCTTCTAAACTCAACGGAGTCAATCTCTAAAAGTACAGTCCGTTACCAATATATTAAAACCGTCCGAATTAATCATAACTTTCAAGAACCCAATCAAATAGAAAAACTGCTTACACGTAGTCCTAAACAAAAAAAAGTCTACTATCAGTTAATAAAAGGAGAAACTAGCACATCAGATTTAGAAAAAAGTGTGCTGGGAAGTTCATCTGCCCTCAAAAGTTTAAAAGAAAAAGGACTTATAGAAATCTTTACCAAGAAATTAGAACGAGCAACACATGTTGACACATCGAATCAACCCATTGGACCTTCTTTAAAGCTCACGCCCGAACAAAAACAAGTTTTCGAAAAACTTAGCGAAGTTATTAAAAAATCAAAATTTCAATCCTATCTATTGCAAGGTGTAACCGGGAGCGGAAAAACTGAAATCTATATACGATGCATTCAACAAGTTCTTGAGCAGGGTAAAACCGCCATCATGATGGTTCCTGAAATCTCACTGACACCTCAAACGGTAGAACGTTTTCGGCAACGTTTTGGCGATCGAGTGGCAATTCTTCATAGCGGGCTCTCAAAGAAAGAAAGATTTTTAGAATGGAAAAAGATTCACGCTAAACAGGTCTCTATTGCTGTGGGAGCTCGGTCCGCTGTTTTTGCACCGTTCACTAATTTGGGAATCATTGTGATTGATGAAGAGCATGATTGTTCCTACAAGCAAGACTCTACACCCCGTTATCATGCTCGGGATACAGCTGTGATGCGAGCCAGGTCACAAAATGCATTAATTCTAATGGGTTCAGCGACACCCTCTTTAGAATCGATTCGCAATACGCAGCTCAACAAATATCAATATCTCTCCTTAGAAAAACGAGTGGGAGACTCCATGCTTCCCATAGTCAGCTTGTTAGATATGAGAAGAGAGCGAAAAGAGTTTAAAAACTTCTCCATCCTTTCCGGTCAACTCCTAGCATCGATCCGCGACCGGCTCTCAAGAAAAGAGCAAACCTTCCTATTTTTAAACAGGAGAGGTACCGCTCGATACGTATACTGTCCCGACTGTGGTTTTGTACTAGAATGCAATCATTGCAGTGTAACTCTAACTTTTCACGGCAAGGAGAATCGACTACTATGCCATTACTGTAATTTTTCTACCAGCATGCCAGGTTATTGTCCCGAGTGCCAAGGGGAAGTCATTCGCTTTAGTGGATTTGGTACCCAAAAATTGGAAGAAGAAATACTCAAACTTTTTCCCAATGCGAGAGTAAGTCGTCTGGATAGAGATACCACACAAAGCAAATCAGCATTTGTCAACATGCACCGCAAAATGCAATCTGGCGAGATTGATATTCTTATTGGGACACAGATGATAACTAAAGGCCACGATTATCCCAACGTAACATTAGTCGGGGTTGTAACTGCCGATCTTGCATTAAACATCCCTGATTTTCGTTCTTGCGAGCGAGCATTCCAATTGATGACACAGGTTGCAGGGAGGGCTGGACGTGGAAAACTGCCAGGGAAGGTCATCGTCCAGACCAACAACCCAGACCATTATATGTTTGAGTTTGTTATGGAACATGATGTAAAAGCCTTCCACGACAAAGAACTTAAAATCAGAAAACGATTGAATTATCCTCCTTTTACAAAAATGATTGTTTTAGAAATCATCTGCGAAAATGAAATTCATGGGCAAAATACTATTAGCAAACTGCGACAATCCCTTTCTCGACTCGTATCCAGAGAAAAATCGGTAGAACTTTTTGGCCCTTCAAAGGCTTCACTTTATCGGTTACAAAACAAGTTTCGTTGGCATTTGATATTACGCGGCAAAAACATAAAGCAATTACAAAACATTTTGTTAAAATGTTCCGTGCTAAAAGAAACTAAAACCCACGACAAAGCTAAAATCACTATCGATGTTGATCCTATAAGCCTCGTCTAACCCTTACTCAAATTTGTCACATGAAACTTTTTAGATCTGTATATGATTGGGTCTTGCACTGGACAAAAACACCCTACGCTTTGCCTGCTCTTTGTGTTATTGCTTTTGTAGAATCGTCGTTTTTCCCAATCCCTCCCGATATTTTGTTAATTGCAATGACGGTGGCCATTCCAAGGTTGTGGATACGGTTTGCACTTTTTTGTTCCTTTGCATCGGTCCTCGGTGGCATATTTGGTTATTTAATTGGATATCAGTTTATGGATCTAATTGGGCAAAGGATTGTAGACTTCTATCATTTACAAGAAACATTCGATAAAATTGGCGGACTCTATAATAAACACCAAGGCTGGGCAGTTGCTGCCGCAGGTTTTACTCCCCTTCCCTATAAAATTTTTACCCTGGCTGCCGGAACATTTAAAATTGATCTGCCAACTTTTATAATGGCTTCTGCAATAAGTCGTTCTGCACGTTTCTTTCTGGTCGGATTTTTAATTTACAAATTCGGTCCACCCATCAAAGCATTAATAGAAAAGTATTTTGATTTATTCAGTATCGTTTTTTTCGTTTTGCTCGTGTTAGGATTTTATTTACTGAAGTTTGTACTATGATCAAGGAGGGACGCATGAATGAGTACTGCGTTATTTTTATTACCACAGAGTCAAAAGAAGAAGCAGAAAAATTAAGCCGCGGCCTGGTAGAACAAAAACTCGCTTTTTGTGTCAATACTGTTCCCAGCATCCAATCGACTTACCATTGGGAAGGAAAAATTCATGTAGATAATGAATTTCTGTTAATTATTAAAACTCTGCAGCAAAATTATGAGGAACTTGAAAACTGGGTCCAAAAAAACCATAGTTACGACGTTCCAGAAATTATTTCCATTCCAATTCATAAAGGGCTGCCTGAGTATCTAAAAGCTATTGATGACTGGGTTGGTTGTTAAAAGCTATGGCTCATATTATCCAGAAAAAAGACTGGCTGATTTCTGAAAATCTTGCTACACCTGAATCTGCTTACTTACGACGACGGGAATTCATTCAAGGTACGGCCCTAACCTCTCTGGTGACGGTAGGCGCGTTATACGGGTGCGGGCCTTCCACCCCTCCAAAATCTCTACCAGTAGTTGAATGGAACGATACGGAAAAATCGATTTACCCTGCCAAGCGCAATTCGGATTTTAAACTCGACCGACCCATGACCGATGAAAAAATTGCGGGAACTTATAATAATTTTTACGAATTCGGTACGGACAAAACAGATCCCGTAAATTACGCTCAAAAACTCACCACCCGACCGTGGAAAATAGAAGTGGGAGGACTCGTCAACAAACCCAAAACTTTCGACATCAACGATCTGTTAAAAACCATGCCGATAGAAGAAAGACTGTATCGTCTTCGCTGTGTCGAAGCCTGGGCGATGGCGGTACCGTGGACGGGATTTGCATTTAAAGAACTGTTAAAACTGGTGGAACCAAAATCATCCGCCACCCATGTCAAAATGGAAACCTTTTATCAACCGTTCACCGCACATGGGCAACTGGCTTTTTGGGAACCTTGGGCCTACACCGAAGC
>JAOMDP010000033.1:0-6431 GCA_028345515.1 Nitrospinota bacterium
TATGTCATATAGCCAGTAGCAAGAACGATTCCTAATACTATTAATAAAATCCCACTGAAGAGGTTGGTGGTGTGAAGAAAAACAGTTTTATTTGCTATAGGAAGGTACCAGCCTTTTCCACGCAATAGAGTCCAGAACATACCATCTTTAGGGAGGTTCCCGCATAGTGTTGCTACAATTATCAGGGGTAGGCCGAGTCCAACTGCATAAAAGAATAAAAGGTTCATTCCTTGGAGAACTGTTTTTTCTGAAGCCGCTAACATGAGGATGCTTGAGAGGATGGGGCCGACGCAGGGAGTCCAGCCGAGGGCGAAGGTAGCTCCAAATAGAAAGAATCCAATAAATGTGGAAGTAGGTTTTCCCCGAAAGCTAGCTCCAGAAAATCCTTTTCCGAATAAAGTCATAATACCAAAGATGACAACAATTACGCCGCCAATTTGGGAAATTTGAAACATATAGTCACGTAATAATTGTCCAAGTGCGCTAGCGGACGCCCCCATTGCTACGAACAAACTGGCAAGTCCAAAAAAGAATGCGAGCGACATCATACCCATACGTGCCCGGTCGGTTTGTGCGGTCACTGCAAAATAGGCAGGAAGAATAGGTAGAGTGCAGGGTGATAAAAAACTGAAAATGCCAGCAACAAATGCCAATAGTGTTAAGATGAGGATTCCCGAATCGGGAAGGTTAGGCTTCGGTGCGAAGGGATTAAACGAGGCCCCCTCTTTAGATTTAGAACCCAAAGGATTTTGAATTGTTTCGCTTTTATCAGAAGAGTTAACCCTTTTGGACGGATTTGATAAAGACAGGCCTAGTTTAATGGATACGGGTTTATTTTCACTAGCGCAGCGAAATCCGACATCTGGTCCAGGTTCATCAGGGTTTGTAAATTGACGATAGCCGCTGCGAGCAAACATTTTAATGGCATTTTTATAGAGAGTCTGAGGAAAGTGACCAATGTCGCTTGCGGAGTGACCGCGGATTACTTTATAGCCCGAATCGTAATATTCATTTTTAAATTTGCTGCCTTTATAAGGTTGGTAGTCATCTTCCACCCACTCCCAAACATTGCCTATTAGGTCATGTACCCCTTCTTTACTTGTGGATTTTGGGTAACTCCCCACTGCAACAGGTTTGTTTTTGCTTCCTGCATTTTTTGAGAGATTTGCAATGCCGTACTGAAATTCGTTGCCCCATGGGTATTCGTTACCCTCTGCGCCTTTTGCTGCTCGTTCCCATTGTTTTTCAGTAGGTAGTTTTTTTTGAGCCCATTGGCAAAAGTTTGCGGCATCAAACCAGTTTACCCATATTACGGGGTCCTTATTTTTTCCTTCAGGAAAATTATTACCTTTCCAGTTACCCGGGGGAACGGCTCCTAAATCGTCCACGTATTTTTTATAGCGTTCGTTGGTAACTTCAAAAGTGTCAATATAAAATCCTTTTAAAAAAATTTTTTTTTGGGGACTTTCATCTGCATACCATGGTTTAGGAATGCCCATGGAAAGTGCTTCGGCGGTGCTATCTTTTTTGTCGGTACCAAAAATAAAATGACCAGACGGTATATGGATCATTTTTCCCTCCAAAGAATAGTCTGGCATAGGCTCACCCCAGCTATTTAATGGAAAAGAGAAGATAGTAAATATGAGCAGAAAATATTTCAGATTATGGCACGGCAATAGTTTTTCCTTTATTTTAGGAGGTTTTCAAAATAAAGGATATTGCTAGGTGTTGCCCAGTCTTCTGCTCCAAAGAGAGCGCCAATAATTTTTCCTTGGGGATCGATCATAAACGTAGTGGGAAGACTGACCACGCCAAATGTATTACTGACTTTTAACCGTTGGTCTAGAAGAACCGGAAAATTAATGTTGTGGGCTTTGACAAAAGGCTTGACGATGTTTGCGCCGAACATATCGTTAGAGATTGCAAGCAATACAAAGTTTCTATCTTTAAATCTTTCATATAAAGCTTCCAAAGAAGGCATTTCAATTTTGCAAGGTCCGCACCATGTCGCCCAGAAATTTATCAGTACATGCTTGCCGCGAAATTGGTTTAAGCTAATTTCTTTTCCATCCAGATTTTTTAAGGTGAAGTTAGGAGCATTCTCTCCTTCTTTAACTTGCGCTGTAGCAGAAACGGAAAATAGGATTAAGAGAGCTACAATATTGAAGAGTTTAAGAAATTTATTTTGGATCAGAATATTCACAGATTGTTTATTTGATGAAAGGCTTAGCGGGGTAATGGATAAAAGGGTGTGTAAATAATAAGCTGAGTTATTCGACAGCCTCTATACAACGTACCATGGGGATGGCTTTTTTCAGGGCCTTTTCGATTCCCATTTTTAAAGTCATGGTGGAACTGGAACAGGAACTACAGGAGCCAACTAAGCGTAATTTAACAACGCCATCATCGATATCGACCAGCTCTACGTTACCCCCGTCCTGCATTAGCATTGGCCGCAGGGTTTCGAGCACTTCTTCAACGTCTTCTTTCATCGATTCCATTTAATAACTTTTCCTTAGTCTTTGCTCTTGTTTAGCCCCCGTCCACGAGCTTTTCCTTTTTTTCCAGTAGCTGTTCCTGCGTTTCTTCGTGTTCAGGGTCTTTAGGAATACAGTCTACCGGACAAACCTCCACACATTGTGCTTCTTCGTACCAACCCACACATTCGGTGCAGTGTTCCCAGTCGATAACGAAAATATCGTCACCTTCTGAGATTGCTTCATTGGGACATTCGGGCTCACAAACACCGCAATTAACACAATCTTCGTTGATCATCAGCGACATAAAATATCTCCAAATATTACGATTCCCGTTATTATACAGGGTTTCGTTCGAAAGTTTTTGTTTTCGGGTCCCATCCAAAAAATGCTTGATCCCGAACTTTTCTACTGTACACGGAAACAACCAAATATTGAGTACCTGGATAGATGGGGGACTCTCCATCAAACAGGGCCATTTTGGTATCTTCTTCCGAAAAATAGGCATCGTGCTCGGGGTGGGAATGGTACAAAACTTTAAAAACCCAGCCCTGTGAACTTGCCTTGCTTAAAAGCTTCTGTAGCTCTAATGCACTAATATTATATGCCGTACGGGCATCCCGAGTAAAGTTTTCAGGATCTTTTTCGTGCAGCTTATTTTGAATGTTTTCACATCGGTAAACTACATCCTCCTCATTATGATTTGGATGCCCTACCACGATTCCGCAACATTCAAACGGATACTCTTCCACTGCATGCTGGTGGATTTCATCCAACTGTTTTTTCTCAAGTGGAGACATAAAGCATTCTGGGGTTTTCGGGATTCGTTGTCAAATGGTTTTGAAAGATTTAGCGGTAGGAATCAGGGGTTTGTACGGATAACCAGATTGTCCGTAACAGAAACCTGGCAAGCCATGCGAAAATCATCGGGTTTCTTACTTAATTTATCACTTTCGGTCTCATTTCTGGGTTCGATTTTGCCCACCAATACCTGCACCGTACACGCTGTGCATAATCCCCTACCTCTACAGTTTAGAATTTTAGTGACGTGAGGATAAATACTGAATTTATTCCGAATTGCAGCTTCGCGGAGATTTTCTCCGTCTCCTACTTCAATAGTTCTATTTTCCTTTTCAAAATGAACTTTCAGCATGTTCGTGTTTTTCATTGATTGATGATTTGGGGATCATATCTAAAACGACCCTATTTACGCAATATAATTTATATATTCCATCTAATTATGAGCAGGCTTCAATTTGTATAAATTCCCGAATGGATCCTTTGCCCCAATAACCATAAAAAGCATTTCCAGGGGTGTTACATTGGGTGGTCATATGGATGAACTTATTCCTCCCGTTGTCTGCTTTTAAAATACCTACATTGGAATAAGGAGGAATAGTTCCGCCGCAATTAGCACATTCAGTAGAATAGTTTTCACATAACTTTTCAAGGCATGACTTACAGACCACTGGATCGAAAACAAAAACTTCCTCTCCTTTATAATCTAAGATTGTAGGAAGGGATTTTACTTTTCTTCCACATTCGCTGCAGGTCAGGTTCTCTGGAGGATTCATAAGAGCAAATTTTAATGGATAATTGGGAAATTGTACCGCAATGATTTTAATTGATACAAACTTTTTTCAAATTATCAAAATCGTCGAGGACGGCACCGGCACCCTTCACAATGCTGAGGAGGGGATCCTCAGGAATAAAAACCTTTAAGGTGGTTTTTTCTTCGATCATTTTATCGAGTCCGCGGATGAGTGCTCCGCCTCCGGTAAGATAAATACCATTGGAATGGATATCCGCAGAAAGTTCAGGCGGGATTTGTTCCAAAGCATGCATGATAGATGTCACAATAGTGGTCAAAGGTTCTTTTAAGGCCTCACGGATTTCATCGTCATCAATAGTGATAGACATGGGAACTCCTGTTTTTATGTTGAGTCCTTTTACTTCAGTGGTGAGTTTTTTCTTTTGAGGACATGCACTTCCAATTTCCTTTTTAACACGCTCACCTTCAAAAACTCCAATGCTGAGATGATGTTGGAGACGCATATAACGCACAATGGACTCATCGATTTCATCTCCGGCAACTCGAACCGATTCTCCGTGAGCGATCGCAGAAAGCGATATTACAGCTACATCGGTCGTACCTCCGCCCATATCAATAACCATGTTGCCTTCTGGACGATGCACCGGAATGCCTACGCCAATGGCAGCGGCCATGGGTTCCTCTATTAGATGAACTTCTCTGATTCCTGCCATGGTGGACGCATCGATGACGGCCTTCTTTTCTACTTGGGTGATGCAGGTAGGCACTCCGACTACCATTCTTGGTTTAAAGAAACGGTATTTATTCAATAGCTTTTTTATAAAATATTGAATCATTTTATTGGTCACATCGAAGTCGGCAATCACTCCATCTTTCATAGGGCGTATAGTTTCGACCCTTGCATGAGTTCTGCCAAACATTTTTTTTGCCTCTAACCCAACGGATTCAACGGTGTGGTCGTCAACATTTATAGCTACCACAGAAGGCTCATTAAGCACGATTCCTTTTTCGGTTATGTATGCCAAAGTGTTGGCAGTACCTAGATCCATTGCCAGATCGACTGAAAAATATCCGAATATTTTGTTGAACAGTTTTATCATGCTATGTTTTTAAGATTTATGATTAAAGGCTGATTAGCCGCAATATATCATCATTGTTGTCATCAAGATAAATGGGAAGGTCATATTCAATGTTTACCTGCACTGCTATTTCGTTAAGGTGCGATAGATTAGATGAGACCATTAAAGTAAGAAAACTATTGTCCTCTTTTTCTTAGCATATCTTTATAGTTTTTTACTGCATCCTTACTGACTGCCATTGCTGCTATTTCCAACTCAGGAATAGTTCCCTGTTTAGTTTCAGTAATCCTTACTGCCTGACAATCGATTATTTTTTTTTCCCCAGTTGAAGGAACTCTAAAAGAAACTTTTAAAAGGTCGCCATCTATAACTGCTCCTTTTATGGAAAATACAAGGCCATTGACAGACATTTCCTTGATTAAAATTTTATGCAGCTTATAAAAAAATTCCTTTTCTCTTTCGATCTCTAAATTTCCAGGGATTTTAACTTTTGCTCTTTGGCCTTGGCGCTTACCCAATTCTTTATCAAACTTGTCTCTAATTAATTGATCAAGATCTTTTCGAATTTTTATTAATTCGTCAGTGGAGAAGCCCTCCAGAGAGGCCATGAATTTTTCTATCATGGTAGGGAAAATTGGGATTGTTCAGATACTAATGAAAAACTCAAAAAACTTGCAGAAAGTCCGAATTACATCTGACCTTAAGAAGGCATCTTATAGTGCAAACCCCTAACTGTCAATTGTTTACCAATTTGTAAAATAACATTTGGGAAGCACTTTATTTCTTGGATCCTACTTATTTGTATTAAAAGAGTCGGTATTTCCTGTTGAAGGGAAATCGCTTGACAGAGTACGGTTGGCATTTATATACTCCCAGACTCTTCCGGAGGTGTTTGAAAAAGCTTGGGCGGGTAGCTCAGTTGGGAGAGCACCGGCCTTACAAGCCGGGGGTCACAGGTTCGAGCCCTGTTCCGCCTACCATATATAAAACGACCGCGGGGTCGTAGTTCAGTTTGGTTAGAACGCCGGCCTGTCACGCCGGAGGTCGCGAGTTCGAGTCTCGTCGGCCCCGCCATATAATTTAAGGGCCCAAAGCGCAACGCGCTTCAGGCCCTTTTTATTTGTCTCAAACAAACCGGATAATATACAATGATTTAGTGGATTTACTAATGGGATGCGTTACTGTGAAAGATCCTAAAACCCATAAAATCAAATCTCAACCGAACCTTATTTTTTTACAGGTTCTCTTAGTGCTTATTCTTGCTGCCTTGCCCCCTACCGCCCAGGGAGAACCTCCGCCTATATCCACTGACCGAATTTTACA
>JAOMDP010000034.1:0-5927 GCA_028345515.1 Nitrospinota bacterium
TGATATGCGAAAGCCAAGTGCACACGCCAAGAGAAAAGCCGCCTGAAAAAGAAAGTCGCCCTCTTTTTTAAGGAGCAATCAATTCTAGACTGAGACCTGCCGAGTAAATTTAACCTCTACACCAATTGTTTTATATTTTTCATCGTAGGCTCCCAAATAAAGAGTAAATACTTATGACATCAGAAACCTTACATTTATAGGAATATTCCTACAACTATAAAATGCTTAATTTAAATTCACTAGTCTTATATATGTAGTAAAACCCTTGATAAAATGTAAGTACCCATCACGCCTTAATACTAATAAACTTTACGCATACACCATTGCCATAAACAGTCATCACTCTTCAAGCTTAGCTTCCCTTTATTTATAGGTAGCCGTAAAAAAGTCTCGAATACTTTCAACAATGTATTCCTGCTGTGGTTGGGTAATTTCATGAGATATAGGGAGAGCCAATGTTTCATCAGCTGCTCTTTCAGATTCCGGGAAGTCTCCCTTTTTATAATTAAGAGAATGAAAACAGTCCTGAAAATGTAGTGGGAGAGGATAATATATTTCGCAACCTATATTTTTTCCTTTTAAAAAAGAAAGTAATTCATCTCTACGGCTTCCTGCCCGAATGACATATTGATTATATACATGGCGCGGAAAAACTTCTGGTGGCAACTGGATAAATTGAGTCAAAGCATTTTGCTGAAACAATTGGTTATAGATGGATGCATTTTTTCTCCTCTTTTGGGTCCAATCTTCTAAAAAGTTTAACTTGGCCTTCACAACGCCTGCTTGCAGGGCATCCAAACGAAAATTACCCCCTATCATTTTATGGTAATACTTTGGGCTGGAACCATGAACCCGAAGTATTTTAAGTTTTTCGCAAAGCTCTTCGGATGAAGTTGTCACAACTCCTCCATCTCCAAAAGCTCCTAAATTCTTTGCTGGGAAAAAAGAAAAACAACCCAAATCACCTAAAGAACCGGCACGCTTAGTTTTATACTCAGCACCGATAGACTGGGCTGCATCTTCAATAATATATAAATTGTGTTTTTTTGCTATTGCGACAATCGGCTCCATATCTGCACACTGCCCATACAAATGCACCGGTATGATAGCCCGGGTTTTGGAAGTAATACATCTTTCAATATGCTCTGCTTTAATATTAAAAGTAACATCGTTGATATCTACAAATACCGGTTTTGCCCCAGTTCTGACAATAGATCCTGCTGTGGCAAAAAATGTGTAGGGGGAAGTTATTACCTCGTCACCCTCTCCAATCCCTAATGCCATAAGGGATATAAGCAAAGCATCTGTTCCTGAAGAGACACCGACAGCATATTTGGCTTGGCAATACTCTGCGATCCTCTCTTCCATTTCCTCAACTTTGGAACCCAGAATAAATTTTCCGCTCCTTGTGGTATCGACCATTTCGGCTTCCACATCATTTAATATCTGATGATACGAAGCTGAAATATCAAGTAGCTTTACTTCCTTTACAGGAGCAGGAGACTCATTTATTTTAGATTCCAACTGCTTGACTGTTAATACTAAACCATCATTGCCTGAAAATTTTTCAGGATTATTGGATACCACTGCATCTAATTGGCAGGAATGCACTAGGTTTAATGCCAATGTTTCCTCGAAGTTGTCATCTTGTAAAGCTTTCTCTAATTCACTAGCTGTCGGAGTGATCACGCTGAGGCTTCTCAAAAGATCTGACACCTTAATCTTATGGTCGTTTTTTAAGGCTCGCAACAATACGGGAAGAGTTGTCGATGATACCCAACCTTTGCATTTTTCAGTCTCACAAAAATCCAGAACTACTGATTTCTCTTTAGACGACAATGCTTCAATCAAAAAATCGCAATGCAGAAGAATTTCCATTTTATGTATTTAAAGGGCTTAAAAGATTTTAATTAGCTTAGAAATAGACATCCTTATCAAGCTTTTCTTTAAGAATTACTTCTGCCGGGGTGTAATATTTTTTATTGGAATTACAACTTTTACAGGCAGGAACAAGGTTTCCCCTTGTACTTTTACCACCTCGAGCAATGGGAACGATATGATCCATAGTCAAAGTATCACTTGCAAAAAAACCTCCACAATAATGACAAATTCCTGATTCAATTTTCTGTTTCCACCACTGCGACTGTCGAAGCTTTCTTGCTTTAGCTTTTTCTATTTTAAAATTATTTTCATTCATATGTTAATTTGCTTTTCCAACCCAATCAGGTTCTATTAATTTATGGGGTAACCATTGATTCCTTACCGCCCTTACAGTACCGGTAAGGCTTGCTTTAGGATACCAGTGAATATCTCCCACATCGAATTCAAACCCAATAGCTGCCGAAAGCCGTGTCTTCGAAGTCCAAAAACAACTTCCATAACTAAATTCAAAAATAGGATCAATGTGCAAAATGAAAGTTTTTCCACGCGACTTAAATGGTAATGCAACTTCATACAAACTCTGAATTTCTAATCGTTCAGGCAAACGCCAATCGTTATAACCACCTAGCTTGTTTTGATTTAGTTTTTCAATATATAACTGCGCATCATACCAACTGATATTGTTTCCTGTTTCCAGATACGCATAACTCTCCTGCCACATCAACCCTGTAAGGGAATCCAATATTGTTTTATCTTCATTATCTCTAAAGCGGGTTTCCATAATTGAATTATATCAAAAAGCCCAGCAAACCTTTTTGGGCGACTCCACTCAACAAATGGATGTGAAATTAATATAAAGACTAAGGATTATAATCTTTTAAATTTTGAGTTTTATTGCAAAATAGCCTGAAAAAAATTAACTCATTAAAGGGTGGCCGGGCAAAGTCGGTGTAAAACGAAAACCACAGTTTTTAACATCTTGGATGTCTTCCTTCGATTCTGGAAAACGATTGCAAATTAGCGGCTTTTTCTCACTACCATGCACTCTACAACGGTTGTCTGGGGTCAACTCACTACAAGGAAGATCTATCGAATAATAAAGTTCATTGCGTTTTTCATTGCTTCCGACAACCCTGATTCCCCTGTAAGACAAGTATCTTTGCAACTCTTCAAGATTACCATGTTGCTGAAGGGTAACATCTCTTACCGCAGTGATATTAACCGTTTGACAACATTCACCGCAAGAATGGCATTCTCCCTCCCGTTTCATGGACTGGTTCATTTTTTACCCTTCCTAGTTTGGGTCTTTTTAGCAGAATACTCCACCGTTACCGTCGTATGAATTCCACCCCGAACATTAAAATCTCCGACAATTTTCATCTCTCGGGGTTTGCATGCAGAAACCAAATCATCAAGAATAATATTAACAACTTTTTCGTGAAACCCACCTTCATTTCTATAAGCAGTTAGATATACCTTCAATGATTTTAATTCAATACACTTTTTTTCCGGGATATAGCTGATATATAGGGTAGCAAAATCAGGCTGCCCGGTTTTAGGGCATAAACAGGTGAATTCAGGACTTTCCATTTCAATGGTGTAATCCCTTCCCGAGAAGGGATTCGGGAAGGTTTCGATCTCTAAAATTTGCTTATTTCTAGTGTTTTTCATAATTTTTTCAAAAATATAAAAGTTTTTTCAATTTACACCTTGCTTTTTATATTTCGCGTTATATATATTCCATTTTAAGCACTCAATAGCTCTGAGTGCTAAAAAACCAATAAGAATAGAAAAAGCAACTTAAATACAATAGTTTAGTCGAATTCCAGAAGGAATTTTCTAATAATTATTAATATAGCATCAGTCTAACATTTTTTTAAGGAGTCTTTATGAAAATCCGACCGTTACACGATCGAATTTTAGTTCAACCGATCTTGGAAAAAGAAGTCCGCAAAGGAGGCATCATTATTCCTGATTCAGCAAAAGAAAAACCAATCGAAGGCCGTGTTAAAGCTGTAGGCAAAGGTAAAATTGGTGATGACGGAAAAGCCGTTAAACTTGAAGTAAAAGTAGGAGACAAGGTTCTCTACAGCAAGTATGGCGGCACAGAAATTAAATTCGACGGAGATGACTTCTTGCTAATGCGCGAAGATGATGTCCTTGCGATAGTAGGTTAGTTTTTCCGACACAAAGTATCTATAAAATATTTCACATCTCTAAAAAAGAAGGAGATTAAAGTTTATGGCTAAACAAATTGTATATGATGAAACTGCTAGGCACAAAATCCTGGCAGGTGTAAACCAACTGGCTAATACCGTTAAAATTACACTCGGGCCTAAAGGCCGCAACGTAGTTATTGATAAAAAATTCGGTTCCCCTACTATTACCAAAGATGGAGTTACCGTTGCTAAGGAAATTGAGTTAGAAGACCCATTTGAAAATATGGGTGCGCAAATGGTAAATGAAGTTGCCAGCAAAACAAGTGACAACGCAGGTGACGGTACAACGACAGCCACAGTTCTGGCGCAGGCTATTTTCCGTGAAGGAATGAAAAACGTCACCGCTGGTGCGAATCCTATGGATATTAAGCGTGGCATTGAAGCTGCCGTTAACGCAATCATTCCAGAAATTCAGAAAATGGCAAAACCGACCAAAGATAAAAAAGAAATTGCACAGGTCGGAACAATTTCGGCAAATCAGGACAAAGCCATAGGTCAGATCATTTCTGAAGCTATGGATAAAGTTGGCAAAGACGGAGTTATTACCGTTGAAGAAGCAAAGAGCATGGATACTTCCCTAGAAATCGTAGAAGGTATGCAGTTTGACCGCGGTTATCTCTCCCCCTATTTTGTATCCGATGCAGAACGAATGGAGGCAGTTTTGGAAGACGCATACATCCTCCTTCATGAAAAGAAGATCAGCAATATGAAAGACCTTTTGCCACTGCTTGAAAAAATCGCAAAAGGAGGCAAACCTCTGTTGATCCTCGCAGAAGATATTGAAGGTGAAGCCCTTGCAACCTTGGTTGTTAACAAGCTTCGCGGCACATTGAATGTATCAGCAGTTAAAGCGCCCGGTTTTGGTGACCGCCGTAAAGATATGCTCAACGATATAGCTATCCTCACGGGTGGCAAAGTCATCACTGAGGACATTGGTGTATCTCTAGATAGTGTTGAATTGGCCGACCTTGGTCGCGCAAAACGGATCACTATTGATAAAGACAACACAGTAATTGTAGATGGAAAAGGAAAAGCCTCTGACATACAGGCTCGGGTCAAACAGATCCGTAACCAAATCGAAGAGACCTCTTCCGATTACGATCGCGAAAAACTCCAGGAGCGGCTCGCCAAACTGGTTGGCGGTGTAGCTATCATTAAAGTTGGAGCAGCGACTGAAACAGAAATGAAAGAAAAGAAAGCCCGTGTTGAAGACGCTCTCCATGCAACCCGTGCAGCAGTTGAAGAAGGAATCATCCCAGGAGGTGGCGTAGCATTTATTCGCGTTTTGGGTGTCCTTGATAAAATAAGGGGCGATCATGATTTCAAGCTTGGTGTCCAAATAATTCGCAGATCTCTCGAAGAACCGCTTCGCCAACTTGCTTCAAATGCAGGAGAAGAGGGCACCGTTATTTGCGAAAAAGTCAAAACCCTCAAAGGCAATATGGGCTACGACGCTAAAAGCGGCGAATATACTGATATGATCAAAGCTGGAATCATTGACCCTGCAAAAGTAACACGTACTGCGTTGCAAAATGCATCTAGTATCTCAGGGTTATTGTTGACTACAGAAGCGATGATCACGGATCTCCCAGAAGAAAAAGAAGAACATAACCACCCACCTGCTGGCGGTGGTATGGGAGGTATGGGCGGTATGGGCGGTATGGGCGGTATGCCAGGAATGATGTAAACCGCTCTCCCAAGGTCTAAAACTTAAAACCCCCTATCCCGTTATTTGAATGGGATAGGGGGTTTTTTATTTGAATTTAATACTGGACTCAAAAAAGCAAATTAATAAGAAATAATACAGGATCGCCATTTTTCATATAT
>JAOMDP010000035.1:0-5829 GCA_028345515.1 Nitrospinota bacterium
CAGCAGCTTTCTAGGATTAGAACATCGATTGGAATGGGTATGCAATCAAGATGGTGTCGATTTCATTAATGATTCGAAGGGGACCAATGTAGGTTCAGCATGTAAATCTTTAAATACTTTTGATCGGCCAATTATTCTTATTGCTGGAGGAAAAGATAAGAATATCGACTTTTCCGAATTGAAAAATATTTTAAAAAAGAAAGTAAAGCACTTAATTCTAATTGGAGAAACAAAACAAAAATTTAGAAGTATGTTGAATGGTAATTTTGATTATGAAGAATCTGATTCCCTGGAAGAAGCAGTCCGTCTTGCAAAAATGAAAGCAACAAAAGGTGATGTTGTACTTCTTTCTCCGGCTTGTGCAAGCTTTGACATGTTTGAAGACTATATCGACCGTGGAAATAAGTTTAAATCTATCGTGAAAACACTGGAAGGGTGATACGCGTTGAACAAAATCCGGAACACAAATTGCGATTCAATCCTATGCATTACCGTAGCCATTCTAGTTCTCATTGGGATTGTAATGGTATTCAGTTCAAGCGCTGCCTACACGGTAAGAGATCACAACGATTCTTATTACTTCTTAAAGAAACAAATCTTATGGTGCGTTCTAGGGACGGTTCTACTTTTATTCACAAAAACCTTGGACTACCACAGGCTCCATCAATATGCCTATCCGATTATGGTCTTCACATTCCTTTTATTGATCATAGTGACCTTTCCAGAATTCAGCAAAAAAGTTGGTGGAGCCCGTCGATGGTTGACTTTAGGAGGGTTTTCATTCCAACCTTCAGAACTGGCGAAATTTACACTCGTACTATTTATTGCCAAGTCCTTAGTAAAACGAGCAGACAAATTAAGAAATTTTGCTTACGGTTATTTACCCAATTTAATCGTGCTAGGATTTTTTTTCATTCCCATTTTATTTCAGCCAGATTTTGGGACCGCCATGATCATTTTTGCGGTTACATTCTCAATGCTGTTTATCGCTGGACTCAGGAAAAAATTTCTATTTCTTTCAATTCTGGCAATAGTTCCTTTTATAGCCTCAGCAATTCTGACTGCCGAATATCGCACAAAAAGAATAATTGCCTTTGTCGACCCCTGGAAAGATCCTTCTGGAATAGGGTTTCAAGTCATTCAATCTTTTTATGCCTTTGGAAGAGGCGGATTCTGGGGAACCGGTTTAGGGCAAAGTTCTCAAAAACTTTTTCGTCTTCCAGAAGCACACACAGATTTCATTTTTTCAGTAATAGGAGAAGAGCTGGGGTTTATAGGAACAACAGCGATCGTTATTCTATTTTCAATATTTATTTGGAGAGGTTTTATAACAGCCTACCGAGCCAAAGATCCTTTTGGAACTCATTTGGCAACAGGGCTGACTCTATTAATTGGTTTACAGGCTTTTATAAATTTGGGAGTAGCTTCGGGCCTTCTCCCTACGAAAGGACTGACCCTACCTTTTATTAGTATGGGAGGTTCTTCAATGCTGGTCACAATGCTTTCAGTAGGTGTTTTACTAAATATTTCAAAGCAAGCTAAAAAACGTTGACAATGTATTAATGAAAAAACGAGTTGTTATAGCGGGTGGTGGGACTGGTGGCCACCTTTATCCAGGAATTGCTCTAGCCAGAGCACTTACAAGGAATGATATGGATATTGAAATTTCTTTTGTCGGAACCCAAAAAGGTCTGGAAGCAAAAGTATTACCTCAGGAAGGTTTCAATTTGAAAACCATTCTCTCGGCAGGTTTACTTGGTAAAAAGAAAATCGCAAGATGGGTATCTTGGTGCAAATTACCTATCAGTACTGCTCAGTCCATGAGTTTTTTATTAAGAAAACGTCCTGGCCTCGTAGTCGGAGTAGGTGGATATGCATCTGGGCCTCTAGTGCTTTCTGCATGGGTACTGCGCATTCCAATATTAATACACGAGCAAAATTGCATTCCTGGGATGACAAATAAATGGCTGGGTAAAATTGCGGACAAAATTGCTGTCTCCTTTAAGGATTCCTCGGCAATGTTTCCCAAAGAAAAAGTGGAAGTCACAGGAAATATGATTCGTGAAGAATTTTGCAAACCAAAAGAAGAGTTCCCACAAAACAACGGCCCATTTAGGGTTTTAGTTCTCGGTGGCAGTCAGGGTGCTCATTCCATAAACATGGCGATGGTCGAAGCTTTACAATTTCTTTCACAACAAAAACTAGATTTGCATATCACCCACCAAACAGGTGAGACGGATTTAGAAATGGTGAACATGCAATACAAGAAGAATCATTTTCCTGCAGATGTCCGTCCCTTTATTGATGATATAGAAGACCAATATAGAAAAGCATCTTTAGTCATTTGTCGGGCTGGAGCAACTACTCTAGCCGAAGTTACCGCCTGTGGAAAAATGTCTATTCTGGTTCCTTTTCCGCATGCGACGCATAACCATCAGGTAAAAAATGCACGTATTCTTGAAGCCGCTAATGCAGGAGAAATAGTTTTGGATGAAGAGTTGTCCGGACTACGTATTGCAAAATCAATAATTCAGGCTATGGAAGAACCAAAGCGGTTAAAAATTATGGAAGAAAATAGCTACAAACTTGGAAATAGAGATGCGACCGAAAAAGTAAGGCTTCTTTGTATGGAATTACTGGAAGAAACTTACAGTAAATCAGGTAGAACAAAAAAATTACAAGGAAACTATGTTTTGTCATGTTTTTAGGTAAAACAAAACGGATTCATTTTATTGGTATCGGAGGTTCAGGAATGAGTGGAATAGCTGAAGTATTAATTAATCAGAACTATGAAGTAAGTGGTTCGGATCAAATTAAATCTTCAGTAACCGATCACTTGGAATCTTTAGGGGCTGACATTCATTTTAATCATAAACCCGAAAATGTTTTTGGCAAACACGTTGTAGTTGTATCGAGTGCAATTAGAAATGACAACTCTGAGGTTAAAGCAGCGAAAAAGGAGATGATCCCAGTAATTCCTAGAGCTGAAATGCTGGCAGAACTGATGAGGATGAAGTATGGAATCGCTATTGCTGGTACTCACGGTAAAACAACAACCACATCACTAGTTGCTAATGTTTTGGCTGGGGGAAATTTAGATCCCACGGTGATCGTTGGGGGGAAACTAAAAAACATGGGGGGCCATGCAAAACTGGGACAAAGCAAATTTCTGGTGGCTGAAGCAGATGAAAGTGACGGATCATTTTTAAGACTTTCTCCTACTCTTTCAGTGGTAACTACGCTAGATGCTGAACATATGGATTATTACCAAACGATGCAAAATATGAAATCAACTTTTCTAGAGTTTTTGAATAAGGTGCCATTTTATGGAAGCGCAATTATATGCATGGATGACCCGAACCTTCAATCACTCCTTCCAAAAATCGAGAAAAGAACAATCACTTATGGGCTTAAAAAACAAGCTGATTATACCGCCCAGGAAATCTCCATAAATAATTTGAAAACAAATTTTACCGTTTTTCATCATGGGAAAAAGCTTGGAAAAATTTCATCTGGTTCTCTAGGAAACCATAATATTAGTAATACATTGGCAGCCATTGCTGTTGGCATGGAATTAAATATTGAATTTTCTACTATTGCTGATGCTTTAAAAAATTTTTCAGGCGTTCAAAGACGTTTTGAAATCCTACATCAATCAAATTCTCTTGTCATTGTTGATGATTATGGTCACCACCCGGTAGAAATCCTAGCAACCTTAGCAACTGCCAAAACGGTTTGGCCAGATCGAAGACTAATAGTTATTTTTCAACCGCACCGTTATTCCCGAACTCAGTATCTATTAGAAAATTTTTATTCATCTTTTAATGACGCAGATAAATTAATTCTACTGGACATCTATGGTGCAGGCGAAAAACCTATTGAAGGAATTAACTCTCGGAAATTGGCAAAAGGAATTAGAGAGTATGGACATAAGAACGTGGAACATATTGAAGATGCTGATTCACTGGTTCCACAACTAAAGTTTTCTCTGCAATCTGGTGATGTTGTTTTAACACTGGGTGCAGGAAATATAGGGGAATTAGCACACAAGCTTGCTGCTGAATTCCGTGATTGACAGCCTAAAAACAAAGAGGATTCTTACTTATGCTGAACGAAGCATGGAAGCGAAGGTTAATAAACATTGCACATTCTGGATCAGGGAAGGAATTCCATCTAAAAACCAGAATGGAGTTTCCAAAAACTGTTCTAGGACAAAAAATTCATCAGAGTAAAACTATGAGTCATACATTCCCATGGTTACATAAAATTAAAGGAAAGGTCCTGCAAGATGAAATACTTGCCGGTCATACTTCTATTCAAATTGGTGGGCCTGCAGATGTTTTAATTTTCCCAAAGGATATTCGAGATATTCAAACTATTCTAAAAAACAGAGGAAAAACACCTGTTTATATTTTGGGAGAGGGGACAAATTTGCTAGTAAGTGACCGCGGAATAAGAGGAATTATTATTTCTTTAAAAGAATGCTTTAAAGAAATCAAGCGACCACTATTCTTTAATAGAGAAGAAGATTCCAGACGGGCTGTAATTAAAGCAGGTGCAGGAGTTAAGATGTCTTATCTGGCAAAACATACCGCTCGTTTTTCTTTAACAGGAATCGAGCATCTAGTAGGCATACCTGGCTCTTTAGGCGGTGCAATTATCATGAATGCTGGTGCGGAAGGAACAGAAATAGGTTCTGTCCTTCGAACAGTAACCCTTATTAACTGGAATGGGGAAATAGAAGTATTGAGACGTGAAAATCTATCCTTTGAATATAGAAAAACTGTTTTCCCTAATAAAGCGGGGATCATTATTGAAGCAGAAATAGAACTAGGGGAAGGAACCCGTTCAAAGATCATGGCAACTATGGATCGCCATCTTTCAAGAAGGTCGCAAACACAACCTTTAAAAATTCCCAATTCAGGATCAATTTTTAAAAATCCAGAAGGAGATGCTGCAGGAAGAATAATTGAATCAATAGGACTCAAAGGTTTTTCCATTGGAAATGCCGGTGTTTCTATCAGGCATGCAAACTTCATAGTAAATAAAGGTGGCGCAACAGCCAAAGACGTGACGAAATTAATCAAACATATTCAAAAAGAAGTAAAAGAAAAAACTGGTATCAATCTACAAACGGAGATTGTGACTGTCGGAGATTAAATTCGGAGGAATTATTGTTTGAAGGTCCGCGTAAAGGTACACCCTCCTCCCTTTGCTTCCGGCTCTTTTGGCCAAGAGTCGGGGCGGACCTATTATTTTAAAGCTTAATTTTTTTGGAAAATCTTGAAGAAAAAAAAATTGGTGTCCTAATGGGTGGCTTATCATCAGAGCGGGAAGTTTCTATATCAACCGGAAACTCGGTTTGTGAGGCCATGATCAGAATGGGACTAAATATTTCTCCTATTGATGTAGATCAAAATATAGCCGAAAAATTACAGCATATTGATTTGGCTTTTAATGCCTTGCACGGAACTTATGGCGAAGATGGCTCTATTCAAGGTTTGTTGGAATATTTAAAAATACCTTATACCGGATCAGGGGTCCTTGGCAGTGCTTTAGCTTATGACAAATTAAAAACCAAAGAAATTTTAAAGTCTCATGAAATACCAACAGCTGATCACGAAGTTTTCTATAGAAGCCAAAAAGAAACAATTCAGCGAAGTTTAGAATTGCCAGTTGTAGTCAAACCCAATAATCAGGGGTCAAGTTTTGGAGTAAGTATTGTCCTTAAAGAAAATCAATGGAAGCCTGCATTAGAAAATGCATTTAAATATTCTAAAGAAATTATTGTAGAAAAGTTTATTAAGGGCAAACTTTTAGCAATAGGAA
>JAOMDP010000036.1:0-5828 GCA_028345515.1 Nitrospinota bacterium
TTTTTTGCTTTGACACATACTGTATTTTTTAGCAAGGCGAATAAAAAACTTTTCGACTTTTTCCCAATCGTGGAAAGGTTTATCCGGGTCCTCCATTTCTTCTTTTGCTAAATCATTCTGAAAATCTATCAGAATACCCCAAATCATTTTTGCGGATTCTTCGGAAGTTAACCGAATGTTTCGAACCCGGTGTTCCATGGGTTTGTCGGTGGTAAATGTTGTTTTTTTGGGAACAAAAACCTTTTTAATTTTTGGTTTTGGTTTAGCCGGAATTTTTGGAGCATCGGCAGCGGGTTGAGGCCCTTTCGCAGTTTTATCCCGTTGGTATGTAGTTTTTTCAGGTTCTTTGGGTTGGTCAGACATTTTATATTCCAAAAAAATTAATTGTTTTCATGATACTTTATTTTCTAAATATTCCGTAAGTTTATATGTTGCGCCAAATGGATTCAAGGAAATCCATTACAGCTCCTTCACTATTACGACCTATTATTTGATCGGCAGATTCCTTTACCTCGGGCAAGGCATTTCCCATCGCAACTGAATATCCGGCGACTCGGAACATATCCAAATCATTTAAATAATCGCCAAAAACCAGAGTTTGTTGCAAGGGGAAATTTAATCGATTAACCAGTTTTTTAATCATATTTCCCTTGGTCGCTTGTTGGTGAAAGGATTGGAGCCAGAAATAGCCTTTCATTGAAACATCTTCTGCGAAGTACAAATTAAGATGATCAAAATGTTTTTCTTTCAAATTTTTGTATATTGGCTCAAGGTTATCTCTGGTACCGATTAATAAAAAACCTGAAACATTTTCATTTTTTTGAAATACAAACTCAGAGATTTGTTTAACCCTTCCATTTTTTTCAAGGCTGTTTAAATAGGCAAGGGATCCGCCATTGTTTGCCTTGCGGTAGTAAACCTGATGGTTTCCCCCAAAGGTGTAAATAAAGGGTTCAATTTTATGTGTATTGGCAAGTTCCAACATACTGTATACAACTTCTTTGTCAATGAACTGAGTGTGTTCTATTATGTTACCACTATGAAAGTCAGCTAAATAAACCCCATTGAATAAAATCACCGGATACTTAATATTGAGCCCGTATAAAATGGGGTGAGCAGAATCGTAATTTCTGGCTGTGGCTATTGTAAATTGAAGACCATCGCCAATAAGACTGTTTAGACGCTCTTTGTATTCTTTGGGTAAAGTTCCATCAGGAAGAAGGAGTGTCCCATCCAGATCCGAAACAAATAAAACATCTTTCGCATTATCTGGACTAAAGTTCTTATTTTTGTTCACGTTGACTACTATTTAAAATGATATTATTGAAGTAGAAGCAAATTTTTATAAATTATCTGCGCTATTTGCAAGAAAATCCTTTTAATGGTACTAAAATTTTGCAAAGAATTTTTTAAGATACTAAAGAAGGGGAACAGAATATGCAAAATAATTTCCAAATTGTAAATGGGATAAAGGAAAAAATTAAAATTTTAGCTGTTTCCTTGATTTTTATTTTGAACGGGATTACCCCAGTTTCAGCTTTTGATTTTTCCGATTGGGATTCTTTAATCGGGAGACATGTCAGGCCAAAAAAAGTGGATGGCATTTTAATCCATGCTGTTAACTATGAAAATCTAAAAAAAGACTCTGAATTTTCAAATCTTGTTTCCAGGTTGGAATCTGTGCACTTGGATTCTTTAAAAACCCGTGATGAAAAACTTGTATTTTGGATCAATACTTATAATATTCTTGCCGCTAAAATGGTGGTTGATCACTTTCCTATAAAAAGTATTAAGGATATAGGTGGTTTTTTTAGCCCAGTATGGAAAAAAAACGTAGGTAACGTGGCTGGAAAGGAAAGAACCTTAGATGAAATTGAGCATAAAATTTTAAGAAAACTGGATGAACCAAGAATCCATGTTGCTATTGTCTGCGCTTCTGTAAGTTGTCCTGATTTAAGGTTGGAGGCTTTCAAAGTAGAAACTTTGAACAAGCAATTAAATCATCAGATCAAGGAATTTCTAAAATCTTCTGAAAAGGGAATGAAAATCGATAAAAAGGGAGGACGTGTTTATCTTTCTTCCATTTTTAAATGGTTTGAGGATGACTTTGAAAGTAGGGGAGGTGTATTGAACTTTATCAGCAAATATGTCTCACCTAAAGTAGCAAAGGAGCTAGTTCGCTCCAATATTAAAGTTTCCTACCTCGACTACAACTGGGATTTGAACAGTTAAGATTCTTAAAATCCCAAAAGGCGGAATTCCCCGCCATTTTAACCAGAAACACTTAATTAGTCTGCGTGCTTACGTAGAAAAGTTGGGATATCTAAGTTTGCATTTGAGTTTCCTGATTCCTGATTTTCCTCTTTAATTGAGGACGCCAGGCCCTTGAGATGCTTATAGGATGAATCCATAGTCTCACTTTCTATATGTGGGTTACCTCCGACCACTTTTTTTAATACCGCCCTTTGTTCTAAAGGTGAAGTTACTGCATTTTCGAAACCTGTTGCTATTACTGTTACACGCATTTCACCTTCCATTGTATGGTCTATCACTGCACCAAAAATAATATGGGCGTCATCGTGTGCATTTTTTTGTATCAGCATGGAAGCCTCATTTATTTCCATTAGAGTTAAGTCTTCACCACCTGTAATATTGATAAGAATACCCTCTGCTCCATCAACTGTTGCTTCATCAAGTAATGGACTCGAAATAGCTTTTTGTGCAGCTTCTACGGCTCTATTTTCACCTGATGCGGTTCCGCTTCCCATAAGGGCTTTACCCATACTACCCATGATGGATTTTACATCGGCAAAATCTAGGTTGATGAGACCAGGTATTACTATTAAATCAGAAATGCTGGAAACCGCTTGTTTGAGAATATCATCAACCATGGAAAATGCAGTAGTGAAGGAAGTCTGCGCTCCTACATAGCTTAAAAGTTTTTGATTAGGAATCACGATCAGAGTATCGACCTCCTCTTTTAATTCCATAATTCCTTCATCTGCCTGACGCATTCTCCTTTTACCTTCAAATGCGAAAGGTTTTGTGACCACTCCTACAGTTAGTGCTCCGGTTTCTTTTGCAATTCTAGCAATGACCGGAGCCGCACCTGTTCCGGTTCCGCCACCCATTCCGGCGGT
The DNA here is from genome assembly GCA_028345515.1 of Nitrospinota bacterium. Taxonomy (GTDB): domain Bacteria; phylum Nitrospinota; class Nitrospinia; order Nitrospinales; family VA-1; genus UBA8687. Next base: position 3,141 of record JAOMDP010000036.1, read on the forward strand.
AATAAAAACCATATCAGCTCCATCCAGCATGTCACGGATAATACTTTCACTTTCTTCTGCTGCATTCCGTCCTACTTCAGGGTTAGAGCCCGCACCCAAGCCACGAGTTAATTCTCCGCCTATTTGGATTTTTCCTGGGCACTCGGATTTGTCAAGAGACTGTAAATCCGTATTTGCAATAATGAACTCGACTCCTCGAAGATTATCGCGCACCATGGAATTGACAGCATTCGTACCACCGCCTCCCACTCCAACAACCTTTATGGTTGCCGTATAATCATTTTCATTTTCAAATTCTATTGAACTCATATTGTCCTCCACTTTTTAAAAAAATTCGTCTGCCCAATCTTTCATACGTGAAAAAATTTTATCAAATAAGTTTCGCCCCTGAAGTTCTCTTACGGGGCCGATCTTTCTTCTTTTAAAACCATACTGGATTAAGCCAGTGCAAGTGGCATACATGGGGTTATTTGCTACGTCTATTAATCCTCCAAGGTCAAAGGGTTTGCCAACACGTACCGGGGATTGAAATACGTCTTCAGCAAGTTCTGCCATCCCCTGCATACTCGATGCTCCGCCTGTTAATACGATTCCAGATGAAATGATTTCTCTGTATCCAGATTCATTTATTTTTTGGTCGAGTAATTCAAACATCTCCCGTGTGCGCGCCTCGATTATTTCGCCTAAAATTTGTCGAGATACTGTTCTGGCTTCTCTTCCACCAACGCTGGGAACTTCTATATTTTCGCCTTCCTCTATAAGATTTGAATAGGCACAGCCAAATGAATGCTTAATTTTTTCTGCCTCAGAATTGGGAGTACGCAGACCTATGGCAATATCGTTTGTCATTTGGGCCCCCGCGATGGTTAAAACGGCTGTATGTTTGATAGAACCTTGATAGAAGATGGCAAGATCAGAAGTGCCTCCTCCAATGTCAATCATGGCAACGCCTAGTTCTTTTTCGTCTTGAGATAAAACGGATTCACTGGAAGCCAATTGTTCTAGCGCTATGTCTGATACCGTAAGACCTGCCTTGTTAACGCATTTAACAATATTCTGGGCTGAGGTAACTGCAGCTGTAACGATATGAACTTTTGCTTCAAGGCGTACACCTGCCATACCGAGAGGAGTTTTAATTCCATCTTGATTGTCAACGATATATTCTTGAGGAAGAACGTGAATTACTTCACGATCCAGAGGTATGGCAATAGCTTTTGCAGCTTCTATCACCCGTTCCATATCTTTTTCACTAATCTCTTTACCTTTTACTGCAATAATTCCGTGGCTGTTAAGGCTGTTAATATGGCCACCTGCGATACCGACATACACCGAATCTATTTCACACCCTGCCATGAGTTCGGCTTCTTCAACTGCATTTTTTATAGATTCAACAGTACTATCAATATTAACCACGACTCCTTTTCGGAGGCCTCTTGATGGATATTGACCAAGACCAATAATATCTATTTTTTCATCATCGATTATTTCTCCTATGATGCAACAGATCTTGGTGGTTCCTATATCTAACCCCACAATGTAGTTACTTTTTTTGGACATACGTCCTATCCCCTTCTAGTTGGTTTGACTCTTTGTCAAAACTAATGTTGAAACTGATTTAAATTTTTCCCTGATAATAACCTGATCTTTGAATGATAAATCTATCATCTGAGCTTTAAGGTTTTTTTCATCTAGCGAATCAAGGACAATCATGAAGTTTTTAAACCCTTCATTGAGCTCATTCATGGACATCTGTATTTGAAGGTCCCGATTCCTTGTGATAAATAAAACTCTGGAGTGTCCTTTCATTACAGCCCCATCCAAAGGATTATTTTTAAAAAATGAAAGTTTATTGAAATAGTGCATGGTTTTGAGACTGTGCAAAGCTTTCTCATTTGACAAAAAATTTTCTTTGCTTTGCTCCATTATGATAAGAGGTAGGTGCCTGTATTCCGGTTGTTCAGGCGATAAGATGACGCCGAAATTATCCATTAGGTAAATCTGGTCTTTCATGATTCTTGCATAAGGGACTCTTTCTGTAAGCTCAATACCTATGCTTTTAGGAAACTTTCTTTGAAGGGAGGAGGATTTAACCCATGGGTGTTCTAAAAGTCGTTGGTTTAATTCGACCAAATTTATTGCAAATAAATTTTTACCTTTTAAAGAGCCCAACCATTCCAAGATTTCTGAATTGGTTAACACCTGATTGCCGTTGAAAGAAACATTTTGGATATGAAATCTTGGACTTGAAAGTAAAAAATTATATCCTACAAAAAAAAGATAGCCGACTACTCCTGCCAAAAATAGTTTAGAAGTAAGTTCTGCAAGAGTACGTATCCAAACACCAAACCTTGGTTTGCTAGAAAGATTCTTGCTTAAAATATTGCCACGTTTTTGCCTTTTATTTCTTTGAGAACGAAAATCGTCCCATCTAGTGACAGACCCTTTTTGTCTTGCTAGAGCAAAACTCATGAGGATTCTCCATAATCCAATTGTGCTGTTTTTAAAATTTCAATTACAAGCTGATCGAAATCTATTCCCATTTCAAGTGCGGCCATAGGCAAAAGACTTGTGGGGGTCATTCCCGGGATAGTATTCATTTCTAATACAAACGGTGTCCCATCATTATCTAGAATAATATCTACTCTAGGTAATCCACGTCCGCGTAATACTTTAAAAACTTTTCTAGAT
>JAOMDP010000037.1:0-4750 GCA_028345515.1 Nitrospinota bacterium
ACGATTACCGTTGCTTTACTTCGATTAACTCTTAGTATAAAATTGTTACAGCCTGAAAGTAAAAGCTCAATCACAGTTTTCTCCAAACATTTTCTAAGTTCCTATATTGATGCTACAAAAGTTTAAAAACTTACTCTCTCTTTATAAAATCATTAAAACCCGAGGAAACCGAAGGCTAATAAATCATTCGCGCCAACAATTAAAAGATTTTATTTTCTGCAATAATGATTTAAATCGGAAATCCTTTTTCCCGGCAATGTTTTACTGGTTTAATATGCTTAAAGGATTGGATGTTCTTGTCTGGCGGCTAGAAACTTTTGGTTTTTTATACAGCCCCATCTTAAATGATGAAGAAAAAGATAGATTGAACCGGTATCTTTAAATCTAGAAAATAGAATCCCTTCCAGCCCAATAAACCCTGTTATATATTTGTTCCACGCGGCAATCTTAACTATTTAAAAACATTGAATACCATACTTAACCATAAAAATTTCCAAGTTTATTTCCTAGTTCTCATTTCTTTATTAATCACACTGGGACGACAACTAGACACCGGCATTACTAATTTTGATGATGCTTTTTATGCTCAGAAGGCGAAGGAAATCTATGATTCAGGAAATTTTTGGATAGTCACACTTGCAGGCAAACCTGATTTTGCAAACCCTCCTCTTCCTTTCTGGTTAATGGCTTTGGCATACAGCATTTTTGGGGTATCCAGTTTTTCTGCTATATTCTCCTCTGCCTTGTTGGGTACCGGAATTGTAATCCTCACTTATCGTTTGGCTGACCATTTATATAAAGATTCCTGGATTGCCTTTACTTCTTCTTTAGTTTTGGTTTTCCCTGGCATCTTCATCGACTCTGCAAGAAGGGCAATGGTCGATATTCATTTGGCATTTTTTGTTACGCTTGCAATATTCGCATTTGTAAAAGCAAAAACAAATAAAACTTATTACCTGGTTTTTGGCCTCTCAACTGCAGGAGCGATTTTATCTAAAAGTGTACTTGGAATTTTTCCTCTGGCTATTGCTTTTACATATCTGCTTTATAAGCGGCAGTGGAAGGAAATGGTCAATCCATTTTTAATCTTAGGATCTTTAATTGCCTTAGGCTTGGGATTTAGTTGGCATTTAATTAATTGGTTGGAATTTGGACAACAATTTATCGATATCCACTTTGGAGTTTTAATATTTAATCGAGGGTTTGGAGATACTAATGTTTCATTGAATTTCTTAGGGTACTCTGAAGATTTTTTACGAAATTATTGGCCTTGGCTGCCATTTGTACTAGTTGGATTGTATAAATTTTATAAACATGGTTTTATTGACAGGAATGAAAGCTCATTATTACTTTTCATATGGCCAGTTTTAGTTTTCTTGGTTATGAGCACAAGTAAAAATCATACTATCCGCTACCTTATTATGATTTTCCCTGCCTTGTCTATCATCGTAGCAAAAACCTTTTATGATTGGCTCGCCCCTCTTTGGAAAGAAAGGTTATTAATAGGATTGGTAGTAACGGCTTGCTTAACAACATTATTTGTAAATACAACTCCTTTTCAAGTTAAAGTAACTTTAGCGGAAAGTAGCAAAGAGGTGCGTCATTTGGCATCCATAATCAAACTAAACACTCCAAAAAATGAAAAAATTGGAAACTTTAAACTTTCATTTTGGAACCCAAAACATGCGATGCTATTTTATGCAGATAGAGATTTAGAGGCTCCTATTACTGACCAAGAAGATTTGAAAAAACAATTACAGGAAAATCCTAAGAAAATGTGGCTATCTAATTCAGACGAATTCAAGGCTTTAAATTCTCAACTCCCAAAAAAACTTTATTTAATTCAAGGTAACTCGAAATATGCTTTTTTTACTTCATCTCAAAACAGGGAATTTGTTAAATACAATTTTTCGGGCATAAAAGTTCCAAACGTTAAATAGCCTTTAAATTATTTATTACTCATTAAATAAAGGTTCTCTGTAGAGAGTGCCTTTTGTCTTAGCTTTCCAATATCAAAAAGGCTCATAATTTCATTCCCTATGAAGTTGATTTTAATTCCAATCTGATCGTCCTCTAAAATTTTCATTTCTAAATTAGAAATTTCTTTTTCCCAATCTGACTGTTTAACAACCAGATATACTTGCTGATTCTTTCTTAAAAATTTTTCAAATTCAATTTGGGAATGCAGCATAGCTACTGGTCGACCAGTTAATACTCCCAAGCGAGCTCGATTATTTCCCAGCTTATAAACCGCAATGGGACCTTTAAAATTTTTCTTATTAATGTAATTCGAAAACTTTTTCATTGGATACCGGTTGACAAAAGGTATAACGTCACCACTTAAAAAAGAAAAAGTTAAAACCAAGGAAAGAGAAAGAGAGAACACCATTTTTCCATAAGATTTACATCGAAAAAACCAAATAAAAGATATTGCCCCAATCAGCAGGGTCAACGGCATCAAAAAAATACCTACTGGGCCTGCACCATAAATAAAAACCCCTATAGCCCCGAAAACCGAAAGAATTAATAGAATAAGAAAAGAAATAAAATGCGCACCTTTAAATCCCAAAATACCAAAGTTTATAGGGGTTTGTTCAGCATCTGAAAAAAATTTAGCTGTCAAAATTGCAAAAACCGGACAGCAAGGTAGCATATAACGACTATGCTCTACTCGCAAAAGAGTAAACAAAACCAGACAAACCGCTAACCATATATAACAAAAAACTAAGGATTCTTTTCCTTCTCTAAAAAATAGATTTAAATGTTTTCCAATGTTTTTATAAAAGCCCTTAATTTTTTCTACCCAGCTTAAATTTTTCTCAGATACAAATCCTAAAAACCCAAATTGCCTTAAAACTGCAAAAAAGAAGAACAGTGACCATGGTAGTTGATATCGAAAAAGAACGCCCAAATAATAAAAACTAAATGGAGTATCATGAACAAGTCGATTCTTGATCTCATTACCTACAATATGGTCTTTGAATTCATCTCCGTGTATCCATAGCATTGCAACAAACCAAGGAAAAATAGTAATTGCCAAAATACTCAACCCTTTTGTAATACTTAGATCTTTAAAACAGCTTTTTCTTTTGGTGGCAATTAAAAATCCCGCAATTGTAAAACCAGGAATAAGAATCGCCGGGGGACCCTTCACCATAAAACCCAAACCTATTGCAAAATAAAATAAATACGAAAAAATATTTTTTTTGAACCCTGTTTCAAACCAAAGTACAAATAAATAAAGTGCTAAAAGAATAAAAAAACTCAAAGCCATATCTGTCGTAGACCATCTTGAAATCTGGAAATGGAGATAAATAGAAGGTAGTATGAAGGCACTTAACAAACCGACTCGACTATTAAATAGTCGGCATGCTAGCAAGAAAGTCAGTCCAATACTTAAGGTGCCAAATAATAACGAAGGTAATCGTGCAGATGCCAGACTAATACCAAAAATTTTATAGGATGTTGCAACCATCCAGTAATACATTATTGGTTTTGCAAAACGTTTTTTCTCATTATAGACAGGAGTGATAAAATCTCCCGACTCAATCATTCGCAGAGATGATTCAATATAAAAATTTTCATCGGCATGATATGGGGGAACTTCTCCAAGTTGGTAAGACAATGCAAAAAAACAAAAACCCATCCACAGGGATACAAAAATTTTTTCAATCGGTTTATTAGATGAAAAACTGGGAAGGCTTGGCATAGGCAGGAATATATCTATAATACATATAAATTTTTATTAAGATAAAATGCAGCAAAGATTCTGATTTATTATACACTTAATCCTAATCATACTTTTAGTTTTTAGATTCGAGCCATTCTAAACTTAAAACACTAATAAACATTTCTATTGGAGCCCATCATTGGCTGGTTCAAACAAAATATATCTAACTCCAAGTATAAAAAATAATCCGATTAATACTGTGATTGATTCGCATCATTTCTTTTTGATGGCTATTATTTTATTTGCTATTGGGAGCAATCTTATTTGGATACTCCTCGATATTCGCCCTCCTTCCTATGATCAAGGGCTTCATCTCTTCAGAACTTTTAATTACTGGGAAGCAATTAGCTCCGGCTCGGAAGATTGGTGGCAGGATTTACTAAATGTAGAACCTTTTTATCCCCCTTTTTACCATCTATCATTAATTCCTCTTTCGTTAATTTTTGGATTTACTCTAGATACTGGGGTTATAGGAAATTCTTTTTTCATGGTAGTTTTGATTTTATCCACTTATGGTATAGGAAGGATTATATATTCCAAGAATGTTGGGTTATTCGCTTCCTTTCTAGTATCTTGTTATCCTTTAATTGTGAGCATGTCACGAGAATATATTATTAGTGTCATGCTAACTTCCGTAACCGCTCTCGCCTACTATCTTTTTTTAAAATCTGAAAATTTTGAGAACAGAAAGTACTCTCTTTTATTTTCCATCATATATGCCTCTGGGCTCATGGTTAAGTGGACCTTTTTTATTTATACTTTTCCAGCAGTTCTGGCAGGATTGTGGGGACAAAAATTAAACTTCCGGGATAGAACCTTTCAGTTCACTTATTATTTTGGTCTGATCTGTGCTCTTATTATTATCCCTTTTTTTATCTATATTTTAGATGCATATCGGTGGGCTGCTCTTATTCTGGAGTTAATATTAATCCTAACTCTTATCAAAAGCTTTCCTTTTGCATCCATTACCACTCAAAAAATCATAAATCTAGTTTCACTTACATGTTTATCAATTTTGAT